>JAJRXZ010000016.1 GCA_024276015.1 Spirochaetota bacterium | reverse complement strand
TGATTTTCCCAATGTTTTTTTAATTCTGCATTTCTTCTGTTCATATGTCCCTCCTCTCTATAGGCGCAACATATATCACATTATATTATACTTGGCAAGGTGGGGTTAGTTTGACGCTTACAATTATTTTCTTCAATGCCCAATAAATCCTCTAGTGTATTGCCAACACCACCATCATTATTTTTTCTTCCAGTGGGAATCCAGCCTTGATTACGAATCTCTATAAGTGCCTCAATTAAACTCACTTTAGTATACGTTTTCATTGATTCTCCACGACATCAAACAATGTTTGTTGTTTTGTTTGGCTTTTGTTGCTTCTCTTTATTATTGAAAGCGGGTTGATAAGGCGTTCTTTTGCCATTTTGCAATATTCAGGGGAAATATCTATACCTATAAACTTTCTATCCAATTTTTTTGCTACTACTGCCGTAGTCCCTGAACCCATGAAGGGGTCAAGAATAATATTTGCATTAGTTGACGATATAACTCTTTCTATTAACTCTTCAGGAAACGGAGCAGGATGTTTGTTTTTACTCTCTTGGCCAAATTCCCATACATCACCATGTGCATTTGCTTTTTTTGCTAGTTTGAATTTTGGTTTTGCGATTAGGTATATAACCTCATAAGTTGGTAAAAAATATCCCGGATTAAAGTTTATTCCGCCTTTTCTCCTCCAAATAATTATTTGCCTGACAGGAAATCCGGAAACAATATCATGGCGGTCTTGCAATAAACCAGCTTGAACACGCCACTTATGATTATAAAAAATAGCACCATCATCAGGAATAATTCTCAACATTTCAGAAAGGCATTCCCTTTGCCATTCAACGTATTTTTCATGAGGCATGTTATCATCATAATGAGAATACCCATTAATCAGTGCAGCACTCGACCACTTGCCACCCCTACCATCTTTCATTCCGTTTCCCGTCGAGTTTTTTAGGTTATATGGTGGTGAAGTAACAACTAAGTCAACTGCCCCATCAGGTATCTTTTTCATTACATCCACAGCGTTTCCACAGATAAATTTATCTATAAAATCTTCGGGATAACTTAACTTTTTTGTTTTACTCATTTGCTTCCTCATCTATTATTTGGATGCATCTCCTTACACATAACATAAGATTATGTGTACTAAATGAAAAAAGCAAAAGTTGCTTTTTATGACTGCATAGACTCATGTTGCTGTTTTAGTTAATTGTTTAATATAATTCATAATATACATTATATCCTCCTAATATCCGGTACTGTCAACTATTTTATTTACTTGTATATGTTGCTCTCAAAGCAACCTATACTAAAAATCCGCCGGACTTTTTACACCTTTCAATCCTTTTGTTCCGGAATCTTACCTATAACGTTCCAAGTTACGCGAAGTCCCCCCTGAGATGGTTTTCGGTTTATTTTAGAATGGATTTATAAATATTTCGTGTCGCTGAGCTTAATGCTTTGAATTTAGAATGAAACGGAAAAAAATGTCAACTGGAATTTTCGGTAAAAAACTTCGATGATCCCCGAATCCGGCGTTTAAAGTGCAATAACTTTAAGAAAATACTTGACACTTATTAGATATAGACGAAAATGCACCTGATTCTTATACAGAATTATCCGGTTTGAATATGTTTTTATAAGAATCCAATATCGGGGCGTGGCGCAGTCAGGTAGCGCACATGACTGGGGGTCATGTGGTCGCTGGTTCAAATCCAGTCGCCCCGAAATTTTTGCTTTCATTAAACAAATCCGCAAATCCCGTATTTCACTTTACTATTAAGTAACTTCCTGCAAAGAACTTCCCATATGCCGGATACAACATATTTTCATGGCGAGCGGTGCGTTCCATGCCAAGCATCAAGCATGATGTTTGAATTCCCCCTGATCCCTTTATTAAAGGGGGGGGTGCCGAACAGAGCGAGGCGGGAGATTTACTAAAGGGCTTGCCCTGAGCCTGCTCAAGAGCGGGCAGCCCTCAGATTATTATGATTGGCCGTTTTTTGCTTGCATAAAACTACATGTGTTTATAATTATGATTTGTTGAAATTGTATTATTTGAGTAAAAAATTTTATATTATAGTTTTACTGGAAGCCGGTATTAAAGAAATATATTTGCATATATAAAATTATTATCTAAGATAATTCAAATAATATAATTAAACTGATCATATTTTTAAGGGTATAGTCGAACCGCTGTTGAGATTTGCCCTTTTATAATAAACAGATTAAGATATTCTCAATAACAGAATTATATTCTGTTGCTTAAATGAAATGTACTTAGGAGATGCAATAATATGGAAAAGCGCTTAGAAACAGTTTTTTCCGAATTTAAAGGCTCAAAAGAGGAGTTGATACCGCTTTTGCAGAAGGTACAGGAAGAATTCGGTTATCTCCCAAAAGAAGCTATGTATAAAATAGGCCGTTTTGCAGGAATACCCGAAAGTAAGGTATATGCTGTGGCAACATTTTATGCGCAGTTCAGGTTTTCTCCCATGGGGAAAAATCTTATTATGGTATGCAGGGGTACTGCCTGCCATGTCCGGGGCGCGCCCAGAATTCTTGATGAGCTTGAAACACAGCTGGGAATAAAAGAGGGGGGCACAACGCCCGATCTTGAGTATTCCCTTGAAACTGTTGCATGTATCGGGGCCTGCGGCCTTGCTCCGTGCATAATGGTAAACAAAAAAGTTGAGGCAAAGCTAACGCCTAAAAAAGTTGCCGAACTCTTTGGTAAGGGTGGTAAAAATGAAAACTAAATTTGAAGATATCATGGTTAAATCGGAAAAGGAATGGGAATCGATGCAGTGTGGCGAAAAACCTGTAATTTTGGTGGGCACTGCCACATGCGGCCGGTCCGCAGGCTCGCTGGAAACGCTTGAAGCGTTAAGAAGCGAGGCGGATAAGTCCGGTATTGACTGCACTATTATTGAGGTTGGATGTATAGGATTATGTTATGCCGAACCCCTTGTTACAATTGCCAAACCGGGAAATCCGGCTGTGTGCTATGGCGGAATTGACGCTGAGAAAGCAAAAGAGCTGGTTGAAAAATATATTATCGGCAATGACCCTGTTCCCGAGTATGCCCTTGGAACCATAGGCCAAGGAAAGATCGCTGATATAGAGAAGATTCAGGATACTTCGGTGTTCAAACCGCAGATAAGAAGGGTTTTAAAGAAGTGCGGAAGTATTGATCCTGCCAATGTTGAGCATTATATTGCCAATGGCGGATACAGCGGATTGAAAAGAGCGCTTGAAATGACTTCCGAAGAAATTATTGACAATATAAAAATATCCGGGCTGAGAGGAAGAGGCGGCGCCGGATTTCCTACCTGGAGAAAATGGCAGTTCTGCCATGATGCGGAAGGCGATCAGAAGTACCTTATATGCAATGCCGATGAAGGCGACCCCGGAGCATTTATGAACAGGTCGCTCCTTGAAGGCGATCCCCATGCGCTCCTTGAAGGAATGGTAATTGCGGGACGTGCAATTGGGGCAGATACAGGCTATATCTATTGTAGGGCAGAATACCCTCTCGCTCTGGAGAGACTCGACCTTGCCATAAAACAGGCAAAGGACCTGGGTTTTCTCGGGGATAATATAATGGAAACCGGTTTCACTTTTCATATTAAAGTAAAAGAGGGGGCCGGCGCTTTTGTCTGCGGAGAGGAAACAGCCTTAATAGCTTCAATTGAAGGCGAAAGGGGAATGCCCCGGCCCAGGCCGCCCTTTCCTGCAGTTTCTGGCCTCTGGGGCAAACCTACAATTATAAATAATGTTGAGACCCTTGCCTCCGTGGCTCTTGTGATGCAGCAGGGGGCTCAGTGGTTCAGCCAGGTCGGTTCCGAAGCGAGCAAGGGTACAAAGACTTTTGCCCTTGTAGGAAAGGTAAAGAGAACCGGTCTTGTTGAAGTGCCCATGGGAATAACTCTTCGTGAAATGATCTATGATATAGGCGGAGGAATTTTAAATGACAGGGAATTCAAGGCAGTACAGACCGGAGGCCCCTCGGGAGGGTGTATCCCGGCAGAGAAGTTGGATACTCCCGTTGATTACGATTCCCTCAACGCGGCCGGAACCATTATGGGATCCGGCGGTATGGTGGTTATGGATGCGGATAACTGCATGGTTGATGTTGCCCGTTATTTTCTTGAATTTACCCAGAAGGAATCATGCGGAGAATGCGTTCCCTGCAGATTGGGGACAAAACAGATGCTTGATATTCTTAATGACATTACTCAGGGCAGAGGGAAACCGGACGATATTGATCTCCTTGAGGAGATAGGATATGCTGTTAAGAGAACTTCCCTGTGCGGGTTGGGGCAGACTGCGCCGAATCCGGTTCTTTCTACATTGCGTTATTTCAGAAATGAATACGAGGCGCATATAAACAAGAAGGAATGCCCCTCCCTTGTCTGCAGGGATCTCATTTCATACAAAATTGACACTGACAAGTGCACAGGCTGCAGGCTCTGTTTCAAAGCGTGCCCGGCCGATGCGATTATCGGTGAAAAGAAGGAACCCCATATTGTGGATCAGGAGAAGTGCATTAAATGCGGCATGTGCTTTGAGAAATGTCCGCCCAAATTTAATGCAGTTGTCTGCATTCCGGGACAATTAAAGGATGGAGAATAGTAAAATGGAAAAAGTAAAACTAACAATTGACGGATTGGAGATAAGCGCAGATAAGGATAAAACCATACTTCAGGCTGCGCTGGAAAATGATATATATATCCCTCATCTCTGCTATCACCCTGACCTTGAAAAAGTTGCCGTTTGCAGGGTATGCATGGTTGATGTTGCAGGCAGAGGGCTTACTATTTCATGCAGGGCGCCCGTTGAAGAGGGTCTCGTTGTAAAAACGGACAGCGAAGAGCTTAAAAAGGTAAGAAAAGTGCCTGTTCAATTGCTCTTTGCAAATCATAAAACAGATTGTATAACCTGCGGCAAGAATGATGATTGCGAACTTCAGAGAATTGCAAAATATCTCGGGCTTGAAGCGGATGAACTGAACAGACTGAGATTTGCAGAAATGGATGATCCCATTGATGATTCAAATCCTTTTTTTGACAGAGACCCAAATAAATGCGTTTATTGCGGAATATGCATAAGAACCTGCAGTGAGCTTCAGAACATCAATGCAATCGATTTTTCCAACAGGGGATACAGTACAAGGGTAAGTACATTCGGAGGAGGCCCAATTGTCGAGTCCCGCTGCGAATCGTGCGGCGAATGCGTTGTGAGATGTCCCGTTGGCGCGCTCCTTCCTAAAACCACGGAGCAGCCTGCCAGGGAAGTTAAATCCGTATGCACATACTGCGGTGTGGGATGCGGAATTTTGCTCGGTGTAAGAGGCCATAAAATTGTAAGCGTGCGCGGCGATGGTGAAAATATTGTCAACAGGGGCAGTCTCTGCGTTAAAGGAAGATACGGATTCGGCTTTATTAACAGCCCCGAAAGGCTCACAAAACCTCTTATCCGAAAAAATGGCGAACTTGTTGAAGCCGAATGGGACGAGGCTCTTGATTTCGCTGCTGAAAAACTGAAAAGCTGCAAAAGCGATGAAGTGGCGGTTTTTGCTTCTGCAAAATGCACTAATGAAGACAACTATGTAATACAGAAATTTTCCAGAGCAGTGCTGGGAACCAACAGTGTGGACCACTGCGCCCGTCTCTGACACGCTCCCACTGTGGCCGGTCTGGTCACTTCTTTCGGAAGCGGCGCAATGACAAATTCGGTTGCGGATATTGGAGAGGCTTCATGTATTCTGGCAATCGGGACAAATACCACGCAGGCGCACCCTGTTCTTGCTCTTAATGTAAAAAGAGCTGCAGCTAAGGGAGCAAAACTGATTGTGGCAAATCCGAAGGAGATAGTTCTGTGCGAACATGCGGATATCTTCCTTCAGCATAAACCCGGAACGGACGTTGCCCTTCTGATGGGTATGATGAAGGTTATTGTGGATGAAAATTTGCAGAACGATTCATTTATAAATGAAAGAACCGAAAATTTCGAGGAATTTAAGGAATCACTGAAAAAGTTCACTCTCGATTATGTGGAAGAGATAACCGGTGTTCCCGGAGAAAATGCAGCAGAGGCGGCAAGAATGTACGCTGCAGCAGGTACTGCTTCCATTCTATACGCAATGGGAATCACTCAGCATACACATGGAACAGACAATGTTCTTGCAATAGCAAATCTTGCCATGCTTACCGGCAATATAGGCAAACCGGGCACGGGCGTTAATCCTCTGAGAGGCCAGAATAATGTTCAGGGAGCATGCGACATGGGAGGCCTTCCCAACGTATATCCCGGATATCAGCGTGTTGATAATCCCGATGCAAAGGCAAAGTTTGAAAAGGCATGGGGAGTAAAGCTTGATGATAAAATCGGATTAACGCACACTGTTGTGTTTGACAAAGCCTTGGAAGGAGAGATCAAAGCCCTTTATATGGTAGGCGAAAATCCTGTTCTCAGTGAAGCGGATGCGGGGCATACAAGAAAAGCCATGGAAAAAATGGATTTTATTGTTGTTCAGGATATATTTCTTACAGAGTCGGCAAAATTTGCAGATGTCGTTCTTCCGGGCGCTTCATTTGCCGAGAAGGACGGAACCGTGACAAATACCGAAAGAAGGGTGCAGAGAACATATAAGGCAATCGAACCTGTTGGTGATGCAAAACCGGACTGGTGGATAACTTCCCAACTGGCAAAAAGAATGGGAGGAAAAGGGTTCGATTATAATTCTCCCGAAGATATTTTCGAAGAATTGTCTTCACTAACACCCAGTTACGGAGGGATTTCCTATGAAAGGATAAAGGAACAGGGTCTGCAGTGGCCATGTCCCGATTCCGGTCATCCCGGTACTCCCATCCTTCACAGTGAAAAATTTCCTTCTGCAAGCGGAAAAGGGAAATTCGTACCTCTTGAGTACCGTGAAAGCGATGAATTGCCGGATGATGAATATCCCCTTATCCTTACAACAGACAGGAGCCTTTTCCATTATCATACAAGCACAATGACGCGTAAAGTGGAGGGATTGAACCGGCTTAACAGCGAAGAACTGCTCAATATTAATCCTGCTGATGCTGAAAAGTATGGGATTTCTGACGGTGATATGGTTCAGGCAGTTTCAAGAAGAGGGGAAGTCAATGTAAAGGCTAAAGTTACGGATATCTGTCCTCCCGGGGTGGTTTCAATGACATTTCACTTTGCCGAAAGCCCTACAAACGAACTGACCAATGCAGCAATAGACCCTGTTGCTAAAATACCGGAAACCAAGGTCTGTGCAATTAAGGTTCAGAAGGTGGGATAAAAAAGGAGACGCTATTTATGAGACTCTCGATCCTATTAATTATCTTTGCACTGTTATTGAGCGGGATTAATTGTCAAAAAGACGATGATAAAACCGTTTACAGGATAAACAAAGATACGGGCAAAATCCTTGGCAGTCAGAGCAGCCGCGTTGAGCCGCAGTATCTGAATATACTTAAAAAGGATCCGCTCAATTATAACGCTCTTGTAAAGCTGGGAAACCGGTACTTTGATACGGGACAGCACAGGAAGGCTATTGAGATGTATTCGAGAGCTCTTAGGATAAACCCCAAAGATCCCAATGTAAGAACCGATATGGGCGTCATGTACAGAAGGATCGGCGATTTTGACAGGGCGATCAAGGAATTTAAAAGAGCAGCGCAGGATGCTCCGAGGCATATTCAATCAAGGTATAACCTGGGAGTATCCTATTATAATGACAAAAAGGATTACAGAAAGGCTGCCGATGCCTGGGAGGAAGTCTTAAAGATAGATCCCAATCATCCTGAAGCCCAGGGTTTAAGAAAATTTATTGAAGATGTGAGGAGAGCCCCGGTAACTTCAAAGAAAGAGATCCCTGGCACAAAGCAGAGCGGAGACGGCTGGATAAAATGAGTTTTAAATCCTTTTACAGGAGATTGTAATATAAAAGCGGCGTAAGCGTTAAGAACTATAAAGAAATAACAAATCCTCTTTTTTGACATAATATTCGGTTTTGATGCAGTTCATTACACTCTATGTAGCGTTCATTACACTTCCTATTGACTTCACCGACATTTAGGTTTAAATTAGATAAAAGGTTTTTTATAGCCTTGTGATATTATTGAAGATGATGAATATATGCGGGATTAAATGAGCTTATCAGAAGATGTTAAATATAAAATTATGATCGTTGACGATCATCCTGTGATCAGAGAAGGAATTAAGAATATTTTTTCCAGCAGTGATAATTATAATGTCTGCTGCGAAGCAGGCGACATCAAAACTACTTTGAAGTGTGTGAACAAATATAGTCCCGATTTAATAATTCTGGATATTGCTCTCAGTGATGATGAAAACGGTATTGAATTAATTGAAAAGATAAGTATGATTAACAGTGAAATTAAGATTATTGTTCTGTCTATATATGATGACATATTCTTTGCCGAAAGAGCGATCCGGGCAGGAGCTTCCGGATATCTGACTAAAAAGAATAAAAGTGAAAATATTCTTGAAGCTGTAAAAAAAGTTCTGGATGGAGGCATATATCTGGATGCAAACGCATCCCTTATGATCTTAAATAGACTCCTTCGGAGCGGTAAAAAAGATCAGGAATATACGGTCCAGATGCTTAGTAACAGAGAATTTGAAGTTTTTCTTTTGACAGGCAAGGGGTATAAGATCACTGAAATTGCCAAAAGACTGGACATTAGTGTTCATACTGTTGAATCATATAGAAGAAATATTAAAGAAAAACTGAATCTTGATGATTCATATCATCTGCTGAAATATGCTATAGAATGGGTGATCTTTAACTCAAATTAGAAAAAACAGAACTATGATAAATTATCTCTCTATAAACTTACCTTAACAATCCCCACTCAAATAACCAGAGCCTCTGGCTGAATTCGTGAGGCAAAAATAATATTTTTACCTATTGAATGATGATCATTTTTAGGTATAATTTTCTATAAGTAATTTTACAGACATAAATCGCACTATTTAGTACAGATATCATATAATTCATTAATTTTCCGGTTCAATCACATTACTATTCTTTGAAGGTACTTTTGGTTATATGCGGGAAAAAGATTTTTCCGTTTAATGGAATTATTTTTGCATGGTGCCGGTTTTTTATGTCAATAATGATAATAAAAGATATAATATGAAGAATATTGAAAAGATCTACAGAGTGGTTCTGGATAATATAGAGATGGGCATTATTATTTTTGCCGGCGCTGATGGAAAAATAATCTATGCAAATGACAGCGCATGTAAAATTTTAGGTTTTTCAAAAAGTGAACTGAAAAAGAGGAACGTCACTGACCTGATATTGTGGGAAAAGAGAGGAAAGGTCACCTTTAATGAACTGGCAGAGTCATTTAGTGAAGTCAGGAAGGCAAAAAATTTCCATATACAGGGGAGATGCGGCAAGCCTGTCAGCATATCCCTTAGAGGCAATCAAATAATTATTGACAGCAGCGTCTATTATCAGATTGATTTTAGTAATCCGCATCTTCCGAAAGATGATGAAAAAAAATATTCTCTTATGGAAGATAAGTACATCAAACTTCTCGATCTGATCCCTTACGGGATTGTCAGGATTGACCATAAAGGTGATATTATTTATGTAAACAGAACTTTTAATGAAATGTACTGCTCCGGTTCGGACGAAATTGCAGGTAATTCCTTTTTCGATTTCTTGTATAATGAAGATGATAAAAGCCTATTAAAGGAGTATTGTAATTTTCTCGGGTCTGATATTGGCGAGAAGAAGAGCAAAGTATTTGAAACAGTTAAAAAAGACGGTTCAATACTTCAGGTGAATATATATTGGGCTTCCCTCAGGGATTTGCGGGGCAGAGGAAAAGAATTTTTAGGGATCATTACTGAAATAACCGACGATATGCGGGCCGGAATGGCTTTGAAAGATCTGATACGTGAATTTGATAAATCTAAAAAAGACCTTGAACAGTTTACAATTGCTGTTTCTCACGATCTGCAGGAACCTTTAAATACTGTGCATTCCTTTTTGGAGTTATTGAAGAACGAATCCGACCTGTTTGTTACTGGCAAAGGCGGGGAATATTTCGGCAGGATTGAAGAATCCATTAAAAGAATGCAGTCTATGATCGGAGAATTATTAATACTGTCAAAAATTCCCTGGGACTCAAAATCTCTGATCAAAATAGACCTGAAAAAGATCTTGAAAGATGTAATAAGTGATCTGGGGTCATTAATAAGCGAAACGTCGGCGAAAGTTGAAATATCCGATCTGCCTCATATCAGCGGCATCCCTACGCACATTCACAGGCTTTTTATGAATATTATAAGCAATTCAATTAAATTCAGAAGCGACGACAGATATCCTGTGATCAGGATCTACGGCAGCAAACACGACGACGGCACGGTAAAGATATTTGTTGAAGATAACGGGATCGGTTTTGAATCGTATCAGTCGGATCGAATATTTGATTTATTTAAAAGATTGAATCCGAAGAGTAAATATAAAGGATCAGGCATAGGCCTTGCCATCTGCAGGAAGATAATGGAACTGCATAGCGGCAGGATCGAGGCCAGAAAAAACAGTAAAGAAGGCTCGACATTTATATTGACCTTTTGATCTTCTCCCCAACCTGCGCCGCATATTTATAATTAATTGACTGAGCAGGATGTTATGGTTATCTTTATGTTTGGATATTTAAAGATCAAAATAGTCGGGTGATCCTATGAGTGATGATAACATTACTGAAGTAAGTGAAGATATTATCGATAAGAAGAATTTGTTAAGGGAGTTACAGGAGCTTCGGGAAAAGTATGATAGACTGAAGGACCGGTTCCATAGTACATTATACGAAAAAGTTAGAGCCGCGGATGCTGAAAGGAAAAATGCTTTTTTTATAAATTCTTTAATTACCGTGATCAGCAGATTTGAAGAGGGAGAGCTCATAGAGGCGAATGAGAATGCGCTGGAATTATTTGAATTTAGAAAGTCTGAGGTAATCGGAAGATCCGTTTATGATCTGAATGTCTACAAAGATACAAGGCAGAGAGACCTTTTAAAGGAATTATTGCTCAGAGAAGGGTATGTCGAGGATTATAAGCTGGAATTATTCTCAAAGAGCGGTAAAGTCCGGTATATTTCAATTTCGGCAAAATTAGTTGAGATAAATAACGAGAAATATATCTTTTTTGCCGGTTATGAAATAACCAAACGGAGCAGAGTTGAAACTGCAGTAACCGATATTGTAATAGGATTATCCTCAAATATTGGCGAAAAATTTTTTGATTCCATAGTGCTTCAGTTAACGAAGATCCTTAAGTCGGATTTTACTTTTATCGGGATGATCAAGATCATTAATGATGAAACCTATATTGAAACGCTGTCGGTTATTCTTGATAATGAGAAAAAAGAGAATTTTAAATTTAAGCCTGATAAAACGCCGTGCGGCAATCTTCTGAAAGGCATCCACTGTTCATATAAAGAGAATGCGGCAAATATTTTCAGTGAAGACCGGAAGCTTAAAGAGATTGCCGTTGAAGGCTATGTGGGCGTTCCCATATATAGTACCCGGGGGGATATAGTTGCCGTTATGGCGGCTCTTTTCAGGGATCCTGTAAGGGACTTGAAGTTTGTTGAATCGATTCTCCATGTCTTTGCAGAAAGAACAGGCGCTGAGATAGAACGCAGCAAGTCTGAAGAAGAGAAGACAAGGCTGATCGCGATCCTTGAATCCACTCCCGATATGATCGCAACTTTTGATCCCGACTTGCGGTTAACATATATCAATAGGGCAGGCGTAATTCTTTTAGGCCGGGAAGATGTTGATGATATTGCAGGCAAATCGATTAAAGATATCTATCCTGAACATATTTTTAATAAAATTATATTTGAAGGCATACCGGAAGCAATTAAGGACGGTTCCTGGCGGGGAGAATCCGAAATAATACACAGTAAAGGTTTTAGAATACCCGTTTCTCAGGTTATTTTATCCCACAAATCGTCCAACGGTGAAGTGGAATATCTGTCAACAATTATCAGGGATATAAGTGATCTTAAGAAGACAGAGGACGATTTAAGAAGATCGAAACAGCGTCTTCAGCTTCATCTGGAACAAACGCCGCTTGGAGTTATTGAATGGAATCTGAAATTTGAAGTAACCGAATGGAACAGATCGGCAGAAAGGATCTTCGGTTACAGCAGGGAAGAGGTCCTTGGCAAAAGGGCCGATAAAATAATTATACCTGATAATCAGAAGAAAGAATTCGGCAGTCTCTGGCTTGATCTCTTAAGCCGCAGACACGGGGTCAGAACAATAACGGACAATATTACAAAGGAGGAGCGCAACATAATATGCGAATGGTATCATACTTCGCTGGTTGATGAAAGTAATGCTATAATCGGAATTGCCTCGGTTGTGCATGATATCACAGAACGAAAGCGGTCCGAAGAGATGATGATTGAAAGAGAAAAGATAATGACTATCGGAAGCCTTGCTGCAGGCATGGCTCATGAGATAAATAATCCTCTGGCAATTATACTGCAGGGAGCCCAAAATATACTGAGGAGACTTTCGCCGGAATTACCCGGCAATATTACAGCAGCAGAAAAATATAACCTGGATTTTGGCAGTATGTGCTCTTACCTGGAGGAAAGAAAGATCATTGATTTCCTCAATGGGATAAGAGAATCGGGGATCAGGGCCTCGGAAATTGTAACCGACTTATTGACTTTCAGCAGCAGAAGCGAAGTAAAGAAAAATAGAGTTAATATCAATAAACTTATTGAAAATATGGTCAGCCTTGCTAAAAATGATTATATTCTGAAAAAGAAGTACAGAATAAAAGATATTGAGTTTAAAACGTTCTTTGACAAAAGTCTTGAAGATATAGTCTGTTTTAAATCCGAAATTGAACAGGTAATAATAAATTTGATCCGCAATGCAGCGGAATCGATATATGAAAAAAAATATATTAATGAGCTGCCTGAAATTATAATAAGGACGGAATCCGAGACAAATTTTGCAAAAATAGAGATTGAAGATAATGGTATCGGGATGGACGAAAAAACAAGAAAAAGATCCTATGAGCCTTTTTTTACAACAAAATCTGCCGGCATGGGCAGAGGGCTCGGCTTATCAGTATCATATATGATAATAAAAAATAAACATAAAGGTACAATTAAAATTGAATCTGTTCCGGGGGAAGGCACAAAGTTTATTATAAGACTGCCCAAGAATGAGCCAAATATATAAAATAGATCGTTTCAGTGTAATTTGCAGTTAATAAAATCTTATATTCTCACTAAGGAATTAAATATGACTGAGAAGGATAGCAGGACATTGCTGACTATTGATGATGAAGAGCAGATCAGAAACACAATATCCGCTTATTTTGAGGATTGCGGGTATAAAGTTCTGCATGCTGAAAACGGCAGAAGCGGTATAGAAGTTTTCAGAAGAGAGAAGCCCGATGTGATCCTGTGCGATTTGAGAATGCCCGAGGTTGACGGACTGGATGTTCTTAATACTGTAAAGAAGGAATCTTCGGAAACGCCCATCATTGTTGTTTCCGGCACGGGAGTTCTTGAAGACGCCATTGAAGCCGTAAGGCTGGGCGCATGGGATTATGTATTGAAGCCGATTTACGATATGGCAATTCTTGAACATGCGGTAAATAAAGCGATTGAAAAGGCATCTTTAATAAAAAAGAATCGGGAATACAGGGAACATCTGGAAAAGATCGTGGAAAGGCGCACGATGCAGTTAAAAAAAGCACTGAACGGGATTGTCGAAGCGATCGTGTCCTCTCTGGAGTTTAAAGATCCATATACTGCAGGCCACCAGAAAAGAGTTGCCAATCTTGCCAGAGCAATTGCAGGCGAGATGAAGATCGACAGTGAAAAAATTGAAGGGATATATGTGGCAGGCACTATTCACGATATCGGGAAGATATCCATCCCTTCGGAAATACTTGCCAAACCTGCGAAATTGTCCGGTATCGAATTTGAGCTTGTTAAAAACCACTGCCAGGCCGGTTACGATATCTTAAAAAAGATTGAATTCCCATGGCCTGTGGCGAAAATCGTTCTCCAGCATCATGAAAAGATCAACGGCAGCGGTTATCCTCTTGGTCTGACAGAAAAAGACATATTAATTGAGGCAAAGATCATAGCTGTTGCCGATGTTGTTGAAGCAATGGCATCGCACAGGCCCTACAGAGCCGCATTGGGCCTTGAAACCGCGCTGAAAGAAATTGAATCTGAAAAAGGTAAAACCTTCAGCAGCGATGTTGTTGAGGCATGCGCATCAATATTTAGAAACAATAAATTTATGTTTTAAATCGATCATTCTGTAGTATCGGACAGACAGAAATTTATTTTGAGGCTTTTGTGAAATTCATTGCTGATTTTCATATTCATTCGCACTTTTCAATTGCTACAAGCAAAAATTTAATACCGCGGTACCTTGATTACTGGGCTGTTATTAAAGGAATTGACGTTATAGGAACAGGCGATGCGGTTCATCCCGGATGGCTCAAAGAACTTGAGGAGGAACTGGAATTACAGGAGAACGGACTTTATTCCCTTAAGGATGAGTACAGACTTGAGGAAACAAAAGAATTGCTGCATAAGGAAAATTTCAGGAAACCCTATTTCATTTTATCCTCTGAGATCAGCAATATTTATAAGAAAGACGGAAGAGTCCGAAAGGTACACAATTTATGCGTGTTTCCGCATTTTGAAGCCGTTAAAAAATTACAGAATAAACTTCGGAGAGTGGGCAGTATTGAATCGGACGGGAGACCAATTCTGGGACTTGATTCAAAGATCCTTTTACAGTACCATCTTGAAACGTCCGATAATTCTTTTTTGATACCGGCTCATATATGGACGCCATGGTTTTCCGTACTGGGCTCAAAATCCGGTTTTGACAGCATAGAAGAATGCTATGAAGATCTGAGCGGTAATATCTTTGCTCTGGAAACGGGGTTGTCCTCTGATCCGCCTATGAACAGGGTATGTTCATTTCTGGACAGGTATAAACTTGTGTCAAACTCCGATGCTCATTCTCCGGAAAAAATCGGAAGAGAAGCAAATATCTTTAATTCCGGTTTATCCTATAAGGATATACTTAATTCGCTCAAGGGGGATTCGGGATTTATAGGCACTATTGAATTCCATCCGCAGGAGGGAAAATATTTTTATGACGGACACAGAAAATGCAATATTCGCTGGGACCCTCTTGAAACCATATCCCGCAAAGGGATCTGTACTGTGTGCGGGAAGGCGGTTACTAAAGGAGTTATGCACAGAGTTGCCAGGCTTGCCGATAGGGGAGATATCGATTCAGCGCCGGATAAAAGAGATTTTTATTCAATAACCCAACTGCCCGACGTAATAAGCGAGATATTTCGGGTAAAAAGCAGTAAATCCAAAAGAGTCGTTAAAGAGTATTTTGGAATCATTGAGAATCTTGGCCCTGAATTTTACGTTATGCTTGATGCTGGTATAGATGAAATTGAGGCTGCAGGCAGTGAACTGCTGGCAGAGGCTGTTAGAAGATTACGGAACAACGAAGTGATAGTAGAAGAGGGGTATGACGGTGAATTCGGGAAGATAAGAGTTTTCAGTGAGGAGGAGATCGATTTATACGGCGGGAGCCTCTTCGGCAGCAGATACAATAGGGCCGGTACCGGTATTTCAGAGGGGAAGAATTTTTCGGTCAGGTTTGATATTGAGAAATTTAAAGATATATATGCTTCATATAACGGTAATGAGTTTACGGAAGAGCATAAAGAGGCGGATAAGGAAAATAGAGCCGGAATAATTCTCTCTCAGGAACAGAAAAGAGCTGTTCGGTTTGACAAAGGCAATTGTGTTATAATTGCAGGCCCGGGATCCGGGAAAACGAGAGTTCTAACCGAAAGGATCTCATATCTCATTGAAAAGAAAAATGTAAATCCTTCGGATATACTGGCAATTACCTTTTCGAATCATGCGGCGGAAGAGATCTCGCATAGGATCAAACTGCGCGCAGGAGAAGCCGGCGTAAATGTAACAACTTATCATTCCTTCGGTCTGTCAATGATCGGAAAATATTTCAGTGAACTGGGCAGGGATAAAGATTTTACTATTATCGGCGACGATGAAAGAATGCATATAATTGAAAATATAACAGATGATAAAAGAAAAAAGGGAAAGATATTAAGGGAGATACGATTATATAAACAGAGAGTTTTCACCGGAGATATCCGACCGGAACTAATTGATATTTATAACAGAGAATTAATAAAAAATAATTCCTTTGACCTTGACGACTTGGTCTTACTGCCTCTTGAACTGCTTGAGAATAAGGGCCCTATTTCGAAAGAGTATAGGGGGAGATATCAATGGATCTTTGTTGATGAATTTCAGGACATAAACCGGGTTCAATACGATCTGCTCAGAGCAATTACCGCAAATGACTCGGAGCTCTTTCTCATCGGGGACCCGGATCAGTCCATTTACAGTTTCAGAGGATCAAAGAATGAATTCTTTCAGATGGTTCTTCATGATTATCCCGGAACAACAGTAATAAATCTTAATAAAAGCTACAGGTGCCCGCAGATCGTTCTAAAGGCAGGAAGCTGTATTTTAGACAGAGAAGATCTGCTCAACGGCAATGAGGGCACGATGAGGATACATATTCATCAAATGGAAACTGACAGAAGCGAAGCGGACTGGATTGCCGAAAGAATAGAAAAGATGCTGGGAGGCGTGAGAAGCTTTTCAATTGACAGCGGTGTCAGCGACGGCAATTGGGAAAATTCATCAAAGGGCTTTTCAGATTTTGCGGTTCTTTGCCGTTCCGCATTTATGTTTCAGCCTTTCATAGAAGCCTTTAAAAATCATGGAATTGCTTATCAGGTAATTGATACTAAACACTTTTGTGAGAAAGAGCCTTTTTCTTCGGTATTGAAACTTTTTAGATCAGTGTTGAAGATGAATGACCCCGGAAATGCCGGCGGCAGGGAAAGGTCGCTTTATGAAATGATACAGAGCCGCGTAAATGTTTCTGATATAATAAAAAAGATAATGGAATGGCAGGAAGTTGAAGAGAGAGAACTGGAAAAGATCACTTCCTTTGCCGGCAGATTTGAAAACAATTATAATGATTTTTTAAGAGCAGTCGCTCTCCGCAGAGGGGTTGATGATTTTGATACGAATGCGGAGGCGGTTTCATTGATGACGCTGCATGCTTCAAAGGGGCTCCAGTTTAATACTGTTTTTATCCCGGGCTGTGAGCAAGGGATAATCCCCTTTAGCCTTTTCGGCAGTCCGGACAATGACGCGCTGGCAGAGGAGAAGCGCCTTCTTTATGTTGGGATTACGCGAACGGAGGAGAGTCTTTATCTGACACATGCGGAAAAAAGAAATTATAGGGGAAGGATTTTAAGAAATCCCAGAAGCGCTTTTCTGAACAGCATAGAGAGAGACCTTTACGAAATAGATAAAAGAGAGAAAATTGAAAGAAACGATGATTTTGATCAGCTGTCTCTCCCTTTCCCCCGGGATTAACCGGTTGCTTTTTCACGCGTATATAACGGCAAGGATCTTTGCAATTTTTTCTCCGTCTGCGCATGAAACTCTGTGAGGAAAAGTAGAATCGTAGTAAATGCTGTCACCGGGTTCGAGGATATCGATAAATTCACCAAGCTGTACTTCCACTCTGCCTTCAAGGACGAATATAAATTCTTCGCCTTCGTGTTTATAGGGAACTCCCTTTTTGGATGTGGGTTCCAGAGTTACAAGAAAGGGCTCCATATTTCTGTTGATCTTATCCGGTGCAAGGGATTCGTAAGAGTAGCCGTATCTTACGCCCTCTTTTGAAGCAACCCTTGAAGTGGTCTGTCTCTGATCCTTTCTAACCAGCGTAAAGGGAGCTTCCCCTTTCTGGTCAAAGAGAGTTCCGATCTCAACATCAAGCGAACCGGCAATATTTATTATTGCTCCCAGAGGCGGTGAGATCAGATGGTTTTCAATCTGGGAGAGAAAAGCGGTAGAAAAACCGGTTTTATCGGCCAGGTCTTTAAGGCTGAGACCCATTGCTTCTCTCACTTCTTTTATTTTTTTGCCGACTTTAACATCTTTATTCATAGTACCTCCAGGAAGGGATTTATTATTGCAGATCAGAATATTGGGACTCTTATTTTTAAATAAATGATCATATTCCAATTGTTTTGGTTGACTTAATTTAAGTAACTTTTAAAACTGTTATTATGACTAAATATTTTAAATGTATGATGAAAAAACAACAACTTTATTGTTTTTTATAATTAATTTATTAAGAAAAATCAGGAAATTTTCTAACATGGCACATATAATTATTGACGAAGAAAAATGCAAAGCCTGTTATTTTTGTATAAAGTTTTGTCCCAGAGACCTTATCGCCGAATCAAAAGAACATAACCGGCTTGGTTATTTCCCGGCCCTATTTAGTGAAGAAGGGCCCGAGGAGTGTACCGGCTGTAAGACATGTGCTTTAATGTGTCCCGATACCGCCATAGAGGTTTATAAATGAGTGAAAAAAAATTGACCAAAGGCAATATTGCTCTTGCCGAAGGAGCCATACAGGCCGGCTGCAGATTTTATTTCGGATATCCCATTACTCCTCAGAATGATATACCGGAATATCTGGCGATGAATCTTCCCAAAGTGGGTGGTACCTTTGTTCCTGCCGAAAGTGAGATCGCATCTATAAACATGGTGATGGGTGCTTCAGCTTCCGGCGTAAGGGCGATGACATCTTCTTCCGGTCCCGGGATATCTCTTATGCAGGAAGGAATCTCATATATGGCAGGATCGGAAATTCCGGGAGTAATCGTTAATATTATGAGGTGCGGACCCGGTCTCGGAGGGATCGATCCCACTCAGGGAGATTACAGTCAGGCCGTACATGGCGGCGGGCATGGCGATTACAGAAATATAGTATTGGCTCCTGCTTCGGTTCAGGAAATGTTTGATCTTACAATTAAGGCCTTTGAGCTTTCCGATAAGTACCGCAATCCTTCAATGATAATTGCAGATGCTATGATCGGCCAATTTCAGGAAGCATGCAGACTTGAGCCTGATCATACTGTGGAAGTATTTGAGAAGCCCTGGTCATTGACAGGAGCCCAAGGCAGAAGCCCTCAAATTCTTAAATCTCTCTTTCTCGGCCCCGGAGAGCAGGAAACCCACAACAGGGATCTCCAGAAAAAATACAGAGAAATTGAGGAAAAAGAAACCATAGCCGAAAGTTTTATGCTGGACGATGCGGAAATTATGGTAGTTGCCTTTGGAACGCCCTCAAGAATATCGAAAACAGCTATCAGATATTTGAGGGAGGATGGAGTAAAGGCAGGTCTCTTTCGTCCTGTAACATTGTTCCCTTTCCCTCAAAGCGAATTGCATGATTATTCGGATAAAATTAAGAAGATCCTTGTAGTTGAAATGAACACCGGCCAGATGCTTAACGACGTGAAGGTTTCCCTATGCAAAGATGCCGAAGTTTCATTCTACGGAAGGCCCGGAGGCGGGATCCCCTATCCAAATGAGATTGCCGAAGAGATTCTGAAGGCTCTCAAAAAATGAGGTGTAATGATGAATAGAGTATTTGCATATCCGAAGAGTTTAAACCGGGTGCAGACCCATTTCTGTCCCGGATGCACCCATGGCATAGCGCACAGACTTGTAGCCGAAGCTCTTGACGAGTTGAATATTACAGGAAATACTATTGGGATCCCCGGAGTGGGATGCTGTGTATTTTTATATAAATATTTTCCTATTGATGTACTGGAAGCGCCTCACGGACGCGCTCCGGCCTGCGCAACAGGTATGAAAAGGGCAAGGCCGGAAAAGATAATCTTTGCTTATCAGGGCGACGGTGATATGGCGGCAATTGGAACATCTGAAATTATTCATGCTGCCAACAGAGGAGAAAATATAACTGTATTTTTTATAAATAATTCCGTTTACGGAATGACAGGAGGGCAGATGGCTCCCACAACTCTCCTGGGACAGCAAACAACAACATCGCCATACGGCAGGGATTTCAAAAACGAGGGATACCCCATAAGGATGGCGGAGATGCTTGCCACACTGGAAGGAGTCGCCTATTCCGCAAGAGTTGCGCTCCATACACCTAAGCATGTGAACAGAGCTTCTAGAACGATCAAAAAAGCCTTTGAAATGCAGATGAATGATATGGGTTTTTCTATTGTAGAAATGCTTTCAACGTGCAGCACAAACTGGCGCGTATCGCCAACGGAAGCCCTTGATGTAGTGGAAAATGAAATGATACCTTATTTCCCTCTGGGAACATTTAAAGAGAGAACCGGAAAAGATTTTCTATAAGGATTGAAAGATGTATTACGATATGATCATGACCGGTTTCGGCGGTCAGGGAATTCAAATGATAAGCCAGCTTGTTGCTGTTGCTTCAATCAGGAAGGGGCTTAATATTACCTATCTTCCTTCTTATGGAGTAGAGAAGAGAGGCGGAAGAACTAATGTTACTGTTGTTGTGTCGGACGAGGATATAGGTTCGCCAATTACCAATATGCCCTGCGCTCTGATAGCAATGGACCGTATCGGACTCGATTTTTATCAGCCTGTTCTTAAAAGCGCCGGAGTTTTAATATATAATTCAAATCTTATCCCTCCTGATGCCATAGAACGGAATGATATAGATATTGTAAAAGTCAACTGCAATGACGAAGCTGTTGCCATCGGTAATGCAAAATTGGCTAATATGGTGACACTGGGCACATTGATCGGCCGGATAGATTTTTTAAAATATGAAGATATTGAAAATATTATTGAAGAAGTAATACCGGAGCATCATAGAAAAACAATTCCGGATAATCTGAAGGCGGTAAAGCGCGGTATGGAGATATCAAAAAATAATTAAAAATTGCACTTTTTTATTTGCTGTTTAGTATATTTTGCAGTAATATTTATTCGAATAATTATTACAACTCATTTTGCCGGAGGGGGAGGATAACCGGGGTTCCGTTATGGACAACTACGATTCCGTACAATTATCACAGCTTTTGGATATCAATGATCATAAAGAGATAATTACTGCCGTTGAAAGCATTTACTGCAATTATTATCCCCGTGATACTTTTCCATATTTAACAAAATGTTATCATAAAATTATCGATCTTTTCAACGGCAAATTCCCCGGATTTAACAAATGCAATACCGATTATCATGATCTGGAACATACAATGGAGGTTTTTGTTGCTGCAGCAAGGCTAATAGACGGGTACAATCTGACTAATAACAGAAAACTCAATCAAGTTAATGTAATCCGATTGCTGACCGCTTCTCTTTTCCATGATGTCGGATATATTCAGAGAAGCTGGGATAACAGGGGAACAGGAGCCAAATTCACTCGGAACCATGTAGAGCGAAGTATCATTTTTTTAGAAGAACAGAATTATCATTTTGATATAAATGTTTCCGATATAGGATCCATCAAAAAATATATACTTTCAACAAAGCTGGACGTTGATTTTGATTTAATAGACTTTGTAAATAGTGATGAAAAAGTTTCGGGAGCGATTCTTGGGACTTCCGATTTGCTGGGACAGATGTCAAACAGAGCATACCTTGAAAAACTCCTGTTCCTTTATTATGAATATAGGGAAGCCGGAATTGCAGGGTTCAATACGGAATTTGACATACTAAAAAAGACTGCTGATTTTTATAGAAGTGTGGAAAAGATGCTTGTCAGCAGATATATGGAGACATACAAATTTGCTCGGGAACATTTCAGAGTAAGGCACGGTATTGACAGAAATCTTTATCTTGATGCAATAGAAAAACAGATGAAATACCTTGATAAAATAATCGAAGATGAAAGCACTAATTTCAGGGATAAACTGAGTCGTAAAGATCTGAACTCAATTGATCCGCTGCTGACTGATAAATTTCATTGATGAAACAGACAGGGAGTATTCGTTTTTTTTCGATAATGTCAAGTTTTTCAAAATTTAACATTAATTTAATATAAAATAGCTTTTATTGTGAAATATTTACTTTACAGGAAATCATGCTTTCTGTAAATTTGTAAATTAGAATCAATGATAATTATTTTGATTGAATTTTGTAAAAAAAAAGCAGATTTTAAAAAAAATAGCGGGTAATTGTTGACAGATATTAGGTTATTATATTTATTATTAATTTAGATATAATTATAACTTCACAAATAGATATTATATTACTTTAGGAAGTGCAGTAAAAAAAATGCCCTCATCCCCCTGGAACCCTCTCTCCCAGAAAAAGTTATCTTCCTTCTACGGGAGAGAGGGGATTTAAAAAATACCGGCAACTGTAATCCCACAAATACAAATCCCCTCATTATATAACTTTAAAAAACGTTTGATCCCGAAGAAATTTTTTTTATCTTACTGTTACTTAAACTATTTTCTATGTACACCTTAAGTTTGTTGCATATATAACATAATTTTTATTATTTGTCAACAGTTAGTGTAATGAACGCTACGTAGAGTGTAATGAACGACATTATTTTGTAATATCTGTAAATTTTTTAGAAATTGTTAAATTTCTTAATTTCCAGAAGATATTGATACAATTGAAAAAGTTAAACGATTTTGATGTAAGATTAAATATCATCGGTGCCAAAAAATACGGAAAAGTAAGTTATCCTGTAAGATATGGCGCTTATTCGGAAATAGAAACTGATGATCATCTTTATCAGTTTAACCTGAATGGTGAAATAAAGTATTTGCAGGGAAAAAATAAAAAGTGGCCAGCCGATGAATGGTTAAAGAGAACTGCCGGAAATGACTGGATATATTATACCCCGGGAATATATACAGGCATAGAGAGTTTTATCGGCGAATATTATTTGCCCTGTTTCTCTTATGAATCAAATTCAATTTTTGCTTATGACCCTTTTGAAAATAACTATGTAAAAGAAGCTATAGATTCGCTGAGTGATCTCTTTTATACAATTAAATTAAAAAAATTATCAACACTATCTAATGAAAGCAGAGGTTTCATTAGATTAATACGAAAAAATAGTCATTCCGCTCTGGAAAGCAGGTCAAAAAGGCTTCACAAAATTATAGGAGGAAGAGTTACGGTTTTGCCTCCTGATACAAGGCATGTTGATTATGACGTAATACCGGTAAACATATCAAGGGGCTGTATCTATAATTGCGGTTTCTGTATGATAAAGAGCGGGAACAGATTTACAGCGTTAAGCAGTAATGAAATTACAGATCAGATCGGCAATTTAAAGGAATTTTACGGTAATGACCTTATTAATTACAATTCGGTATTTCTCGGAGAACACGATGCCTTATTTGCCGGCAGGGATGTCCTGACATTTTCTGCTATGAGCACCTTTGAAATTTTGGGTCTGAAAAATTCTCTTATGTATGGCTCTAATTTATTTTTTTTTGGAAGCGTAAATTCATTTCTTGGAAGTGCTGATTCACTCTTTAAAGAGCTGAATAAACTGCCCTTTTACACATATATTAACATCGGACTTGAGTCCGCTCATCCTGACACTCTGAAAAGATTGGGAAAATCCGTAGATGCAAAGTCAGTAGAAGAGTCATTTCAAAAAATGATATCCGTTAATAAAAAGTATGAGAATATTGAAGTAACTTCCAATTTTCTTATTGGCAGCAGCATGCCTGAAGAGCACTATGATTCAATTTTGAAGCTGAGTCTTAAAAATGACAGCTTTTACAGCAAAGGGGCACTCTACCTGTCGCCTCTTCAAAATGAGAGATCTGTTGTTGAATTGCAGATGAAATTTAAAAAGATTAAGAATTGTGTGAGAATACCGGCTTATCTTTATCTTATTCAGCGTCTTTAATAATTCTTAAGTCATATATGCGGGATAAATAATTATCTTAATATGTATCCTGTATAAAAAAATTCTTGATAAGATCAATAGTATATCGATAGTTAGCGATATTAAATATTACCGATTAAAAGGATGAATTTAGATGATTATTGAACAGGTTCAGGTAACAGGAATGGCGGTGTTCTGTTATATTATTGCAGACAGAAAAGGAGGGGCAGCCCTCCTGGTTGACCCTGCCGGGGATTTCGATAAAATTTTTAAATATATAAATAAATATGATTTACGGGTCGGATATGTAGTCAATACGCATGGGCATTTTGATCATACTTCCGGCAACAATTATGTAATTGAAAAAACCGGAGCTCAGTTGTTGATCCATGAAAAGGACGCAAAGAGCCTGAAAAGCATTAAAAACAGGTTCCTTTCCGGGGTGTCCGGAGGCAGCAGTTCTCCCGGCCCCTCTGCGTATCTTAGACACGGTGATATCATTAAAGTGGGTTCTTTGAGAATCAGAGTTATTCATACTCCGGGCCACTCTGAAGGAAGTATCTGTCTTTATGTAAATGGGAATATTTTTACAGGAGATACTCTTTTTACCGAAGGAATGGGAAGAACGGACCTGCCGGGCGGGTCTTACCGTGAAATTATGAATTCAATAAAGAATAAAATTCTTTCGCTGCCCGATCCCACTGTTATATGGCCGGGACACAATTACGGAAGACATACCAGATCAACTGTGGCAGAGCAGAAGAGAATATATATGGATTTTTGATAATTGTACTCTTGTTGTATTATAACTATGAAATAATTTAATATTATATGAATTTGAAAGAGAAAATACAATTATAACGCTTATCAAGGAACTGATCAAACAGTTTATCATCAGCGACAATAAAATTACGGTAATATGCAGCTCCTGCGGACACGATTATCATGATGTTGATGCAAACTACTGCAAAATTTGCAGTGAAAAATTGATACGGGATTGATAATAAAACAGATATTCTATTACGAGGAAAGATTATGGTTAAATTAAGAATAAAAGAGATACTTTCCTTGGACGGCAATAACTCGGAAATTACCGTTGAAGGATGGATCAGAACCAGAAGAGAATCGAAGGAGATCACATTTATTGAAATAAATGACGGTTCCACAATAAATAATCTGCAGACTGTAGTAGATAAAAAAATTGAAAATTATGAGTCCATTATTCAGCAGTTGAATAACGGTTCCGGTGTTACTATCCGGGGGAGACTTGTTCCATCTCCGGGGCAGGGGCAGAATGTTGAACTGCTGGCAGATAAGATCCAAATTCACGGAGATGCCCCTGTAGATAAATATCCTCTTCAAAAGAAAAGGCACTCCTTTGAGTTTTTGCGGACGATTGCGCATCTCAGACCCAGAACTAACACATTCGGG
The DNA here is from genome assembly GCA_024276015.1 of Spirochaetota bacterium. GTDB lineage: Bacteria > Spirochaetota > UBA4802 > UBA4802 > UBA5550 > JAJRXZ01. The sequence continues at coordinate 47,326 of JAJRXZ010000016.1, read as the reverse complement.
GCCATTGCCAGGGTCAGAAATGCCATGAGTTTTGAAATTCATAATTTCTTTCAGAGCAGAGGGTTTTTATATGTGCATACTCCCATAATCAGCGGGAGCGATTGTGAAGGCGCCGGAGAGATGTTTCAGGTAACAACGTTTAAATTGAACGAAGCGCCGGTTCTGGATGGTGAGATCGATTATACTAAAGACTTTTTCGGCAAAAGATCTTTTTTAACAGTGAGCGGTCAACTGGAAGGTGAAATATATGCATGCGCCCTGAAAAATATATATACATTCGGCCCGACTTTCAGGGCTGAAAATTCAAATACTGCCAGGCATCTTGCCGAATTCTGGATGGTTGAACCGGAGATGGCTTTTTGCGATATTGATCTTAATATGGACGTTGCCGAGGAGTTTTTGAAATATATCTTTGCCAGTGTGCTTGAGAAATGCAAAGATGATATGGAATTTTTTGACAAAAGGATTTGCGCCGGTTTGTTAAAAAATCTTGACCATATTATTAACAGTGAATTTATCAGGATCGATTATACCGAAGCTGTGGAGAGACTTAAAAGATCGAAAAATAATTTTGAGTTTCCCGTAAAGTGGGGGCTCGATCTTCAAAGCGAACATGAAAAATATCTGACAGAAAAACTTTTTAAGAAGCCTGTTATTATTACAGATTATCCGCGGGAGATAAAAGCTTTCTATATGAAGGCGAATAATGATAATAAAACGGTACGGGCAATGGATGTACTTGTCCCCAGGCTTGGCGAGATAATCGGAGGAAGCGAAAGAGAGACCGATTATGAAAAATTGCAGAACCGCATTGATGAAGCGGGATTAAGAAGCAGCGATTACTGGTGGTATCTTGATCTGCGTCGTTTCGGTTCAGTGCCTCATTCCGGTTTCGGCCTCGGTTTTGAAAGACTGGTTCAGTTCGTTACCGGCATGCAGAACATTCGCGATGTTATTCCTTTTCCCCGTTGTGTTAAAACTCTCGATTTCTAATAAAAATATCCAAATGCTTTAATTATTTTTTGAATTAAACTTTTTCTGTGATTATTATTAATATGAAATATTTAATATTAATAATTAACCGATTAACAGAGAAATACTATAACTATTATGGGATTTTTTTCGTCCAACTCAAAAGAACCTGAAAATGAAAATGATATTGATTCTTTGCTGAACCTGTTAAATCATAAGAATCCATCAACAAGGCTGAATGCATTTACAACGCTGTTAAAAAAACTTCCCGATGAAGAACTCTATGACAGGCTGAAAATATTAATTGATGATCCTGACAAGGATGTGAGTTTAACCGCAGCAATAGATCTTTTTGAGAAGGGCTATAAGGGCTCTCTTGAAAAATTTCATTCTATCATTGTTCAGGGTAAACTAAAAGAAAAAATAAAGATCATAAGAGCGCTTGCTGAAAATTCGGAAAACGATAATATAGATGCGGTTAATATTCTCTTTATAGCATCAAATGACAGGAAAGTGACTGTGAGACTGGAAGCATTGAAAGCTTTGGGAAATTATACAGCCGGTATTGTTGTGAAGCGGCTTATAGATTCGCTTAACAGTGATAATTTTCAGATAAGAACAGCGGCAGTGCATGCGCTTGGGCAGATAGGAACTGATCTTGTCGTTGACCTTCTAACTGGCGCATTGATAGATAAACATCCTGCTGTGAGAAAAGCGGCAAAAGAATCGCTGGAGACGATCGACAGTGACATGGCAAGAGAAGCTCTGGGGAACAGGACTTTTATGCAGCTTGTAAAGCGGATGAGTGAAGATACTATGAAAAGACAGAAAATGGCGCAAGAGATCGGCAGGAAGGAGATCTATGAAGGTTTGCCGCTTATATGTAAAACCTGCTTTGATGAATATAAAAGCGTTAGAATTGAATCAACCAGATCCATGGGACTTTTCAGAGATCCGGAAACTATCGATATTTTAGAAAAAGTACTTGATGATAAATATTATGATGTAAGGATTGAAGCTCTTTTGGCGCTTGAGAAGATAAATTCAATTAAAGCATTGGAAGTGATTGAAAAGGCAAAAAACGATAAGAATTCCAATGTAAAAGAGCAGGCTGATAAGTCTTACATGACGCTGCGGAGCAGGCTTGAAAAGAAGAAAATTTTAAAGAATGAAAAAACTTAAGATCACAGCCCTGTTGTATATTGTAATTATAATTACTCTTTCATTATTGGGAATTCTGGGCAACAGTAATGAGGATCTGTTAAAAGCGGCCCTCCATTATTTTACCGGTTCGGATATTGCCGTAGGAAAAGCCTACTTTCTTCATGGAATGATCCCTTCAACTATATACAGGATATTTTCAATTATGGTATTGCTCTATATGGCAATTAAAAAAAAATACTATGTTTATATTAATTTTTTAAGATCAAAGATCAGATCCGATTTTTTAGTGTTACTGCTGTCTTTTCTGTCAATATTTGTTTTCTTTTTGATTTTAAGATTCCCCTTCAGTATTTATACAGGCTATTACAGAGACTGGCTTTTCCAATTCTCAGAGATAAGTTTTTTTACATGGCTTTTAAGATTTTTTAGCTCCTCATTGATCTCGATTTTTATTATATCATTATCTTTTGCTATTATTTCATCTGTAGTATTAAAGACCAGGAAATATTTCTTATATATTCCTGTTATATTCTTTGTTTTGAGCATTCTGATATCTATAATTTATCCGAGATTTATTACGCCTCTCTTTTTTGAAACAAAAAAGATATCTGATCCTGTATTAAAAGAGGAGATATTCAAATTAACGGCAAGATCAAATATTAATATAGAGGATATATATATTATCCATAAGAGTAAATACAACTCTGCTGCAAATGCATACTTGGCGGGTACAGGCGCTGAAAGAAAGATATTTTTGTATGATACTTTACTGGATAAATTTAGCCATAAAGAGATTCTATCTATTGTTGCCCATGAAATACTGCATTATAAGAAAGAGCATATGCTTATCGGAATACTGCTGGGAACTCTTGGAGTACTAATAGCAATACCCCTCTTTAATATTTTTTCAGAAAAAATAACCGATAAAAGCATTAAAGAGCTGGCCCGTGCGGAAAATCATCCTCAGCTGTTTTTGCTGATCGTCATTTTTGTTTTTTTTACAAAACCTGTGGAAAATTCCATCTCCAGGAAAATTGAAGAACAGGCAGACAGATATTCCATTGAAATGACAAATGATCCTCAAACATTCATCGAGATGAAAATAAAACTGGCAAAGATAAATAAATCATTTTTGCTGCCTAACCCTGTTTATTCATGGTTTTACCATACGCATCCGGATGTTCTCGAAAGGATCAGAATAGCGGAAAGTTATAAAAAAAAAGGCGGCATAAAGGTTCCTGCTTCCGGCAATGGGCAATAAGTTTTACTATAAATTTATGAATTGTAAAGATTTTCTGAAAATAACCGGCGGGAAAAACAGAGCCGCAGGATACGCTGCCGGTAATTTTATACTTTTATGTTTATTCTGTACCGCTCTTTATGCCTATGATCTTCAGATCAGCCCCATAAGGTTTTATCATGAATCCTATAATACGCCTCAGTTAAAAACCTTAATTTCCGAATTTGATTACAGCGGGTATATATCGTCCGGCAGTGATGAATTTGAGAGGATGATTCTCCTTAAAAACTGGGTCTTTTACAATATAAAGTACGATTTTGTGTCTCGAACACAGAATTTGAGAAATGCCCTTGTAATTCTAAGAAGAGCCCGGAAGGGGCGGCCCTTTCTCTGTACAAATTTTTCTGCAGTATATATGCAGTGCGCAATCAGCCTTGGGTGGACTTCAAGATATTTTTTTGTGAGAAAACCTGACGGCAGAGAACATGCCCTCAATGATGTCTGGTCAAATCAGTATAATAAATGGGTTTTTATTGATCCCACCTGGAATATACATCTTGAAAAAAAGGGGATTCCTCTGTCTCTTTATGAAGCAAGAAATGAATGGATCAAAAACGGAGGAAAAGATGTTATATATGTTTTCGGGGCCGGTGAGAGCAGAATAGATTACTCATACAGCGATCTGCCTGTGAAAAGGAGCGATAATAAGTTATGGAAAACAATGCCTGTAGACAAAAACTGGCTTGGCTATACCTATGAAATTGCAATGCCCGGAAGAAATAATTTTTTTTCGCATAAAAGAGGAGACGGCAGGGATATTTGGGATCTTATTTATATAATAAAAGACAGAATAAACAGGCATGATAAGAAATGGGCTTTCAGAAAAAGGAAGGCAATTGATGGGAAGGAGATGATGTTTCATCCTGTTAACCGTGCATCTGTCGAGATCAGAAGAAATGTATATAATAACAGAAGTTATGCTGAAATTATTCTGAGCTCTGACAGAGACGGCAGTTATACGCCCAACTTTAAAGCATTTCTTGTAAACGTTAATAACAGCGGATGGAAAATGAGTGCGGGATCGTTTCGTCTGAAGCTGAAGCCGGGCATAAACTCCCTTAAGGCAAGGATAGTGAATCAATTCGGCATTATGGGCCCAATTACGGAAATTAAGATCGAAAGCTATACCGATCATCATTGAAAATTTCCATATATGATCCGATCGGGATTTTACCCTTTGCCAAGGGACAAAACCGATGCTTTTTGATATGGTTATTTTCCGAAAACTTCTCCAAGGCTGTATCTAAAAATGTAATTCATTGATCTTTCCGCCTCTTTTCCATTCAGCAGTCTCGGCTGTGAGTAGTTATAGATCATATAGGGCAGAAGTTCGGTCTGGATATGCCTTTTATTATAAAAGTGATGCCTTGCGATGACCCCTCTTCTGTGATAAACCGACTGCATCTGGTCAAATAGAAAATTCCCAAGCCCGTATGAAATAAACCTCTTATTAAAAAATTCTATGCCCATTGCTCTGTGCGCTGACGAGGATACCATTATGGTTGCGCCCAGTTTTGCAGCCAGCCTGAAATACTCCTTCTGTATTCTATGAGGGACGGGATTGTTTTCATTTCCCCATTGTACTGAAACAAAAACTATATCCGCATTTTTTACAGCTTCTTTTATTGAATTGATGTATTTAGTTTTAGATAATCTGGCGGCTCCGGGTTTAGTGTCCGTTGCCCAAGCGTATGCGGGGCCCCACTGGTTAAACCCGATGAATGCTATTTTAGCATTCTTAATCTTAGTATAAAGTACTTTTTCTGCGTCAACAATATTCAATCCGCCCCCATAATAGAGAAGCCCCTCTCTTTTTAATAGATAGATTGTATCTCTGTTGTATTTATACCCATAGTCATTGTTATGATTGCCTGTTAATTCAATAATATCAAAACCGGATTTAAGGAGAATATCAAAATATTTTTTCGGAGAACAGAAGGTCAAAGAGCTTTTATGAGGATATCTGCATGGGTCAAGAAATGAAACTTCGTTTGATGTTGCGGCAATGTCAGCCTGAGAAGTAATTCTCCTGGTATATTTGATGGGGTAAAGAATATCTCCCTTTTTTTCAACGCTTCTTATAAAAGCGCGGGTCATTGCAGTCACTCCTGTCTGGATTACAGTGATTTCATTTTCGGGGATCCATCTGACAACTCCGGAAATCTTAAATGAATATTTTCCCGGCGCAGATAATGAATAATCGCTGTTGATCTTCCCCCAGGGAAGAGTATTCTCGATATATAAAACTTTAAAGTGAGGCATCAACCCGTTAATATCGCTGATTCCTAAAAAGGATTTTTTGGATGACAAGACTGTATTCTTTCTGAAGTCGGCTTTAGTTGATTTTAAAGCAGGGTAATTATTTTTTACTCTGTTATGAATAAGTCTATCCGTATAGATCCGTATTCTTCTCTTGGGGCCGCCAATATCCTTAAAATTATCTATCTGCCCGGACAATATTCTTTTTAATTGTGCTGCTGAGATATCGGACAGAGGATTAGTAAAATGGACCTGCAAAAAGAGAGGCCCCTTTTCCCTGCCGCTGCTTTCTCTATTCAGGCAGCTGATATATAACAGGGTTGTTACTAACCAGATTATTATTGTCTTTCTCTTTATTCCTGATTTGCTCATTTTGCCCGTTGAAATATATTCGGGAATATATGAATTATATTTTAAGTAATATGGTTGACAATTTCCATGTCAATTAGATTTTATAATACCTGTAAATTGATAATAATGTGGAGAAAATTATGATAAAGTCCTTCAGCAGAGATGAAAAGATGGCACTGATCTCAATAATAAAATTCATTGCCGTATCAGACCGCAGGTTGACTGAGAACGAGCTTGAGAAAATCAACAGGATCGCAGAAGAAAAAGGGTTCGACGATTTTAGTATAATTTTTAATGATGTTGACAGAGAAATAAAAACTCTCGACGATATAAGAAACCTTATTAAGAAGGTTAAGTCGAGCGAGCATAAGAATGATATAGTAAAATATGCTCTGGAAGTTGCCGTTGCCGATGCGGAAATTAATGAGGAGGAAGCCGAAATCCTTTCTATTTTAAGTGATGAATGGGATATTGATATTTCTTAAACCTCAGAGGAAATTTTTTTTGGAATTCTTCATATTACACGGCAAATTTTTCCGCATCTTCAATTTTTCCCCGGAAGTCGGTAAACATCATATTGGTAGTGTTATAAATCATATGAAGTCTTTTATTCAGATCCACGTAGAATTCGATAGTAATTGTTTTGTTAAAATTAATCCTTTTATTCTTCATGTTTTAAACGGTCTCCATTGTATATGATATTACAAAAATAGAGCTGCATAAGATTTTCAAGAAAATAATGATAATTCCTTCTCTTTTGATCAATAAAATTGTTGAAAATTAATAAACCTGTTATAGAGTAAGAGTAAAAGTTCGGTATTGTTATTTCGCCTTTTCTGCTCGGAAGATCCGATGCGATCCATATAGGAGCAAGCGGTATTATCTACGGCATGATGGGATACCTGATCTTTACAGGCATATTCAGAAAAGAAGCCGGAACAATTATAGTATCGCTGATGGTTTTTCTTTTGTACGGCGGAGCGGTATGGAGAATTCTGCCGGGCAATTACATTGTCTCATGGGAGAGCCATCTGTGCGGTTTTTCGTCCGGGGCCTTGCTCGCGAAAATCAAGGCATGAAGCGGATATCATTTTTGCAAATTTTTGTCAGTAGGATATTATTAGAGAGGATAATAAAAATTAGAGAGATGAAACCCTGTATCAAGATTTCAATAATTCTGATAATGATCATATTTGTACCGCTGTATCAATTATCCGCGGAAAAAAAAATCACGCAGATTGAGCTTATCCTTGATGCCTCCCGAAGTATGAGAAACAGAATTAATGGAATAAGTAAAATTACAATTGCCAGAAATACATTAAACAGACTGGTTGATGAATTGAAATTAAGAAAAGACCTCTATGTAGGATTGAGAGTATTCGGACATAAAAATAAACTATGCAGGAATTCTGTGCTTGAAGTACCTATCAAGAATAACTTTGCAGAAGAAATAAAGAGGGTAGTTAAGAAGGTTGTTCCTATAGGCAATACGCCCATTGCTTATTCGCTGAGAAAAGCGCCGCACGATTTTGATAAAAAAATTAAAGGAAAAAAAATAATAATCATCATTACTGACGGATATGAAACTTGCGGGAAGAATCCCTGTGAAGTATCACTGAAGCTGAAAGAAGCCGGTATAATTTCAAAGATCCATATTGTGGGTCTGGGGATCCCCGAAACCTTAATTGAGCCTTTAAACTGCATAGTAAAACCTTACGGCGGTGTTGTTGTCAGAGCTGATGAAGAAAAACAGCTTAAGACCGAACTGAACAGGCTTATATCTGAGGAATCCATTGCAGTTGAAAAAAAAGAAAAACCCTTAATTAATAATTTGATTCTAACCGGCACAGACATTAATGATAACAGAATTGTTATTAAAGCTGAAGCATTGAGAAATAATAGCGTAGTGCAGAAGGCAGAAGGTTTTACCGCAGCCTTTAAACTTGATCCCGGTAATTATAAAGTAAAGATTATTGACGTAAAGACAGGCCGGTATTTAACTCTGGATAATATCAAAATAATAAAAAATAGGGTTTTAAAAAGAAATGTTTTTTTCGGAAAAGCTCTGCTCAATCTTATATCTCTAAACAGAAAGGGTGAAGTAATTGATACGGAAGTTGAAATTTATGAGTCAGGAACGAAGAGACTCGTACTTAAAAAAGAACGAATAGAAGTTAAAGCGGAGAGCATTAAGCTTGATCCGGGTATTTATGATATTAAAGTAAAGGACATTGATACAAATCAGATTAAATTCTTAAAGGGGATAAGAATCGATTACGGTCTGAATGAAAAGAGATTATTATTCAGGAGAGGTATAATTATTATATCCGGCAGGAGAAAAGACGGAACTGTTCTCTTTACAGTAGTATCGGTATACAGATCAGGAAGCCGAGCTCTTTTTAAAAAATCGACCGGAGCAAAGATCCATAAAATTATACTTGGCCCGGGCAGATATGACATCAGAGTAAACGATTGGTACGGCAGAGGTATGAAGTGGGTAAGAAATTTTAAAATATCGGATGGAGACGAAATAGAAAAAACTCTGCTGCTTGAGTAACGGAGTTTTTTCTATTTTATTATTTTTTAACTTTTAGCCTTGGCAATACAACTATATCGACTCTCCGGTTCAGAGCTCTGTTTTTTCTGGAATTGTTCGGTACTATAGGATGATATTCTCCATACCCTGCTGCGGAAAATCTTCGGGGGTTCAGCTTTTTTGTTTTAAGCAGATAGTTTAAAACCGAGAGAGCGCGTTCTGTTGATAGATGCCAGTTATCCCTGAATCCTATTTTTGATCTGATGGGCACATTATCCGTATGGCCTTCAATAACAATATTATTTTCAGGATATTTCAGCAATATTTCTGATATCTTTCTCAGCGCCGGTAAAATCTCCTTTTTAAGTTTTGCCGAACCGGAATTAAATGATATTTTGTCGTCAATATTTATTATCAGCCTGTCGTGAAATTTCTTTAATCTGATCTGGCCTTTTTTTATTTCATCCTGCAGCTGGTTCTCCAGTTCGTTTGTTTGCTGCGCCATCCTGTTAAGCTCGCGTTTTTGAGATTCTGTAAGTCTTTTAAGGTGAGACAGTTCACGGTTAAGATTTTTGATCCTATCCATCAATTTGGAAATTTTACTTTCATAGTCCTTCCGCAGGTCATTAATTTCTTTTATATGCTTTCTGCGTTCTTCATCAAGTATTTCCTTTAAGTCATCCAGTTCCTTCTCGTATGAGAGCTGAAGTTCTTTATTTCTGTTAAGAAGGTCTTTTTCCCTGTTGCTGCTTTTTCTCTTAAGAAGATCAATTGTGCTTAAGAGTTCTTTGATCCTGTTGCCGAGTCTTGATCTTTCTTCGGCTTTCTCTTTTTTAATCTTTTCAATCAGTTTATTAAGATTTCCGATCTCTCTGTTAAGGTTTTCAATATTTTTAGTAAGGTTAAATCTATCGTTTTCATACTGCTCTTTAAGCTGCTGAAGTTCGTTTTCAAGATTGACTTTTTTCTTGAACATTTCATTCAGTTCAAGTTCAACGGCAATTTTTTCATTATTTAATTTATTATACTGAGAGGCAGAGTAGAAGAGGTCCGCATCGGCATTGTTTTTGATCAGGAAGAATAATATAAAACAGCAAAGAAGAATAGTTGCTTTTTTTATTATTTTTTTCATTACAGCGCTCCAGTGTTAAAAAACCGGCATCCCGCCGGATTTTTCAAGGCGTTCTTTAATTTTTTTAAGTTGAGAATAGGATTTATCCTTCTCTTTCTGCTTTTTGTTATATTTTTCTTTTCTTTTGTTATAGTGTTCCAGTATGCTGCAAACATCCACATTGATATTTTTGCTCATTACTGCGCAGCTTTTATCCTTATATTTTGGGGATTTCAAGAGAGACTTTTTCTCTTTTGCAGGCAGAGTGGAAAGAAAATCTTCATCTTTTGGAGAAAGAATATATGCTTTCTCAAGTTCTCCCTGAGCGATCTTTATTGACATTAAGGCGTGTTTCTCTTCGAGCAACGAATCCTGGTATTCAAGAAATTTTTCATAATAATCAAGGTAAAGCCTGTTTTTCTTAATATCATCTGCTGCTTTCTTTAACTCGTTTCCGGTTTCCTGAAGTTTTTCACTATTACCGAGAAGAATATATAGTTTTTTTAATTCTTCCAGCAGCGGAACTGTGGCATTATAAACTTTAAGTCTTTTTTTTACTACTTCCAGTTTCTGTTTGGCAATATCATTCGATTTTTCAATCTCTCTGATCTCTTTGTTTATTGATATTATTTCACTCTTTATCTTATTAAGAGCGGTTTTCTCCGCATCGCTTTTGCTCTCTATATAAGCGTTGTTAATTACCGGCATACTTGCAAAACAACCTGTAAGCATGGAAAATATCAAAACTTTTAATATAACATTGTATTTCATGTTATCCTTCCTTACTTTAATATTAATGAATATGGTGAAATTCTTTTCTTTAAAATAATAATAATTTTTGGTTATGCAAATTTATTGATCATAAATAGAATTTAATTAAAAAGTCAATTTAATTTTGAAGAAAAGATACGGCAAAAATTAAATTAATAAAAGGGATATTTCAGATAAATACCTTTGCCGAGCCTGCATACTCTCTGGCAAGTTTAAATCCTTCATTTATTGCTCTGATATTAGCGTCTCTGTGTTTTGACCCTGCATAATGATCGTTGACAACATCAAGGAGGGATCCTCCCGTAACTATGCCTGTATAGCCGGACAAAAAACCGAGAGCGATCATATTAGCTACAATACTCTTGCTAAATTTTTCTCTCGCAGTCTCTATAAAGGGTACTTTTATCGTTTCTGCTGTCCCGGACAATACATCCACCGCGCTTTGGTCCGCAATAATGATCCCCTTTTCTCTGGTCAGTGATGCATACTTCTCATATGCTTCATAGGTGAAGGCCACAAGGATATCGAGCAGATTACATTCCGGGAAAAATATCTCTCCGTCGCTTACAATTATATCCGCGCATGTGGCTCCTCCTCTTGCTTCGGGTCCGTATGACTGGCTCTGGGAAACATTCCTTTCATCGCCGATAGCTATTGCTTCGCCAAGAAGCATACCTGTTGAAATTATTCCCTGTCCTCCGGAACCGGAAATTCTGATCGTCACTCTGTTAATTTTACCGGTACCTTTCTTTGCGGTTGCTTTAGTGCCGTTTTTCATGGCGAGTCCTCTCTTCCCGTGCCATCCCTGATCTCCTTTGCAAAATTCCTGTAAGCGCTTGAATATTCTGTTTTGATCTCTTCTTTAAAAATACCTGTGATTATTTTTCCATCAAGATCTTCTTCAGACATTTCCTTTGCCTTTTTAATAGGCACTGAATTTTTTTTCTGCATAAGAAGCATATCTCTTGCGCTGCCGAGATTATTCATCCTGCCATATTGAACGGGGCACTGGCTGATAATTTCTACCAGTGCAAATCCCGGGTGCTTAATGGCTTTTTTTATATAACCGGTTGTCTGCAAAATTGAAAATACTGTTCCCCTTGCTGCAAATGATCCGCCGGCAGATACTGCCAGCTCGACCGGATTGAAGGGAGGTTCGTAATTGCCGTAGGGCATTGTATGAGTCACTTTGCCGATAGGAGTTGTGGGGGCTACCTGTCCTCCGGTCATTCCGTAGATACTGTTGTTCACCAGAATCATCGTTATATCTATATTTCTTCTTGCCGCATGGATAAAGTGATTGCCTCCAATGGCAAGAGAATCGCCGTCGCCTGAAACCACAATTACTTTCATTTCAGGGCGGTGCATTTTTATTCCGGTGGCAAAGGGAAGCGCCCGCCCGTGAGTGGTATGCATAGTATTGAAGTCAAGATATACAGGCATTCTGCCGGTACAGCCTATCCCGGAAATGAAAGCTATATCATCCTTGGGAATTTCAAGATCTATAATAGCCCTGATTATGGCTCCCATTATTGAACCGATACCGCAGCCGGGGCACCACACTGCGGGAAATCTTTTTTTCCATCTCAGGTATGAGTATACATCGGAAAGTTCATGCATATATATTCTCCTTGACCATATCTACAATTTCATAAGGATCGATGGCGTGTCCGTCAAACCTGTTTATATTAAAGACTTTAACCGAATTTGAAAATATTTCATTTACAGGATGTACAAGCTGGCCCATATTGTTCTCAGCAACAAAAATGATCTTGGATTTTGCTTTTTCTGCGATCTTAGATATTGGAAGATAAGGGAAGGGCCATACTGTTTTAAGTTCAATCAGGCCGCCTTTTATTCTCATATTTCTTAAGGTTTCGATGGCTCCTCTTGCGGCACGAGCCGCACTGCCGTATGCAATTATTAAATATTTTGCGTCTTCAGTATAAAATTCTCTGTAATCCCATATCTCCTGACAGTGCTGCATTATCTTATTTCTTAAAAATTCCATCCTGTTGATGACTTCATGTTCTACGGAGCTGGGGAAACCGGCTTTGTCGTGAATCAGCCCCGTTATATTGTATCTGAAACCTTCGCCGAAGGGGGCAGGGTGGGATACCATATCAAGAGTGTTTTTGTATGGGAAATACCATTCCGGCGGCACTTCAGGAAGTTTTCTTCTGACAGGATTTTTATTATTGATCATAGTCAATTCCACTTTTTCTCTCATGTGGCCGATAAGCTCGTCAAGGAGAACAATTACAGGAGTGCTGAATCTATCTGCAATCTGAAAAGCTCTTATTGTAACGTTATAGGCTTCCTGAACGGAGGATGCGGTTAATACTATTGCCGTATAATCTCCGTGGGTTCCCCATCTGGCCTGCATCGTATCTGCCTGGGAAAGCATGGTGGGGAGACCTGTTGACGGCCCGCCTCGCTGTACGTTAATAATAACTATGGGCAGTTGTACCATATATGCGTAACCTATATTTTCCTGCATAAGGGAAAAACCGGGGCCGGAAGTAGCTGTCATTGAAACCGCTCCTGCCGCAGATGCCCCGATAATTGCTGCAATGGATGCGATCTCATCTTCCATCTGCATAAAGGTTCCGCCGATTCCGGGAAGATTAACGGACATCCCCTCTGTGATCTCGGTTGAGGGAGTAATGGGATATCCGGCAAAAAAATTGCATCCGGCATGTATCGCTCCATAGACGCACGCCTCATTTCCCTGAATAAAAAGCAACGGATTTCCGCGGGGAGATTTTCTATTGAGCGTCATTTTCTTTATCCTCAAATTCGGGATTTTTTACAATGGCAAAATCGGGGCAGATCCTCCAGCATAATGAGCATAATCTGCATTTGTCCTGATCAGGCAGAACAGGATTATCATGCCCATTCTGTTTCAGCGCCCCTGTAGGGCATACTGCAGTACATAATCCGCACTTTTTACACCAGTCAGGAAAGAAGATAAGCTTATCAGTATGCCTTGGGCTTTTTTGAGGAGCACTCGGTCTGGAAATCAGGCCCGATTTAATTAAGCGGTCTGCCGAAGGTTTTATGGGTTTACCCATCTCATTTTTCTCCATGAAATGTATAAATTGCCGGTCTCAATTGCAGCAATTATTATTTTTTCGGACAATTTATAACTTTCTATTAATGAGTGCCATTACTTTTTGGGCAAAATTCATCTCTTCCATATTAAATAATAAATAAGCGTTAAAGCAAAAAAATTGTCTTGATTTTACAGAATGTCTCTATAATTATTATTAATTATCTATTTTGTCTATTTTGGATGGAAAGGAATGAAAAAACATAGAAAATATGGGATCTATCTTTACTGTTTGACCGCATGCACAATATTTTTGCTGCTGCCGGCCTGCGCAAAGAAAGACATGACAAAGGAGAGAACTAATGAAGAAAGTAGTTCTCAAAATGGCGGCAATTCCACTATAAAAAGGGAATACTTAAAAGAAGGATTTATAGGTGACAACCTTTTCAGAGTAATAATAATTTCAACAGAAGAGGAATGCCGGTCCGGGATTGAAGATGTTAAAGATAAATCGAAAAAAAGAGCTTTCGTTACTCTGCAGAAATATATAATATCCAACAATGTAAATATGAAAATGAATACAAGGGCAGAACTTTTAAATCTTATCAATGAATATGGACATTTTATTAAACCACAGGAGGAGTGCAGAGAAAATAATATATATTATTTTGAAATAAGAAGGGATTACATTAAGGACGTGATTTACAATATTTCCCGAAAATAAGTCCTCTTTTACAATGTTTTGATCTGCTTCTCCATGAGTCTGTCTATTACATCTTCACCCATAATCTCTAAACTTCTGATTACGGCATTATTGAAGGAGATCATGCGTAAGTGTCAATGGAATTACCCTTATTTTCTTCGCTGTACTGCCTGGCATCGGGGTTCACTTTAAGAGCTTCATTAGACAGTTCATTTTCGGGTTCTTCTGTTGGCGAAAAGCCCTGAGGAATTATATCGGGGCCGGAAATATTTTGAATTTCCATAATAAACCTCTCCAAAAAAAATTATTTTGCGGCGGTTTCAATCTCAATATCTCAAAACTGCAAACTCTGCTTAAAATAGTCACTATTTCAATGCTGGTGTCAATTGAAATATTATTAATAATTGAATAAAATTTATTCAAGGCAGATCCGGATTGAAGCGGCCTCTTTACTATTAGTTAATATTTTTCGTCATTAAATATTAACTAATAGTAAATTTTTTTTAAAATAAATATTGACAAATACCAAAGATTAACACAAAGTGCATTTTAAAGATTACATAAAGTTTATTATATGTATAAATTTTATTCCTGATCTTTAAAATAGTAAAAATGTTTCTTGACATATATAATATAGCAATTATAAAATGAATATAAATAGAAAAAACCAGCTGTACAAATTAAAACTGTTCGAATACATGTTACTGGTCATAATCAGCACTATAGCATAACAATATCAATATTATTATTTAGTAAGAGCAAACTTTAGCGGGTACTTATAGATAGAATTGTAAATTGAGTGTAAAAGTATTAGTTTAAAAATTTGTATTCTTGTTATTACAAAGTTACTGTTAAAATTACTATTTTATATAAAACAGAATTGGCCTTTTTTAGGCCCTGAAAAATGTTTAAATGAAGTGGAGGCCTGTCTTGGTCGTTTCAAAGAAAACAGAACTTAAAGAAGGCGATGTCCTTTTGAAATTAGAAGATGTGCACATGTTTTTCGGAAAAGTGTGCGCTCTTTCCGGCGTTAATCTTGAAATCAGAAAGGGTGAAATTCATTCTGTTATAGGGCCTAACGGCGCCGGAAAAACAGTTATGATGAATATTATCAACGGCCTGTATCGTCCCCAAAGAGGGGAAGTCTTTTATAAAGGTGAGAAGATAAATCACCTTAAGCCTTATAAGCGATCCGAGCTTGGAATATCCAGAACTTTCCAAAAAGTTGAGGTTTTCGGAGGTCTGAGTGTGCTTGATAATATACGGCTTGGAAGGCATATACATTATAGATCCGGAATATTCAGCGGTTCCTGTTATCTCGGAAAAACAAAAAAGGAAGAGATTGAACACAGGAAATTTATTGAAGAAGAGATAATAGATCTTCTTGAAATAGAGCATATAAGACATAAGCCTACCGGTATGCTTCCTTACGGACTTCAAAAAAGAGTTGAGCTCGGAAGGGCGCTTGCTATGGAGCCCGAATTGCTGATTCTTGACGAGCCGCTTGCGGGTCTTAATCTTGAGGAAGTTGAGGATATGGCCAGATTTATTCTCGATATTAATGAAGAAGAACGCTGGAAAGTCACATGTCTTCTCGTTGAGCATGATATGGGAGTTGTAATGGACCTGTCTGACAGGGTTTTAGTATTAAATTTTGGTAATACAATTACAGATGATACACCTGAAGCAGTTCAGAAAAATCAGGACGTTGTAAATGCTTACTTAGGTGAAGAAGATCTATATTCCACCAGGAGATAAATCGGAAAACTATGGAAATTACAAAAGACCTTACAATACCAAAGTTATTTTTAAAACAGGTAAATACTTTCGGAAAAGATAAAGTTGCC
Source organism: Spirochaetota bacterium (assembly GCA_024276015.1). Taxonomy (GTDB): domain Bacteria; phylum Spirochaetota; class UBA4802; order UBA4802; family UBA5550; genus JAJRXZ01. The sequence continues at coordinate 31,260 of JAJRXZ010000016.1, read as the reverse complement.
ATGCGTGAAAAGGAATATGGCATATGGCGGCCTATAACATGGAACGATTACTATGAAAATGTAAAATATCTTGCTCTCGGTTTGATCAGTCTGGGGCTTGAGAAGGGTGACAAGGTTGCAATGATAGGCACTAACCGTCCCGAGGGTCTCTGGGCGGAAATGGCAGCTCTATGCGCCGGTGGTGTGGGAGTCTGGCTTTTTCAAGACAGTCTGAATGAAGAAGTAAAGTATATAATAGAACATTCTGATACGAAATTTATTTTTGGCGAAGGCCAGGAAGAAGTTGATAAAGCTCTCGCAATATATGACCAGTGTCCCAGTCTTAAAAAAATAATCTGGGATGACCCCAAAGGCATGAGAAATTACAAGCAGGATTTTCTTTTAAGCATGGATAAGCTTAAAGAGCTGGGCAGAGAGTATGAAAAAAAAGATCCCAATATTTTTGACGAGAGGATAAAGTCGGGGCACGGCGACGATGTGGTTCTCCTTTTTTACACTTCAGGAACAACGTCGCTGCCAAAGGGGGCGCTTCTGTCTCATAACAATATGCTCACAATGGGGAAACACCTGATGACTGTTGACCCATGTTATGAATCCGACGATTATGTTTCCTTTTTACCCTTTGCCTGGATAGGCGAACAGATGATGTCTATCTCATGCGGGCTTCAGGTGGGATTCACTATAAATTTCCCCGAAGGGCAGGATACGATATTAGAAAATATCCGTGAAATAGGGCCTCATGTTATGTTTTCTGCTCCGAGGATGTATGAGCAGATGACCCGTTCGGTTCAGGTAAAATACCTTGATGCCACCTGGATAAAGAGAAAAATGTATGAGTTTTCGCAGTATGTAGGATATAAAGTTGCAAATATGAAATTTGACAAGGAGCCTGTACCGTTCCTGTGGAGATTTTTTCAGTTTATTGCATATTATACTGTTCAGAAGAAGCTGAAGGATCATCTCGGGCTTTCAAATATCAGAAGCGCATATACCGGCGGCGCTGCAATGGGCCCGGATCATTTCAGATTTTTCCATGCAATGGGCGTAAATCTGAAACAGATCTACGGGCAGACGGAAGTCGCTGGTATTTCTGTTGTACACAGGAACGGCGATATTAAATTTGATACGGTTGGATTGCCTATCCCCGATACTGAAATAAAAATATCCGAAGAGGGTGAAATCTTAACAAGGAGTCCCTCGGTATTTCTTGGCTATCATAAGAATCCCGAAGCAACGGCAAAGGCATTAAGAGACGGATGGCTATATTCGGGAGATAAGGGATTTATAGACGATGACGGGCATCTGGTGGTTTTTGATCGCTCCAAAGATGTATTTACGCTGAAAGACGGAAAACCCTTTTCGCCTCAATATCTTGAAACAAGATTGAAATTCAGTCCTTACATACAGGATTCGTGGGTGATCGGCGACAAAAGAGATTATATAACTGCTGTTATATGCATAGATTATTCGGTTGTAGGCAAATGGGCAGATGAGAATAAATTGAATTATACAAGCTATCAGGAACTGTCTCAGAAACCGGAAGTTCTGGCGCTTGTCCGCAAGCAGATTGAGACTGCCAATAAAGACCTTCCCGATGTGGCCAAAATAAGGAAATTTGCGAATCTTTATAAAACATTTGAAGCCGATGATGACGAATTAACGCGGACGAATAAATTGCGCCGTCCCTTTGTTGAGGAAAGGTACAGCGATATAATCAAAGCGCTCTATTCCGATAGCGATCTGGTTAATATTGATACTACAATTAAATATGAAGACGGCAGAGAACAGCATATTAAGACTGATTTGCATATAATGACTGTTGGCAAAGAGTGATCTGACAGAACTTTAATATGCGGATCGCAAAACAAATTGTATCTGGAGAAATGAAATGGAAAACTTTTTAAATGTTATTGTAAGCGGCATTATGACAGGCGGAATATACGCTCTTGTTGCTCTTGGCTGGGTGCTTATTTATAAATGTTCCGGAGTGCTCAACCTTGCAATGGGAGAAATGACATTGATCGGAGCCTTTGTTACATTGAGCTTCTATTCCATGGGTGTTCCCTTTCTCCTTGCTATCATAATTTCTCTTATAATCGGATTTTTGCTCGGATTGCTTACCGAAAGGATCTTTCTTGATAAACTTATCGGTGAATCCATACTTTCTACAATAATGCTTACTGTAGGTCTTTCATTCTTTTTTAAGGGAGTTGTACAGTTGATATGGGGAGTTGATAACTATGTGTTTACTCCTCCGGTATTTTCACTTGAACCTATTTCAATCGGTCCGATCCTTTTTAAAGAGGTTTTTATGTGGAGTTTTGTTGCTGCCGTAATCCTCTTGATCATTTTTGTTTCATTTTTTAAATTCACCAGATGGGGACTTTCTATGCAGGCAACTGCCGATGATGAAATGGCAGCGTTATCTCTTGGGATCAGCGCCCGATTTGTATACTCCATTGCATGGGCTATTGCTTTTATGGCTGCCGGAGTTGGAGGGACTCTCCTTGGAAATATCAGCGGAGTTAACATATCCATAGCCCATATGGGACTTACGGTTCTGCCTGCCGTTGTTCTGGGCGGCTTGAATTCTGTCCCCGGTGCCATACTGGGTGGTATTACCATCGGTGTTATGGAAAGTCTTGTGGGAACCTATGTTGACAGCTGGCTGATAAATACCATAGGAGTGCCTCTTTCCATTAAAGATATTGCGCCTTTTGTATTTATGACAGTATTTTTGCTCTTTAAACCTTACGGCTTCTGGGGCTGGGAACGCATAGAAAGAGTATAACATATATGGAGATAGAAATCATAAAATTAATCAATTATAGGGAGTTGTAATATGTCGTCAACTTTTCTTCCATGCGGGAAATACCATGAAAAATATTCCCAGGATCATTCCTGGTGGCAAACAACTTTTATTAAGGGTAAGATGATAGCACTCTTTGCAGTTGTTCTGATCCTTATCCCCAATGTTGCAAATGATTACTGGTTAAGTATTTTTAATATTCTGGGATATACAATACTCGGAGCGCTTGGAGTTCAGCTGCTTATAGGTTATTGCGGACAGTTAACTCTGGGGCATGGCGCTTTTATTGCAATCGGCGCTTACATAAGTTCCACACTGCTTGTAGCTTTCCCATGGCCGCAGTCTTTTCACGATATGGGTATTGCATATCCTATTAGTATTGTGATTGCCTGTATTGCGTCAGGTTTTTGGAGCGTTCTTTTCGGTTTGCCTTCTGCGCGCGTTAAAGGCTTCTATTTAATTCTTACAACAATGGCAGCTCATTTTATAACGTACAAATTCATTCTTGAGCAGTGTGCAGTCAGCTTTACTGAAAAAGGGAACAATTTCTCAATCCCCTATAATCATACAAAACTGGGGCCATGGCTGGTTGACAGTATCAGCGATGTGTATTATCTGATGATAATCTTTGTAGTAATTTCTACGGTGATTCTGGCAAACCTGATCCGTTCAAGAGTTGGAAGAGCATGGATTGCCATAAGAGACAACGATATTTCGGCAGAGGTTATGGGAATAAATATAGTTAAGTATAAATTACTTGCTTTTTTTGTGGCCGGGTTTATAGCTGGATTGGCAGGCGTACTTGTTGTAATAAATGCTCACATGTTCAATATTGAATATTTTGAATGGTTCCTTTCATTATGGCTTGTCGGTATAATATTGATCGGCGGCGTTGGTTCCATTCACGGTGTCATTTTCGGATCAATATTTATGGTAATTGTTATGGAATTATTGCAGACAGGTGTGGATTATCTGTCCTATGATATCCCCGAACTATTACAGCAGTATCAGTGGCACTATCTGGCTGCAAAACTGACAAATTTGTCAACAGCCTTTAATTATATCAGAGAATCGGTCTTTGGGTTGCTCATCTGTGTCTTTTTAATATTTGAACCGCATGGTATGGCTTACAGATGGCAGCAGATTAAAAATTATTTTAATTTATGGCCCTTCTCATACTAAATTAGCTTGCATGTAAATTATGTTTAATATATAATGATTTACAAATAATTTTTGGAGGGAAAAATGAGAGTAAAATTTTATGTAATACTTTTTGCAGTAGTACTTACATCTGGTATACTGCTTACGTCTTGCGGCAAAAAGAAAAGTGCCGGAAACGAAATTAACATTTGCTCGCTTAACGACCTTTCCGGTCCTACTTCGACTGTGGGCAAGGATTATGCCTTCGGTATTCAGGAGGCCATTGCATATGTTAATGACAATGGCGGTATCAACGGGAAAAAGATCAAACTTTTTCTGCAGGATTACGGTTACAAAGCTGATAAGGCAAAGCAGATCTATGAAAAGTTTAAAGCCAAAGGATGTATTGCAATTCTTGGCTGGGGCTCGGCTGACACTGAAGCTTTGACCAAGACTGTTGCAAAAGATAAGATTCCTTATGTATCTGCATCTTATTCTGCTAAACTTAATGATCCCAAGGAAGCTCCTTACAACTTTTTTATCGCACCCGATTATTCAACTCAGGTACGAGGCCTTTTAACTTCATGGTATAATAAAAACTGGAAGGCAAAAAACAAGAAGGGAAAACCCAAGGTAATGTTCAGCTATCATTTTGGACATCCCTTCTCAAGTGCATCTATTAAGGAAGCAAAAAAACATGCCAAATATCTTGGATATGAAATCGGTCCCGATCAAAATGTAAGTCTTGCTGCCAAAGAAACACAAACACAAGTTGCCGCTATGAAGAAATACGGTCCCGACGTAGTTGTTCATACAAATACTGTAAGAACAGTAGCTATTACTCTGGCAGAGGCATACGCTCAGAAATTAAAGACAGACCATTTAATTAAGAACTGGGGATTTGATGAGAATCTCAATGACAGGGCCGGAAAAGCTGCCGAGGGCGTTTACGGCTGTGCACCATGGGCATTCTATGGTCAGGATGTTCCTCTAATGGATAAAGTTAAGCAGTATGCAAAGAAATTACATCCTAATGAAAAGAAAAGGACTATACATACTATTCAGGGATGGGGAAGCGTACTTGCAATGGTTGAAGCTTTAAAAAGAGCTGATAAAGCCGGTGATCTTACAGGTCCCGGGATCCTCAAGAAAGGTTTTGAAACATTCAAAAATCTTAAGCTTGGGCTCGGTATTCCACCGGTAACTTTTACTTCCAAGGATCACAGAGCAATGTCCGGTGTAAGCGTATATCAATTAAGAGGCGGAAAGTTTTATTTATTTGATACTGTTGATATGCAAAAAGCATTTCCTAAGAAATGGGCAAATGAGTGGTTAGGTAAATAATTTGATTTTTTGAATAAATTTACAGTCTCATCAGCATAAAGCTGGTGAGACTGTAAAATATCTTAAGAATGCTGTGAGGAAAAGTTTTGTCTAATTCAAATGAAGATTATATCTTAAAGATAAATAATATAGAAGTTAAATATCACGAAGTGATACTTGTTCTTAAAGGTGTATCTATTAAGGTACCGAAGGGTGGAATTGTTGCTCTTCTCGGAGCTAATGGAGCAGGTAAAAGCACTACGCTGAAGGCAATTTCCGGTTTGTTGAATCATGAAAACGGCGAAGTAACTGACGGTTCCATAGAATTTATGGGAGAACGTATCGACAAAATGAGAGCTGAAAAGATCACTAAGATGGGAATTGTTCAGGTTATCGAGGGAAGACGGGTTTTTGAACACCTTACTGTTGAAGAGAACCTTAAAGTTGCGGCTCATTTAAAGAGGAAAGGAAAAAAAGTAAAAGAAGGTCTTGACATGGTATACCACTATTTCCCGCGGCTTAAAGAAAAAAGAAACATTCTTGCCGGATTTATAAGCGGCGGTGAACAGCAGATGACTGTTGTAGGCAGAGCTATGATGACCGATCCTAAGCTTATACTGTTAGACGAACCTTCAATGGGATTGGCGCCGATGTTGATCCATGAGATATTTAACATAATCACTAAGTTGAATAAAGAAGAAAAGATATCCATGCTTCTTGTTGAACAGAATGCAAAGCTTGCCTTAAATGTTGCCCCCTATGCGTATGTTATGGAGAACGGGCGCATTGTAATGGACGATACTTCTGAGAAACTGCAGGATAACGAAGATATAAAAGATTTTTACCTTGGTTTTTCAGAACATGGCGAAAGAAAGAACTTCCGTAATGTGAAACATTATAAAAGAAAAAAGAGATGGCTTACTTAGAAATAATACTTAATTCTTTTTAATTGAAATACCATCATATCAAAAAATTGCCTGTAATTTTACAACCTGATTAACATATTGGAGTTTATATATGGGTCTCTATGATTTTACTGTTTATGATCTTATCAATCGAAATTCATTTTCTTATAAAGAGAGTCCGGCATGGTTTGAAGTTGATGATAACCGGACAATAAATTTTTATGATTACAAAGACCTTGTTGACCGGATGGCAAAGGGGTTACAGAATAAGGGATTATCAAAGGGAGACCGGATTGGAATCATCGGTAAAAACTCATTTGAATACTTTCTTCTATATGGAGCTGCAGCGGCGATAGGACTGATCGTATTGCCAATAAACTGGAGACTTTCACCGGAGGAAGTGGCTTTTAATTTAAACGATTGTGAACCGGTAATGCTGTTTGCCGGTGATGAATATCAGAAAACAGTTGAACAGATAAAAGACAAGCTGACATCAATAAAAGCATACTATAATCTTGATAAAGAAAAAGGAAGTTATAACGATATAAAGGAGTTATTTGATAACGATGGTCGGTTTGAACATGCTGATATTGCCTCTGATGATGATTTTGTGATCATTCATACTGCAGCTGTTGCCGGCAGACCCAGGGGAGCTGTACTGAGTCATAATAATATGTTATTTGCAAATATTCATTTTAATTATCACATGAATATTACGCAAGAGGATGTTCACCTGAATTTACTGCCGCTTTTTCATGTGGGCGGTCTTTTTATGGCAACCAATACTTTTCATGCCGGCGCATTAAACGTCAATATGAGCAAATTCGATGCTGTGAAAGCACTTGAACTGATTAATGAAAAAAAAGTAACTGTCATGTTTGATTTTTCTCCAATATTGTCATCTATTATGGATGAACAGGAAAAGAATAGGACCGATATTTCATCACTTCAGAAAGTCATAGGGCTTGACAGCCCTGAGAATATTGAAAGGTATCAGAAACTAACCGGCGGTACGTTTTATTGCATGTATGGACAGACAGAAACTTCATGTCTTGCTACATTAGGAAAGTACAATGAAAAACCCGGTTCTGCGGGTAAAATGATCCAGCTGGGGCAAGTGAGGCTTGTTGATGATTATGATAAACCTGTTCCTGCCGGCAAGGTGGGAGAGATCACAATGCGAGGCCCCATGATATTTAAAGGTTACTGGAATCTGCCTGAAGATACCGAATATGCCTTCAGAGACGGGTGGCATCATACCGGGGATCTTGGAAGGTTTGATGATGAGGGTTTTCTATGGTATGAAGGACGAAAGGCCGAAAAGGAGCTGATTAAACCCGGAGGAGAGAACGTATACCCTGCTGAAGTTGAAAAGGCTATTCTTGAACATGAGGCTGTTGAAGAAGCGGTTGTATTCGGCGTACCCGACCCGAAATGGAAGGAAGGCATTAAAGCCGTCTGTTTGTTAAAAGAGAATGAAAAGCTTGATGCTGCGGAATTAATAAGTTTTGTAGGGCAGAGAATAGCAAGCTATAAAAAACCTCAATATGTTGAATTTGTAAACGATATGCCGCTTGATGATAAGGGAGATCCGGACAGAAAAAAGATCAAAGAGCTTTATGGTTCGGCAAATTAATTGTTGGGATAACAATTCAATGCATGTATAATATTACACTAAATGAATTTCTCCGGATATGCCCCGATGCTGTAATCGGTGTAGATCGGGAAGGAATAATAACAATATTTAATAATAGTGCAGTTAAACTCCTCGGTTACGGCCCTGACGAAGTAATAGATAAAAAATCAATCATCAGAATATATAATTCGCCTGAAGAAGCCAGAAAGATCAAAAGGATTATGTACAGTAAAGATTTCGGTCCGCGGGGGAGGCTTATCGACTTCGAGACTGAATTAAAAACAAAAGCAGGCAATTTTATTCCCATCCTTCTTTCCGCAATGATTATTGAAGATAATGGAATAGAGACCGGCAGTATCGGTTTTTTCCATGATCTGACCGTTAGAAAAAAGATGGAAACGAAGTTAAGAGAGCTTTCGGTTACTGACAGTTTAACTCAATTGTATAACCACCGTTATTTTCATATTAAAATATCAGATGAGATAAACAGGATCAGACGTTACAACAGGCAGCTTAGCTTAATATGTTTTGATCTGGATAATTTCAAGCAGGTTAATGACAAAATGGGACACCTTGACGGCGATAAGATTTTAGTGCTAATGGGCAGTGTCATACGTTCTGAAATCAGATCCACTGATCTGCCTTTCAGATATGGCGGAGATGAGTTTATGATAATTCTTCCTGAGACCGGTCTGGATAAGGCTGTGCAGATTGCCGAAAGAATAAGAGTAAAATTCGCATTAAGCTGGCCCTTTTCTCCATGCAGCAATTATGATATAGAGCGGGTAACAACAAGTATTGGGGTCGCTCAGGCAAATCCTGATGAATCTCCGGCTGTGTTTATTAAAAGAGCCGACCTTGCTATGTATGAAGCTAAAAAGGACGGCGGCAATCGTGTTGTAACGGCTAATTCCAGGATAGGGGTTTAGATAATAAAGGGAGCCCTGTATATTTACAATAATAGGAGATAATTATGAAAAAAATTACCTTTGTACTATTATTCTTATTATGCAGTGTAAATATCTTTGCCAAGAGCGATTTAATTGTAGGTGCCATTGCAGATCAGATCTGTAATATCAGTGCAAAAAAGAATAAATCTCGCCTTGCCATATATACTTTTACTGACAGTAATGATCAGGAAACATCTTTTACAAGGCAGTATACTGCAAAGGTTATCTCTAAAGTACTTGCCTGCGGGAATATAAGAGTGATTGATCCTACAAAGATAAAGGAAGTTATGAATGAACAGTCCAGAGGCATGCTTGGTATTGTGGACGATGAAACAGCGGCCGAAACCGGAAAACTTCTCGGCGCAGATGCTCTGATCTTTGGAGAAGTTGATAAAAAGATCGTTCAGATAAAAATAATTGACGCTGCAACAGGTGAAGTTCTGGGTATGAAAGTCAATGATACTGATGTAAATGAGAATCCTGTAATTACAGAAGAAAACTTAAATAGTAAAAAAGCAAAAGTTAATTTTAGAAGATCTCAATTAAGAAAACAACTGGAGTATCTTTTCAGAAACAGGCCCGGAATATTCCTTCTGATTACTTCTAATGCCGATGAACTGGCTCTTTTCCGAAAAAAGTATCCCCGAAGATATAGAATGATAACCAGACGTTTTGATAATTCTCCGCAAAAGAAAAAAGAAAAGTTTTACAGATCTAAGAAATTGATCATGCAGTTGAGAAAGGAAAATCCGAAATTTAACAGAAGGATCATCAGGGGGCATAAAAAAATATTATCCGGAAGAAGAGGGAGAAGATAAGTCTTCTTTAAAAAATGTATATGATTTTGAAATTTAATTGACAATTATTGTATTGAGGATGTTTTAAATTATTATATGAGTATGATTATGGAGAGGTAAATTTTGTGAGTCAATCGTTAAAAAATCCCGATACTAAATCCTTTATATCAAAAAATTTAACAAAGATATTGGCCGTTATAACAGTTGTATTTTTTGCAATTGTTGTTCATCTGGTAGTTTCATTTTCCGATGAAGATAAGGCGGCATTTGTCTACAAATCCGCTCTCAGTATGTATCCAGCAGCAGAAGCCGAATACAAAAAAGCCCTGAATGAGTATAGGCATAATGAAACCGAGGAATTAAAACGGGAAATGCTTGAAAAAAAGAAAGTTGCGGAGGAAATAAAGAAAAGAAGAGACGAGGCTTATAAAAAATTGATAGATATGGGGCTTGAATCCAAAGCTAAAGAGATATATAATGAAATTATAAGATGAGATGAGTTATTCTGAGAAAAAAATGGCCGATTCAAACAAAATAAGAATTGCTGTCATAGGCGGTGGTGAAACCGGCACTGCAATATTAAAACAGTTGATGAAATATAAATTTATTGAAATTGCAGGTGTTGCCGATGTTGACCCGAATACACCGGGTATAAAAATTGCCAGAGAGTCTGGTATCTATACAACAAGAGATTTTCTCGATCTGGCAAAACTTGATGAGGGTGTTGATATTATTGTTGATGCAATTGGAAAGGATGTAATCCGAAACGGCATCAGAACATATCTGCAGGCAACCGGCAATGATAAAACAATACTAATGCCTGAGTTGATTACCCTGTTGCTTGACGCTATAATCAATAACAGAGACTCCATAGAAAGAAGTAAGCATGGTTATCAGAAGTATTAATTCATTCGTAATGATCCGCATGTTTAAATCGGTCTTTTCGGATTATTAACATAGAATTTTAACGAAGATCTGAAAAAAAACAATACTCACAGTTTCTTTCTGGACAATCACAAAAGCAGAAATTATTTTAACCAACTGTGTAGATTCATATCCTTAATAATGAACGATTCGATTCTGTATGATAGAACTTTAAGCTATCTATTATACTTAATGGCTCGGATAAATCAATTTGTAATTATATAAGATAAGGGAGGATTATTCTATTGTGAGCAGTTCAAAGGATTACAGGTTTCTTAAAGCCTGCAGAAAAGAGGAAGTTGACTGTACGCCTGTATGGATGATGAGGCAGGCGGGAAGATACTTAAAGAAATACAGAGACATGAGAAAAAAGTACTCCTTTTTGGAAATGTGTAAAACTCCGGAATTGGCTGTGGAAGTGACACTGATGCCCTTTGAGGAGATCGATGTTGATGCAGCTATACTGTTTTCGGATATCTTAATCCCTGTAGAAGCCATGGGAATAGATCTTGAATTTGTAGAATCAAAGGGTCCGATAATGAATAATCCCGTAAGAACTGCCGGTGATATTGAGAAATTGAGAGTAATAGATCCGGGTGAAGATGTGCCTTTTGTAATGGATTCAATTAAGCTGCTCCGCAAAGAGTTGGAGGGAAAAGTCCCTTTGATCGGTTTTTCCGGCGCGCCTTTTACTCTTGCAAGCTATATGATTGAGGGGGGAGGATCTAAAAACTATCTCCTAACCAAACAGATGATGTACAATTCTCCCGGGTCTTTTAACGATCTGATGAACAAAATAACGGATACCACAATTAAATATCTTAACAGCCAGATTGAAGCAGGCGCCCAGGCTGTGCAGGTATTTGACAGCTGGATAGGCTGCCTTTCCTCTTTGGATTATGATCGGTATGTGATGCCGCATATGAAAAAATTATTCGGTAATCTCTCAAAAGAGGTTCCTGCAATTCATTTCGGTACCGGTACCTCTGCAATACTTGAATTACTCAAAGAAGCGGGCGGCCACATAATCGGAGTGGACTGGAGAATAAATATTGACCTGGCATGGGAGAGGCTGGGTTATGATGTGGGAGTTCAGGGGAATCTGGAATCTGTAGTCCTTTACGGTCCGGAGGGTCTCATCGAATCAAGAGTGAAAGACATTCTTGACAGAGTGGGAAACAGACCGGGACATATCTTTAATCTGGGACACGGAATAAATCCGGACACGCCTGTGGATAAAGCAAAGTTTATGGTTGATACGGTTCACAGATTGAGCCAGAGGTGATAGTATTTTAAAATGATCGGCGTAATACTGGTGGGATACGGAGCCCCTGATTCTCCGGAAGCTGTTGAGCCTTTTCTAAAGAGCATTGCCGGAGGCCGAAGTTTTACCAGGGAACAGATTGATAAAACTGTAGAGAAGTACAGGCTTATCGGCGGAAAATCCCCTCTGGTTCGAATAACAGAGAGGCAGGCAGTTGCTGTTGAAAAAGAACTGAATTCCGCTTACAATAATTATTCTGTTTTTTTCGGGATGCTGCACTGGAAGCCTTATATTGGCGATACAATAAAGAGTATTATTGACAGGGGGATATTGAGAATTGCAGTTGTAACACTGGCTCCTTTTAATTCGCGGGCAAGTACGGGAGCATACTTTAAAGAAGTTGATAAAGCGCTTCAGAAGCACCCTCATATTGAAACTGTATTTGTATCGGGCTGGCAGAACAATGATATCTATCATATTGCAATGAAGGAATTGATCGGCGGCTCTTTATCGGAGTTTGATAAAGAATTATGCGATGATCTTCAGATTGTATTCACTGTTCATAGTCTGCCTCAGTCCTATATTGACCAGGGTGATCCCTATGTAAAGGAGGTGACATCTGCTGTTGAAAGGATTGCTGCTTTATGTAATATTAAAAATTATCATATTGCGTATCAGAGTAAGGGCCGCGGAGGCGAATGGCTTGAACCGGATTTCGGTAATCTGTTGGATAACTTTGCAGTAAGGGGGATAAAGAATGTTCTGACTGTCCCCATAGGTTTTATTTCAGATCACCTTGAAACACTTTATGACCTGGATATTGTTTACAGGGAATATGCAGAGGCAAGAGGAATAAAATTTGTCAGAGCTCCTGCATTGAATGATTCGAAATTGCTGGCAGCGGCGCTGGCGGATGAGATTTTAAGAAAAACCTCTCAATGGGATAGAGCATAATTATAACTGAAATTATAGAGGAGATTCTTTTGAAGAAAAAAATTGTTGTTGTAGGGGGAGGAATTTCGGGTCTGTCCGCTGTGTATTATCTCAGAAAAAAAATAGAAGAAAAAGGATACGATGCTGATATTCTATTACTTGAGAAGAGTGACAGGTTCGGCGGGCAGATAAAAACCGAGTATATCGAAGATTTTGTTATAGAAGGAGGCCCCGATTGCATGATCAGAGACAAACCCTGGGCTCTTCAGCTATGCCGCGAACTTGACATAGAAGATAGATTGATCAACACCAATGATGAAAATAAGGAAACATATATTTTTTCTAAAGGGAAACTTCATCCTTTGCCCGATGGATTACTGCTTCTGGTGCCCAGCAAGTTTTTGCCCTTTGCAACAACAGGCCTTTTCACTTTAAAGGGCAAACTCAGAATGGCCATGGAGTTCTTAATACCGCCGAGAAGGGACGATTCCGATGAAACGCTTGCCGGTTTTGTTAAGAGAAGATTCGGCAGAGAGCTTCTGGACAAAATTGCAGAACCGCTTATTGCCGGGATCCATGCCGGCGATCCTGAAAAGATGAGTTTGCAAAGCACATTCCCGAGATTTTTACAGCAGGAAAAAGATTATGGAAGTTTAACAAAGAGCACTCTTGTATTGAGAAAAAAGATGAATGATATGATGAAAAAGAAGAACGGGATCTCTCCTGAAAGAACTTTTTTTGTTTCCTTTAAAAAAGGTATGAATGAACTGGTTGATAATCTTGTAAAAAACCTTGATGGAGTAGATCTTGAAAAAGGGAAGGGAGTATCTGATATTGAAATTCGGAATGATGGGAAATATGATATCCGGCTTGAAAATGGTGAAATAATAGATGCCCATGTTCTTGTTCTCACTACGGCTTCATATATTACTTCCGGACTTCTTAAAAACATTAATACTACAATTGCAGAGAGTTTAAAAGATATTCCATATATTAAAACCGGTACGGTTACCATTGCATACAGGAAAGAGGATCTGAAAGATCTTCCCAAGGCTTTTGGCTTTTTGATCCCGGGAATTGAAAAAAGAAAAATCATGGCAGCGACTTTCACATCTTTGAAATGGCCATTCAGGTGCCCCGATGATTATTTTTTGATCAGATGCTTTATCGGCGGCAAGAATAATCAGGACATGATTGAAAAGGATGATGAAACGATCATTCATATTGTGAGAGAAGAACTGAAGCATATAATTCGGCTTGATGCCGAACCTCATTTCTATAGAATTTTCAGATGGATTGATAATATGCCGCAGTACAATATTGGACATCCTGACATATTAAATATAATCGATAAAGAGACTTCAAAACAGAGAGGACTCTATTTAACCGGTTCCGCTTACAGAGGGATCGGTATACCGGACTGCATTCATAATGCCCGGTTAACGGCAGATAAAATTGTAGAAAATATTAATTTTTAAAGTACATTATTGAAGGGAACTTATGACATTAGAGAAATGTAAAAACTGTAAAAATTTTAAAGACCATGTCTCAGATTCGGTTCTGTGCAGATACAAAAATATCGTGGAATATATAGTAATTGACGGTGATTTTGTAATATCCTGTCCCATGGAAAGATAGATTTAGCCGGCATAAGGGGAATTCAATCTCTGAAACCTTCGCAAAAGGTATTTTTCGTGAAAAACTATTTTCATATTAAATATTTACTTTAAGAGAGATAATATAAAATCAATATTCTTCTTTGAGTTCCACTGATGCGGGCCTATTTTAACCATCTCTACAATGCCCTCTTTGTTTATTATATAAGTTTCGGGAACTCCCGTTACTCCAAATAGGTTTGCCGTTTTACCGAAGGGATCGAAATATAAAGGTATGTTAAAACCGAATTTTTTTAAAAATTTTAATGACTGAGCAGGGTCCTCGTTATAAGCAATGGTTATCATCTCAAAGTCGTTCTTTTGAGACAGTGCCTGATTCAATTTGTTGATTGAAGGCAATTCATCTCTGCAGGGCTTACACCAGGTAGCCCAAAAATTAATAAACAATACCTTGCCCTTAAAATCAGAAGAATAAAAAGATCTGCTGCTATTGATATCTTTGATCTCAAAATCAGGGACCTTTGTGCCTGTTGAAATACGAGTGTCTAGTTTAACATCTATGTACAGGTTTATTATTAAAATAATAATTGCTGAGATTGTTAAGACTGCAGGAAAGATGTATTTTTTTTTCATTATATGTTTGCCGGCCTTTAATACATTATTTGCGTTAACTTATTGAATTTTGCATATCTTTTGTCAATAATTATATTTATGCATTTTCATTGAAGTTGCTGAATATAACTTCAGAGAAACCGGCCAAAAAAAGCGGAGTATGACCAAAAAATTCTTGACTTTCCTTTCTATATTCTATACGGATAAGGGCACCTTACATTTATCGGACATAATTAAAATATACTCTTCTCAACTCTCGCAGGAACTGATTTCCCATTTCAATACATATTTTAATTGTTACGAAGCTGTAATGCACTTCCTTTGCGGCGAAAAAAGGGGAATGCCAGTACCTTATTATTGGTACGGTAAATAATATTTATATCAAAAAACATGGAGGGAAGGAATGTTTAAAAAAATCAAAACCACTTACATAGAAAATCGATTTGATGGAGAATAAAATGCCGAGATACGGAGTTTTTGAAATAAGAACCACATGTGGCAAATGCGGACACCCGGTCCCCATTAACGGCCCCTTTAGAAACATTATCTGTACAGGCTGTTTTGCAAATGTCAGTATATCAGCGGAGACCTATGGGGATTTTTTAAATAAATTTGAAAATGAGTACCAAAATTTTAATGAAGCGGAAGGCATGGGCGGCACCGTTATGGGAGGCGACGGAACTTATAAGTACAGCTATTATAAATTGTCACCGCGATGCTGGAACTGCAAAACAGGGCTGCCTGAAGCTTCTCTTAAGACTGACGGGAAACTGCTGTGCCGAAAGTGCGGTTTTGAGCATGAGATATTCCCTGTGCCTGAATGGCTGAAGGAAGTTGTACCTTCGGCTGTACAGTGTATCTGCTCTGAAAGGGAACTGAACGATAAAAAGGGTGAAACCGGCATTGAGAGCGGGGGCAAACCTGTTGCTATGAGCTGTATCAGGTGCGGCGGTTCGCTCGAAGTTACGGGTTACAGTGAACGCATAATGAAATGCAGATACTGCGGGATTGATGTATATATTCCCGATCCGGTATGGCTTCGTCTGCACCCTGTTGAAAAGACTCAGGAATGGTATGTCCGCTTTGAAGGGGAAACAATGCTTGAAATAGAAAAAATGATAAGAGCGGAGGACCTTAGAGAAGAGAAGAAAGCCCTTAAAGAGTGGAAGAAAAAACAAACCAGGATCCCTTCCCTGAATTGGATAAGAACAGCTCTTATTGCTGCAGGTATATTTACGCTTATTGTAGTGTTGGTTTTTTCCGTTATGTACTTTCTCGGTTACAGCGGCGAGGAGATAGGGAATACCCTCGATGTTGTAATATCTGCGTTTATAATACTGTTTTTTGCCGGGATAACTCTATGGGGTGTATTTCACATGGAGATAGCCATGAGATTCACGTCTGCAGGAAAATGCAAAAAGGAGATGACCAGACTTGCGGATATGAACGGCTGGAAACATGAAGGAATTGAGTACAGGTTATACATGGGCTATGTAAATGATAAAGTGCAGGGCCGTGATTTTGAACTCTCTCCGGATAATGACTATGCGCTGGAAGTGGAACTTGACGAGTCGCCCTTTTATCTTAAAACAGAACCGCCCGGTTATCCTCATGAAGGAGTTCGGCGCTTTTCTACGGGAGATCCCTTTTTTGACGGCCTCTTCCCGATACGTTATGCAAAACCGGAGATAATAAATAAAATGAATAAATATTCACCGCAGTCTAAATCGGAGGTGCTTGAGCCGCTGTACCGTTTCCTTGACCAATGGAAGGGCAAACTTGCCAGAATGAAAATAGATGGGTCAGACTTGTCTCTGCATCTCAAACCCGGTCATGAGGAAACAATGCTTTGTCTGATAAGATTTCTGATACCGGAAGATATTGAACCTCTCTTGGAGGATACAATTAAACTTGCCCGGGCGCTTGATGATATAGGGAGGGGGAGGCAGCCTGAAACCATATAATTTTGTAAATTATGCTTGATCTTTTCCAATTCATATTTGATACTATGTATCAGATAAATTTTAATATATTACGATATTTTTATTAAAATCACGGAAACTTAATTGAATCTTATTGGGATTGAAGCAATATTTCAACAAATTGAAAGTTATTAAGGCAGAAAATTGTGAAAAAGAAAGACTTGAACTTAAATACAGGCAAAGACGGAAACCCGGCATATATTTTATACAAAGGTAAAATATACGATGTCACCAAAAGCAAACTATGGGCCGGAGGTATCCACATGTCCCGTCATAAAGCAGGGGAGGATTTGACGGATTTTATGGCTATGGCGCCTCACGGTGAGGAGGTATTTGAAAAGGTAGAGATCATAGGAGAACTTGAGAATGAATTTTCGGAGGCCTCTGAGGATAAAAAGGATTCTTACAGAGATTTTTACAGAAAATTCCATCCTCACCCATTAATGATCCATTTCCCGGTAGCTCTTTTTATTTTTGGAGCTTTAACTCAGATAATTTTTTTATTGTGGGGAAACTATTCCTTTGAAAAGACAGCTTATTATTCTCTCATATTTGCAGGTTTAACTTCTTTCCCGGCTATATTTTCAGGGTTATTTAGCTGGTGGATCAATTACGATTTGACAATGACTAAAATTTTCAGGAATAAATTAATTTTCTCCGCGTTATTGATATTTTTAAGTTTATCTGCTGTGATCTTAAGAACTATTTATTCTGATATTTCTTTTCAAATGAATTCGGTATCTGTTATATATAATTTTCTCCTATTCCTTGCAGCTCCTGTAACAATTTTTATAGCTTATTATGGTGGGAAAATTACATGGCCTTCTTAATATTTTTTGAGAATAAAAACCCCAGAGGTAATTAATGATAGAAAATGACATAAACAGAATTAAATCAATTGAAGAAATGATTCAGGTAGTATTGCTGGCCATTCCTCGGGAAATATCAGCCTATCAATTTTATAAAAACGCTGCGGAAAAGGCTTTAAGTGAATCTTCCAAAAGTCTTTTTAAAACGCTTGCCCTTCAGGAAAAGGGACACGAAGCTGAACTTAGAAAAATATTGAATGAACTGAAAAGCGAACTGAGGGAACTTAAGGCTCTTCTATGTAAACAGAGTTGCGGTCCAAAATAAAGGAAATCGAAGGGAATCAGCCGAAGATTAACAGGTCGGCCGCCAAAGAGACCATGTGATATTTTATCCGGTTCAGGCGGGGTATGAGGGACTTTTGAATTGATATTTGAAAGGACGATTTATGAAATCTATTTTTAGCCTGATAGGAAAGATCCTCTACAAAATTTTAGGCTGGACCTACGATGAACTTCCTGAATACTGGTTTAAAAAACAGGTTGTAGTAGGATTTCCCCATGTGTCAAATATGGACACTGTTCTTGCCTTTACATATATGAAAATAGCAAAAATTGACGCAAAACTTCTGGTAAAGGCTGAATGGTTTTTTTGGCCCATGTCGATTTTTCTGAAAAGTCTTGGCGGGGTTCCGGTGAAAAGGGACCGATCAACCGGATTTGTGGATAAAATTGTTGAAGAATTTAATAAGAGTGATAAATTCATACTTGCCATGGTCCCTGAAGGCACAAGGAAAAATGTTGCAAGAATAAGAACCGGTTTCTGGAATATAGCAAAGGGGGCAAATGTTCCCATTGTCTTCTGGTATCTCGATAATAAAGAAAAGAGAACAAAATGGCTGGGATATATGATGCCTGGAGAAGTCATGGAAGATGATCTTTTAAAAATTAGAGATATCTATGAAAAAGCGGGCTATAAAATACCACTGAATGGTCATAAATAGTGATCCATCTTTTTTTCTCTTTTAAATTAACTCATTTACTCTATTTAGGCGTTTTTTATACAATATTTTATATAATATAATGAACAAATTTGCGGATTTTATATCAAAAAACATCGATTTTGCCCCTATCAAACGGCAAAATCTTAAGTAAATCATATACCGATTCATTTAATATAGAAATTTTCAATAATAATCGGTATAGAAAAATAGGTAAAATTCGCCTATCTCGAGTCATTTATGTTTTTTTGGTGCGGCGAAAATTTTAGTTGAATGTCGTTGTAATTCTCTATTAATTATCTGTTAGGAAAGTTATTATCATTTTATGTTAAAATGAATAAATATATTAATAACCTGAAAATTAGAACCAAACTGCAGATTGGCTTTACAATAATTCTTATAATTGCCGTAACTGTGGGCACTTTTATAATTTTTCATCTGATAAAGAGATCCATTGAAACAAATATTGAGCATGAGCTTAACAATTCAACCTCCGGAATTTTGAATATGGTTGAGACTGTTGCGAGAACATCCATCAAAGTTCATCTCAGTGCCATCGCGGAACAGAACAAAAAAATAGTTCAGCATTATTATGATCTTTTTAAAGGAGGAAAACTCAGCGAGGCAAAGGCAAAAGAATATGCAGGGAAAGAGTTGCTTAAAAAAAAGATTGGCAAGACAGGATATATTTTTGTCTGGGATATTAAGAATGCTCCGCAATCGATACCGCTGGTTGTTCATCCTTTAATTCAGGGCAGAGACGTTTCATACGTGGATTTTGTTCAAATCGGAGCAAAAAAGAAGTATGGTTACCTTGAATACGAATGGGCCAATCCCGGAGAAAAAAGAAAGAGAAAAAAATCGATGTATTTGACATATTTCCCCCAGTGGGATTGGGTAATTGCAGCATCGTCTTACAAAAAGGAATTTCTTGATCTTGTAAGTATAGAGGATATCAAAGCAAATGTTATTCCGTTACATTTCGGCAAATCGGGATATTCCTTTATTATCGATACTAAAGGAAATGTGATCGTTCATCCAAAAGTAAGCGGAAATTATTATTACGCAAAGGATGCAGATGGTAAATATTTTATAAAAGAGATCTGTAAAAATAAGAAAGGCAAAATAGTATACAGATGGAAAGACCCGGATGAAAAGATTGCCAGAAAAAAATTGGTTGTATATAATTACCTGCCCCAATTTGACTGGATCATAGCATCTTCAAGTTATCACGATGAATTTTACAAACCTCTGAATCAGCTTTTGAGTATAATAGTTGTTATTTGTATTATTGCTTTGATTCTTGTTCTGTCTCTTTCTTTTGTGATCAGTTCGTCAATTACCAAGCCTATAGATTCATTGATTGAACGATTCTCTCAGGGATCTAAGGGTGATTTTACTGTCAGGATGAATATAAATTCCAATGATGAATTTGGAAAGCTTTCAAAATACTTCAACATATTTATGGAACAACTTGAGAAGTACAGTAATGAACTGAATAGTGAGATTATGGAGAGAAAGGAAACGGCTGAAGAACTTACAGCGGCCAACAGAGAACTGTGCAGTATGCATGATCAACTCATCAAATCAAATGAAAATCTATCGGCCGAAAAAGAACGCCTCATGATCACGCTCCGCTCAATTGGCGATGGTGTTTTAACAACCGACAAAAAGGGAAATGTAATACTCATTAACAATGCAGCAGAAAGAATAATTGAAGAAGAGCAGGAGAATGTTTTTAGCAATAATATCGATGAAGTAATATCTCTTTTTGATATAAATAAAAAAGAACCGATAGAGAACCCGGTATGGAGAGTAATAAAAACCGGAGAAGTTATTGAACTGGAACACGATGCTATACTTGTAACCGAAAGCGGCAAACAGAAAGATATTTCTGCTACTGCTGCTCCTATTCGTGATTCTATAGGAAATACGATCGGAATTGTACTTGTTATCAGAGACATTACCGAAAGAAAAAAAATAGAAAGAGAACTTCACAGAACTTCAAAAATTGAATCGCTTGGAGTTTTTGCCGGAGGCATAGCTCATGATTTTAATAATATACTTACAGCCCTTATCGGCAACATATCGCTTGCCAGGGAGATCATTGGTCCTGAGAATTCGTCTTACGAATTATTAAAGGACGCAGAGAATGCGTCTCTGCATGCAAAGAATTTAACTCAGCAGCTCCTAACATTTTCAAAGGGAAGCAAGCCTATACGAAGAAGTGTTTCCATGGTGAAACTCCTAAGAGAATCGTCGGATTTCATTTTAAGCGGTTCCGGTATTCGTTGTGAGTATAATATCAGCGATGACCTCTGGAATGCCCATATTGATGCCGGGCAGTTTACTCAGGTAATCTACAATATAATTATTAATGCAAGACAGGCAATGCCCCGGGGAGGTATAATTCGTATATCTGCTGAAAATTATTATTTGAATGAAAACACCGGAAACAACATGCAACTGAATGAGGGGATGTATATTAAGGTTAGTTTCAGGGACCAAGGGAAAGGTATTCCGCAAAGTCAACTAAAAAAAATATTCGATCCATATTATACTACTAAGAATGATGGCAACGGACTTGGACTGTCAATATGTTATTCAATTATAAAAAAACATAATGGATATATTACTGTTGAATCGGAACCGGGTAAAGGAGCTAATTTTATTATTTTAGTACCGGCATCTTTTGAAAAGGGTTCCTTTACAGATAAAAAGATTTTTATGAAGTCTGATATAAAAGGAAAAATATTAATAATGGATGATGATGACTCGGTATTAAAGATTGCAAGTAAAATGCTCTTACGGCTGGGCTTTAATGTTGATTGCGCTAAAAATGGCGAAGAAGCGATAATGCTTATAAAAGAAGCAATGGGCAAAAATGATCCTTTTACTACAATAATAATGGATCTGACAGTTCCGGGCGGAATGGGCGGTAAAGAAGCAATAAAATACATTAAGGAAATTGCTCCTGATATAAAAACTATTGTCTCAAGCGGTTATTCCAATGATCCGGTTATGGCAAACTACCTTGATTATGGTTTTAATGGGATTATTGCAAAACCTTATAGATTTGAAGAAATGGGGAAGCTCTTATACAAAATCATATCTTCCGGATGAAAATATATGGAATTGTATCATAAATTGTCAAGTGACTATTATTTTTCGTTGCTGACGACAATTAAAATTCCCTGTTTTGTGTAAAAAAAAATCAAAAAAAACCGTCTCTATTGCATCCTTGATCGTATTAAATAAAAAGCACATTTTAATTAAATTTTATTGTGCAGAAAAATAGTATAAATAAATCAAGGAGAGAATTATGAAGGAACAGGTTTTTAATCTTTATGCAATTGTGGAAGATGAGATCATACGGAAGGTCGCATTGAAATCTCATATGATTTCAGGGAGTGATGAAGAGAAGAACAAATTTCTCAGGGATAACGCTGAGAAAGACTTTAAGGAATCGAAACTCTATAATGTACCTGAAAACTACGTCATAATGGATCTATTTGACGAGAAGAATAATGATATGGTCTGCGGTATTCCCTACGAGGTCTATAAAAAATATATTGAAACCGGTAATGCAATAGGTATATACGAACTTGCTTTTATAGATAATAATGCCCCGATGAGGCCTTTTGTAAACTATTCGGTTGTAAAGGATGACAGGATAATTATGAGGCATGATTAGAATTGCCGTTGGTGTTCGTTGTTTTTCAAGAGAATGGAGAATAATGGATAAAAGATACCGGATAGGAGGAGAATGCTTAACCGATTATTTGTCCGGGCTTTTTTCCATTTTCCTTTTCTCTTCATCGCGGATTTCACGTCTTAATAATTTTCCCACTTTTGATTTTGGGAGCATGTCTCTGAATTCAATATAACCCGGAATCTTATATGGAGCAAGTCTCTCTTTGCACCAGCTGATCAGATCGGAGCTGCCTACGCCTTTAACATCGTGTTTCATTACAACAATAGCCTTGATTCTTTCTCCAACCCTGTCATCGGGGATACCCACAACGCATGCTCCTATAACAGCATGATGATCCTGAAGTACCGCTTCAATTTCAGATGCGGAAATTCTGTATCCTTTATATTTTATAATATCTGCAGTTCGTTCAACAAATTCAAGTTCGCCATCTTTATTAATTTTCATGAAATCGCCCATTCTGTAATATATTTTGCCGTTAAGGTTTACGAATGAACGTTCAGTTTCATCAGGTTTGTTCCAGTAGCTTTTAGTGGTATATTCCGAGGTAACAAGAAGTTCGCCAACTTCATCAGTTGGCAGAGGGTCTAAGTTGTCGGGTGAAACGATAAGGCACTCTCTCGATTTTAAGGGTTTACCAACAGTCTTAGGGCTCGGTTCCTGGTCAAGCAGACTGTAGGATACATGTCCGACCTCGGTTGACCCATAGACCTGATATATGGGAATACCGAACTTCTCTTTCCAGGTATTAAAAACTTCTTTGGGGAGAACATCACCGCCGCAATAACAGTATTTTAAAGATGACAGATCATACTGTTCCAGCCTGTCGCTCTCGAGAATCATTCTGTATAGTGCAGGAACACCGAGCATCCATCTTACTCTGTAATTGTCAATGTGATGAAGGATCGGGTCAATTTCAGGAATGGGCATAAGTACTACCGTATTGCCAAGATTCAATCCGGTTCCAATTGCATAGCCTTTTGCCATTATATGGAAAAGAGGGTTTACCATGATCACTACGTCATTCCCTTCAATGACATGATTTTTAATTACATCATTGGTGATGTCGTTTATGTATGAGACTTCTCCCATGTGGTTGCCTGCCACTCCTTTGGGGAAACCTGTAGTGCCGCCGGTGTACATAATGTAAGCCAGATCTTTCATGGGATCTATCTCTGCAAAAACAGGTTCAGGTTTGTTCTTTCTAATAATATCTCTGAAAAAATAGACTTCTTTTCTTTTTTCAACTTTACCGGTTGGAATTTTATCAAAAAGATGACCCATTATTTTTTTCCACGGTTTTATCATATCCGCAATGCTTGTAACTATTACTCTTTTTACGTTTGTTTTTGAGAGAATTTCCCGCATATAAACAAAATTAGTATCAAAGCATATTACAGTATCAACTTCCGAATCCTTTATTATATATTCAATTTCATATGTTGTATAGATCGGAGAAACCGGTACAACAACAGCGCCGATCTTATTTATTGCATAATTGGCAATAATCCATTGAGGGCAGTTGGGTATATAGAGCATAACTTTTTCATTTTGTCTGACTCCCAGGTTTATCAGGCCCTTTGCAAATCTTAATACAAATTCAATCAACTGAGAATATGTAAATCTGTCGCCGAGATATATCAGCGCAGTGTTATGGGGAAAAATTTTGCATGCTCTTTCAAAACCGCTAAAAGTGTATTCGTTATGGTAATGATTCATAGTATATTTCAAACTCCAAAATAAGCTGATTTTACATCGGGATTATCCATCAGTTGGTCTCCCGTACCTTCCAGCACACTGCTTCCGTTTTCAATAATATATCCGTAATCAATAATGGGTATAACGGGACGTGCATACTGCTCAGTAATAACTATTGTTAATCCTCTTGTCTCTTTTATTTCTTTGACCGCATTTACAACAATTTTCTGGTAAAGGGGGCTTAATCCCAGGAGAGGTTCATCGAGCATCAGAAGTTTGGGGTTAGCCATAAGAGCTCTGCCTATAGCAAGCATTTGCTGTTCGCCTCCGCTTAAAAATCCTCCCTGCCGATTTGCATGAGCCTTTAAATGGGGGAATATGTTGAATACATAATCGAGGTTCTGCTCTTTTTCTTTTTTAGTTGTAAGGTAAGAACCGATTTTCAGATTCTCAAGAACCGTACTTTCGGGGAAAATTCTTCTTCTTTCAGGGCATAAGACTATTCCTGCTCTTGCCCTTTCATGAGGTTTCAGCATACTTATCTCGTTCCCTTCGTAAATAATTTCTCCAAATATAGAGATCTTTTCTCCGCCGATCATCTCCTCCTTCTTTTTGATGTCCAGCATGATCCCGGATAGAGTATGCATCAGGGTACTTTTGCCTGCGCTGTTAGAACCGAATACTCCTGTAATTTTGCCTTTTGAGCAATTAATGGTTATGTTATTTAAGGCAAGCATGTTTTCGTAAAATACCATTAAATTCACAGCTTCAAGCATTTTCTATACCTCTTCACTGCCAAGGTAGGCTTCTTTTACTCTGCTGTCCTCAATCACTTCGTAAGATTTGCCCTCTGCAATTTTTTCGCCAAAAGCGAGAGCCATTACTCTGTCGGCAACCTGAAAAAGCTCTTTGAGCCTGTGTTCAACCATGATCAGAGTGATCCCTTCGATCTTTAATTTTTCGATCAATGGCATTAAACCGGCTATCTCGCTTACGCTCAATCCTGAAAAAATCTCATCGCAAAGTATGATCTCAGGTCTCATGGCAATACATCTTGCAAGTTCAAGTCTCTTTAAATATCCGGTTGGCAAGGCAGAAGCAGGTTTGTAGGGGACTCTGGAATCTCTTTCAAAGCCAAGTTCTTCAAGTATGTCAACAGCTACGGTGTTCCTGTCGCCATGTTTTCCTCCTCCGCGCCAACCTCCCAGTTTTCTTGCCCTGGGAGCCCAGAGAGGAATGATCAGATTCTTGTATGCAGGAAGAGAATAATAGGGTCTCATTATCTGAAATGTTCTGGTCACGCCTGCTCTTGCAATTTTATGAGGGGGCCATTTGCTGATATTTTTGCCTTTAAAAAATACATTGCCCGAATCGTATTTTACAAAGCCGGTTATACAATTTATCAGAGTTGTCTTCCCGGAGCCATTGGGGCCTATTATGCCGTATATTTCGCCTTCTTTCACATCAAAACTGACTGAAATAAGCGCTTTTAATCCTTTAAATGTTTTAGAAATTCCATCTACTGTCAATATGCTCATACATCAACCCACCTTTCAAACTGATGATATTTGCGGGTAATGTAAGTCATTATGCCCTCGCTTTTAAATACAATAAAAGCCGTTAATATTATACAGTAGAGCACTATTCTGAATGAGCCGAAGAATCTCAGGAATTCCGAAAGGGGGACCAGAATAAAACTTCCTGCAATTGCTCCGAATATAGTTCCGCCCCCTCCGATTGCAACAGCAGCTATTGGTATGATGGAAAAATCCAACGCAAAGAGAGAAAGCCCTGCCCAGACATAGAGATGAGCAAGATAAGCTCCCCCGAAGCATCCTATGAGAGAAGAAATAAATACAGCCTGAGTTTTCATCCATGTAACATTAATTCCGGAAGCTCTGATGGATTGCTCGTTATCTTTTACGCCGCGCATTACTAGCCCCGCATCCAGATTGACAAATCTTCGCAGTCCGAATAGCGCGATCAGAGCAACAATCATTATATAATAGTTTTCGGTAAAGTGTCCGGGTATGCTCTCAAGTCCGGTAATCCCGTTGGTACCGCCCAGAATGTTTGTTGCTTCAATTACTCTTGTGAAAAGGAGGGGAAACATTAATGTTATTATTGCAAAATAGACCCCCCTCAATTGAAGACACGGCAGCAATAGAAGTGTACATACAACAGCGCCGATTATTGCTGCAAGGGGGATTGACAATAACACGGGAATATGCAGGACAGAGTTTAGAATTGCAGTTGCATAACCGCCAATGCCGATAAAGAATGCTCCCCCTAAGCAAACAAGCCCCGTATAATTGGCAAGAAAATCGAAAGAGATAGCAAGGAGTGAATATATAAACATTATATTCATAACTCTTTTCCAGTATGGAGCAGCTTCCAAAATCAGCGGCAGTAAAAAAAGAATACCAAGAAAGATGATGCGCGGGCCTGCGATATACATCATTTCTCTCATAGATACAATGGAATAGATACCCTCGGTCCTTACTTTTATCCCCCTGTCAATACGTTCTATTCTTTTGTTTTCCATAAGTTAAACCCTGTCCTCCAATTCTTTCTGTTTTCCGAAAATTCCCGAAGGCTTTATTAGAAGCGTAAGAATAATTGCCAGTAATGCTACAACCATCTGGTAGTGAGAGGATATGAAAACTTCCGTTAAAATTTGAGCAAAACCTATAATAAACGAAGCCAATATAACACCGGTCCAGCTGCCTAACCCCCCGATAATGCTTACAGCTATAGAGAATATAAGCACACTGTATCCGGTCTCAACAACAATATTGCCGAGAGGCATAAGGAAGACCGCAGCAAATCCCGCAAGGCCTGAGCCTATGGCAAGAGATATAATTGCAGTAAAATCGGAATCGATGCCAAGCATCATTGCAGCTCTTTCGTCCTGCGCAATCCCTTTTAAGGCCAGCCCGATTTTGGTATATCGTGTAAAGAGATAGAGAAGGATAAAAACCGCAATACCTGTAATTAATATTATTATACGCTGGTAATCAACATTTATGCCCGAGATCAAAAAGGAACCTTCCATAAAGGGGGGGAGGCTGTAGGTTGAACCTCTGAGTCCTCCCCATCTTAATCCTTCTATAATTGCCAGACCGATAGCGTATGTGGCAATAATCTCTGAAATTTCCATGCCTCGTATTCTTATAAGGGCAAACCTGTAGATCATTGCCCCTATAAGACCGGTTAAGCCTATCCCAAGAACAATAGAAACCGGATAGGGTAAACCGATCTTGTTCAGTATAAGCCAAACTAGATATCCCGAAGTAACATAGAGAGCTCCGTGAGCAAAATTCGGCAGTCGGCTTATACTGTAAACAAGAGTAAAACCCAGAGACATTAAAGAAAGGATTATACTGTTGATTATGCCATATATCAGTATATCCACAATTAAATCAAAAAACCCGCAGCCTTATTTCATCCAAGGCGGAAGCAGTATTTTCCCGTCTGCTGTCTTTGGAGGGAAAACCTGAACTCTCTTCCCTTTTTGCCACTGAATTATCCCTGTGACAACTCCTTCTTTCGGGTCCATAGAAGGAATAACCTGATGAGATTTGTCATCAAAATCAATTTTGCCGTAGACTCCCATCATAGTCAGTTTTTCAAGGGCTTTTATCACTGCATCGGATTCAAGCGTGCCTGCTTTTTCAATTGCTTCTTTAAGAACATAAATTGCCATGTAACTTGAAGAAGTGCCGTAGCCTTCCGGCTCCAGGCCGTATTTTTTCTTGTAGGCATTGGCAAATTTCATAGTCCAGGGGGTTATGTTGGAAGGCGCATTCCCTCCGTTTACAAGATTGACAAGAAGATATTCGCCTTTCCCCTTTGTTGCTTTCCAAAAACTGGGTTGTTCCGCCGCATTTACAAATCCAATAGGCAGTGCCTTAAGTTTCATCGCGCTCCATTGTTTTAAAAGGATTGAACTTTCAGGCATATCCATCCATATAAAGAGTACATTTGCACCTTTCTTTTTTGCATCATTCAGACCCACTGAAAAGTCCGTTGCTCCGGTTGGATAAATTTTCATATCCAGAACTTTCCAGCCTCCTTTGGTAAGGAGCTTTTTCATTAAACCGCTCCCTTTCCTTGCATGAGCAACATCCTGCGCCATTATATATACTTTGCTAAATCCGTGTCCCTTCTTAATCTGTCCGAAGAGCGCCATAAATTCTTTGGCCATTACGAGAACATCGCTTGTTATTCTGAAGCAATACTTATACTTATTATATTCTTTTTGAACTTTGCGGTGATAGGCGGGAGTAAGAACTCCTGTTGTTATTATACTGACTTTTTTATACTTGCTTAAAAGATCCATTGCTGCAAGCGCGGCTTCCGAACGGACAGGTCCGCCTACAATAAAGTCGGCTTTTTTTTCAAGGATAAGCTTTTCAAGCGCCAGAAGGGCTTCACTTACGGGAACTCCTGCTTCAAGGTCTCTGGTATCGATCACTTCCACCTTAAAGGGCCTCTTTTTGCCGCCAACATTAACTCCTCCTTTAGCGTTGATCTCATCAACAGCCAATTTAATACCTCTCTCCGCATCCCATCCATATAAAAATGCTGTTGCAAGGGGGGCGCCAATAACTATGGGGCCTTTAGCAGATTTACATGTAATGAGAAGCGCTGAAATAAAAATTATAAAAATCTTGATTGAAATCCGAATGATCTTTCTTTTCATAATTGCACTTCCTGTAATTTTTTAAATTGTTAAAATTGAGTATTGAATACAGAACATATCAGAACATATAATTTAAGTCAACAAAATAGTAAATAAATTTAGATTTTTGTTGATTTTTGATTATATGATATAAGAAATATGGTGAGGTCATTGATATTTTTTCAGATGAGGGGATGAAATTTAACTGTTTAGAATTTCTCTGATCTTTTTTGATAATAATGAATAGTTATATGGTTTCTGTATAAAACCTTTACACCCCATCTCTAATAGTGATGCTGCCTCTCCCTCAATACTGTAACCGCTTGAAAGTAATACTTTTACATTGGGATCTATCTCTTTTAATTTTTTGTATGTGTCTTTTCCGCTCATATTGGGCATTATCATATCGAGTATTATTAGATCAATAGAATCAGAATTTTTTCCATACAGAGAAAGAGCTTCCATCCCGCTTTTAGCAATTTTAATATTGTATCCGAATTTTTTCAGCATTTTTACTGTGACATCTATCACCAGATCCTCATCATCTATAATTAAAATGGTCTCATTACCTTTGAATATCCTTCTTTTCCGGTCGGTCTCTTCCATGATAATATCTTTTTTTGATGCAGGCAGAAAAATGTCGAAAGTAGTGCCAATGTTTTTTTTACTCCTCACTTTGATATATCCGTCATGATTTTTTATAATTCCGTAAGCTGAAGCGAGTCCCAGTCCGGTACCTCTGCCAAGATCTTTTGTGGTGAAAAAAGGATCAAATATTTTTTCTATTATATTGTCGTCAATTCCGGTACCGTTATCTGTAATTGAAATTTTTACAAACTCTCTGTTTCCCTCCGCTAAATTATTGGTAATTTCCTTTTCATTGCCGGAAATTATATTCCTTGTTTCAATTATGATATCTCCGCCGCCGGGCATTGCCTGCCATGAATTGACAAAAAGATTCAGAAAGACCTGTTCCAATTGATTCCGGTCAACGTCAACATTAAAAATATCCTTTTGGAATTTTGTTATCAGATTTATCTCCTTTCTTGTGCGGGCAAACATCTTTGAGCTTTTTTCAATAATACGATTAATATTTGATGTTTTGATCTCATATTTTCCTCCTTTAGCCAGTCCCAGAAGCTGCTTGGTAAGGTCAGCGCCCTGCATAATATATTGTTCAATATTTTTTAGTCTTTCATATAGAGGGTGATTGGGATTAATATCGAAAAAGATCAGAGAAATATTGCCAAGCATACCGGTAAGCAGATTATTAAAATCGTGAGCTATGCCTCCGGCAAGTATCCCAATGGCTTCCATTTTATGAGTCTGTATAAGATGCCGCTCCAGTCTTTTTTGATCTGTTATATCTCTTAAGATCATAATGCTGCCAAGAGGATTATGTTCAGTATCGTACCAGATCGAAGCGGTTAAACTGATGTCAATTTTCTTCCCATCTTTTGTAGAACAGCTTGTTTCAAAACCTGTAAAATCATTTTCCATGTTAACTTTTTCAATCATTGTTTCGGATAAAAATTGGTTGTTGCCGCAGACATAATCTATTTTTTTGTTTAACAGCTCTTTATAAGACCATCCGAAAGCTTTTGTAAAGGCCTGATTAATGAATTTACAATATCCCTTTGCATCGAATACAATAATAGGATCAGGAGACGCTTCGAGAAACATGCGGTATTTACCTTCACTCTCCTTTAATGCAATTTCGGCTTTTTTCTTTTCAGTAATGTTCCTGACAATAACAAATATCTGGTCATTGTGGAGAGGAAGGAACCTTGCCTCATAATAACAGTCTTTTCCTTCTATGTTCATCAGATATTCAATACTTACAGGCTTTTTATTATTCTGAACGGTCCGGAGAGCGCTGATAAATTTATTCTGAATGATCTCTTCCGAAACATCCTGAATCCTTCTGCCCAGAAGTTTTTCTTTTTTTATGGCTAAATCTTTTGTGTTTCCTGCTCTGAGATCCAGTATTTTCCCGTGGGGGTCCAATCGGAAGAAAAGATCAGGAAAGGCTTGAAAAACTGCCCGCATTTCAGAATTTGCCTGAAGAAGTTCATCTGAACTCAGATCAAGCGCTCTCTCAAGCATGTTTCTGTCATCGTCAAATTGCCAGTATGCATCATTTACCGCATGAATAAAATCCGCATATTTTTCGTCAATTTCGTCTATATTAATTGAATAACGTTTTAATTGTCTTTTTAATAGATTGTGAAAGTTCATAGTTTTTATCGGTTATTTTTCTGATATGGTCATTATAGTCATTGTCTGATTATGTAATGAACTGAAGGTCCCTCTATTGGAAGGTACGATCGGAGAGTACGAAAAGGTGGACAAGACCTTCCTTGTCAAAGATATCGGCCAGTTTTCGCCCTGCCTGAAAACTGTTCTCCATGTTTTTAAGGTTTATCAGATTCCCTGTAAGTCTTGCAGACTTAAATTCAATTGCTGTT
>JAJRXZ010000015.1 GCA_024276015.1 Spirochaetota bacterium | reverse complement strand
TCTCAGCTCTTTTCTTAAGATCTTGCCGACATTGCTTTTAGGCAATTGTTCCGTAAATTCTATGACTTTCGGGACTTTATATTTGGCAAGTCTCTCACTGCAGTATTCAACTACCTCATCTTCAGTCATCTCTTCACCCGGTTTCAATACAACAAAGGCTTTAACTGTTTCGCCTCTGTAATCATCAGGGATCCCAAGAGCGCATGCTTCCAGAATTTTCGGATGTTCAAAAAGGACTTCGTCAATATCCCTTGGATAAATATTATATCCTCCGGCTATTATCATATCTTTTTTACGGTCAACAATATAAAAATATCCGTCCTCGTCCATTTTTCCTATATCGCCGGTATAGAACCATCCCTCTCTTATAGCGGCCGCCGTTTCTTTCGGCATGTTATAATAACCTGCAGTTACCTGAGGCCCTTTTATTATTATTTCTCCGCTCTCTCCAATGGGCATCTCTTTTGTTCCGGTTTCAAGATCAACAATTTTAAGTTCAGTATCTGCAATGGGGACTCCCACGGACCCGGCTTTCCTTATGCCTCCCCAGGGATTAATAGTTGCTATAGGCGAAGTTTCAGAAAGGCCGTATCCCTCACATATCTGAGCCCCCGTTTTTGCCTCAAAATTTTTTATTACATCAAGAGGCAGAGGAGCGGCTCCGGAAAAACACCCTTCAATGGAAGACAGGTCATACTTTGAGAGCTCAGGATAGTTCATAATGCCGATATACATGGTAGGTACAGCAGCAAAATATTTTACATTGTATTTCTGAATCGACTCAAGGATCGTCTTCGGTTCCGGTCTGGGGATAAGGACATTTGTGCCTCCATGCCATATACAGAAGTTCATCACGGTTGTTAATCCGAAAGAATGAAAAAAAGGCAGAACGCCGATCCCGGTTATTTGGCCCCTTTGAAACTGAGGGAACCAGGCAATTGCCTGCTGTAAATTGTATGAAAAATTTCTGTGAGACATCATAACTCCCTTGCTTACTCCTGTTGTACCTCCGGTATACTGAAGACCTGCAAGAGAATCCATGTCAACTTTAATGCCCGGGTCGGCCGACGGATACTTCTTTAAAAGATCCGTCCATTCATATACATCATTTGCCGGTTTTATCTTTCTGTACTTGTTTGGGGCAATTAGAGGAAGCAGTTGTTTCTTTGGGAAAGAGAGATGGTCCCGAATATGAGCAATGACGATCTTTTTAAGCTTTGTTTTCGGCTTTAAAGCGATCATTCCGGGCGCCAAAAGATCGAGGCAGACAAGCACAGAAGCGTCTGAATTGTTAAGCTGATATTCAAGCTCTCTGTCAGTATAGAGAGGATTATTCATTACTACCACGGCCCCCGCTCTCCATGCTCCGAATGAAGCAATAACAATTTGGGGCATATTGGGCAAAAGCATGGCAACTTTATCTCCCGGCTTAACTCCCATATATAGAAGAGCATTTGCAAAACTGTTTACCATTTTATCCAACTCGCTGTAGGTTATTTTTGCATCCAGGAAAATAAGCGCTGTTTTATCCGGATATTCCCTTGCACTTTCTGTCAGCGCTTGGGACACGGTTTTATCTTCATAAGAGAGAGTCTGCTTTATTCCGGGAGCATAAGATTTGCACCAGATTTTTTCCATAAATATACTTTTCCCTTATCCTCTAAGAATTCTGACAAAAGCGGCATAATAATGAATACTGGATAAAAAAAGCGCCCCTCCCATAGCTATTCTTATAACAGCAAGATAATTCTCCGGGATTGAAGAATGACGCAGGATAAGCCCTATCGTAACCATAACGATTATAATTGTATAACTCTTCCACGACTGAAAAGCAAAGATACAGCTTTTTTCAGACATTTCAGTAATTCGATCAATATTTTTCTGTACCGTCCTAATAAAAATCAGACGATAAGCAGCAAAAGCCAATATAACACCGCTTAAGCCGTACACAATTGCCTGATTAAATTGAAGTTTTAACAGCGATACAAAAGCAATTCTGCAGAGCATTATACCTGCAAAACTCCATAATATTCCCGCAATCGCAATTAATAGATACTTTGGCGCTGCCGGTTTAAAATGTAACGTTGACATAATACTACGATTTTAACAGAAATACCCTCAATGTCAATCAATAATCGTTTCTAAAAAAGATAAAATCGAAACAATTTTATTGTACAAAAACTTTTCTTCTGCTTCTTTTTTATGGTTTAGCAAAATGCTATAAAATATATTACTGTCAGATAATAAATATTGTTCATTTTTATAAAAAAAAAGTAAATTTTACCCTATCTTTTACTTGACACGATATATAATATGTTATCCATAGGATAGATAGCATATTATAATCTTTATATGCTTATAATTAAATTCATTACGAGTTTAAAAGAATTTTACAATATGGAGAATTAATATGAAGAAGTTATTAACTCTTTTTGCAGCTTTAATGATCGTTGTATCATTATCCTCTGCTGATGTTATGGCAACATCAAAAATTAAAAAGAAGCACAAAAAGCCGGGTAAGGACGGCGCTAAAATCTCGTGCAGCTATTGCCATAAAAAAGCAAAAATTCCGAAGAAAAAAGGCGGAGTTTCTAAAAGAAAAGGAAATGCTTATTGCGTACAATGCCACAAGTAATAACACTATAAAAAAATAAAACTATTTGTGTGTGAAAACAGCTCCTTATAAAAAAAGACTAAATTATCAGTTCTTTTGATAACTAATAATAAAGGATATCCCCAAAAGGATATCCTTTATTACTTCCTGCCCGATCCGGTAAAAAAAGAAGACATTGAGAATATACCTAATGCCGCGAAGGAACCGTTGAATACGCGAGGAACCGCTATGAATTAAAAAAAACGCTATACTGAATGAACCGTCAACAACGACAATAAAGAACAGCTATCTGGCAACACAGCGTACATAGTAGTAATAATCTTTATTGTAGAGAAAAGCTTTGCCGGTTGAATAATCTACAACCCAGGCATAATTATCACTGTCAACAGTGCTGCTTGCAGACCAGAAAGATCCCTTCTTTGCCAGCAATTCCTTCTTTTTGCTGTTAAATCCGGAAATAAGTTCCTCTTTGGACGGAAGGAACATCTTTTTATTTTTACAATACTCCATTGCCTCATTCCAGTTAAAGGATTTTACTTCTCTGTCCCAGGACAGACCGGGAGTATAAATCTTTTTTTCACCGCAGGAAAGTAAACTTATACAGAGGATTGAAAAAAAACCGAACATAGTTAAAAACTCTTTCATAAAAAAACTCCTCTAAAATATGATAATATCCCTGCCTCATCCGATTGTTATTTTTTCTTTGTTACATTGTTGCATAACATTCAATAACGAAACAAAAAGAGATAGTCAAGTTTTTTTTGTTAAACAAGTATTTTACCTGATATAAATATCTTTATTATAAATTTTACAGAGGAAATGTGAAAACCATTTTTGTCCCATTATCCGAATAAAACTCAAATTTCCCTCTTAACTGCAATGCAAGAGCTTTGATAAGCTGAAACCCAAGCGATTTTGGATCTTCCATGTTAAAATTTTCAGGCAATCCTTTGCCGTTATCATCAATGATCAAGTTGTATCTGCCTTCGTCATTTTTATAAAACTCTATTTTTATTTTCCCACTTTCCCCAGCGGCAAAAGCGTGCCTGAGACAATTGGTTACGGTTTCATTTATTATAAGCGCGCATGGGATTGCTTTATCCAAGTCTATATCAACGGTCTCAATATTGACTTCAATTTTAATCTTATCCGAATCAAGATTAAAAGAAGAGTATAAGTGTATCAATATACTATTAATATATTCTCCGAAATTGATATGCGAAAAATCTCCGGACTGATAAAGTTTTTCATGGATCAGCGCCATGGAATAAATTCTGTTCTGGCTGTTCAATAATACATCGTATGCTTTTTCATCATCTATCTGTTCAAGCTGAAGACTTATCAGACTGGATATGATCTGCATATTATTCTTTACTCTGTGATGGATCTCTTTCAGCAGGATCTCTTTTTCTCTTAACGAATTTACTATTCTTGCTTCATCGATTTTTTCTTTCTTCTTCGAATAGTGAAAAGCCCAGAAGAGCAGCCCCAGATAGATGGGAAATATAAGGCAGCATATTATCAGAATGCCCAGAAAAAATATATTATAATCGGACCTGACCTCTTTAATAAGAGCTTCCTTGGAGCGGTGTATTCCTATTACCCAGTTTCTGTCCGGAACAAAAACAAATGCCGCTACCTGCAGTTCACCGGAACCGGATATGTATTCGCCGACATAATCGCTTTCAGACTCTATAAGGTTTGATAGATTAAATTTAAAGGACTTGCCAATACTGAAAAGAGTATTGTCCCCCGCGAAATTTCCTACAGAATCCGGGTCCGCAGTATGAAGGATCACTTTTGAAGTGCCGTCAACTATACAGAGATATTCATCACCGGGCTTTCTAACGGATTTTTTGTAATAGAGTTCCGCCATAAGAAGAATATCGTCCTTTTTCATATAAGGATTCATAGAGATAATATACTTTAAAAAATCTGCTCTTTTCAGATAAAAGTTATAGAAATGTTTCTCTGTTTTTGAAATAGAATATTGGTAACTTTTATAACCGATCAGTAAAGCTATAAAAATTGATATAACACCGAAAATAACTGCAAATAGAGGAATTTTTAGATAGGGTGTTTCTATGCTAAAAAAGTATGCAAGACTATTCTTTTCTTTGTTCTCTTTTTTCCCATTATTCATACTTTTGCTAATAGGATCTTCCTAATAAATATATAATAATATAATTAATTTTCATTATTAAAGACAACAGATTTTAAAAATATATTAAAAAAATTACTATACCGATCATCATTGAAAATTTCCATATTAAATGAATCGGTATATGAAATGAATAAAAAGACCAAAAGCCTGCCGAGAATAGAAAACTATGACTTTTTTGCTCCGGCTGCTCCTGTCTTTAACCGGCTGATTTTTTCATTGATCGCAGCAATATTAAATAATACAATTGATACCGTAATAAAAATCATTCCCACAACCGGCATAAGTTTCGGCGATTCATCCGGCAAGATAAGCCAGCTCAA
Source organism: Spirochaetota bacterium (assembly GCA_024276015.1). GTDB lineage: Bacteria > Spirochaetota > UBA4802 > UBA4802 > UBA5550 > JAJRXZ01. The sequence goes on along the minus strand of JAJRXZ010000015.1, from coordinate 18,902 downwards.
AACCGCTCCGCAGATCGGTATAATAAATTTCCATATATTCAGCTCCGAGACTTTAACTCCCGGAGTGGACAGGAGAATAAACCAGATTGAAAAAGCGGCGGCAGATATTACAACAAGCCACCCAAGAGCAAAATAGAATTCGATCGAATATATCATTAACGGCACTCCCTCAACTGCAAGGGACAGCAGAAAAAGAAGAAATCCGCCAATAAATATCTGGGAAGCATTGAGGATAATGGGATTTACTTTTTTATCCTTGGCAACCATAATATTTCCTAAAGCCGACGAAACCGATCCCATCAGAAGAAGCAAGATCCCCATAAATTCTTTTAAGCCGTGCCCTGTCCAGGGTTTCCTGCTGATGCTGATAACAATAACGCCGAAAATTCCCAGAAAGAGCGACGCCGACTTGGGCCAGGTCATCTCATCATCTTTCATCAGATAATGGGACACGATCGCAGTTATGAGAGGGGATGAACCGATCACTATGGCCACCAGAGCTCCTGAAATAAAAGTCATGGCATAGAAAAAGATACCGTATAGAATAAAGATCTGAAAGACTGCCAGTTTTAGGATGGTGCTGAAATTTGCCCATACGGTTTTAAACATATCCGTTATTTTACCGCATAAGGGGATCAGCACCAGTCCGGAAAGCATAAATCTGAAGCCTGCAAAAGAAAAAGGGCTGGAATATTTAAGCCCTATTTTTACTGCAACAAATGCCGTTGACCATAAGAGACATGCCAAAATTGCCAAAAGAAATATTTTATATTTGGATTTTAGATTCAAGTTTATATACTCACTTCAACTATATGTTAAGAACCGTTTATCCTTTAGGCAGCGTGAATATGAATCTTGAGAACTTCCCCTCTTCAGATTCTGCCCGGATATTACCCTTATGAGCTTCCAGAGTGTTTTTGGCAATTGACAGACCTATGCCCAAACCTCCGGACCTGAATGCCGATTTTCCCGACGAATGCTTCATTACATCGCCGGCTTCATAAAAACTCTCAAAGATCCTGCTCAATTTATTCGCGGGGATCCCTATTCCGTTATCCTCAACTTCCACCCGGATACTATTCACTTCGTTTCGGGCCCGAACCGTAATCTTTCCATTATCCCGCGTAAAACGGATCGCGTTTAACAACAGGTTCATTATCACTTCTTTTATAGCTTCAGGACTCATTAATATCTCAGGTATCTCTTCATCAATATCTGCGGATAGATCCATATTTCTCTCAATTATAACAGGTGTTATATCATCTACGGCGTCCCTTATCACTTCCTCGATAGAAGAGAGTTTATATCCCTTATCCGCTGCCGGCCTTTTACTGCTGTATAACCGCTCCAGATCTTTCATTATTCCGCCAAGTCGGTTAATATTTTTGTCAATTTTTCGGATCAAATCTCTGCTCTCTTCGGAGAGGTTTTCCGAATCATCTTTCAAAAGATATATGCAGCTTTTGATAACTGCGCAGGGCGTTTTAAGCTCATGAGATGTGATCATTGCAAATTTCATTTTCATTTCATTAAGGGCGTCCTTTTCCGCATAAAAGGCCTTATTGATATCTCTTACGGAAACAATTCCCACAAGAGAACCCTTGTCAACAATGGGGATATGCCGAAATCTGCCCTCTTGCGTCAATTCGAATGCGTCAAAAACAGAAGTGTTTGAATTCAGTGTTCTGGGATTTTTTGTCATAACAGCGGAAATTAACGTGGAAACCGGGTCAAGTTCCCGGCCCGCCACTCTGAAAAGAACATCACGCTCGGAAAAAATACCTGCAATGTTATTGCTGATGTCCAGCACCACAACCGCTCCGATGCTCTTTTCCTGCATTTTTTTTACGGCAATATCTACATTATCGCTCTCTGCAACAGTTACAACATCTCTGCTCATTATGTCACCAAGAGTGAGTTCAAAGGGATTATTATTCATATTTCTCCTCTACAGTAAAAATAAGAGTCAGGGTCCGCTGCATAATTTTTCATTCAAGGAGATCCGTAATTGTCTGACTTTTCCTCTTATTGATCAACAGATGAAGCACATGATAGTGACCGTTGTCTTCCGCATACTTTGAAGCGCTGCTGCCGTCTTTGTCCAGGATCTCAAGTTTAGCTCCGTTTTGCAGCAGTATCTCAACCGCCTCATATGAACCTTTCCATGATGCAAGCATTAATGCAGTTGCCCCTCTCTCCTTCTCAATATCGTTTACAGATGCTCCTTTTGATATGAGCAGTTCTATAGTGCGCCCATGCCCTGAAACAGAGGCCTGCATAAGAGCGTTCCATCCCAGATCATTCTTTAAATGTATATGGTCCCCTTTTTCAATGAGAAAGCTGATTACATCATTATGTCCGTTATAAGCGGCATACATTAAAACCGTGTTACCCCGGAGATCTCTGATGTTTATATCAGCGTCATTTTCATATAAAAACCGCACCGTTTCCAGATGCCCCTTAAAAGCCGCTTTCATTATCGATGTTTCTCCGCGGCTGTCTCTTTTGTTTATATCCAGCCCTTTTTGAAGTAATAGTCTGCAGCTTTCGGTTTTACCCCATATTGACGCTTCCATGAGCAGAGTAATTCCATTTTCGTCACAGTACTCTATGTTAAAACCTTTCCTGACAAGAAGCCTTATTATATCATTATGCCCTCTCCGGCAGGCATAGGTCATTGCATATATTCCATACTGATCCTTTAAGTCGACTTTGGCGCCTGCTTTGATAAGATATTTTACAACACTCTTTTTATTATTCCTGTATGCATGGATAAGAGCGGATTCCCTGTTTTTATCAAGCATATTGATCTCAGCGCCCAGTTCAACAAAGTGCTTTACCAGGGCCAAATGACCGCAATTTGCCGCCCGCATCAACGGCGTAATTTTATGGGGCCCGTAGCGTTTGTTTATATCCTGCCCCGCTTTCAAAATTGCCTCAATATCATGGGGCTTGACCTTTTCCTTCAGGAGCATATCCATCAATACGTTGAAGCCGTCCCGGTTCTTCCGGTCAATATCCGCCTTCTTTCCGAGCAGCAGTTTTACAATATCGCTATTAATATTTACTGCATGCATAAGAGGTGTCATACCGTTAAACCCCTTCCTGTTTACATCCGCTCCATTATTAATGAGTTCCCTTACTATCTTTATATTCCCGGTTTTAACCGCATAGATCAAGGGAGTATCCTCGCCCCTTTTGCTCAGGTTTACATCAGCTCCGTTTTTTATTAAAAATTTTATTATATCATGCCTTTCATTCTGGCAGGCATAGGCAAGAGCAGATAATCCATAGGTATCTTTGAAATTTACCTTTGCGCCGCTTCTTACAAGGAGTTTTACTATATCAATAAACCCAAGCTTTACCGAGGTCATCAATAATGAATCACCGTCAATATCCCTGTAATTAACATTGGCCCCTTTCTTTATTGCTTCTTTTACAAGTTTAATATCGCCGCTGCATATACTATTTATAATGAGGTCTTTAAGATTTATTTGCTCTTTCATATCTTCCGGTTTAATAGCTTAATATCTAAAAGTTCCACTTCCGTCACAATACAGACTGTTATCAATTATATTGCGCGATCAGAAGCGCTTATAATTTAAAAAATAAAACTCCCGGAAAAGTCAACAATATTATTTTATTGGAAAGGCTAACTGCGCAGTGTACTCTGAAGCGAATTTACATATTCATCAAGATTAACTTTTTCCGCATCAATATAGGGGAAAAGGAAGCTGGCTTTTACAAGATTAAAAAGAGCCTTTTCAATATTTTTATTTGAAGTGATCAAGATCTCAGGAACATCATGACATTTTGTCTGCCTCTCCCTTATCCACTCTTTAATATCGTTATTGTATGAAGATATGTGATCGATCATAATACCTGCCGTCTTTTGTGAAGTCTCAATAAGGGTCTTTGCCTTTTCATTATTGACTTCAATATTATGCAATTTTAGTATAAGCTTTTTCTGCCTGTCAAAGAGATAAAGCGCAACCAAAACAAGCAGGCCATTGGATATCAGAGTGGGAAGCATTTTATAAGAAAAAAAATGTGACGTAAAAGTACTGATTATATTATTATACTTTGTTCCATTGATACTCATATTTAATACAATTACTATACAGTGAATTATCAGCGTAATTACAGCTGCCAGAACCAAAGTTTTACTTAGCTGTGAAAAAATCTTTACAGCATCCTTTTCGAATTTTATCTTCATTAGATAACCCCGCTTCTCATTGATGATCTACAGATCAGTAATTGTTCGAAGAGAGTAAGTTACAAAAATAAAGCGTTCCGATCTTTATACCGATCATCATTAAAATTTTCTACATTAAATGGATCGGGATATGATCCGATCAGGATTTTGCCCTTTGTCAAGGGACAAAATGGATGCTTTGTGATATATTAAAAAAAAATCTAATCTGAAAAAATATGGAACCAATAAAGTACCCGCCGGGTCTAATCTTTAAAAAATAAGAAAAGGAGAACTCAAATGAAAACAAATATTAAAAAAGGTTTAATTTCATTTTCTATCATTGCAGTAATATCATTCTCTGCAGCCGCAGTTTTTTCACACGGTTGGGGAGGTTACGGGCATATGGGACCCGGTTACGGCAATGGCACAGGCTGGGGTCACATGGGACCCGGTTATATGAACGGACCTGCTTATGGCAGCAGAGATTATCTCAAAAACGAGATAGGTCTTACTGACAAACAACAGGAGAAAATTTTTAAAATAAATTCCAAATACAATGAAAAGTATTTTAAAAACCGCGGCAACCCGGATAAAATATATGCTTTGAGGACAGAACACAGAAAAGAAATAGAAAAAGTCTTAACAAAATCTCAAAGAGAAAAATTCTTCGGGAACAGAAATTATGTACGAAACCGGGGCTGGCGAGGATGCAGTTGGTAGCCTCAACAGCATGCGCAATTATATCCGGAGAGTATAATTGCGCATGCCCGGACTTTCCACTTTATTTTTCCCTGTAATCATTTTCATGATCCGATTTTATTAATTATTTATTATTGATCATAATTAAAACATATCTCGCATATTTTTTGACTTTCATTAATAAATTTGTAATATTAAGTCTATTATCACTACATAGTTAACAGCAGATCATATGTTTTTACAAATTAAAACCATTAAAGGAGGAATTCCCATGAAATACTATTTCAATAAGACACTGGATATTCCATTTGAAGAAGCCGAAGAAAAGATTATTGCCGAATTAAAATCCGAGGGCTTTGGAATTATAACGGAAATCGATGTTAAAGAAACTTTAAAAAAGAAAATAGACGTGACCTTCAGAAAGTATAAAATACTGGGAGCCTGTAACCCCGAATATGCCTACAAAGCATTGCAGAAAGAAGATAAAATCGGTACTATGCTTCCATGTAATGTAATAGTCCAGGAAACACCGGATGGTAATGTTGAGGTAGCTGCAATCGACCCGGCAGCATCAATGCAGGCAATTGAAAACAGCGACCTTGGCTCAGTTGCAGATACAATACGTAAAAAATTAAAAACGGTAATTGATAAGCTGTGATCTGCCTAACTAATTAAACGGCCATAATTAATCTAAAAGATCCCGGTAAATCATAGAAGCAACTTAAGAAGTCTTTTGCTATAAAAAAATGCCTTTGGTATGATAAAAGGCATTTTTTTATTTTTTTTCTCATCCGCTTGACTTTTTCTATTATGCAGTGTACTATATAGTTATAGGGAGTATGAGTATATGAACAATAAAGCCAAGCATAACAATCAGCACAGGCATGATGAACGAAAGGCTCACCATGCTGAAGAACTTAAACAGAATATGATAAGCAGGCTGAACCGGATCGAAGGACAGATCCGAGGCATATCAAGGATGATAGATGAAAATGTTTACTGCGACAATATTCTGCAGCAGATCTCATCGGTTGAATCGGCTCTCAATGGGGTAAAAACAGTTCTGCTCGATGCCCACATGAGAAGCTGTGTTATTCAGCAAATAAAAGAAGGGAAAGAGAACGAGGTTCTTGAAGAACTATTAGTAACTCTGCGAAAATTTTTAAAATAACGGAGGCAACGCCATGAGAGAAATAATTAAAAAAAGGACAATACCGGTTAAAGGGATGACGTGCGAGGGTTGTGAAAATAAAATTAACAACACTCTGAGCAGCCTTGACGGAGTTGAAAAAGTCATCGCAAAAAAAGAGGGAAAGGTATATATAGAGTATGATTTAATGAAGGTGAATCTTGAAACAATAGAAAATAAGATCACCGAATTAAACTACACAATATCAGGCAGTCTTTTTCACAAAATAAAAAGAGGCTTTATCAATTTCACTGAACAGAATGAATACGACAATATGCACGCTGAGCCTCATTCATGCTGTAAAATACCTGAAAAACATGCAAATCATTAAAATGTTATTATGGAGAAAGAAATGAAAGTTGAAAGTTTAGGTATAACCGGAATGTCATGTGCATCATGCGCTCTCAGAATTGAAAAAGGGTTAAGCAAAGAAGAAGGAGTAAAGAATATTACCGTTAATCTCGCCATGGAAAAAGCGGTCATTGAATATGATGATTCTATTATTGAACACGATAAAATTCAGTCTAAAATAAAAGACCTGGGATACGGAATAATTGAAGAGCAAAAAGATGATGAAAAGACCCATACCGAACTGAATATATACGGAATGACATGCGCATCATGTGCTGCACGAGTGGAAAAATCATTAAAAAAAATACCCGGCATAAATGATGTCAATGTTAACCTTGCCACAGAGAAAGCATCTGTTGAATTTAATCCTGCTGCAGCAACAATAACAGAAATGATCAAAGCTGTTGAAGAAGCAGGTTATAAAGCAGAAGAAGTTACAAAAGAATCAAAAGACTACGAAAAAGAAGCCCGGGAAAAGGAAATTAAAAACATCAGAATACAGCTGATCTCATCCGTTATTCTGAGTTTTCCATTACTGCTTGCAATGATTACGGGTGTGCTGAATATACCTGCCGAAATATTACATGACCCTCTATTTCAGTTTGTTGCTGCAACGCCTGTGCAGTTTATTATAGGGTGGAAATTCTATATAAATTCTTACCACAGCCTTAAAGCCAAAAGCCCCGGCATGGATATCCTTGTTGCTATGGGAACAAGCGCTGCGTATTTTTTCAGCATATATAACGGTTTTATTAAAAACGCAGAACCTGGCCAAAAACCGGAACTCTATTTTGAAGCTTCTGCCATACTTATAACTCTTATAATTCTCGGCAAGTACCTCGAAGCAGTGGCAAAAGGTAAAACATCCGAGGCTATAAAAAAATTAATCGGACTCCAGCCCAAAACGGCAAGAGTGATCCGGGAAAAGAGAGAAATTGATATTCCTGTTGAGAATGTGGTTGTCGGCGATCTAGTAGTAGTGAGGCCCGGTGAAAAAATAGCCGTAGACGGAGTCGTTACAGAAGGGTTTACTTCAATTGATGAAAGTATGCTCACAGGCGAAAGTATTCCCGTTGATAAGAAAGAAGGCGACTCCGTAATCGGAGGAACAATAAACAAGAACGGCACCATTACATTCAGATCAACAAAGATCGGCAAAGAGACCGTGCTCTCAAGAATAATAAAGATTGTTGAAGAGGCCCAGGGTTCAAAAGCGCCCATTCAGAAACTGGCAGATAAAGTTGCTGCATACTTTGTTCCTGTCGTCCTTGTAATCGCACTGATCACATTTATTGTATGGCGGTTTGTTATAGGGGATAACACCATGGCATTTATTGCCGCAGTGTCGGTTCTTGTAATAGCGTGTCCATGCGCGCTGGGACTGGCCACACCAACTGCAATAATGGTAGGCACAGGGCTCGGTGCCGAAAACGGGATTTTGATCAAGGACGGAGAAAGTCTTGAGCTGGCTCTTAAAATAAACGCGATCGTACTTGATAAAACCGGCACAATTACAAAAGGAGAACCTGCAGTAACGGATATCTCACCGACGGACGACATAGATGAAAATGCACTTCTTGAATATGCGGCAACTGCCGAAAAGAAATCGGAACATCCTCTTGGTGAGGCAATAATTAAAGAAGCATCAAAACGCTTTGCCAACATAAAAGACCCCGATAGTTTTACTGCTGTTCCGGGGAAAGGGGTTGTTGCTAAAATCAATGACAGCAGCATTATTGTCGGGACAAAATCTCTTATGTCGGAAAATTCCATAGACATCTCCGAAGGAGAAGCAGCTGCCGAAAAATATGAAATGGCAGGCAAAACGGCAATATATATAGCTATTGATAACAGATTGAAAGGAATAATTGCAATTGCAGACACAATAAAGGACGATTCGGCAGAGGCCATAAAAAAACTGCGAAGTATGAATATAGACGTTTACATGATAACCGGAGATAATCAAAGAACAGCCGAAGCCATAGGTAAAGAAGTGGGATTAGACAGCGATCATATACTGGCCCATGTTCTTCCTGAGAATAAAGCATCAGAAGTAAAACGGCTTCAGAATAAAGGCTTGATTGTCGCAATGGTGGGCGACGGGATCAACGATGCCCCCGCCCTGGCAGCGGCAGATATCGGCATGGCTATGGGGACCGGAAGCGACATTGCAATCGAATCCGGAGATATAACGCTTGTTAAAGGAAGTCTTGCTGCAATTGTATCCGCCATCGCGCTTTCTAAAAAAACTATGAGAAAAATAAAGCAGAATCTCTTCTGGGCCTTTATTTACAATATAATCGGCATACCCTTTGCCTCATTCGGACTGTTAAGCCCTATAATTGCAGGAGGCGCAATGGCATTCAGCTCTGTTTCCGTTGTAACCAACTCACTGAGTCTGAAAAGATTTGAGATATGATCTTGTAAAAAAAGATTGAACTATTAAACAAAAAATGCTAATATAGCACACCTGAATACCAAAGGTGTGTTATATTATTTCCAAACAAAAAGGACTGACCATGACTTTTTTTACAAAATCAGAACTGGAAGCCCGCCCTATTATGGAAGGCGTTACTTTGAAGTCAATATCCGGTGAAAAAACAATGATAACATTTTTCGATCTGGAACCGAATTCAATAATTCCTTCTCACAGCCATCACCACGAGCAGATTACATATATTCTTGAAGGTGAGATGGAATTTGTACTGGGCGGAAAAAAGAGAATACTTAAATCCGGAGACGGCGTTGTGGTTCCGTCAGATACGGAACACAGCGGCAGAATTCTCGACAAGCCTACCAAAGCTCTGGATGCCTGGTATCCTATAAGAGAAGACTATAAATAATCGGAAAACAAGGCAACGCGGAACAATCTCAACAGTGCAGTGCAATATAAAAATATATTGACTAAAATGAATAGAAATATTTTTTATATACTTAATTCGTATGGATCGATAAAACAAGTGAAATATCAATAGGATATGCAAATCAATTTCTCAATAAAAAAACATACTGCTGCCCTTTTATCAATACTATTCCTTGCAGTAAGCGTAATTCAGGTTAATAACAGAATAAATCTGAAGTATGTAAAAATCTCAGTTTTAGATGAAATATATGATATTACCTCAGGAGATCTAACACCGGTCCAAAGCGGGAAAAATCTATTTCCGAGCTATGCAATTACAATTTCCATAACCTATACCGAGATATTTTTAATAAAAAATTATTTCTGCAGATTTTCCGACAATTCTTTTGATATTCCTGCCATATACAAATATCCATCATGGAGTAAAGGTACATTCTCATAACTGCGATATTAATTCAATTTTATAACAAAATTAGTATCGAGGTGTTAAATGAAAAGATTAAAAATTTATTTTACGGGAACTTTTCTTCTATTTTCTGTTTCATGTATTATTCTATATTCAGGCATATATACAAAATTTTATATCAGCCACCTTATATGGTCGATTATTACGATTTTACAGTTTATTGAGTTCGCCGCCATATCTCTTCTTATGATATATCTCAGCAGCGACGAATCTATCAATTTTAAGAACCCATACTCTCTTATACCGTGTTTACTGAAAAATAATAAATACCTGTTAAACAAAATATCAAAGTACTTTCACTTTAACAAAACAGATCTGATAAAAAAGTGAAGGGGCCGCCGAATAAGAGAGAGAAGGAAGTACATTAATATTTGGTTTCAATACCAAGCTTTTTCTTTAGAACAGGAGCATAGGTTCTGCCCACAGGCAGCGCAGTATTATCATCATACCTCAGATTAAGTACAAGCTGTCCTCCCATTAAATATTCAAGGCGGGTAACAAATTTCAAATTTACGATAAATTGTTTGTGTATTCGTGAAAAGGAGTCATCGGGAAGTTTCTTTTCAATACTCTTGAGTAAATGTGCAGTATCAAAACTCCTGTCCTCGGTATGGATGATCGTACGCCTTCCATCTGATGAGAGAAAAATAATATCCTCATAGGGGATGATATGATTTATCCCGTCCATTTTAAAAGAGAGGGCAAAATTCTGCGGATAATAGGTATTGATCTCTTCATTATTGATAACGTCAATTGCCTTATCTACTGCCTGATTAAACCTTTCCTGAGAAAAGGGTTTCAACAAATAATCTATTGCGCCAAGTTCAAAAGCTTTTAAAGCATATTTGTCATATGAAGTTGTGAAAATGACATAAGGATGAATATCAATTCTTTCCAGAACTTCAATTCCGGAAATATCCGGAAAATTCACATCAAGAAAAAGAAGATCACAGTCTTTCTCGGTTATTTTACGTATTGCATCACTGCCGTTTCTGGCAATTGCCGATAGTTTCAATTCATTCCTGCACAGTATATAATCAGTGAGCAATTCTCTTTCATGTTGAACATCCTCAGCAATAATTACCGACAAATCTTTACGTTTCTTCATAAAAAGAACCTTTCAAGTATAGTTAGATTCCCCATCCTCCATGGTTTTAGCCCGAAAAATATATGAATGATCTCTCCTCAATGCATTATTAATGAACAATACGCTAACAAACAGCAGAAAATTCGACTTTGTTTGTTATATTTATCATAGTTATTATATTATAATCATTAAAAGCCTGTATGTCAACATATTAATAATTCGGTTAAAATGCTGTTTATTACGTTCAATGTGCAGTTCATTACCTATTTACTGTCATTCATTCATATTTCATTGACAAAAATCTCATATAACCGAAAGTAAACCGTCAAAATACAGATCTGAAGTCCCTGTCTGAAAACAGCTTATAATCTTTAAGTACCTTTGCGCAATGCTTAAAAAAAATTTCTTACATCTTTTCGATATGTTCAGGGTATTATTTTTTTATAATATATAATAAATTATAATCCTTAAAGGCAGCTAATCGAGCAAAACAGGAAGTTTTGCGTGAAGCTATAGAAATTTTCAATGATGATCGGTATAGAAAAAACAGGTAAAATTCGCCTAACTAAAACTATTGAAATGCTATGAAAAAAAAAGATCCCAATACCCTTATATTTGTATTAATATTTATCCTTTTTACAGGCTGTACTATATTTTCTTCTTACAGTAAAAGGGATTATGAGAAAATATTAAAGGGCCGGAGGGACCTCAAATCATCCAAGCTGAAAGGCGCACTTTTGCGGGATGCGCAGTTAGTTCAGGTAAACCTCAGTGGATCAATACTAACCAAAGCGGACTTAAGCAATGCAAATATCAGCAACTCTCTCATAAATAATACAGATCTTGAATATGCGCTATTAACGGGAGCTGTCCTGCAAAATTCCAGCTTTGAGGGATCCAACCTTAAAAAGAGCGACCTGAGATATGCGGATCTAAGCAGTGCAAATCTGAAATCCGTAAGGCTCAACGGAGCAGATCTGAGAGGCGCAAACCTGAAAGGCGCAGTTCTGACAAATGCGGATCTAAGAGGAGCAAATTTTGCCGAAGCAAATTTAAAAAAAACCATTCTGAAAAGAACAAAACTCTACAGAGCAAATCTGAGCAGCGCTAACCTCGGCAATGCCGATTTTAACAACGCAGATATGATGCGTGCGGATCTGAGGAAAGCCGACCTGAGAGGAGCAATATTTCGAAATGCCGATCTAAGCGGGGCATACCTTAACTATGCTCAGCTGACCGGAGCCGATCTTGAGGGAGCCAACCTCTTTGGAGCGAACCTCTTCAGCGTTAACTTAAGCGGTGTTAATCTTAAAAATGCAAAATTATTCGGTTCTGATTTAAGAAGTTCCGATCTCAGCGGAGCCGACCTCACCGGCGCGGCCCTCAATCATTCGGATATGAGCGAAGCCAATCTGAATGGAACTGACTTTGAAGGCGCAAAATTAAACAGGGCAAAAATATCATACTCCAACTCAAAAAAAACGAACTACAATAATGCCGACCTTACCGAAGCCGATTTCAGCTGGTCCGACCTTACAAATTCAACTTTTAATAAAACAAAAATGGTAAGAGCAAATTTTAACAGGGCTATTTTGATTGAGACGTATATGAAAGACGCAATTCTAACCGGAGCAATAATAACTCATGCCTTTCTTGACAGAGCCGATCTCCGCGGTTGCGATCTCACCGGCGTTGATTTCAGCAACACAAATCTGACTTCTGCTGATCTCACAGAAGCCAACCTTACCGAGATAAAGATGAAAAATACCGATCTGCGGGATGCCATTATTAATATTCAATGGATGAAAGTGATCAAAAAAAAAGATGTAAAAAATTATGCCGCCATTAAGTGGGTAAAATAAAATAACATGTGAGAAAAAGAATCAACAGATGAAACTTCTTCATTGCTTTAAAGTGAAATTCGAAAGTTCACTATCCTCGGTTGAACAAGTTTTTCAAAGTCATCATACCTCATTTTGATCAGATCCGTATGCGTTCCTGCATTGAAAACAATATAATCGTCCTTTGTCAGCTCCTCGGATACCAGCTCTTCCATATTATAAAGATTCCCGAAAGGGGGCATTGCGCCCAATTCGCAGTCCTGAAATATCTCCCTGAACTCCCTTTCACTGGCCAGCTCAACATCTTCAGTTGAATAGATATTTTTTAATAAACGTAAATTTACCTTTTGATTGGCATTCGTTACAACCATAACCAGCCTGCCCTTAACCTTGACAATTACCGTTTTGGCAAACTCCTTTCCGGGAATATGCGTCACATTGGCTGTCATCTGAGCGGAATAAGTAAGCGGGTGTTTGAACTTTTCATACTGAATATTATTATCATTTAAGAACCTAAAAAGTTTTTCTCCTCTCATTCTATTCCTCCTGATAATATTCGGTTTTATTTAAATATATATTATCCCAGAGGAATAGTCAAAATTTTAGGAAATTACTACATCATATCTCCTGAAGAAATATCAATTTGCTGAATGATAAACAGTATTGACAGTTTGGTTATTGCCTTAATATCCCTCTTTAAATAGGCAACAAATAATTTGTCACTGGCTGCATTATTAAAAAAATATGGGGAAAACATCAGCATCTGTTCAACATATTTCCAGAGATTATCCCTTGCCTTATTTTTAAGAGAAGCAGGAGCTTTAGAATAGCCCATATACACAACATTGGCGTAAACCTGCGAATTAATAAACCCGAATTTAATATAATCCCGATTTGTTCTGTGAACAAGATAGTAATATATTCCCTGAAAGAGTTTCAGTTCCTTAGCCATTATCTCGCCCGATTTATATTTTTTTACAAGCAGGATAAACTTTCTGATTTTATCTCTGTTTTCCGCAGGTTCGTTTCTGTAAATTTCTGCAAGCTTTACAATTGAACTGTTTAATGAAAACTTAACAATTTTTTCACCGCCTGAATTGGTTATATAATATTGGAACTCTGAGATTGCTTTGGTTCCGGAAGGGAATGTTTCGAGCAGCGTTTTACAAATGCCAAGATAAAAACCTTTTTTGAAATCACCTTTCCTGTCCGCATAAAGCGTTCCCTTTGAAAAAATTATACTTAACAGTACACAAATTATTATTCTCATCAATATCCTCGCATCATGAAAATTTAACTTCCAAAGAACTTCATAAAAAATTATCTGTTTACATTTTATTAATGTAAAAAATTATCATTAAAAAAACAAATTATTATTATATATAAGCCTATTTGTCAATTTCGATTTTTGGGTCAGCCCGGATTTGTGGGAAATATGGACAAAAATAATTATTCTATCAAAGCCCTTAACTTATTCCTGAACACCCCTAAATTCCCCATAGGGGAATTTAATTTTATGTATCAATTTACTTTATTATTCGACGAGGAATTATCTATAGCTCAGAGACAAACATTATTTATTCGTTAACATAATGCAGAAAAAACGGGTAAAATTCGCATAGGCTCAAGTAATATGGAAAATTTCAATGATGATCGATATATCCTTCTCACGATCTTTAAATCCCCTCCTTTGGGGGGAATTTAGGGGAGGACTTCCAGAGGTATTCTTTCCCAAAAAACCGGAATGAGGCGTATATTTTTATATTCAACCCTCAAGAATATGTCAGGTAAAATTCTTGACACAATGAAAAGAGAAAATTACTGTACCATTTTAATAGCGGAGAGTTTAATGAATACTAAAAACACCAGAGAGATACTCGAAATAGTTCAGCAGATCTTTTCGACTAAAATCCCTTTCAACAATTTATTGGGTCTTAAATTAGAGACACTTGACATAGATAATGCAAAAATTACTTTTGAAATGCGCGACGAACTTGTAGGAAATTTTATACACGGCATACTGCACGGAGGAGTAATATCGGCCACCCTTGACGTAATGGGCGGGTTTACTGCCTTCCTTGGAATCTTGCGTAAAATGGAAGATAGATCCTATGAGGAAAAGATAGAACGTTTTTCACGTCTCGGCACAATCGACCTCAGAATAGACTACCTGAGACCCGGGAAAGGAAAATTATTCATTGCCACAGGTTCTGTTCTCAGAACAGGCAATAAGGTGGCCGTAACAAGAATGGAACTTCACAATGATGAGAATAAACTTATTGCTCTGGGAACCGGAACATATCTTGTAGGTTGACATCCTGAATGTATCCTGTCAGCTGCACTCCTTGTCAATATTCCCGAACTCACAGAGAGGGATCTTACTTACTTGTCTTGTTCTTTACACTAAAACCTCTGGATCAGATAAACTCCGCTGAAGAGTAATAATACCCCCGCGAGACGAAGAATACTTGCCGGATGCACCGGCACCTCAAGAAGCCCCCTGTGGTCAATAACAATTGAAACTAACATCTGCCCCGCCACTGACGCGCCGAGCAAAGCCGCGGTACCTATCTTCGGTATGAGGAATATCATTGATGTTACAAAAAACGCTCCCAGTATCCCGCCTATAAAAATATGAAAAGGCATTCTGAATATTCTTTCAAATGAAGGGAGGGACTCCTTCACAAATAAATTAATTATGATCAATGTTAATGTACCAACCAAAAATGAAATAAAAGAAGCCCTTAAAGGATGATTAAAATACGATGCAAGTTTTGTATTGATACTTCCCTGAATGGGAATAAATCCGCCTATTATTATTGCCAGAGCAATATAAATAAAAGTAGTCATAGTATCCTCCTATAAAAAGTCAAGCGCCTCAACAAAAACTGATTGGGATTCTTCTTCATTTATAGATTATCTCGTGAAGACTCAATGGGAAACATCCTCTCTCAAAGAATCCGATCGCCGCAGATCACTTTAACTTCCGCCACTTTGGGATCATGCGGACAAATTTATCTCCCGACAGAGGGTCAACAAGGTGCGGATCCAGTTCAATAAGGTGTTCAATGACAAAAGCTCTTTCCAGTATTGCCGGATGGGGTATCTTTAAATTATCTTCATCAAAATGAAGATCATCATAGAGCAAAATATCAAGGTCTATTATTCTGGGCCCCTTTGGGATATCTGTTTTCCGTCCCATCTTTAATTCAATATTCTTTAAGACATTGAGAAGCATTTGCGGCTTGTATTCCGTTTTAATTTTAGCTACCTGATTTAAAAAATCAGGCTGTTCGGCATAATCAACAGGTTTTGTTTCCTTTATTGAACTTTCGGCAATAATATCGATTTTTTCATCTCCATTGAGGAGTGCAAGCGCTTCTTTCAGATTTTCATCTCTGGCACCAAGATTAGTTCCGATTCCAATATATGCAACAGCCATTATAAATTCTCCCTGTAATCCTTTCCGCTAATTTCCATGATGCGGCACATCTCTTTAATCCTTGATAATATCCTTCCGTCCGATAATTCCTTAAAGGATATGTGCGGATTATTATTTGATGTAAAAATTGTAAATTTTTCCGCTTCATACCTTGCATCAACAAGATTGTAAAGGGTTTCCTGTTCCCAGGGGGAATCCCTCTGAACACCGAAATCGTCAATAACAAGAATATCTGCATTTTCAAGTTCCTTCTCTATCTCGCTGGACTGGCCGTAAGTTACCGATCCTTCTACAAATGTTGCCTTGAGTCTGTTAAAATATGTTCTTGATATCTTAATAAATTTGCCCTCAACGGCATTTCTAATTATCAATTCCGTCAGAATAATCGATGACAACAGAGTTTTACCGGTTCCCGGATTTCCCCACAAGAATAACCCTTTTTTTATTCTCGGAAAAGTCTTAGCTATTTCATAGGCGTATTTCTTGGCTTCATTTGAAAGTTTGTTTTCTGCTTTAAAATCATTAATACGTTTCCATCGGAATTTTTTATCAATTCCGGACCTGTTGTAAATTCTGTTGATCTTGTTTATTTTTATCCTTATATTGCGGCAAAAGCAGTCCAGTATCTCGCCCTTATCATAAATATAAAAGGGCTCTTTTTTATTACATGTACATTTCGGTTCAACACATTTCGGACACGGTATCAGAGGAACCTCACCGAGAAGGTCGGAGCCGGGAATATGAACGATCCCCGTTTTGTCACAGTAATTACAAAAATCATTAAACTTTTTTTTCTTATCAGCTTGCATCACTTATTAATTGATATAATCATATTTGAATCGGCAAATAACTTCCATTTATCTTATATAGAGTCAAAAAATAATTGCAAAAACTGTCAATAAAATTAAACTTTTATTAACTTTATTTTACACATTCTTTACAGGATAATTATTGGGCAAACAAAAATTTATATATTAATATTTGCAAAAATCTGCCGATAACAGAAATAATAAATTATGAAAATTTAAAAGGGGCTATCTATGAAACCTAAGACATTTTACAGGCAAATTCTGCTTTTTGCTCTATGCGCAGCATTCTCATTTTCATTGCTGCAAAATGGAATTTTTGCGCAGAGTGCAAAAAAGGAAACAAAAAAAACGGTTAAGAAAAAATCGACTGTTAAAAAAGAGACAAAGATCAATGAAGATTCTGAAAATTTCGGTTGGAGAACAAAAGATTTCCATCCCTATGTTAAAGCTATAAAGGAACTGGAAAAGCTTAATAAAGAATTTTCAGAGAACCTTCTTAAACTTGCAATTGATGAATATTCAACAGGTCTTGACCTTCTTGAAGACATGGAGAATGAAGTGTTAAAGCTGAAAACGGCTCACAAAAGCCAGAAACACTTAAATGAGAAATGGTACTGGCAGGAAGTTGACAGAAAAAACAGGGAACAGCGAATCATTTCAAGAAAAAAATATGAAGCAAAGATGAAAGCCGTAACATACTTTACAAAAGCCATAAATTATCTCGACGAAATACAGTCAGTGGAAGTAAGAAAAGACCAGAAATTCATTAATTTTCAGTCAAGACTGTACCAGATGTATGTTTCTACAAATTATGACCTTAATAATTTTAAACCATGCATACCTATTCTGGAAAGATATCTGACACTATCGGAAAAAAACAAAAAAGATATATGGGCTTATAAATATCTTGCAAGCTGTTACGGATACATGGAAGCAGTGCTGACAAAATACAAACATGCCACCGAAGACGAAATCATGCTGTACAGAAACAAAAAGAACAGAAGCATGCTTCAGGCTGTAGAGATCAAATACGGGGTTGATTCTCCTCACTTTAAACATCTGCAGGAAATTGTTGAACAGGATGAAAAGAAGAGCGAAAGAATTAACGATTATAAATAATCGATTCTAAATACCCCTTTTACTATACAATATATACGGCATTATTTTCCCGAAAAAATTTCCGGGAGGTAATGCCGATAAAATGCTGATAATATAAAAATCCCCGCTATTATCCTTTAAGAATTGATTTAATTACTCTATATTTTCTTCCATCATAAATAATATCCACTTTAATGATTCTATTATCAGGGATAAATATTTTAAAATGTTTAGGCTGAAACAGATTATTAGCCCTTACATATCTGTTTTTCCTTTGATTTAACACCCATCTTTCCATTCTTATAATGAAAAAACGGTTTGTTTCAAGCATCTGCGTATAACTTTTGGGGATCTCATAGAGGCCTGTCTCCGTTCTCCCGGATTCAATACCATTAATAAAAACTTTGTAAAATATCATTTCACCGGCAGACCTGTTTTCGAAGCTGTTATTTTTATCGGTAACAGTAACTAACAGATTATACTTTTCAGGCCGAAGATAAAGCCCGCCCTTTCTGTATAAATAGAGACTCTTCATGGAGAATAAATCGACAACCTCAGTATCATTTTCGCTTTTCAAAAAGACTATACGATTGTCAATGATCCTTTCGATCCTTCCTTTACCCGCAATGGAGAGAGGCAGAAGTACTCCATTATAATTAAGCAGAAGGCTGCTGTCGCTACTTTCCAGTATGAGGAGCTTCTTTTCAATCAATACTGCATCTGAGACATTTTTTTTAACGGAAACATCCATATTGTTCAAACCGATCCGGACAAGAGAATTGTCATCGGAAATTATATATGCCGCTCCGTCAGATGCGAAAAATTTCTTAATAACGAATTTTGAAAGGGACCGCGGAAGCAC
>JAJRXZ010000014.1 GCA_024276015.1 Spirochaetota bacterium | reverse complement strand
TTATACCCGAAAGGACGGCACGAAACTGGGAATTATCTACCATCCGATAGAAAATGCGGCGATTTATGTGCCGGGCGGAAAAGCATCGTATCCGTCATCGGTTCTGATGGGAGTGATCCCGGCAAAAATAGCAGGTACCAAAAATATTACATTGATCACTCCTCCGGACAGAAAGGGCAATATTCCGCATGCAATTCTTGCAATATGCAAAGAGTTGAATATACAGACAATACTCAAAGCCGGAGGCGCGCAGGCTGTTGCGGCAGCGGCATTCGGAACGGAAACGGTAAAAAGATCCGACATAATTGTGGGCCCAGGAAATATCTATGTTACTGCTGCAAAGACATACCTATTCAGTATGGGAATAATTCAGATAGATTCAATGGCCGGCCCCAGCGAAATAGTTATAATATCCGACGGGAAAACCAATCCCCGATGGGTTTCATTTGATATGCTTTCACAGGCCGAACATGAGGAGATGGCAATTGCTATTCTCATTACCACCTCTGAGAAACATGCGGCAGATGTAAAGGATGAAATAATCAAAGACCTGAAAAATAAAATCGGCAGACATAAGATAAAGGAAGAATCCATAAAAAACAAGGGCCTGATCCTCATTGCCGATTCAATTGAAGAGGCAATTGATTTTTCCAACAGGTTCGGTCCCGAACATATGGAATTTATGGTAGAAAACCCAATGGACTATATTAACACAATCAAGAATACAGGCTCTCTTTTCATGGGAAGTTTTGCTCCTGTTGCCATCGGCGATTATTTTACGGGAACAAATCATATACTCCCCACAGGAGGAGCTGCAAGATTCTCTTCGGGCACTTCTGTTGATACATTTTTAAGAAAAACAACATTCCAGTATCCGGTAAAAGAGACGCTGGAAAAAGCAAGAGGCCCTGTAAAAATAATGTCCCGATATGAAGGATTTGACGATAAACACGGCGGTTCAATTGACGTAAGATTTGAAAAAAATTGAAGGAGAACAATTATGCCTATTCCAGGAAATTTATTGACTACTGCTATGGGAGTCATGCCCCATCTCGATGCAGACAGAGCCCTTGAAGAAGCCCTAATGCTGGATATCCCCTACTGGCCCCAGCTCCCTAACCTGAGTTATTATGAGGATATGTACGTGCAGGCATCGGAACACTTTCCCGGAATAGTTCTTGATATGGACAACAGAAAACTGAGTTTTTCTATGGACAAATTTATGGTTGAATTTGAAGAAGCTTACTCTAAAATGGAGGATCCCTATCACTTTGATATCAGCGTGGAATTTTCCTCTGTTTATCACAAATTTCTGAAGATGGATCTTTCCGAATACCCTGCAATAAGGGGACAGCTTGAGGGCCCCATCAGCTTGGGTTTCAGCATTCTCGACCAGAACGACAGACCCATACTCTTTGACGACAATGTCAGGCCGCTCATCTATGAAATTCTGGCACGAAGAGTAAATATCCAGCTTGGCAGACTGCAGGAAAAGAATAAAAACGCCTTTATGTTTATTGACGAACCGGGACTTCAGTATTTATTCAGCGCAATGTCGGGATATAACGACATCTCCGCAAAAAAGGATATGGAATACTTTTTTTCAATGATTGACAGACCCAGGGGAGTCCATCTGTGCGGCAACCCGGACTGGGATTTTCTTCTGGAGCTGGATATGGAGATTCTTTCGCTGGACGCATACACAAACAAAGAGATCATTTCATCATATTCCGATTCACTAAAAAAATTTTTACAGCGGGACGGAATTATATGCTGGGGTATTGTCCCGACAAATGCGGAACCATATAACAGCGAGAATATTGATTCAATGATGCTTGAACTTGAAGAGATATGGGAAACATTGACCCATACAGGAATTGACATGGATTTTCTTCTTTCAAGAAGTATGCTCTCACCTGCTACATGCTGCCTTATTAATCCGGACGGCGAAAAAACCGTAGAAAAAGCCTTCAGATCATTAAAGGATATTTCTCAGAGGCTTCGCGAGAAGTACAAACTCTCATAGCACAATTATATTTTCATCGGAAAGAGTCAGCTGCTCGAGCCCATTGTCGGTAACAATAAATGAATTCTCTATACCTACAACCCCTCTGCCCGGAAATATAAGTTTCGGTTCAAGGGCAAGAGTCATATTCTTTTGCAGTTCAAATTTCTGATCTTCAGCGAGAAAGGGATATTCATCCAGCTCAATACCGATGCCGTGCCCCACAAAACGCACGCGGTCTTTCCCATAGCCCATAAAAAATTCTCCGTAACCGAGGGAATCTGCATGCTCAAGGGCCGCACTGTAAATATCGCCGGCTTTTACAGAAGGCCTGGCTCTGTTTTTTATTAAAGACTGAACCTCCAGCATAGCGTTATGAGCCTTTACCAGATCCTCAGGCAATTCTCCCAGCGAAAAGATCCTTGTATGATCTGTTATATATCCGTCGTATGCAAAGGCAATATCAACCAGAACGGGCACATTGCCTTCTATCCTCCCGTATCCTGGCCCCTGGGCAACTGCCGGCGTAACAGATGTCCCGCCTGTGGGCGACGAGAGAAAACTGGGCACAGCTGCGGCCGGGCCAGACATCACATGACCGTAGAAAAGTTCGCTGCCCCATAACCTCATTCTGATAATACCCTGATGCCCCATCTCTCTTGCCTTTGCTTCGATTTTTCCTGCCAGCTCGATTTCGGTAATTCCCGCATCAAGAAAAGCCGGAACCGCTTCTGCAAGCCGGTCCGACCTTTTGGCTGCCTCTCTTAAAATTCCGATCTCATAATCGGATTTAGCCGATCTTACTGTTCTGATATAATGGGATATATCAACAATTTCAGATTTATCAAAAACCGACCGGTACTTTAAGTAATTATTTGCAGGTACAACATCCATCTCCATACCGAGAGTTTTCGGTATATTATAGTTGTAATCCTTTAGAATGGACGGGATCTTTCCCGGACTTGCGATAGGAACAATATGGCCGATTGACGACTCCGCCCTTGCTCTGTCTATATTTTTTTTTACCATTAAAACAGGGTCACCGTCAACAGGAATATAGAGGTGAGACTGCTGAATTGTCCCGGCAAAATAGAAAAGGTCGGAATTTTGTACTATCAAAGCTCCTTCAATATTTTTCTTATCCAGAAAAGACTTCAGTTTATCAATTCTGTTATAAAGTTCGGATTTCGGAACAGCCTTTTCAATATTAAACATTTTTTACCTCTGATATCAGTTTTACTTAAATTATTTCAGAGACTAAATGAATCAATTGTTTTTTTAGGATCATTCCGGATTTATGGGAAATATGAGCAATAATATTATTTTGTCAAAGCCCTTAACTTATCTTGAATTCGGATCTGATCTGCTGCCTGATCAGAATTTCGATTTGACATAATATTTTATTTGTGATTTTTTACCATAGATGTAAACTTTTAATTTACAGATGCAGCATATATTTTCAGGGAAACCTATGCCGGAAAGAAGCAAAGACTGGTTTAAACAGGCAGAACGCGGCTTGGACAGTGCAAAAGCCCGGATGAGGGATGGGGACATTCATTAAAAATGCAGATTGAAAATAATAAGGATACAATAAAAGCTTGCTTAACAGAAACCTGTATGGGGTTCAGCGGATGTCCCAACGCGCTTTTTTCTGAAAGATCCTTTCACCGTGATATAGAAAAACTTTTATCCCGAATAAACTTCGACAAACTATTTAAAGACCAGGTATCCGAAATTTTCAGAAAACATCACCGCGTCATAATCTCGGCTTCATGCTGCCCCAATGCCTGTTCAAGGCCTCAAATAGCTGACATAGGATTGATCGGAGCAGAGTCCATAGATGTAACAGAAACTCAGTGTACATTTTGCGAGGCCTGTATTAAAATCTGCGATGAAAATGCAATAACACTGGAAAAGACAAGGGGGCCTGTTATCCAAGAGGATAAATGTCTCGATTGCGGCAAATGTCCATTATCCTGCCTCGAAGGCAAAATAATATCCTCTCAAAAGGGATTCAGAGTGCTCATTGGAGGCAAACTTGGAAGGCATCCCGTGCTTGCAGAAGAGATGCCTGGGATCTATAATTATGAAGAAACCATGAGGATCATTGAGAAGGGACTTTTGCTCTTATTAAAAAATAATAAAGAAATAAAAAAAATGGCTGACCTTTTTAATTTATATGATAAAAAAGCATTATTTGAGATGTTAATACAATGAAAAAATACAATTACATATTCCCGGTATTGAGTTATCTTATTCTCGCTGCCCATTCTTTACGAACCGGCAATATAGGCTTTGTTGCCCTATGGATTTCACTTATATTCATTTTGCCTCTTAAAGAGAGGTGGGTCAGATATGTAACGCAGGGGGCCTTGATCCTAGCATCATTGATCTGGATCAGAACCGCTTACCTGTTGATCCAAAGCCGTCTTTTATGGGGAATGCCCTGGATAAGACTTCTTGTAATAATGACACTGACCCTTGCTGTTATGTTATATTCCCTTTATATATTTTCACGAAGCGGCGCATCGGAAAGATACGGCAAAAACCCGGAATACTCAAAATATCTCACGGCAATATTTTTTATTACTTTTATTTTGCTGGAATTTATTCGCACCATAGTTCCGATAAAATTGCTTCTTGCAGACAGATTTTTGCCCGGGATGGGCACATTTGAGATATTTTTGCTCTCTCTCTATGCCGTATGGATCGGCGGGAAAATACTCCGTAAAGGAAATTCAAAAAAGGTGAGACCTCTTATATGGTCTCTCTTTTCATTTGTCTTTTTCCTCCAGCTTGCCCTTGGTCTGGCCGGGTTCCACTCTTTTCTGATGACAGGAAAACTGCATCTGCCGGTACCTGCATTGATCATTTCCGGCCCTGTTTATCGGGGAAGCGATTTTTTCATGCCCATCCTTTTTTTATCAACAATTATACTTACGGGCCCCGCATGGTGCAGCTACCTCTGTTACATTGGAGCGTGGGACGATCGTTTCAGCAGATTTAATGAACAGAAAACAAAATCACTGCCAATATGGTCAAAAAATTTGCGGATCATAATACTTCTGTCTGCAATATTGATCCCCTTTGGACTTCGATATATTCCCGATTCCGGCGCTTATGCTTTTGCTATCGCAGCATTTTTTGGAATTGCAGGCATAGCAGTAATGGTCTTTATATCCGCCAGAAAAGGGATAATGATCCACTGTTCCGTATACTGTCCCATCGGAATTACTGCTAATATTCTCGGAAAATTATCCCCCTGGAGACTGCGGATCCACAACTCATGCAGCCAGTGCCGGATCTGTTCAAAAGAATGCCGCTACAATGCCTTAACTTCCGATGATTTGAAGAGATTAAAGCCGGGCATTTCTTGTACTCTTTGCGGGGATTGTTTAAGCGCATGCCCGGGATCGCATATTTCATACAGCTTTCCCGGACTTTCCGAAGAAAAATCAAGATTGATCTTTATCAGTGTTATAATAATAATACATACGATTTTTCTGGCAGTTGCAAGGATTTGATGTTCTGTTTTTGTTATTCTGAAAATTTATAAAATTGTATTTGATACTTATTGGATAAATAAATTAATATCCTATTCTTAATAGAGCTGAAAATTATTAATTGTTTAATTATCATTGACAATAAAATGACTCTTAATTTTAAAATTAGATCAATTCAACACAACGAGGTTTATCTATGGGCAGCAAATCCTTCCTGATCCTTGAGGATGGAACCGAATTTGAAGGCATCCCCTTTGGATATGAAACCGACAGAATGGGAGAAATAGTTTTTAATACTTCAATGAGCGGCTACCAGGAAGTTTTAACGGACCCCTCCTACAGCGGTCAGATCATTACAATGACTTATCCTATGATAGGTAATTACGGAGTGAACAGCGATGATACCGAATCTGAAAAAGTTCAGGTTTCAGGATTTGTCGTTAAGGAATACAGCAAAAGCTACTCCAATCACAGGGCAACAGGTTCCCTTGGAGATTATCTTATAGCATCAAAAATTCCGGGCATTGAAGGCATAGATACAAGAAAAATAACAATGCATATCAGGGATAAAGGAGCAATGCGGGCCGGTATTTTTTTTGACAGGAAAGGGGCAGCAGCAAAACTAAAGGAGCATCCCAAAATGGAAGGTCTTGACCTTGCAACAGGCGTATCCTGTACTGATCCCTATACCTTCGGAGAGATTAAAAAAGAAACCCCTCTTGTTGCGGTTTTTGACTTTGGGGTTAAAACCAGCATATTAAGACTGCTTCACAAAGAAGGATTTTCCGTTAAGGTTTATCCGGGAAATTTTTCATTAAAAGAAGCCCTTAAAGAGGGCGCAAAGGGCGTATTTATTTCAAACGGGCCCGGCGATCCTGATGCTGTTAAATACGGCATACCCCTTGTGAAAGAGATAGTTTCAGAAGGGATACCTGCCTTCGGTATATGTCTGGGGCATCAGATCATAGCGCTGGGCCTTGGAGCAAAAACATACAAACTTAAATTCGGACACAGAGGCGCAAACCAGCCCGTTAAAAATCTTAACAACGGCAAAATCGAAATTACTTCTCAAAACCACGGGTTTGCCGTAGACATGGAGACACTTAAAAAGAGCAGCGAAGTAGAAATAACGCATATAAATTTAAACGATAATACGGTTGAAGGACTGAGGCATAAAAAACTCCCCATAATGTCAGTGCAGTATCATCCTGAAGCAGGCCCGGGGCCTCACGACTCTTTATATTTATTCAGAGAATTTTATAATCTGGTACAGGGACACAAAAATTGAACAGAAAAAATAACACCAAACCGAACTGGGAAGATATCAAAATATCATCGAGTTTAGAACCGAAGCTTTCCAAAAACGCAGAAATAGTACTGGAAAAGAGATATCTTGCCAAAGATGCAGAAGGCAATATTGTCGAAACCCCGGTTCAGCTATTTCAAAGAGTTGCGCGGTATACCGCATCCGCAGATCTCATCTACGGCAGATCCTTATCCGAAGTAAACGAAACTGCAGATGAATTTTATGAGTTAATTACATCGTTAAAATTTATCCCCAACAGCCCTACATTGATGAATGCAGGAAGAATTCTTGGTCAGTTATCCGCATGCTTTGTTCTGCCAATAGAAGATACAATGTCCGGCATTTTCGATTCGTTAAAACACATGGCGCTTATCCATAAAAGCGGCGGCGGAACAGGTTTTTCCTTTTCCAACCTCAGGCCAAAAAACGATTTTGTCAGTTCAACAGCAGGAGTATCAAGCGGCCCCATATCATTTATGAACATATTTAATGCAGCAACGGAAACCGTAAAACAGGGAGGAACAAGACGCGGAGCAAATATGGCAATCCTTAAAATTGATCATCCCGATATAGTCGATTTTATCAAATCTAAGGAGGACGAGAACACTCTTACAAACTTCAACATATCCGTGGCATTGACAGACGAATTTATGAAGTCTGTAGAGAATGACGGAGAATTTGCACTGAGAAATCCGAGAACAAGAGAGGAAATAAAAAAACTCAAAGCGAGAGATGTATTCCGGCTTATTGTAAACAGAGCATGGACAAACGGCGAACCGGGTATAATCTTTATTGACAGAATAAACGAGTTTAACCCTCTAAAAAAAATCGGTTTGATCGAAAGCACAAATCCCTGCGGAGAACAGCCCTTGCTGCCCTATGAATCATGCAATCTGGGTTCAATAAACCTCAATAAAATCCTGATCCAAAAAGACGGCAAATACAGCATTGACTTTAATCTTTTAAAAACAATAACAAAAAGCGCCGTACATTTCCTTGACAACATTATTGACATTAACAATTATCCGCTGGAAATAATAAAAAAGAATACAACTGCCAACAGAAAAATCGGTCTGGGAGTTATGGGATTTTCCGATATGCTGATAAAACTGGAAATTCCCTACAATTCCGATGAAGCCGTTGAAACTGCCGAAAAAGTGATGTCTCTTATACAGGAGGAATCAAAAAAAGCGTCCATTGAGCTTGCAAGGGAGAGAGGCCCATTCCCCAATTTTAATAAGTCAATATACTACGAACAGGGAAGCGAGCCTATCCGAAATGCCACAACAACCACAATTGCGCCAACCGGCACTATCAGCATTATTGCTAACTCTTCAAGCGGGATAGAACCGATCTTCGCCCTTGCATATATAAGGAACGTAATGGATGATAACGTACTTATTGAATCCAATCCTCTCTTTGAGGAAACGGCAAAAAAGAACAATTTTTTCAGCGAAGAGATTATGCAGAGAGTTGCCGAACACGGTTCTGCTGCAGGAATAGAAGCCATACCTGAAAAATTCAGAAAGATATTCGTGACTGCCCACGATATATCTCCTGAATGGCATATTAAGATTCAGGCTGCATTTCAGAAATATGTTGATAATGCCGTTTCCAAAACCGTAAACTTTCCTAACAGCGCATCTGAGGAAGACATTGAAGAAGTATACACGCTGGCATATAAACTTGGCTGTAAAGGAGTGACCGTATACAGGGACGGTTCCAGAGACACGCAGGTTCTTGTAAAAAACTCGGATACGAAAAAAACCAAACCGGCTGATACAGACAATAAATTCACGGAAGATATAAAAATAAGCCCCAGACCCAGAGGAGAAGTTACATTCGGAGCCACAAGGAAAATGACTACCGGCTGCGGATCCCTCTATGTAACTATAAACGAAGATGAGAAAGGACTCTTTGAAGTATTTGCAACAATGGGAAAAGGCGGCGGCTGCGCTGCCAGCCAGACTGAAGCTGTAAGCCGGCTCATTTCACTTGCACTGAGAAGCGGAATAGACAAGAAGCAGATAATTAAACAGATCATGGGCGTAAGATGTCCCAACCAGGCATGGAGAAAGGGAGGCAAAATTTACTCCTGTGCAGATGCTATTGCAAAAGCTATAGAAAGGCATATAGGGATCGATACCGAACTTCATAAAAAATTTGAAATGGAAGACGAGGCAAAAAGTCTTGCCGAAACTAACGGCAAAGGGAACGATACTGTTATGGTTGGGGTCTGTCCCGACTGTTACGGCCCTCTGGAATTTGAATCGGGCTGTTCAGTATGCAGATCCTGCGGATATTCAAAATGCGGTTAATTTCCCGGCCGGTTATTACAGATCTTCATAAACTGCTTATGAATAAGCATGGGACAATCCCGCCTAAGAGCAAGCTTGGGCAGGCTATTGCATATACCCTTGCTGATTGGGAAAAATTGAATCTATATCTTGACAATCCGA
>JAJRXZ010000013.1 GCA_024276015.1 Spirochaetota bacterium | reverse complement strand
AGTATATATTATTGCTGAGGGTGTTATCACTGTTGGATTATTATAAGTCCAATTTGTTCCAAGCCTTGAATGGATAACCACATGGTTTACCGCAATCTGTGCATCCTTATTGCTGTCATCTCCAATTATATAACTTTCACCACTGTTTATAACATCTGTAGTCTGTTCAATCACATGCCTGTAAGTCCCCGGGAAAGTGGTACCATTAATAGCAGAACCTCCGTCATCTGCCGTGTCAATAACAACATCGTTACCGACCACACCTGCAGTTGTAAAATCTATATCGTAATCATAAAAATAATTTGCATTATCTGCAAAATAAACAGCAGTGCCGTTTGTTCTCTTTGTAATAAACCCGCCGTCAACATTGTTGTTTCCCTGTCCTCCCCACACAACAACAGCAGAGGGATTGGTTCCGATGCCGATATTAACTCCCGATGCCGCTGCATCTGCAGCCCAGTCTGTATTAAAAGCAAGAGAACCGGCATTGTTATATATTACCTTTGCATAAACAGAACCGCCGTTCTCATAGGTTACTATTGCAGATCCGTTCCTGTCAGAGAATATCCTCGGGCTGGCTCCTGTGCCGCTGTGAACAAGATCCCCGTCTGCCGTCCACAGGAAAGTACCATTTGTATCAAAATATGAAGCATATATATAGTTTGATGCTGAGTTTGCCCATACGACATAAGAAGAACCCTTCAGAGTTCCTGCATAATTGTTGTTCTGCAGTACCATAATACCGGAATTATCCCCGCCTGCATCTCTCAGGGGATTATTACCGGTACCGTCACCATCAGTTGTGAAGGTTAACAGATAGCCTGTTGCAGGGTCTGTTGTCTGCGTAATGGATTCCGACGGAATTTCTATCCTGAAATAGTATCTGGTTCCCTGAGTAAGGCCTGTAAGGGCGATGGAATGCACAGACACGGCTGCAGCTCCTGCGCCATTCTGCTGGGTTCCATATGCTGTTGAAGTATCATAATCAACATCGCATAAATTGGTTACTATCGGAAGATTGGTAGTAAAATAGACGGTTGCGTTTCCTGTACCCACTCCCGTAACCCATACGGAAGTAATTGCCTGGCCGGTCGGCAGAGTATCATCCTCGGTTGTAAAGCTCCATGTCACATCGCTGTTCTGAACCAGAGCGTTGCCGGACGAGTCAACAATATCGGCGCTCAGATCCACGCTGTAAATATCCGCATAATTGAGAGGAGTATTCAGGTTAAGCCTCCAGGTAATGTTGTCCGATGTAGAAACGCTGTTTACGGCAGAAGCGTGATTAGGAAGAGTAAACGACGCAGTGGTCACATTTGAAACGGCTTCTGAAAAGGTAACCTCTACATAAGACTGAGTCACCGCAACTCCTGCGGCGCCCGAAGCCGGCACTCTGGAAGCGGTTATCACATAAGGAGCAGGATCCGCAAAAGGGTCCGAAGTTGTTGTGAATGTGGAAGTATATGTTCCGTCTATCTCATTGCCGTTGCTGTCATAGATACCGGCGCTTACGATAACATCGTAAGTGCTATTATATCCGAGGGATGCGGCCGGTTTGAATCTCAAAACCGTATTATCCGAAGACCATGTTTCGGACGCGCCGTCGATTGAGGCTCCGGAAAGAGCAACATTTGTATTTAATGCCACAGTTGAGGTATTGACAGATCTTGTGAACACAACAAATATATACGTATCAACGGGAGCATCAACATCGCCCGAACGGGGATAAATATCCTGCACCTGAAGGGCCAGAGTGCCCGATGTCCCTCCTGAATCGGACTCTGCCACAATGTCTTCGGGCACGTCCGGAGCAACATTACAGGAAAAAAGAAATAACAGAGCGGAAAGGAGAGTAAGCAGAAATTTTATATATATTCCTTTTGAATTCACTTTTTTTACCTGCCGGCAATATTTTATTTGAAAAAATGCCGAATTATATTTAACTTAAACCTGACTTAAAATTAATTCTTAATAAAACAGATATAAACTGTATATTCTACTTAAATTTATTTAGAAACATGCAAAAAGTAAAACATTTTTTCAGCTTTTTTACCGTTTTTTTCCTCATTATAATAATTCCTCAAAAAAGAGCGGAAGGCGCCTTAACGTCTGTGACTTTATCCGGGCTCCCGACATTGACCAACATGTCCGACGGAAGGGGATATTTCCTTGCAAGCGGTAATACATATACATATAATTTTGATATATCAATTGTGAATCCGGGCGCCGGAAGCGCAGCTTCATACGATTATTTCAGGATTACAATACCGACCCAGACAGGAAATATAATTGTTACATGGAACAGCGACGGCGCAGGCGCTGATGTTACCGGAGTTACGCCTGCAGGCGCAGGTACGCTTGTGGGAGGCGCAGGCGTTCTGATCTCAGGGACATGGGACAACGGAACGGTAAGGCTTACGGTAAGATTTTACTGGCCATCGGAAGCTACTTTAAATGCGAACAGAACTATTACGGCGGAAGTTCAGGATACGGCGTCGAATAATATGACCGATACCAAAAGCCTCACTTACGGGATCTGTTCCGATATCAGGGTCCTCAATTTTCAAAACGATACGCCCGAATCGGACGGACTCATCCTCCCTGTAAACCGAGCCTCCGCTTTTACGGTTTCAGGCCGTTTGATCTACGACATCCCCGGTTACTCATCGGAAACGGTTTCCGATGTTGTTGCAGATGCGGATCTGACATCCGTTACGCTGGAGCTTCGCAACAGGGATAATAACGCCCTTTACTGGACGCATGGTACGCCTGTTGCCGGCAGCAATACACTGTCATATACAATACAAACAACAGACAACTTTCCGGCGCGCACACAGGGCTACTACTGGCAGGTTCAGGCTGACTTTGCGGGCGCAGGTTCGGGAGCAAATGAATACTCACCTGCAGATAACAGAGTACCCCTTGAAAGCAATTATGTAATTGTTACAAATATCGAATTTATCGGCGGAATCGGACGGGGACCCACACATCCGGCGCCGGACAACATATCAAGCTATTACAGGGAATACGGCAATGCAGGCACTCAGATAAAACTCACGGTTAGAATGTATCTTGACAGCGGTTCGGGGATTGCCATGCAGGGGAACACAACATTTACAGTGGAATATACGGACGGAACAAATACGGGCTCCTTTACATGCACTATTAACAATGGTGAAACACAGGGAACAGCAGTCATAGAATACGACAATACAGGCGGTTTTTTAAACACATGGCTCACATCAGGCACAACCGAACTCTGGACATACAGGATTAACGGCATATCCGGCAGCTCCTACGGAAACCAGGCCGGAGACGGCAACGGAGATTATGGGAACTCCAATTCCACTGTTTCGGCAACTATCCGCTGGGACAGGGACGACCCGCCCGGGAACGGCCAGCCCGCAATCCAAAGGATATCGCCCACTGCCACATCCCTCACTATTTACTGGAACCCCATAGCAACAGTGACATCAGACTCTTCAGGTCCATACGAAGAGGATTTTTACGAATACAGAATATATTTTAAAGAAGCAAGCGATACCGGGCCGTTTAAAGTCTGGGACGGAGACGACGACCCAATGCTCAGAACACTTGCTAACAATCCGTCAACTATTCCCGCAAGTTCACTGGGATTCGATGCCAACGGATGGAAATATACCATTATTCCCGACCTGAAAATATATACAAGATACAAATTCTATATAACAGCCGTGGATGTTTTCGGAAACGAAACCGTAATATCGGATCCGGAAAATACCGATTCCACCATTGTCCGCACTCAGCCCTATTCTATTGAAATAACGGTTTCGGACGGGATCACAAAATATACAAACGACAGCTTTGCGGATCTTACTCCTGCTGTACGGAGTCTCCGGGAAGCAAATATCAAAGTGGAGATCAGCATTATAACATCGGAAGAGCTTCCTGAAACCGTAAAACTATGGTACACAACCGGCGACATTTCAACATCTCCCGATATTGTCAATACCTCGACAAACACCGTTAACAGCGGAGCTTTCCCTGCGAATACTCTTTTCTCTTCCGAAGCTCAAAAAACAGGCCCCAATAAATGGGTGGCCTTTCTTCAGACAACATCGGGAATAATTAAGGCGGGCAACTCAATACGTTTTATTGTGGAATCGTCGCTTAACAATGTTTCCTCATTTACAGACTCCGAGATCGAGGCATCGCCGAATCAGAACCCAAACGACGACGAATGGACTCTCTACATATCGAGGAGTCCGAAACTCAAACCATGGCCCGTACGGGTGCTCAATAATGTAATAACAGACAAAAATCCCGCTGCATACCCTGCGTACTATCTTAGTGAAGATGCGGATGTTACAATAAGGGTTTACGATATCAGAGGCCGGGCTGTTGCAACTATTCTGGACAGAGCGTTCAGAAGGGGCGGCCAGAATATAAAAGAACAGGGCTGGCGGGGAATAAACAAAGCAAGGAAAAAACTGGGGCCAGGCTTATACTACATTCACTTTCAGGCTAAAAGCGTAAGGAACGGAAAAGTGATTTTAAATAAATTTAGAAAAGTTGTTGTAGCAAGATAAAAAAAATCCCGCAGCAGGGGAACCGGCGTATAATCAGCCCGACATTTATACAACCTTTCCTTTAATATTATATCCATTTAATATTGACTTTTTTTTCAAGAACCTCAATTTTTTTTTGCAACGCTCTTGAGATATAAGCATTGTTATCAAAATCGATCATTATAACAGCAATCTCTTTATGCTTCTCAAGAAATTCTTTTGCTTTTCCAAGCCCCATAACAAAAATAGATGTTGCATAGGAATCTGAAATTACAGGGTCTTTTGAAATGACAGAAACAGAAGAGAATGTCTCTGTAGGGAAACCGGTTCTCGGATCAATAATATGGTGATACCTTTCCCCTCTGTATACTGCAACTCTTTCATAATCGCCGCTTGTGGCTATTGCTTCCATATCATCTAAATTCAGTATAAGATAGAGAGACCTTTTCCTCGGGTGCATTAAACCGGTCTTCCATGGATCGCCGAACTTTGTGCCGAAAACCTGAAGGTCGCCTCCTGCGTCAACTATCCCTGCTTTAACTCCTTTTTCTTTTAGCGCTTTCAAAGCCATTTGAATCGCATAGCCCTTGGCTATTCCTCCAAGGCCTATTTTCATTCCTTCATTCCTGAACCTGATGCCGGGCATGTCAGGAAAAAGTATTATATTCTTATAGTTAACAAGATATTTATATTTCATAATAGTATTTTGCGAAGGAGGAATAAAATTTTCAGACTTATAATTCCACAGATGAGATATGGATTTGAATGTTATGTCAAAGGCTCCCTCTGTGTGGTCTGATATTTCAAGAGATCTTTTTATCATTAGATATGTTTCTCTGTTCACTTTAACGGCTCTTTTTGACGCGAACCTGTTTATTCTTGAAACATCGCTTCCAGCTTTATAAGAGCTCATAAGTTCATCAATACGTTTAATCTCATTAAATGCCGCTTCTGTCGCTCCGGCAGCAGCTTCTGTATCCGAAATAACAGTGAGATTGATTATTGTCCCCATCATGGTTCTGCTCACTTTATGGACAGAACTTTTGCATGAGGGCAAAAGTATGATCACTGTGAGCGCTAAAATATTAATTCTTTTCATTGAAATTCCTCCTGATATCTTCAACAGCTTCCGGAATTTTGTCAAAACTGTCAGCCACCCATTTTTCTCCCTTCAGTTCAGTATCGCCTGCATGGCCGAAGGAACATCCGATAAAGGGAACTCCGTTCTTAAAGGCGGCTTCTCTGTCGGTATATCTGTCCCCAATTACTATTATCAGATCATCATTTACAACATTTTTAATATAATATCGGACAACGCTTATTTTATCAGGGATTCCCTTTCCTGTATAGATCATGGGTTCTGAAAAAAACTTTTTCAAATCATAGGTTTCCAGTATCGCTTCAACGTACTCTCTTCTGCCGTTTGATGCGGTTAAAATGGCATACCCCGAATTATAGAGTTTTTCCATAGTAGAATAAACATGATCAAATATAATACCCCCGCCATTCCGGATCTCCGCAATGAGGCTCCCGGTGCATTCGTCATTAAGTTTTTGAGAATCATCACTGCTTAAACCAGGGAAAAGCGTCTTGAATATATCGTCAACAGGTATGCCCAGAAGATCAAGCAGATCATCGTAACCGGGTATAACAATATCCTCAACTTTATATTTTTTTATAAAGTTAACAATGCCCCGGTGAAATGCTTCAACCACTATTTCAGTAGAATCATAAATTGTGCCGTCAATATCAAAAGCCAGGTAGGTATGATCACTCATAATTTTTTCCGCAATAGAATTTATTCAGGATTGTTTATCACCGCACACAGTGTCAACCAAAAAAGGGATCTTTTATTTCTTGACTCCTGATATTTCATGATATTATTGGGCTGATGATATTTCTAAGGATAATTTATTGGATATTTCAGTAAAAATCGGAAGCCTTGTTCTTAAGAACCCGATTACCGTTGCTTCGGGCACAGCGGGATATGGAGAAGAGCTGTCACAATTTATAGACCTGTCCGGCCTGGGAGCAATATTTACAAAAGGGCTTTCCCTTGCGCCAAGAAAAGGGAACAGCGGCAGCAGAATGATCGAAACACCGTCGGGAGTTTTAAACTCGATCGGCCTTGAAAATGTAGGTCTAAAAAAATTCATTGATGATAAGCTTCCATTCCTTATAAAAAAAGGCGCAGTAATTATACCGAATGTTGCAGGACATTCGGAGGAAGAGAATATTGAACTATGCAGAATATTGTCCGCAACGGAGGGAATTGCCGCAATCGAATTGAATGTATCATGCCCCAATGTTGATGAAGGAGGTATGGCTTTTGGCATCGACTTAAATATCTTTACAAAACTGGTTGAAAAAGTAAGAAGAGTTACCTCATGTCCCCTCATAATAAAACTATCGCCTAACGTAACGGATATATCTCTCTTCGCAAAAAGAGCGGAAGAGATTGGGGCCGACTGCATATCGGCAGTTAACACTTTCCTGGGCATGAAAATTGACGTTAAGAGAAGGCAGCCTCATTTCTTAAACAGGGTTGCCGGTCTGAGCGGTCCCGCCATAAGACCCCTTGCTATAAGGTCTGTATTCCAGATCTTTGAGAAAGTAAGAATACCGGTTATAGGGCTGGGCGGAATATCAACACTTGAAGATATTCTCGAATTCATCATGGCAGGTGCTGCTGCAATTTCCATAGGGACTATGACAATGGTTCAGCCGGATCTGCCGATTAAACTTGCAGAAGAATTAATTAATTATTTTGAAAGAGAAAACATAAAAAATATTTCCGAAATTAAGGGAATTGCTCACAAAAAAAACCGGAGAGATTGATGAAATACTGGAACAGCACTTTAAAAAATATGGCCGAGTATATACCCGGCGAGCAGCCCTCAAACCCGGACGAATACATAAAACTCAATACCAATGAGAATCCCTTTCCGCCTTCGGATTTTGTTCTCAATACAATAAAAAATACATGCAATGGAAATTTAAGGCGCTATCCTGACCCCACGGCAGAAGAACTGCGTGAACAATTTGCTTCTGAGAATGAAATAACTCCGGAAAATGTATTTGTTGGGAACGGTTCCGATGAAATATTTACGCTTATCTTCAGGGCATTTATAGAAAAATCCGATATTGCAGCCTTGCCATATCCGTCATATCCTTTATATGATATTCTTGCGGAAGCGAACGGAATTAAATATGAAAAAGTAAACCTGGGCGCTGATTTTTCTTACAATATGGAAAATTTTTTAAACAGGAGATACGGCCTTGTTATAATCTGCAATCCCAATAATCCCACCGGAACATATTGCCCTGTTGACAAAATAAAAGACTTTTTAGATACTTACACCGGCCTTCTCGTTGTTGATGAGGCATATATCGATTTCTACGGCGGCTCTTCCATTGATCTGATCAAAAAATACGATAACTTAATTGTGACGCGCTCATTCTCAAAATCATACTCCCTGGCCGGACTCAGGGTCGGTCTTGCCGTATCTTCTAAAGGTATCATTGAAGGATTTTTAAAAATTAAAGATTCATACAATATTGATATGCTTGCAATTGAAGGCGCAAAGGCCGCGTTGATTGACAAAAAAAGCTTCAAATACAACATAGATATGGTAAAAAACAACAAAGAGTACCTTGAAGAGAATCTTAAACCGCTTGGATTTGAAATTATCCCATCAAGAGCAAATTTTATTTTTGTTAAACACAAGGAAGTGCCCTCAAAGGAATTGTATGAAAGACTTAAAGAAAAGAAGATCCTTGTAAGATATTTCTCCGGCAATATAAGATCGGAATTTATGCGTATAAGTGTGGGCACGATGATGGAGATAAAGGCTCTGTGCAGAGAACTTAACACTATATTGGGAGTTTAATAATATTCCCGAATGTATTGGTTATAGTGCACTTCTGAATAAGTTCATCAAAGGTTAAAAGCTTTTTATTATACTTATACAGATCCGATTCGGAAACCCATATATTGACCTGTTCTTCTCTGTAATTATTTTTCCATCTTAAACCCACAACAAGACCTATGATTTCCCTTTCCCTGAGAATTATATCAAACCGGGCAATTGTTTCCGAAATATGGGCCATATAACGCTTCAATAAATCAAGAGCAACTTCATAATAGGGATTAGAATCGTGAATACCGGTAATTATGTCTATGCCGAGATAGAGTCTGTTTTTGAATTCCGACTTCCTGTCATAATAAAAACCGATACTGCCCTTTGCAATATCCAGTTTTCTCTTTTTAATGAATATTTTTGCGATCTCTATAAGATAATTATAATATTTTTTATGATATATTGCGCCGTTAGTTGTATATCTATTTACATCAACAAGAAATGAACCGTAATCAATTTTTTGAGCTTTTTTCTCATCTGTGATTTTTTTTATCTCAATCTTCTTAACGGTTTTTGTTTCTTTAACAACCGCTTTTGAGCCGCATGTTGATAAAGAAACAATGGTTAATACTGTTACAAAAATCGATAATTTGCCCAATACTCTCACATTCCCGCTCCGTTTTGCTCAAAGCTGCCAATTCATTGATCATTAATAAACTTTACTATTAAATTACAATTGTCAATTAAAAATTTTAATGCCATCTCAAAAGACCTCTCCATAAAATTGTCCCGCCTCAGATATAGAAAACCGGATTTCTCTTGACTTAATCCCTGCTAAAAAATCAAATTTACAGAAAAAATTATACTTAGTCAGAATGCTCAAAAAATATCATTTAGAAATAATAATATCTCTGCTTATTATCAGCTGCGGCGCTTCCGGAAAAACATATCACCTGAGATCTAACTCAGTCAGAGTCTATTCCGGTCTGGAAAATTTCATCCGAAATCATATATCAGAATACAACAATAGAAAAGCGGTTCTCATTACCAATCACTCCGGAGTGGATTACAATTTAACCGCAAACATAGAACAATTGAGAAAAAACGGGATCGACCTCTTAACAGTACTCGCCCCTGAACACGGTATTTACGGTTATCAGAACGACTATGATAAAAACAGATATATAGAGGAGAAGAACCTGAATCTTATTATATATAACCTTCACAAATTAACAGACAGATCAATCGCATTCCTCTTTAAAAATGCCGATATTGTAATTTTCGATATTCAGGATATGGGGATGAGATGCTATACATACATATCCAATCTCAAGAGGGTAATGGACATTCTTAACAACTCTTCAAAAGAACTGATCGTGCTGGACAGACCCAACCCCATATCTTTCCTCGGAATTGACGGCCCCTATCTGAATAGAAGATTCAAATCAAAATATATCAGCGCATTCCCTGCAACTTTTATCTACGGTATGACCATAGGAGAGTCTGCTCTTTATTATAAAGGAGAATTTAATAAAAATATCAATTTACGCATTATTAAAATGAAAAATTATAGAAGAGAAATGCTCTATTACGAAACGGGTCTCCCCTGGATCCCGCCGTCACCCAATCTTCCAACATACGAATCTTCAATTGTATACTCGGCAGTTGTCCTTATGGAAGGGATAAACATATCGCTGGGGCGGGGTACCACCAAGCCTTTTGAATATATTGGAGCTCCATGGATTGAACCCTTCTCTTTTTCAAAAGCGCTGAATGCCATGGGTTTTAAAGATTTCATATTCAGGCCGGTATACTTTTTGCCTCTTTTCAGCAAATATAAAGGCAAAACCTGCGGCGGAGTTCAGATATTTTACAGAGGAGGGAAATTCAGTCCCACAGAATTTTCATACAGGGTAATTCAATATATAATGAGAAAATATAAAAAAGCTTCATGGGAAAAATATAAAAGCTGGTTTGATGTTGATTATCTGGCCGGTACCGACCAATTCAGGAAATCAATTGATGCAGGGATATCATATAAGGGATTTCTATCCGGAGTAAATGAAGAAATAGAAGAGTTTAATAGAAAGCGGAAAAAATATCTCTTATATTGATAAATACGGCTTTACTTATAAATATATAACAAATAATTTACATCTTTAAAAATTCCATAAACTTCCCGATCTGCTCGGGATATTTATCCTCCTCATTTTTGTACTTCTTAAACCTTCTTTCATAGGCTTGAATTTTCTTTGAAGTAACATTTTTATATCTGTTTGCAAACTGCGTAAATGCCGGCATACTCTCCAGTTTATCCCGCACCTCCTTTTTAAATGGAATATGCTTGTAGAACATTCCTCTTACAACATTGTTCAATTTCATGATCCCATCCTTCTCGAATAAACCCCACATCATATAATCGTCGGCAAACCTGTCTCTGTTTGTCCTGAGGCTTTTAAATTTCGACGCGACTTTCTCTTTTGCTTCCATGGAGAGATTGGAATTCTTCTTGAATGTATTAACATAATCAAAATACTCTCCGGTAATGCCTCCCTCAATCGGGTCCGCCCACATGGCCTGACCTTTAATTGTTCTGTTAAGCTCCCATCTGAAACATGCCAGAGTATGCGCGAGATTTTTTACAAGATCCCCAAGAAAGAATATAGGAACCACAATTCTACCCCTTGTTCTCTTATCGGTTCCTGAGAGTTCCTGCCATAAAAGAGTCCTGGACCCGAATATGGGCAAAAGAATAAAATAGGGTATCACTTCCTCCTGAATAATTTCACGGGCTTCGCCTAATTTCAATACGGTTTCCCTGTAAAAAACCGAAAAATCTATATTCATAAGATCTTCTATGATCTTGGCAACCTTCTGCTTGGAAACGTACATTGTACTGAGATTCCCCTTTAGGGCAAAAGAATTGAGGATCGGAAAAGCCGTTGCAGTCGAGCCGGAACATACTGCAGCAGTACTCTTAAGCCTTTGATCTATTTCATAGAGAGTCATCTTTACATTTTCATCTTCAGTTCCCTCAGCACCGTCTCTCCTTCTGCTGTGTTTCTCTTCCTCCCTTAAAAACTGCCTATAAGTTAAGCCCATCTCCGTTATACTGGGTTGTTCTTCTCCGGACTGGATCATGGAAAGGAACTCATCCTCAAAAACTACAGGTATCTTCTTTGACTCCTCCTTAATTCTGATGATCTTTGTCAACTCTGTAAGCTGGTCATCCTGAAGAAGGCCTTCGTCCATATAACCGAATCTGAGCATTAACCTGACAGAAAGAGGCACATTTTTTTCCGCCCTGCTTCGCAGATATACCTGCTTATAAAGGTCCCAGTAAAGTTTTGTTATGTGCCGCCTTACTTTTCTTCCATCCGATTCCGTATTAAAAGGGTTTTTCATATTCTTGAATTCATTCAAAAGCTTAATAAAACTGTTTTGAAATTCCTTACCCACAAGGGCAAATTCGAATATCCGGCTCATGGACCTTCTCAGCTCTTTAACACCCGAAGAACCTGCCGGAAGACCCGCACTGCTTTTTACTGTTTCTTCAACGCGGGAACTCCCCGCCTTAGTATAGTATATATGAATTTTCTTAATGCCGGGATAATCTTCAGTAAGTTTCTTTCCCGTTAACTCCTCAAAAACGCTGTTGATCTTAACTACAATTTTCAGAAAATTTTTTATAAATTCCCGTTCCAGTTTCCCGCTGTTTTCCCATTCGGAAAATCCTCCTCCGTCAACAAGATAAGAAGTCCAGCTTGCATCATTGCCGAAAAGATCATCCAGCTCCTTTTCAATTAAACCATAGAGCCCTTCGATCAAATCAACCGTATTAATAAAATCCGATGAAACCGCATCAAAAAGCTGCAATGCAATTGAGGATTCGGACTTAAAAACGGCTCTGACAACAGAAGGGTCAACCTCGAGAAAGCTGCCCGCAAAACTGATAAAATTCTTATTGCCGTTGATCACGGAAAAATCTCCGGGAATCTGATACTTTTTATTCAGAGATGAACTGTTATCAGAAACAAGAAACTTTGCGCTGATCGGTGACGGGAAGGCGCCTCCCGAGGAATTATATTCATTATAGAGTTTTTCCGATTTCAGATGGAGCTTTTCAGAAGCATTTGTTATTGACAATTCCCTGTAAATGAGGGCCAGATTATCGGAAATTCTGCTCAGATTGATATACAGCTTTTTAAACTTTTCCAGTTCATTTAATGAAATATTAAACCGTTTGTACAATTGTTTCAGTATAGCCAGGGCCTGTGCCTGGTCTCTCCCTGCTATTCCCCGGAATCCTCCTTCTTTCAAGGGATATTTTGAGATGTATGAATCTTCAATTGCGCGGACCGATTTTTTCGAAGGCTCAACAAGTCCCATGCTGAAGCTGGGAATAATGCTTTTGCCTTTTATGATACCCACTCTTCTGCTCTTTGCCAGAATAATACTCTTATCAAGGCCGTTGAATTCGTCCGAAGCGGACAGTATTTCCATGGAGCCGCTCTGAAGAAGATAAATTCCTCCGGGGATATCCCCCTGAACGAAAAGAGTCTCTCCCTTTTTAATTAAATCGCCCTTTGCATCTGACATCTCCGTGATGTACTCCTTATGAATTTTTAATACTTTCTATATATTCATCCCACTCAACCGGAAGGAGGTTCTTTTTTTTATTATTACAGCTTTTACACGCCGGGACAAGATTAAATTTTTCAGACGTACCTCCCTTTGATAATGGAATTTTATGGTCCATAGTCAATTGAGATACTTCGAATTTCCCACCGCAATAATGACAGAGACCCCTGGATATCTTCTTTCTCCACCAGGCAGTATTTCTAAGTTTTCTGGCTTTGTGCTTTTCAGCATTGATTATGGATTCATCAGAGAGCAGCGGATAGAATTCCTTACCGTTCAACCTGTCTCTTCTTCTCAGTTTTTTTTTATTTCCGGAAGCCATTAAAATTAAAAAATTGCCTGGAACTATAAAACAAACCTATAGTATAAATTTGATCGATATTATTCTAAATTCGGCTCTTTTTGTCAATGATTAATGAGGGATAAAAAAATATTCAGGAAGAGAGGGCTGGCGGGATATCTCCTCTTCACACAAAAAAGTCATTTTCAGCAAGCCTGTAGCCATTAATAAATGAAAGGCTGTCCATGATCTTCTTATTCTCGGGCTGCAGTCTCAATATTTCCAGCAAGCCTTTCCCTGTGCCCGCAATTAGTCTCTTTTTTTTATATTTATAAAGGGCCCCGGGTTTTAACTGTAAATCGATATCTTCATTAAAAGGAGAAGTATTCCACAGCTTTAAATTGTTGTTTCTGAAAGTTGTCCATGCAGCAGGCTTTGGATTTAATCCCCGCACAAGATTGTGGATCGAATCCGCATCTTTTTCCCAGTTAATATGCGCCGTGTCTCTGGTGATCTTTCCGCAATAGGTAGCCCTGTTATGGTCCTGAGGCGTAAGTTCTGCATATCCGCGGGCAAGGGATGAAATTGCTTCATTCAAAAGATCCCCGCTTTCATTTGTAACAATGTCAAAAAGCTCCCCGGCCGTTAAATCTTTATCTATATGCAGTTCTTTTTGCACTACTATATCTCCGGCATCAAGTTCACTATTAATCACCTGAACTGTTATTCCGGTTTTACTTTCTCCATTGATCAGTGCCCATTGAACAGGAGCTGCGCCTCTGTATTGCGGAAGAAGTGAAGGATGAAGATTGATCGTCTTAAGAGGCGGCAGTTCATACACAACATCAGGAATGATCTTTCCATAAGCAACAACAACAAAAATATCGGCATTATACTTTTTGATCTTTTTAATAAATTCCGGATCTGATAAACTG
Organism: Spirochaetota bacterium; assembly: GCA_024276015.1. Classification (GTDB taxonomy): domain Bacteria; phylum Spirochaetota; class UBA4802; order UBA4802; family UBA5550; genus JAJRXZ01. Next base: position 37,058 of record JAJRXZ010000013.1, on the reverse strand, counting down.
CAGGGCTGAAATATATCAATTCCCCTGTGTATGGCAAATTTTTTTGCCGCAGAGGAAGTTACTCTTTTATTTCGACCGCGGGGTTTGTCTTCGGCAGTAACAATAAAGACAATTTCATGTTCATTTAAGAGCTTTTCAAGGCAATCTGACGATAACTGCGGAGTTCCGAAAAAACCTATTCTCATAATTATTTTTCTTTATTTAACTTTTTTATCTTTTTCAGATAGGGTCTCAATTCATTTCTTAAATAATCCTCAAGATGATCAATAAAAACAACCCCGTTTAAATGGTCAATTTCATGCTGCAAAACTCTTGCAAGAAGTCCCTCTGCCTCAAATTCAACTTCATCTCCGTCCGTTGTAATTCCGGCAACCAGAACCTGTTCGGGCCTTTCTATCTCTTTAGTTATTCCGGGAAGAGAAAGACATCCCTCTTCATAAAAGGACCTTTTATTCGACACATCTTTTATAACAGGGTTAATTATTGTTTTTACGGGGCCTTTATATCCTTCAAAATCCAGAATAATTATTCTCTTTGAAACATCCACCTGAGGCGCGGCAAGTCCAATACCTTTTTCACGATACATTACATCAAACATCGAATCTACCAGTTTTATTAAATCGCCATTAATATTTAAAACATCCTGAGCAACTTTTTTTAATGTATCGTTCCCATAATATACAAGTTTATTTGCCATATCAATATCCGAAAATCACTTCTTCATTAATCTAAAATCAGAATTAACAAAAATCCAAGGTAATCTGTCAATATTTATTTGAGTTATTAATCTTTCATTATGTTATATTAAAATTACAAAATTCTTCATTTTGAAAAATTTTTAATATTTTTTTTGTATTTTTAATTGACAGGAAAGGGCATAATTGTTTTATAAAACACTCCGCAGGGGTGTTAGCTCAGTTTGGTTAGAGTACCTGCCTGTCACGCAGGGGGTCGCGAGTTCGAGTCTCGTACACCCCGAATAAAAATCCTCGTCTTAGATGCGGGGATTTTTTTATCATAAAAATCAATAAAATCATCGACACAATGGCCTTTAATTTTTTCCGAAAATATTATACTAAAAATCCGAAAGGTTCTGATAAAACATAACAGTAGCAGGACTTGTAACATCCGGATTCGTTGCAACATTCACACAGGCCGGTTTTCCTGAATCATAGGCCCGTTTCAATGCCGGAATAATATCTTCGTCTTTAACAACCAGTTCCCCATAACCGCCAAGTCCCTCCACCATCTTCTCATAGTCTCTCATACCAAGTTCGGCGCAGGTACATCTGTCTTTTCCGATGCTCATCTCCTGAGAATGCTTGATCATACCCCATGCACAATCGTTATTTACCACACAAATAATCGGAATATTATGTCTCACCGCAGTATCAAATTCCATGCTGTTGAATCCGAATGAACCGTCTCCGTTTAAAACTATAACCGGTTTCTCAGGATTCGCAAGTTTAGCTGCAATGGCAAAAGGGATCCCGGTTCCAAGACATCCCAACTGCGAGCCCGCCGGGATCAAAACGCCGGCCTTCAGGGAAGAAGTAAATCCCGAAAGACCGTAATAGCTTGTGTCTCCCCCGTCTGCAATATAGAAAGCATCTTCGCCAAAGGCTTCCATGATCTGCGCTGTAAGACGGATCGGATGTATCGGATCCGACGGAGTCTTACGCAGCTGCAGCTCTGTTGTAAGAAAAGCTTTATAAGCGTTTCTCATTTTGTCAAGCCAGGGATCATGACTGCGCTTATCAACCATTGGGATAAGCCTTTCAAGCACATAACCGCAATCGCCGGCAAGCCCTACTTCCGAAGTCCTGTTCCGGTCAATCTCATGGGGAGCAATATCGATGCGAATCACTTTTGCATCGGGAAAGAGCTTTGTAGCCTGCATTACCCAGTTGAAACGGATCCCTGCTGCAATAACAACATCTGCCTGAGGCAGAACCGTCATTACGCCTGTAAAGGCTCCGTCATTGATGGAAAGAGGATGATTATCCGGAAGGACACCTCTGCCGTTATTCATCAGAGCAAAGGGGATACCGGTCTTTTCAATAAAAGTTTTCAAAATATCGTCGCAGCCGCTCATACCCACGCCGCTGCCGCCGATAAAAACAGGTTTTTTAGCGCTGTTTATCAGTCTTGCCGCTTCCTCAAGTTCCGATTCATCGGGATGGACTGAAGTTTTATGATGCTTCCTTAAGGGCATATTTACCTTTTCCATATCTGTCTGAACAAAGAGAATATCCGGCGGCAGTTCAAGAAAAACCGGGCCCGGCGTACCTGTGGCAGCCTGCCTGAAAGCTATGGAAAGATATTCGGGGATCCGTTTTGTCTCATAACATGTTGCGCTCCACTTCGTTATGGGTTTGATCATATCTATCTGGTTCATCTCCTGAAGCGCTCCCTTGAGGTCATCGCGCAGTGGGTGTCTGCCGCAGAGAAGTACAACAGGCGCATTGTCAAGATATGCGTTAGCGATTCCGGTAAGCGCATTCGTAAATCCGGGGCCTGCGGTTACAAGGCATAGCCCGGGTTCGTTTTTATAGATGGACCATGCATGGGCCATCATTGCGGCAGCCTGTTCATGCCTTACGTCGATTGTACGAATATTGTATTCTGTAAATCCGTCTAAGATATTTTCAATATGCCCGCCCGATATTGTAAAGACAATGCTGACATTTTGAACTTCTTTTAAATATTTTGCTGCAAGATGCCCGCCGTATATTTTTGACATATATACTCTCCTATAAATATAAAAATATCACTATATTACCGCCATCCCATCATGCATAACCGGTGTTTGCCGCAGTATTACGGTTTTCAAAGCAGACCGCCATTAGAGGATAAGTTTCATCCCGTCTTCAAACCACTGGGCATAAATACTCATTCCTTCCACTTTAAGTTTACCTTCTGCTGCAGCATTAAAAGACGCATCTTTGCCTTTATCAGTCATTACGGAAAAACCTGTTGCGGCATCTTTCCATACAAGCGCTGCATCAAAAACTTTATGATCGCCCGAAATAGAAGTTATTTTTCCTTTATCAAAAATAAAAAGACGCGCCCGTTTACCGTCTTCTGTTTTAATGAGAATGCGCGTTCTGGCCTTTTCGATATATTTCTTAAAATCTCCGTTCGTTCTGGAAGCTACTCTTAATATTTTATCAAGGGCAAAAAGAAGAAGCGCAAATTTCATCAGACTCTCCTTTATGTTAAAAGATCAATCAAAGAAAACTACGGTTTTTACAGCCTGAAATTTTCCTTTATTCATGTTAATTTCAATCATTCTGACATAATCCTCAAGTGCAAACTTGTGAGTTACCAGAATTTCCCCATTTACCCTGTTCTCTTTCATAAGATCAAGAGCAATTTCAAAGACATGGCGGTTTTTGCCATTGTACTCCGCAATCCCATAGGCATAGACACCCTTCACCGTCTGAAGTTTTAGCCAGAGCGGCGTAAGATCAAGCTTCACATCACCACCAATACCCACAATGCTGAGTGTTCCCATTGAAGCAAGAAGCCTCATACTGAGATTCAAAGTTGACGAAGAAGCCACTGTATCATATATCCTACCGAAACCGCCCATAGCTATTTTCATTCCAAGCAGGGGTTTGTAAACCTTTGCTCCGGTGATCCTTGCCGTATGCTCAAAAACCTCTCTCGCCGGTATAACTTCGTCAGCGCCCATGCTCAAAGCGAGTTCAGCGGTAAAGGGCGAAGGTTCTATCAGAGAAATATGGCAATTGGGCGCAAGTACGCGCGCGGATTGTATAATCAGATTCCCGATCACACCTCCGCCAACAATAAGGATCTTCTCATTATTGCTCGGCATGTTGTCAAAGAGCGCCTGTAACGCAACCGAGAGCGGCTCGGTCATAACTGCCGATTCCGAACTCATCCCGTGAGGCACCGGGAAAAGCCGGCTCTTATGGGCTACAAGAAATGGCGCGAAACCGCCGTTAACACCGCTGCTAATACCTGTAAACATTCCGGGCGGAAGCCCGCCCTCTGCAAAGTTCTCACAATTACAATCTCTGCCTGACCGGCAGCTACTACAGACAGGAGATATCTCCCTGACTTCACAACTGAGAGCAGGGTTTAACACTACCCTGTCACCGGCCTTAAAGCCTTTAACATTTGAACCTGTTTCCACTATTTCGCCCGCGATCTCATGCCCGATAATACAGGGGAATGATGTAAAGGGAGAAGCGGTTGGAGAATCATGAAGGCAGATCAGGTTAAGGTCGCTGCCGCAGAAACCGCAATAAATTGTCTTGATCTTAACCCAGTCAGGCGAAGGGAGTTCCGGTTCAGGGATATCCGCGATCCCTACTGTTTTAAGAGGGCCTCTGTAATAAACAGAGCTGCCAAATATTGCTCCAAGGCTCTTTGCAGCAATAAATTTAGGAACATTTACATTAAATTGTAATCCCTTCATTTACTCTCTTTCCGTTAAAATGGGGCAATGTTATCAGAGTCTTTAACAGAACAATTAAAGCGTTAATAATCTTCCGAAACTTAACCTTATATAGCATACATGGACAATTTTGTCAAGAAAGGTATTAAGAGGGCTGGAGGGAACTTGATTTATAGGCTAATTTTGCCTATTTGTTTAGTACTTTCACCGAATTTGTTTAGTACTTTTGAGCTATTTTTAGGGTAATTTTTTAGTTCCCGCCGGCCCTCTCAATACAGGACCAAAAAAAGCTTGACGATGTTGACATAAAGTGAACACTGTTAGAAGGAATTTTTTTATCAGTGCGGTAACCTATAGAAAAAAAAATAAAACTCTGAAGCTCGGTGGAAGATGGGTTATAAAAAAATATCTATGTTGATTCTTGTGCTCATAAGTTTCATTGCTTTCTCAGGATGTATTACTTCAAATTATCATAAGTCAAATCAAAGGTATAAAAATGCCAGAAGAGAGTTTCGGATCCCGAAAGGAAAATCTGTAGCTATCTTCAAAGGCCTATGGGCGGGGGAAGAGACAATAGATGGTAAAGTTTTTTACCGCCTTCTGTTCAACGGAGTTTTGAAGGGGAAAAATCGCTATCTCCATATAATGGTACAGAAAGCTCCTCAAATGCGATCAACTTATCGGGTTGGGCAGAGTGGTCATCTGGAGGCAACCGGAAAACGTGTTGAGATGCCCGGGTTGGTTATTGTCAGAGAGTCTGAATTTCACAGAAGTGGGCCAATTTCTGCTTATCTTGTGTTGAGGTTTTCCGCTATTCAGAATATGAAAGCTTTCTATGCTATATTTAATCAGAAACGTGGGGAAAAGTCTTCTCCTGTTGCTATAATGAAGACGTATTACAACTACACTATTCCGAAAGAAAAGTATCCTCTTGCTCTGGTATATCTCGATTTCTCCAATATCTTTAAATATTCAATAAATGCTGTAATATGGAAAATGAATGATGGCGGGAAACCCGTGGTCTCTTGTAATGGAACAGAAATTGATAAATACGATGGTCCCCACATGATCATAGATTGGAAGGTGAGAAAGAAGCTGTTCTACGCGCTTCGGCAGGCTGGGTATATTGGAACTGTTATCGGTGATATCGTAACGTCACCTGTGCAACTGATCATGTTGATTTTAGAGATGCAGGTTGGTCCCGTTGTCAGATAGAAGAATGTCTCTTGTCAGAGGTTGGCCACTCTTCAGGACCTTATACTTTAGAGGCAGGTGAGCTTGGTCGTTAGGCGGCAGATATATTTCGCAAAAGGTGTAAAATTCATGGCAGTTACCTATACAAATCGAAAAGGCAGAAAATACTACCTTTACAAAGGTGTTACAAAAACAGGGAAACCCAGATATTACTTTTCACGTGATGGAAGCGGCGATCTGGTTGAGGAAATACCCGAAGGTTATGAAATCAGTGAGAGTGTTAATGGAATTGTATCATTGGCGAAAAAACGTCCGAAGAAAATTCTCCCTGTAGAAGTAGAAATGATTGAAACTGCTATAAAACAACATCAGAATTCGAATGATTATCGGGTCAATGTTCGAGTTGCTGAGATAGAGATTTATGAACGTGTGGGGCCGAATCTGACAGAGCTAATTGCCGAATTAAATCTCGGATTATCTGACGCTGAAATTAAGAAACGCGTGGAGCAACTGTCCAGGATTTACAGTCAGTTTACCCCGATTCTGCGGTTCATTTTGCGTGACGAAAAAGAACGTATTTTCAGTGTAAAACGGATGTGTTATTTGGGGAGTATTGATGATTGGATTGACATCGAATATGCCGGTTCACTGGGTGAATTGTCGGGAAAAATCATTCCGCTATTAGGGACTGAAGGATATTTTGATTTGTACTAATGAGATCATCTCCTGATCGGTAAATATGTAACGCGTCGTAAGCATCGCCGCACCTTTCATCGGATTGCCGTTATCCGAACGCAGGTAAATCCCCTTCATAATGTGTTTCGACCGTAAACGATCAGAGGTGACCCCCATTGTCAAGACAAAGTATTCTTCATTAGACTTTCAACATTATAAATAATAAAATACTTTTGTCAACACATGATGTAATGAACCACATCTAAGAAAAAAACTTTACGCAATACATGAAGTCCCGATAAACCGCCCATCGCTTTTTATCACAGCCCATTTTTTGGTTATTTTTATCTCCGGAGGATAATATGAATAGTGAACTTCCTCTCCGGGTTCAATCCATATTGTTTTTAAATTATGAAAATTAATACAACATCTTAATCTGTTAGCGGTTGAAAATTCTTTTAATATCTCAATAGCTTTATATTCAGGAGTTGCAGGCGGAAATTTCTTATCTTGATAAAAGCCTCCCATTAATCTTATAACTGCTGACCCGGGGAACAGGGGAATCTTTAAAGCTCTTCTGTATTCCTCCATATCGATACTGACGTTTCTCATCAACTCTTCAATATTAACGCCTATTGCAAAGAGATAACCAAGAGGGATATTTCTTAAAAGATCATCCCATTCTTTTCTGTGCTCCCTGAATTTTCGAAATTTTGAGTAACCGGATTGACGCATCAATTCATCAAGAAGAGCATTTTTTTTATTATCACTGCTCCCGAAAAGAAATGATCTCTCCTTGATATAGGCTCTGGTATTTCTGAATCTCTCATAATCCCCGATTGTGTTGATCTCCCTTGCAGAGAAAAAAGGAATGATTTTACTTTCTTTCATAACAGCCTCCATAGTTAATATGGGGCACAAAAAAACCGTCACAGAAAGCGCGGCGGTACAGGTGTTAAGCAGTAATACCTTACGCTTTAGCTGCAAATTTTAAGTGCCCGCAAGTTGTAAGATTAAATCGACACTTTTAATTATATTTAATGTACATAAAAAATAAGCAAATGTCAAGTCTGTTTATAACATATATTTTTGGATCATTGAGGGCTGGCGGGAACATCCTTTCTCACTACAGCTTGCTTTTGCAATAATTTTTATTGCCTGCGGGATCATTACTGATAATGTAAAATTTAAATTCGAAGAAGGAAATATGAATTATTTAAAATAATATCTTATGCCGATACCGGCATCCCCGTCAAAATCCGTTGAAGGTATTACCGATATCCCGGGAACAATTTCGCAAAATAATTCAAGGGCAGGTACAACATAATACCGGATCCCAATCGGGATTCTGATCCCAAATCCGTACTTTCCTTCATATTTATCCGGATTTTTATCCGATCTATTTAGGTCATATATGTATTTACCTCCAATACCGGCAAACCAGTAAAGATCCCCCTTTAAGCTTGAATTAAACATCCAGTAATCACAGTGAAGATGAAAATGATTTTCAAGAGACAAGGCAATGCCTATAACAGGAAAGTTATTATATTTGAAAGATATTCCTGTGGGCTCACCAATAATAATACCTATTCCGGCGCCGTTATTACCTGCGCCATACAAGCCCTTTCCAACAAATACCAGTAAAACAAATATTAGTCTTATAATTAACTTATTTAATTTTAAACCTTCCATCGTATCCGCTCTTTACGAAATTTTTATACATAATAATATTCATATCCCTTTGCAGCAGCAAATTTCATACTTTTGCGGAATTTGCCCTGTTGCTAATCCTCGTCGCCGCATAACAACTGCCTTATCCTTTCGCTTAAAAACATGATCGATTCAATATCCAAGTGTTCAGTAACGGTTTTGTCAAAATGAAGTTTTACCTCAGCGTCAAATCCTTCCGACTTGTCCTCGTCCCAGAAAAGCAGCATAACAGGCACTCTGGGCATAGGCTTAAAAAGAATCACCGCATCGGCAGAAATCTCTCCGTCCTTTATGCTTTCCCCTCCTATCAGAGCGGCTTCATCCAACAGCTCAATGACTTTGCCTTTAAATCTCTTTACAAGCGGCGCTTCAACCTCGTTTTTCATCGATTTTATTTTAGGGATAGTATTGGGAATGTCATGAAAAGATATCCACTCCCCCGATGGTAACGAAGTACCTCCCTGAGCCATATGATTATATATAAAAACCTGTTCCCAGGGGTTTAATTGAGTCCCGTCTTTTTTAGTAATTACATTTTTTTTGATAATGATATGATCATTGAAATAAGGCAATTCAAGGTATGCCTCACTGCTCTCATGTTTCAATTCGCCGCCGATTCTTTGGGGCAGGTCTTCAATTTCCATAGAGGAAGACCTTTCTCTGGCATAAACCAGAGCGTCCTTTGCAAGGTCTTTTTTCACCCACTTACCTTCTTCATATTGCTCCTTTAATTTTCTCCTGTACTTTTCAATAATTTCTTTTTCAATATGGGGGCACCTGCCAATATCGTTTTTTTCAACAATCACCATGCTTGCAAAGGCAAAGCATGTATTAAATCCGCAATCGCCGCAATTCGTTTTAGGCAGAACATCTTTATAAATATCGATTACTGAAACCGCCATTATATCTCCCTGTTATATTTTTTGTCATCCGCCTATTTTCGACATTGCTCCGGCCAGAGTAATGGCGGAACATCCTCCGTCCTCGCTGAAACAGTCCATCTTATGCTCCCTGTTTTTATTAAACAGGGACTTCTTAATTTCCTCTTTGATCTTTTCATCATCAATAGATTTTCTGATCAGTTCCTTCAGATTTAACTGATGCTGAGAATACAGGCATGTTTTAAGCAGACCTTCTGAAGTTAATCTCAGCCTGTTGCAGGATGAACAGAATTTATGCGTCATTGGAGGAATAACTCCGATTTTCATCGGATAGGAATTGAGGTAACGGTAATCATACATCACAGCCACATGCGAATCATAATTTTTATTTCTCGATAATCTGCCTCTTTTCCTTAAAGAATCAAGAAATAAATCCGAAGGGATAAAAGACTGCACCTCATCTTCGCCGGTAAAGGGCATACGTTCAATAAATCTGATGGTTACATTTTTATTCTTAAAATAATTCAGGTATTCATCCAGCCAGTCAAGCGTTTCTTTAAAGAGCACGCAGTTTATTTTCAAATCAAAGAAATTTCTTCTTTCGACCTTTTCTATATTGCTCAAAACCAGATCAATCGAATTGCTGCCTGTGATCTTCTCATATCGTTCTGCTGAAATTGTATCGAGACTGATATTCAGCTTTTTTATTTTCAATCCGATCAATTCATCAATGTAGTCTCCGAGAAGGATCCCGTTAGTTGTGAGACACAATTCAATTTCGGGGAAAAGTTTTCGGGCTCCTTTTATTATACCTGTAAATCCTTTTCTTACCAACGGTTCGCCTCCGGTGAAACGTATTTTTTTGACGCCCATTTCACCGAATATTTTTATAAGCTTTATAAACTCTTCATTCCTCAGAATTTCGTCATGAGAAAGAAGTTTCACTCCCTCTGCAGGCATACAATACCTGCATCTCAGATTACATTTATCGGTTATGGATATTCTCAAATAGTCGTGTTTTCTTGAAAAGGAATCCCTAAGCATGATCAGAACCTATACCTGAATTTCACAGAAATCATACTCTCTGCAGAAATTCCATTCAATGGCGAATATCCCAGATCAAATGTGGGATATGCATTCTCATTATTCTTTTTTACAGAGTTAAGATTCATAATTATTGAAGCAGTATAAATAATTATATTCCCGACAACGGCAAAAGTAACATACTGCGCTGCTCTGTCATACTCCCGTTTATAATGTTCAGCATCACCGGAAAGCAGGGAAGAACTTTTTGCAGAATTATAATGGGACTCTCTATCCTTCCACTGACCGTATAAATAATATACGGAATAAAATCCTCCTATTTTCATAAGCATAAAAGAAAATCCCCAGGCATAATCCCCTCTGTAGAAATGTCCGCCTCCGGGAACCAGAAGGTCAACAGCAACGGTTTTTAAAACAGAAATTTCTCCGCCGTTTTTAACGGTAAAATTATCTATTTCCGATTCTTCTCTGTCCGGTTTTATTTCTGCATTACTGCCGATCCTTTTGTTCTTAAACTTATTATCGACTCTGTTATTTGCCTCCGATCTTGATTCCGCTGTTAAAACAAATAAAAAAGCCGTACATAAGATCAGAGATAAAATTCCTCTGCATGTTTCAAATAAATATTTCTTATAATTCATTCCTTTCTGTCATCTGCAAAGAATAAAAAATTCCTTTTAAAATAAGAATTATCAGAGTCTTTAATGCAGGCTTTTGAATACATGTCAAAAGCCTTTTCCCTGCATCCGGAAATCTCATATATGATTCCAAGATTGTTATAAACAGCGTCAATATTGGGATTCTCGCTTAACACTTCTTTGAAAAGAACTTCCGCCTCTTTTAATCTGCCCTTCAGAGCAAGATCAACCGCTCTGTTATTGATATCAGAAAGATATGAACCGCCCATCATCATGACAAAATATCTTTTGCTCTTCTTAAATATATATCTGCCTTTATACTCTTTATTTCCCGGAATGTAAAGCCTGTTTTTCAATATTACGGGCCTGTAAGAATAACACTGACTTAATAATAGTAGTATAAAAAAACAAAAATTATATTTCCGGATGAATCGGTTCACAAATCTTCTCAATAATTGCGGCCAGACCGAATATTTTCTTTTCCCGAAAATGGCTTCCCATGATCTGTAGTCCTATGGGCAACCCTTCTCTGTCCAGACCTGCGGGTATGGATATACCGGGAATTCCCGCAAGATTTGCGGATATTGTGAGTATGTCGGACATATACATCTGCAGAGGGTCATTTATCATTTCGCCTAAATTGTATGCTGTTGTTGTGGTGGTGGGAGTGATAATAACGTCAACTTTTGAAAAGGCCTTTTTGAAATCCTCGATAATAAGCGTCCTCCCCTTCAGAGCTTTTAAATAATAGGCATCATAATATCCCGAACTCAAAGAAAAAGTGCCCAGCATTATTCTTCTCTTCACTTCTTTGCCAAAACCCTCGCTCCGCGTTTTGCTGTAAAGCTCGTCCAGAGTTGATGCAGCGTCCGACCTGTAACCGTATCTGATGCCGTCATATCTGGCAAGATTAGAAGACGCTTCGGCTGTTGCGATCAAGTAATATACCGGAACAGCATAATCAATATACTTTAAAGAAATTTTTTCAATTTTTGCGCCATTAACTTCAAGTTCTTTCAGTTTCCCTTCAATATTGTTTCTGATATCCTCGGAAACACCCTTAAAATATTCATCGGGAACTCCTATAACAATTTCATTGAGATCATCCCGTAATTTTTCCGGATGAAAATCAACCTCAACATCTATGGAAGTGGAATCCCTTTTATCATATCCTGATATTACCGACAGCAGAAGAGCCGCGTCATCAACACAATTCCCAAATGTGCCGATCTGATCCAGCGATGAAGCAAAAGCAACAAGCCCGTATCTTGACACTCTTCCGTACGTGGGCTTAATTCCTGTGACACCGCAAAATGCCGCAGGCTGTCTTATGGAGCCGCCCGTGTCGGAACCGATCGCGGCAGGAGCAAGATTTGCCGAAACAGCAGCAGCAGAACCGCCTGAGCTTCCTCCGGGAACCTTTTCAGTATTGTATGGATTTTTAGAGGGCCCGAAAAATGACGCTTCGGTTGTTGAGCCCATGGCAAATTCATCCATATTGGTTTTGCCCAGCAGTATAAAACCGCTACCTTTCAGTTTTTCATAGACTGCTGCATTGTATGGCGGGATAAAATTCTCCAGAATTTTTGATGCGCAGGTTGTTTTTATTCCTTTTGTGCAGATATTGTCTTTAACAGCTATGGGAATACCGTCATACCTTGAAAGCTCTCCGCCTTTCTTTCTCCTCGCATCAGACTCTTCCGCTTGTAAATATAGTTTCTCCTCATCAACTGTTATAAAGGAATTGATCTTCTTGTCATAATTTTGAATTCTCTTCAGAAAGGAATCGGCAATATCCACAGATCTTACTTCTCCTCTCTCAAGTAATAGTGCAAGCTCTTCAAAATTATATTTATACAACATTAAAATCCTCCATGACACGTTAAAATATCAGAAAACAAATAGTTTTGGCAGTGTCAATAAAAAAACCGGAGCTAAATTTTTATTGACTAATTAAATAGTTAATCAAAACCTATTCTTTTAGAAAAAATTTACTTTACCGGAGCTTACTATAATGCCTAAAAAAAAATCGGTACTAATTATTGCGCTTATATTAATATTTTCCTGTTCCAAAAAATCTTCAGGGCTTAAACAATCCCAAATGCCCGGCCTGATAAAGGAATTCCTTTTAAAACATGTACGCTACCATAATCTGAACGATAAGCTGTCCCAAAGAATTTTAAACAACTATATCAACAATCTCGATTACGGCAAATATTACTTCTATAAAGAAGATATTGAGAATTTTCTTCTGCATAAAGACAAAATCGACGATTATATTGCATCAAATCAGTATAAAGTTATTTTTGAAATTTTTGATAAATATAAAAGCAGATTCGGAGAAAACATGGAGCTCTTTAACGAACTGATAAAACTGAAATACGATTTTAATAAAGACGAGAAGATAATCGTTGACAGAGATAAGGTGGATTATGCAAAGAGCAGAGAAGAGATGAGAGAAAGGTGGCGCAAAAATATAAAACTTCAGCTTCTGAACTACATATCGACAAAGATGGATATAAAAAAGGCCAAGGAGAAACTAAAGAAAAAATATAAACTCCTTGCTAAAAGGATCAGCGAGATCGACAGGAGCAAACTTTTTGCCCGATTTGTTAACGCATATTCTACCGCTCTTGACCCTCATTCCAATTACCTCACAAAGAGCGAAGACCAGGACTTCAGGATCTCAATGGAGTTGAAACTCGAAGGGATCGGTGTGAGACTCAGATCCGAAGACGGTTTTGTTATTGTTGATTCAATAATTCCCGGAGGAGCAACCGATAAGCTCCCTGAAGCTATAAAATTGAAACCAAGCGATAAAATTGTGGCAGTGGCCCAGAAAGACGGCGAACCTGAAGATGTTATTGATATGGATCTGAGAGATGTTGTAAAAAAGATCAGAGGCAAAAAAGGCACGGAAGTGCGGCTTACAATAATTCGGGAAACCGGCGGAAATAACAAGCCCAGAAGAATGATAGTTCCCATTATTCGGGAAGAGATCAAACTTCAGGACAGAGATGCAGAATCGACTCTTTATATTTTCAGGAAAAGAGGACGAAAAACAAAAATAGGTTACTTAAAACTCCCCTCCTTCTACCTTGATGCAGGCAGGAGCAAGAGCTCATCAGGCGATGTAAAGGAACATATAGATTCTCTTATAAAAAAGGGAGCAAAGATCATTATTCTTGACCTGAGAGGCAATCCCGGCGGTCTTCTCAATGAGGCAAGGGAAATTGCCGGACTCTTTATTGATAATGGGCCCATTCTTCAGATCAAGGACGGGAGAAGCCCTCCCCAGATCATTTATGACAACGATGAGGGGATATTTTACAAGGGGCCTATTGTGATTCTTATCGATAAATTCAGCGCCAGCGCATCGGAGATTCTTGCCGGAGCAATAAAAGATTACCGAAGAGGACTGCTTCTGGGCCCCAGCAATACATTCGGTAAAGGGACTGTGCAGTCATATAACCCCCTTCCCAATGGAATGGGAGCCATAAAGGTAACAACGCATATATTTTTCCAGCCTTCAGGCACTTCCAATCAGCTTAATGGAATAGAACCGGATATAATAATCCCATCACTAAGCTCTATCTGGGAAATTGGCGAGAATAAAACAAAATACCCGCTTAAGTGGGAAAAGATCAGAAGCGCCGATTTCGGACAATATAATTTTGTAAACAGCAATATTGTTTCAATACTGAAACAATTGTCGCAAAAGAGGATAAAACAGGACCCCGAATTCAAAAAACTTATTGAAAAAATCGAAAAATATAAAAACCAGATCCGGAACAAATCTATCAGCCTTAAAGAAGAATCCGACATCGAGAAACAGAAAAAGGACGAATTAAAAAAGAATTACCACAGGGATAAGAGTAAAAAGCTGATAGACTTAAAAAACGATCTTTTTCTTAAAGAAGCATTTAATGTTACATTTGACTATCTGAGGCTGCTCAATTCAAGATAACCGCAGCAGACTCATTGTTGTATATGCAGCGATTTATTGATATACTCTTTAATCGCTGCATATGCGTTATCATAAGTTACCGTAATCGGATCAACAGAAAGTCTCATCAACTTTTTTCTTAAAAGATCAACCTGTTTCCCTGCAGAATTGTCATGGTCGTCTTTCAGGAATATAACGAGATCAATATTGTGCTTCTTTAACATTTTATAGAATAACTCGTATCTTTCCTTAACAGGCCGGACAAAGGAAGGAAAAAGTTTGAATGAATAAGCCTGAAAAATCTCATCGCATAGATCAGGCGAAGATATATTAAAAGAAAAATCGAAAAACCTTCTGCCTCTGTCCATGTCGTCTTCAACTATCAGACAGCCTGCATCTTCAATTCTGTCAAGTACCGAGGGTTCTTTTAAAAAATGTCCGGCAGCAAGGGTCCTTATCTTCTTACTCTCATCAGCGCTGACTTTCAACCCTCCCAGTTGTTCGCTTAAATTCTTTAAATAATACTCCATTACGTCAAAGGGCAAAACCGCAGCTGCCTGGAACAGCATAAAGAGATCACTGCTGTTTATAATACTATGATTTTTTGATCGTAAAAACGAAATGCCTCTTACAAATCTGCGAAGGCAATTATATCTTTCAGTGCATTCCTTTAACTTTTTATTATTGATCTCCTTTAATTTAACTGAAAAGATCTTATTTAAAAATTTTTCGATTTCTGCGCGAAATTTAATATCAAAGGTTTCTCCGAATCCCGAAGGTATTTCAAATATATAAAGGGGCACATTGAATCCCCTGTAATAATCAACATCAGGGCAGGAATGAGGCACAACAATCAAATCATATATTTTATTAAACTGCATACCTCTCATACTGCTATTTGACGTTTTATTATCTGAAATTAAAAAGGACGGTAAAAAGAGTGAAACCATATCAAAAGCTGCAAGAATCTCAACAGGCATTATGTCATAAACCAATCCCACAACCATTTTATTATTTCTTTCTTTAAATCCTTTTATAATTGTATAAAATTGCCCCTGGATTTCCCGGATGGAATTAAAAATATTATTGATCTGGTTGCGCATATGATCCTCTATTGGTATAAAATTAACAGACCGGGGTTATGCAAATTCAATTAAATATAATTTATTTTCAATCAATATTTTAACCATAATATGAAAAAAGATTTACAATTCGGCAGAAACAGAATAAAAAATATTTGTCCCATTTGCACCGGCAATTATAATTTGAATTTACTTTTACAATACTTCAATAAGGGAGCGCTTTAATGGCTAAAGAAACCAACTCATCATCAAAAAAGTATAGAAAACCGTACCTTTCAATAATTCTGCCCGTATATAACGAAGAAGAAAATATCTTCCTTCAATATGAGAGCATTATCAATGCTATGAAACCGTTAAAGTGTACATATGAAATGATATTTGTCGATGACGGCAGCACCGATTCCTCAACTGAGAAATTAAGGGAAATTGCAGGAAAGGACAAAAGAGTAAAACTGGTGATCTTCAGAAAAAATTTCGGCCAGACAAGTGCAATGGCCGCCGGTATCGAATACTCGAAAGGAGAAATTATTATTTTTATGGATTCGGATCTTCAAAACGACCCGGAAGATATTGGCAGGCTTATTGAAAAAATAGACCAAGGCTATGACGTGGTAAGCGGCTGGAGAAAACACAGAAAAGACAAAATGTTGTCGCGAAGACTGCCTTCAATAATTGCAAACCGCATAATATCAAAAGTTACAGGCGTAAAACTGCACGACCTGGGTTGTTCATTAAAAGCTTACAAAGGCGAAATATTGAGGGAAGTAAATTTATACGGAGAAATGCACAGATTTATACCGGTTCATACGTCATGGATCGGAGCAAAAATAACTGAAATTCCGGTTAACCATTACCCGAGGAAATTCGGCCAGTCAAAATATGGGATAATAAGAACCTTCAAAGTGATCCTCGATCTCATAACCGTTAAATTTATGGGCTCCTATTCAACCAAACCCATATACATCTTCGGCGGAACAGGACTGTTTCTGCTTGTACTCGGTTTTTTCAGTATCTCAGAAGTCATCATTGTAAAAATTCTATACAACAGGGACATGACGGGTAATCCTTTTCTGATGTTAACGGTTATGCTTTTCATATTGAGTATTCTATTTATCCAGATCGGAATCATAGCAGAAATTATGATACGGATCTACCATGAATCACAGGAAATGCCCCCATACCGTATAAAGGAAACCATTAATGTAAAAAAGTAACTACTTCTTCCCTTTAAAAAGAAATTTTAGGGGATGTTTTTTAAGTTCTTTTGAGATTTCATTCATTGTCTGCGCAGTCTGCCTGAAAGCAGACATGACGGCAATAATATCCTTCTGGGAATCCGCCAGTATCCTGTTTATATTAGACACGCTTGAAGAGAGGTTAGATACTAACGTTCTCAGATGATACCGGCTGTCCAGAGAGATCTGTTTAAATATGTTTACGGTTTTTGACAAAGTAGTCAAAAGTACATGTACATCCTGTAAAATTGCCTCAAGATTAACATACTCAATTCCTTCTATAACATCATGGTCTGACAGAAGAAGGCCTTTCTTTTCGGGATTTTTCAATTCAATTGAAGGATCGCCAATAACATTCTGATTTTGAATAATTGCCGAACAATCTTCATACAACTCGATCTCCTTCTGTATCCTCATTGTTGCAAGGAAATGAAGGGCAGGTCTGTAAACCGGGATCAATTCAACAACGCGGCCAATCGTATATCCTTTAATTTTGACAGGCGTGCCTTTTTTCACAGAAGTGAGGCTGTCGATCTTTAAGTAAATATCGATTGTAGAACCGGCTATGGAATAACCTAGTTTAAGCATGATAAAAAAGAGTAAAATTACCATAGGGATAAGGATAAACAACCCAACTCTTAATTCATTTTTCTCAAGTTTTGCCATATATCTGCCTTATAGTTATTCTTTTATACTTTTTAAAACTTAAACCGCGCCAATAGTCGAAAATTTCAAATAAACAATCAGACGAAAAATTGATTTTTTATTAAGTAAATAATAGAAAATAAATATAAAAAAATCAATTAAAAATAAATTTTTATATGAAATCACTATAATATTGCCATTGGACCTTGAACGGACATATTTTTATACTGAACCAGATATTCATTTTCAGAATGCAAAAAATCATAACTGTTCCCCATAAAAACTACTCGTCCGTTAAAAAGCATTATATAATTGTCCGCAAGACCGACAAATTTTTCAGGCTCAAAAGTTATAAAAAGAACCGATTTATGGGGCGATAAAATTCTTTTCTTTAAACTGTTATAAAAACTCATTATATTAAGAGGCGACTGTCTCTCAAAGGCATGTTCAACCAGCAGTATATCAGGGTCAAGGGCAATTGCTCTGCAGTATGAAGTCCTTAAGATTTCCGAACTAGTCAGATCCACAGGACGAAATTTTTTGCAATAATCCAGATTAAGATCGCTTATCAGTGAGTTGACAAATTCCTTTATTTCCCGGCTGCTCATTTTCGAATGATACTGAAGCGGAAGAGAGATATTCTGTTCAACAGACATATTGGCAATTAATCCATGGTCAGTATGAAGATATCCCACATCCTTTCTGTAATTCATTATTTCTATATAATCGAATTCCCTGATGGATTCCCCTTTATATAAAATATCGCCTTCAAAATTATCAACAAATCTCAAAATCCCGGGAAAGATAATGTCAAGGCCGGAATTTTCCGGACCAAAAAAAACAATATTGTCACCCTTCCTCAATGAAAATGATATGTTGTGAAGAGATTCAAAATCTTCGGATTCAAGCGATACATCTTTCAGTGTTAAAATTATATCATCCATATTCTTTTTTACCTTCTCCCTAAAACAACCCCTGTTTAATTATAAATAGAAAAGAGCAGACAAAAGAGCGTTAATTACGAATATTATTGACAGCGTCCTGATCACCGCTCTGGAAACATAGATGGGGATCTCAAATCTTGATCCGGGCATAAATCCGTAATAACAGCAAAGAAGCGGGATCAGTATCCCATAAATAAGACTCTTTAAAATCGTTGCAATAAAATCTTCAATACTGAAAGCATCAAGCAATGTTCTTATAAAAACATCTACAGGTATATAAACTGTTAATTGAGAAATAAGATAGCCGCCAAAAAACGCAACCGAATCGAAAATGATCATCAATGAAAAAATAGATATAATAGATGCTATTATTCTTGGGAAAACAATATAAAGCTTGGTATCGATCCCCATTGTTTCAAGCGATAATAGTTCTCTGTTCTGTTTCTGAGTAGCTATCTCGGCCGTAATTGCCGACCCGGATCTGCTGATAACGATCATTGCTGTTGCCAAAGGACCGATCTCTCTTACAATTATGATCACAAGAAGATTGCCTATAAATCCTTCAATCCCGAACTTGGGAAACTGCGTCATAGATTGTATTATTACCGTACCTCCAATGAGCAGAGCAATGAATACAACAAATGGTAAGGCATGGATTCCTGTAAATCTGGTTTGATTTATAATTATATCGTATATTGATCTAAACCTCAGATATTTAAATGATTGAAAAGAATGTATAATCGATATAATGAAATCGACAAAATTCTTTATGCCCTTCCAGAAACCGATAACTTTTCTGCCTGTATAGACTGCTATATTATTTTCTCTTGACATATTATCTAAATAACCCGAATTGAATAAAATAACGTCATTAAAATGTAGCCTTTTATTAATAAAATCAATTAAAAGTTAAGTAATATTTTGCTATATCCCATAAATGAAATCAACTATTAAAAAAATACTCATAACAACTTTTACATTTTTCCTGATAATTTTTTTCATAAGCAGCAACTATGACAAACTTATTTATCTGAACGATTCAATTAAAAGTTTTTTCATCACTGGATTTCAGGACAATTATGGCCAAAGCAACGATTTTGCAATTATTAATCCTGATAGATTTAAAAACTATGTTAAACTCTATTCCAAAACACCTCCGGGCTTTGTTCACAACGGATTTTTAATGTATTACAAAGCCGACAACAAAATAAAACTAAAAGCCATTGCGGCAAAATCGATAAAATATACGAACTTCTATAAAATAGAAAAATTCCTGAAAGCCATAACGATCTTTAACGGGATTGCGGGCGACACTATTAAAAAAGATGAAATTGTATTTATACCGGGAATTTTGCCTCCTTTAATTCCGGATACAAGAAACAGAAAAAAACCTGAATTGATATTTACCAAAGGGATCTATTTAACAGGAACTTCAACAGGCAGGGAAGATATTTTTCAAAAAATCGAACGATTCAAAAGGCTGGGGATCAATACACTGGTCTTCGATGCAAAGGATGTAACAGGGATAGTAAACTACAACAGCGAAGTCAAAGACGTAATTAAATACAATACACATGCCAAAAGGCCTATTGACAATATTGACAAACTGATCCGTGAATTAAAGCAAAGGAAAATTCATTCAATAGCACGTATTTCCGTTTTTCAGGACAGATTATTATATAAAAAAAATCGTTCCCTTGCAATCAGATCAAAGCGTACCGGTAAGGGCTGGAGAACCGGAAGAGAATTATGGTGCGACCCTACAAACAAAACAGTTCAGGATTATAATATTGCCATTGCCGTTGAACTTGCCGAAAAGGGAGTTGACGAAATTCAATTCGATTATATCAGATTTCCCACCACAGGCAACCTTAAAGACGCAAAATATACAAACAGTTTTGGTAGAATGAAAAAGGAAGAGACTATTGCCCACTTCCTTAAAAGAGCTTATAAAGAAATTTCAGCAAGAAATACGCTTTTATCGATCGATATATTCGGCGTGGTTGCATGGAGCAAGGATATAGACATTGAGAAAACCGGCCAAAAAATAGAATTCCTTTACCAATACTGCGACATTATTTCCCCAATGCTCTATCCCTCACACTTCGATTTTAATTTTGACGGCAGAGATAATCCCGCTGATCACCCCTACTATTTTATTTTCACCGGAAGTAAGAAAGTTATATCCCTATCCAAAGGAAAAACAGCAGTGAGACCATGGCTCCAGGCCTTTAAATGGCGCGTAACCGATTATAACGCGGAATATATTATCAAACAGATCAAAGCTGCAAAAGATTCGGGCAGCAACGGATACCTCTTTTGGAACTCCTCGAATAATTATGATACGGTTTTCAAAGCTCTTGAAATTCTGTCAGAGAAGAGTTAACTGCCTTTTATCTTTTCTTTTTTTTACCTCTTTTACTTTTTTTATATTTCTTCTTTTTTGAATACTTCTTCTTTTTTATTTTTTTCTTTCCCGAAGTCTTTTTCCCTTTTTTTATGGACCTTCTTTTTTTCGTGTATTTCTTTTTTTTGCCCGACTTTTTTGAACTCTTTTTAGATATTTTTCTCGATTTAGATCTATCAACAACTATTTTGCCGTTCCTGTGATAGTGATATTGATTTGTTTTCCTGTTCCAGTGGCCGCCGTTTTTGTCCAGTCTGCCGGGGTGAGAAGTCACAAACCCGATAAATACAAATACTACAAAAACGATTATTGCAAGAATTCGCTTTAACATAATTAATCTCCAATGGAAAAATATTTAAGATACACAATAATCCTCTCCTTTTTCAAAAAAGTCAAGAAAAACCCTGCCAAAAGCAGGGTTTTACAAATTTCAAATGAAATTGTCTTTTAATTAAAGAATTTCCGTATAAAAGGAAGCATTGTTATATCGTTTATGATAACAAAAACGCCCAGCATGATCAGAACAATAACTCCGATAGTCTGGATCCTTTCCATCAATTTTTCGTTGAGAGGTTTACCCCTGATCATCTCTATTGTGAAAAAAACAAGATGCCCGCCGTCAACCACAGGTATGGGAAGAAAATTCATAACCATCA
The DNA here is from genome assembly GCA_024276015.1 of Spirochaetota bacterium. Lineage (GTDB taxonomy): Bacteria > Spirochaetota > UBA4802 > UBA4802 > UBA5550 > JAJRXZ01. The sequence goes on along the minus strand of JAJRXZ010000013.1, from coordinate 15,575 downwards.
GAATAATTGAAATCTTAGCCATCAATATAATAAAAGCGGAAATCCCTTTGTAATATGCAACATCGCCCGCAATTTTTGCTATTCTGATGGGCCCCGAAAGATTCTCCCTGACATTCATTTTACCCGAAAAGAGCATACCCATTCCTTTGAGGTTCATAACTATAAACTCATAGGGTTCCACAATGGCTCTGACCAGTCCTTCGCCGAATCCGTATTTCACCCGGATCATTTCCGGCGCAATTACAGGATATACGCCGATGAATCCTCTCTTTTCGACCTTAACTTTGCCAATATAAGGCTTTCCTTTGATCTCCAGCGTTACTTCTTTGCCTGCTTTAGATCTTAATTTTTCAAAATAAATTTCAGCGGAATCATAGGAATCCCCGTCAAGCTTGAGGCTCTTTTTCCGCATGATCTTTTCAAGCATTGTCAAATCAAAAAGGATCTCTTTCCCCACCGAAACTATTTCATTGACCCTGGGTGTTAATGAAATTTCCATTTCTGTTCCGGATCTGATCACTTTTAACCGAACCTCCCGATTTGCTCTCTTCTTAATATAATTTATAAATTCTTCGGCATTTTTTATTTCAACTCCGTCAATGGATTTAATTTCATCCATCTGCCTTAAGCCCGCCTTCTGAGCCACATCGCCGTCCATCAGTCCGGCAATCATTACCCGTCTGCCGTAAGGCACAACGCCGATACCGTATCTTCCTGTTGACTGCATCAACTTTGGCATTACTTTAAATTCAAGCAGTTCCTTATTCCTTCTTACTTTGATACTCAGTTCTTTACCCTCGGAAAAGATAACGCTGCTTTGAATATCGCTGAAACCTATGATCTTCTTACCGTCAATTTCCAGAATAGTATCTCCGCTTTTAATTCCGGCGCTGTAAGCGGCTGAAATATAGTCTCCCTTTTTCAGTTCTTCCGGTATAATTATTCGGTTTGTTTCTTTTGTATATCCCGCAATATTCATTATATAGAACAGGATTATCCCGAAAAAAAGGTTAAAGATGGGCCCCATGGCAACAGTTACAATTCTCTTCCAGGGCGGAGCAGAAAGGAATTCATACTCCTTTCCCTCTCTCTCCTCAGAGGGATCATCGCCATAAAACTGGCAGTAGCCGCCAAAGGGTATCAGTGTAAGCTGGTATGTTGTATCACCTATCTTCTTTTTTATAAAACCTTTTCCGTATCCCATGGAAAAGACTTTTGCCTTAATGCCAACCATCATTCCGCCCAATAAATGTCCAAGTTCATGCACAAAAATACAGAGTCCAAGTAAAATGATTGCAGAAACAATATATACAATTGTCATCATAGAAATTACTCCTTAAATATAACTTTTTGATATTTCTCTCGATTCGATATCAGCGTTCAAAATTTCATCAATACCGGGCTGATCAATGATCCTGTGTCTGCTCATTGTTTTCTCAACTACTTTTACGATATCGGTAAAATTTATCTTTCCTTTTAAAAAAGCATCCACTGCAATTTCATTAGCAGCATTGAGTACAACGGGCATTGTACCGGATGATTTTCCCGCACTGTAACAGAGTTCAAGTGCAGGATATTTTTTTCTGTCGCAGGCAGAAAAATTTATAGCGCCCAGCTTCTCAAGGTCCAGTCTCCCGAAACTGTTTCTTACTTTTTCAGGATATTTCAAGGCGTTCAATATGGGCAGTGTCATATCATTTACGCCCATATGAGCATACATGGAACCGTCAACCGATTCGACAATAGAATGAACGACGCTTTCAGGATGGATGATAACATCAATAGACTCATACCCTATATTAAAAAGATAGTGCGCCTCAATCACTTCAAGGCCTTTATTCATCATTGTTGCCGAATCGATCGTAATTTTGTTCCCCATGCTCCAGGTCGGATGATTCAGTGCCATCTCAGGAGTTACTCCCCCCAGCTCGTTAGCCGGGATATCTCTGAGGCTCCCCCCCGAAGCGGTTAATATTATCTTTTCAACTTCCTCTATTGAAATATTACTGATCAAAGAAAATATGGCGCTGTGCTCGCTGTCAACAGGGATCAGCTCCACGCTGCTTTCATGTATCTTTGAAATAAAGTATTCCCCTGCCATCACCAGTGTTTCTTTATTTGCCAGAGCAATTCTCTTAGCCCCGTTAATTGCCTCTAACGAAGGCTTAAGACCCGCAGCACCTACAATTGCCGATACAATAACATCAACACTTCTCCCTGCAAGTTCAATCACGCCTTCATCTCCTTCAAGGAACTCGATCTGATTGAATTCTCTTTTTAAGGACTTATAAGCATCTGAAACCAGTACTTCGCCCGCTTCAACTGCAACTACCGACGGATTGAATTCAATGATCTGTTCTCTTAAAAGTTTTATATTCCTTTTACAGGAAAGGCCGTGAATACGGAAATCATTCCCCAAAAATCTGAGAACTCTCAGAGTCGACAGACCGATCGAGCCGGTTGAGCCGAGTATGGTAACGTCTTTTAACATATCTGTTTCAGGGCACACCGATTAGAACCAAAAAATAGTAAAAAAGCGGAAGTGTAAATATCATTGCATCAAATACATCCCACATCCCGCCATGTCCCGGTATAATGGACCCGGAATCCTTAGTAAAACAATCCCTCTTAATAGCAGATTCGATCAGATCGCCAAAGTTACCAAAAATACTTATAATTATTCCAAGAATCGCAGCTTCAACAATAGTGAACAGATCTCTGCTGTAAAATGAAATAAAGGCCTGATTTGTTATTATCACAGAAAATATACTGAAAAAAAGCCCTGAGAAATATCCTTCCCAGGATTTATTCGGCGAAATTGGCGAATTTATTTTATGTTTACCGAAAAAAACGCCTCCGAAATAGGCTCCGATGTCATTGATCATAATAACTACATTTAATAAAATAAGATAATAGATACCGTTTGCCATTGCTTTAATTAATATTATATGTGAAAAAGATAATACAATATAAATAAGCCCGAAAACCGTAACCGATATGGAATAGACCCCGCCTTTAATGGGCCTTTTAAAAATCTGAAGGATCAATACCAGGACAAGAAAAACCAATATTATGCTCATTATAACTCTGGCGTCATATATCCCTATATATCTGCCGAAACCGTAAATCTTGCCGAATGCAAAAAAATACATAACAACATTGACCAACAAACCGGCAAACAATCCCACTTCAATAAAGGCTTTGCCGTTATCCTCTTTATCTGTAACAAGATAGAATTCGTATAAACATATCAATGAAATAACCGACGAACAGAGCAATATGGGCAGTGACATGAAACTGTCGGTTATGATCAAGTAGAGATATATCGGTAATGCAACCAGCGCGCTTAAAATACGTTTAAATGTAGTACTGCTCAGAATACTCATATTTTACCGAATCTCCTTTCTCTCTGCTGATACTGATATATTGCTTCATATAAATGCGATTCATTAAAATCAGGCCATAACACATCCATAAAAACCAATTCCGCATATGCAAGCTGCCACAGAAGAAAATTGCTGATCCTGAATTCACCGCTTGTTCTGATCATCAGATCAACTTCCGGAAGTCCCGAAGTATACAGGTTTCTTTCAAGTTTCTTAACCGATAATTGTTCATCGGGTTTACGATTCTTTAACCATTTATTAACACCGTCTACTATATCCTGTCTGCCGCCGTAATTTACGCAAAAATTCAAGACAATCTTTCTGTTCTTTTTTGTTTCATCAACAGCATTTTGAATGATCTTTTTAGTTGAAGGAGGCAGTCTTCTCGTTGAACCGGAATGTATGATCCTGATATTCTTTTTCTTAATTCTCTCAATATTGTTCTGAAAATAATATTTGAGAAGATCCCACAGCTCTTTCACTTCCAGTTTCGGTCTGCTCCAATTTTCTACGGAGAAAGCAAAAAGCGAAACAGTCTTAATCCCCAATTTTATTGAAGCGTCCATTAAAGGTTCTATTACATCCGCACCTCTTTTATGGCCTTCTGTTCTCGGTAAGGATCTTTTCTGAGCCCACCTTCCATTTCCATCCATAATTATTGCAATATGTTTGGGAATAATGTCAGGATTTATCAGCCCTTTGTATCTGCTCATATGTAACTATATATTTAAAATTTCTTTTTCTTTATTATCACTATATTTTTGAACCTCTTCAACATATTTATCTGTTAACTTCTGGATGTCAGCCTGCCCTTTTTTCGACTCATCCTCAGATATACTCTTCTCTTTTTCCAGATCTTTTATCATATCATTGCCGTCTCTTCTGACATTTCTTATAGCAACTTTACATTCCTCTGCTTTCTGCCTGGCGAGTTTTACATATTCCTTTCTTCTCTCTTCAGTCAGATCGGGAATCTGAATTCTTATAACATTTCCATCGTTCATAGGGTTCAATGAAAGATCCGATTTGAGAATTGCTTTTTCTATTTCTCCAAGGTTCCCAACATCCCAGGGCTGAATTACAACAAGCCTGGGTTCCGGAATGGATATTGTGGAAACCTGATTAAGGGGCATCTCGGAACCGTAAACTTCAACCTTTATACCGTCAAACATTGCGGCATTTGCTCTGCCGGTTCTGATTGAAGCAAATTCTCTCTGCAGATTTGCAATACTCTTTTTCATCCTCTCTTCAGTATCGCTGATAATATCTTCCAGCATATTAAACCTCGCATTAATTGATCTTTGTTCCTATATTCTCTCCGGCAACAATATTATTCAATGAATTTTTATTAAACAGATTAAATATTATTATCGGCATTCTGTTATCCATACAAAGAGAAATCGCAGTAAGATCCATAATTCTAAGTTTCCCTTTGATAACATCAATATATGATATGGAATCATATTTTTCTGCATTCCTGTTTTTTTCAGGGTCATCCGTATAAACGCCGTCGACTCTTGTTGCTTTAAGCAATATGTCCGCTTTCAATTCAATGGCTCTGAGACTTGCGGCAGTGTCGGTTGTAAAAAAAGGATGACCGGTACCGCCTGCAATAATAACAACAGTGCCCTTTTTCAAATGACTTACGGCCTTATCAATAGTATACTGCTCTGCAATCTCCTTCATCTCAATAGCTGTCATTACTCTTACAGGAACACCGCTCTTCTCTAAAATATCTTTTACCGCAATGGAGTTCATCACAGTTGCGAGCATACCCATGTAATCTCCGGTAACTCTGTCAAGACCCAGTTTCTCGCCGAGAGAACCTCTGAAAATATTGCCGGCGCCTATTACAACAGCAACCTCGATCTTCCTTGAATGAACTTCCTTGATCTCCCGGGCTATCTGCAATATAATATGGGGCTCTATTCCCGACTTATTTTCTCCGGCCAGAGCTTCTCCGCTCAACTTCAGAAGGATCCTTTTATACATTAAAGAAGCATTGCCATTCCCGGATTTCATCACTAAGAACCGATCTGATACCTTGCAAATTTACCGACAGATATATTTTCACCGAAAGTCGCTATCTTTTCTTTGATCACATCCTTTATCTTTTTGTCAGGTTCCTTAATGTACCCCTGTTCAAGGAGGCATACTTCGCCGTAAAATTTATTCAGCTTACCTTCTACAATTTTTTCAATTATATTATCAGGCTTGCCCGAATCTTTCATCTGTTCCCTGTAAATTTCCTTCTCTTTCTCTATCACTTCTTCGGGTATATCTTCAATCTTTACATAAAGCGGATTTGCAGCAGCAACCTGCATGCACAATTCTTTTGCAAGAGCCTTAAAATCGTCATTCCTTGCAACAAAATCCGTAACTGTAAGAAGCTCAAGGAGTACCCCGATCTTATTATTACTGTGAATATAAGATGCAACGATCCCCTCGGTTACTTCCCGACTCATCTTCTTGTCGGCTGAAGCAAGCCCTTTCTTTCTTAAAAATTCAACGGCTTTATCTAAATCACCGTCAGTCTCCTTCAGAGCCTTTTTACAGTCAAGCATTCCGGCCTGAGTTTTATTTCGTAATTCCTTTATCATTTCAGATGTTATCTCTGCCACTTTTATTCTCCCAAAAATATAATTTTCTTTTATTATTCTTTTATTAGGGTATATACACATACCTGAATTTTACTTAATTTACAACTCAACAAACCGGGTTTTACCAGCTGCTATCGGTCTTTTCCTCACCCGATCCGTTATTAACTGCCGCAGCATCTGCTTCATTATCCTCAGGCTTTGCCCCGGATGCTTCTTCCCGAACTTCGGAAGCCTCTGTTTTATCCTCAGCAACTGCGGATGTATCTTCTCTGTTTTCAGCTTTCGGGGTTTCAGTATCTCTATTATCAGCCCCGCCGGCAGCCTCACCCTCTTCATCAACCTGTCCGCCCGTTTGCCCTTCAATGATAGCTCTGGACATGGTATTCAGAAACAACGCTATTGCTCTGATGGCATCGTCATTTCCCGGAATAGGATAATCGATCTCATCAGGATTACAATTTGTATCTACAACCGCAAAAATAGGTATCCCAAGTTTTTTTGCTTCATTTACCGCAATGGCTTCTCTCTTGGGATCAATAATGAAAAGAGCATCGGGAAGTTTAGTCATATCTTTAATTCCTGAAAAAACTTTTTCTTTTCTTTCAAGTTCTCTCTGGAGTTCAAGGATCTCCTTTTTTGTTTCCGCATCCCATATTCCGCTCTCCTTCATCTTTTCAAGTTCTTTCAGCCTGTGAATTGAATTGCTGACAGTCTTAAAATTTGTAAGCAGACCCCCTAACCACCGCTCGGAAACATAATACATTCCGCACTTTTCGGCATATTCAACAATTGCAGATTGCGCCTGTTTTTTTGTTCCCACAAACATTATTTTACCGCCATTCTGCGATAATTCTTTCATAGCATTATAAGCTAATTTTATTCTTTGCATTGTTTTTTGCAGATCGATTATATGGATCCCGTTACGCGCCGTAAAAATAAACTTTGACATTTTTGGATTCCATCTTCTGGTTTGATGACCGAAATGAACACCCGATTCCAACAATGCTTTCATTGATACTACTGACAATTAAATTACCCCCTAATTATTCACTAATTTTTTTTTGCATTATACATTTAATATTTAAAACTACAGTAAAAAAGTCTGCAGCTATTAATTTATCTGCAGATAAAAATAATCTGTCTGTATAAAAAATAATATGCGAGATGAAATTCACCTCATATCTGTTTTATTGCCTTTTCACTATGGATGGAGGCAACCGGTCTCTTTACCGATTTAATTTATACATCTTTTCTAACTAATCCAAGATGTAATTGATAACCGCAAGCGCGGCCTAAATCTTCCGAAAAAATATTAAAATTTTCTTTAATAACCCGGACCGAAAGATTTAATAAGACACAGAAAAAATCTTCAAAAGATTAGATCCTGCAGAACCGGACAGATTTTTGAATGATCTGATCTGTTCCACTTTCTGCATAAATTGACAATGACAAAGTTTGTCAAGTGTTTTTCAAAAATTATTCAAATGTTTGAAGAAAATTTTTGAAAAGAGTATTTCTCTGTAAAAATTTTATTTCAACTACAGATCTGTCATTGGGATTTGTTTCAGGATAGTTGATATTCCTGCTCTTACTAATTTCCCATCTGTTATTATACCAATAGTCATAAAATATTGAGTAAATTTTATATTTTCTCTTCTTATTTCCATCTGTATAAAAATCTATCCTGTTAAATATTTTAATATTTTTGTTGTAATAAATCTTTGAATTATTCTTCAAAATTATTATCGAACTTACAGGGGAAAAGAGAAAAATATTATCTTTTATATTCTTTTTCATCCACTTCAAGAATTTTACCGATTTTATTGCCGATATTCTTTCAGTACGGTTTCCATCCTTACGGTTAACTCTCTGAAATATAATTTTTTTATCGGGGAGCAGAATATTACCCCTTTTAATCTCACCATTTCCAAAAACAACTTCAACCCGGAACTTGTGATCTTCGGAACCGTTTATGATAAAGACATCTTTTACAACAGGTTCAACAGGCTTTTTTATTTCAGAAAGGGCCGGCAGTACAGATAACACTATTAATGAAAAAGAAGTTATGATTCTACTCATTATATCCATCTGCAATCAGTCATTTTCATTATCTTTCCTGTATTTCTTCAATTCCGACAGCGCAAGTTCATTATTCGGTTCTATTGCCAGCAGTCTTTCCCAGATTTTTGCCGCTTCCTTATGCTGCCCCATATCTCTCAGAGATAATCCCGAAATAATCAGAACATCTGCAGAATCATTTCTCAGCTGCGCAGCTTTTAAAGCTGTCTCATTGGCCATCATATAATCACCGAGATTGAAATATGCCTGTGCAAGATGAAACCAGACATTGGCGTCGATCTCATTATTGGCCAGATATTCTTTTAAGTGTTCAATTGCTTTTAAATAATTCCTGCTCTTTAAATAACACTCGCCTATATAGAGATGCGTTTTTTCATCCTTCATGTCAATCTTAAGCGCTTTTTTTAATACTTCAATTGCATCTTCTATCTTACCCTCAACCAGAAAACGGAAGCCCTCTTCTCTGTAATTAACAAGATTTTTGTATGCAGGATCGATCTCAACAATGAGCAGGGTAGTATCGTCAATTAACTCCTTACCCATTGTAAACTCTTCCCATTCCGAAACTATTCTTTTCTTTGCTGATTCTACGGGCAAACCGGCAGTCTCAATCAATAACCTTCTCAGCCTTTTCTCCCCGAACGATTCGTTGGCTTTATTTTTTGATTCAACAATACCGTCGGTAAATAGAAGTATTCTGTCGCCGTAATCAAGATTATCCCGAGCATCCTCAAACATATCATTAGCAACATCCAAAGCGCCAATAAACAAGCCGTTAGTATCCCATCTTTCTACGATCAGTTCCGATTTCCTCAAGATCATAGGCATCTGATGGGAAGCATTGCTGTAAAAGACCTCGTAAGAAGGGCTGATAATTATTAAAAAAGCCGTAAGAAAATCGTCGGTTTTAATGATCTCGACAAGTTCGGTATTAACTGTTTTGAATATCTCGGTGGGGAATAAATTGTTTTGAATTGCTTCGGAGAAATTAATCTTAGCCATTGCGGTAATAAAGGCCGCAGGCATCCCATGTCCCGAAACATCGGCAATTAAAATCCCAAGATATCCGCCGCTCATCTGGAAAATATCATAAAAATCACCGCTGACCTTCCCCATTGCCTTGTAATATGCATCTATCTTTACTCCTCTTATTGAAAATGGCGTTTGAGGCAGTATTCCCTCCTGAATATTTGCTGCAAGACAGAGTTCTTTCTGTATCTCCTTATCCCGTTTCTCCATCCTACTCAGAGCAAGGTTTAGTTCATTAGTCCTCTCATTAACAATGATCTCAAGATTCATTCTTCGCGCCTCAGACTGGACTTTCATATAATTGATCCTATCGGCCAGGCCAAGCGTAATTATTATAAGCTCCAAAATTGAAGATACCTGAAAAAGCAGCAGAGTATAGAAATTGTCCGGAATAATTGCAAAAGATTTTAACGCATAAATAATAGTGCCTGTTACAAGAAATATCCATGATAACAGATAGAATCTTGCCGGCCTGTAACCCAGAGGAATATACCTTACAAGACTATATGTAATAAGTACGGCTGTAATAAACATATCGGATATGCCGAACTTCACTGCAAATGAATAATCGACAAACACGGTAAAGGGCAGCATAATTGCCGATATGATCATCACAATTTTAAAGAGATTATCAATTTCCGGCAGCTTCAAGGGAATTTCAAGATATGATCTGAGAAATTGTATGGATGTAATTACAGAGAGCAGCATAAAGATAGGCAGATTATGGGTCTGCCACCATACGGAATCGGGCCACAGGTACTGGTAACCAAGTCCGCTCAGACTCATATGAAACAGATAGTAAACCGAATAATAAATAACATAATACAGGTAACTGGCTTCCCGAAATGAAATAAAAATAAAAAGATTAAATATTATCATCACAAGAATTGCGCCGAAATAAATGCCAAGAGCAATGGTCTCCCGATTGATCGTGTTCAGAAAACAGATAGCGGAATGCATTGAAAAGGAAAGGTTGATCAAAGCTTCGGTTTTAATCCTCACATAATAAACGCGCTTTTTTACCGGAGGTTCTCTAAGTTTAAATACAAAATTTCTATTCTTGATCTCCCTTTGGTCATAGGGATATCTGTCGCCTGCAATTCTCTTTTCAATTAACTTCCCGCTATGGTCAAGAATGTATAACTCAATACTATTGATCATTGGGTTTGCAATTTCAAAATACCACTCAAAGTAGCCGGTAAGGGGATTTTTTACTTCAAATCGTATCCAGTATGATGCAGACGAAAAAGTAAAAACCGGGTAGCGCTGTTTTGATTTGATAAAGGAATCTGAAAACTCCGGAGAAACAATATCACTGAAAGTTAATCTATTATTCTTATCTTTAAGTACCTCAAGATAGGGTACAAGTGATAATCTCGAAATGTCGGGCTTTACAATTACAGGCTCTGCGGAATAAAGCGGTAAATTATCGGTTAAACAAAAAATTGCAATAAATACAATTAAAAATAATCCGGTCTTTTTTCTATTTATTCCTCTCGAAAATTTGGGGCTGTACCGATAAGTTTTATTACAATCACAATCAATCATTAAGTAACTATGCTATACTTGCTTTTTCTACAGTTTAAAGCCGCATATAAACCATAAAAAGAGCATGTCCTCTATTATTTTGTATTTTGGCACAAAATAATATAAGCAATACAATAAATCTACGAAAATTTATTAATTATCTACGAAAATATTAATTATTCGAACTCATTAAAGTAGATACTCAGAATAAGAAATATTTCCTGGCTTGAGGCTTTTAATTTTTCCTTTTCAAGTTTCTCGGAAATCTGGTCCTTTGTTATTTTTGGGTTGCTTTTTTTCAGTTGAATGATCCTTTTTATAACTTTCTTATCAATCTCAGTAACTCCGAATCCAAGAAAGCCGGTATTATGAAGAGTAAGGACCGCATTTTTAAGTTTTTCATGAGTATTTAACAGCTTTTCATGTTTTTTCTTCAACGACTTTAAGCCTTCCTTCAGCTTTTCTATCTCATTCTGATGGCCCATTATCTTTTTCAGCATATACCTGGGATTATAGGTTGTCAAATATGCCACAGGATCTTTAATTGCTTTTAATATCTTCTCAGATAACAACACTTCATTTATAAATCTGCCTTTAATTCTGATAAAAATATTCTGAACCGTAATTCTGAAATTGTATCTTAACCCTTCATCAAATGAGAATAACATCCCTGCAGGCAGATGTTCCAATATATTAATATTCTGATATGAATAACTTGATGGTATTACCACAGCCTGCACTTTCCCCTTTAAGACCACAAAATCTATCTTTTCCGTATTTATATATTTCCAGCTTCTCAGCTCCTTATTCAGCTTCAGAATGATCTCCCCGTTTTTATCACTTATATTCGCATCGGATCTAACTGTAAAATCTATATTACCAGGCCCTTTCAAATATGTGATGGTCTCATTTTCCTTTTTCTCAATTCTTTCAACTTTGATCTTATATTCTTCCCAATTAAATGCATACAAAGATGAAGAAACAAAGAAAATAAAAACCGGCAATAAAATAAATTTCTTCATAACAACTCCTTTCTTTATCTCTTAAATTCCAGTAATATCTTATCAAAAGGCCTTATCTTTTTATTCTTTGCGAATTCAATTACTTTTGCTCTCATACCGTACGGTTTCATAACAAATTGAATTTTTCCGATATATTCATCCTCGGTTCTGAAAACCAGCGCTGTTTCACCGCTCTTAATCCTCAAAACTTTATAAATATAAAAATTAATATTGTTAGGATCGCGGGAATCAATTATATAACCGCTTTCCGGTTTTTTGTTTAAAATATAATCAAAAGCATATCTGAAATTGTTAATCTCCCTGTCCTTCTTTCTGATCTCCTTCTCGTATTCATAGAAGATCGATTTTGTAAGAAAATCGATCTGCTCAAGAGCCGGAAAAACCGAATTGATATATGGTACTTTTAACAATCTTTTTAAAAGCAGATTTTGATTATCGATCCGTTTTTTAATTTTCTCAAAATCTTTTTTGCTGTATGGTCTGCTGCTGCTGAAAAGTTTCTCATACTTTTCTAAAATTTTCCAGTCGTTCTTAAGAGAAGCATAGTAGCTTGAATTGATAATACTGTTCAACTCTCTGTTTCTGAATTTAGGATTATATTTATTTATGATAAATCTTCTGTAACGGCTCAGATAACTTTTCATACTTCTGGTCCCGGCCTCCTGAGCTGCTTTAAGTTTTTTCATTCTCATTTTGTACAATCTGTCCTCATTATTGACCGGAATATCCTTAGCCAAAGCCGCTTCCTCTTCTTTCGCTTTTGCAATTAAAGCTGCCAACTCTTTTCTTTTAATTCTTATCAATCGCTGAAATTTTCTTTTGGTCCTGGCAATTGCTCTTTTCTCCTCGGCTCTGATCTTTTTTATTCTTCTATTTGTTTCGGCATCGGGCAGATTTTTCATGATAACTGAAAGTTCTCTGTTATGATGGACAGATTTTACATTTAAAACAGCATCAAGCATTTTAATCTCAATTATATCGAGCTGAACCGATAATAAATCGGCATTGCTCTCTTTCTGCCTTGCCGAATCGAGCACATCCTTTAATCTAAGGTCGTCGAATTCTTCAATATTTATTTTATAATCCTTATTTTTCTCTTCAATATAATTAGTAAGGAATAGAGTTCCCGCAACGATTATGCCAATAAAAATCAGAATAAAAAGATAGAGAAACAGATTCTTATTCTTCTTTGTTTTTGCAAATTCTTCCTCAAGAGAATATAATACCTTCTGCTCTTCGGTATCAACAATCTCTTCGGGAAGAAATCTGGATTTAGCACTGTCAATTAATTCTTTTTTTACTTTGTTTTCATTTCCCATATTCCATTCCAATTTTTCGGACTTTTCCCCTTAGTCCTTTCTTTAAAAACCTGGGCAACAGGCAGCTGACAACGTTTAAATTTTTTATTTGCCATTGTCCAATCGCCTTCATAATACAAAGCAAGACCGGATTTAAATGCAGCAATGTTCTTCTTAAATTTTTCGTCAATATCTTTCTCAAATATAGCCCAGTAAATTTTTTTGCCGGTTGTCTTCCCTTTTACCTGAACCGTATCTATTTCAAGAAAATAAATACCGTGATCATCCACATTTTCCTCAACATCATTTTTAACATAATCAGAGCATATAACAGGCACATTGTAAAATCTCGTGAGCCCTTCAAGTCTTGATGCCGAATTTACCGTGTCCCCTATTACCGTACTTGTCATTCTCACATAGGAACCAAGAGTGCCGTGAAAAACCTCTCCTCCGTCGATCCCCACTCCCACTTCGAGAAGCACGGCTTTATAAACCCTCATTTCGTCCGGATTTAACTTGCCCTTATTCTTCTCCAGTTCCTTTTTGATCTTTGTCATTCTCATTTTAAGGGCACGTGTCTCTTCAAGAACACTGTATGCAGCTAATATTGACTGATACGATTTATTACCCGTAGAGGTCTCAATAGCTCCGAAGACAGCAAGAAGAGCATCGCCGATGATCGCGCCGATAATGCCGTCATAATTATCTATCTTCCTTATAGCTCTGTCATAGTGCAGATTCAGTAATTTAATAATATCATTACCGAGAGTTTCAGTAATAAAAGTAAAACTCTTTATATCCGTAAATAGTATTGTAAGCTCCTCACTCTGCCCTTCCAGTCTTACTTCCCTTTCTCTGTATGCCTTTATTACAACATCCTTATTTGCGAACTTTCTGAATATACCTATGAGATTGTCAATTGTGCTGGAAAGCGAATTAAAAGCAGTACCGAGATATGTAATATCATCATTTGTTGCGCCCTTTAGGTCAATAAGCTCTAATTCCTGAGTTTTAACCATCTTCATTATTGCCAGAGTTATTATGTCAATAAAGCGCAGAATGTACCTCAGAATAAATATCCCGATAATGGCTATAACAATAGTTATGGAAAAAATCATTATGCTGATATTTCTGAAAATAATTCTTGACTCTTTATAGAATTCATTGATCTCTTCCGCTCTCAGAATAAAAACATTCCACTTTGTATTATACTTATAAATTCCGAAATATTTTTCATTATTAAAGGTAAAATAGAGATGCCCCTCGTCCTGTGCTCCCTGCAGGGTTGTATTCATCTTTTGAAGACTTTCCCTGTCATTGAATTTTTTATACTTTTTTATTTTCGAAGCCTGAAAAAGAATATCGCCGTTCTTTTTAATTCCCAGAACAACCGCTTTCTTTTTCTTTATTTCATGAAGACCTTTTCTTTCAATACTCTTTAATGCGCCGTCAATATTTTTATCAAACTCATAGATCTGATATTGGTTATTACAGAAAGAATAGATGCTCTTTAGGTCCTTTGTCAGAAGCTGATTCATGAGTTTGAAGAGTTCTGTTCTGTTAAAAAACAGATTTATATAATTCGTTGAAAAATTTGATAATAGAATAAGAAGTGAAAATACGATTACTATCTTTAGTTTAACAGAAATTACTCGAGTGTTATTTACTTTTTTTGCCATGATGATTAATATTATTCCCCGATTTTTTTCTCATGACTTTTTGTATTTCAAACAATTATATAAAAAGTCGAAATTTTTATTAAGTTCTAACATAACTAAGAAAAAAATTTCACGCATACAAGTTATATTTAAACTCAATACTCGTCTGCCGCCACTCATTTTTTTGATCAAAATAATACTATACTTTAATTGAATGTCAACTAAATAATAAAATTATCAATATTTTTATGAGATTAACCGTTTAACGGATCCATTGAAGTTTAACGCAATAAGTATTATTGCATAAGATGCTCTTTAACAGATAAACATCTGCATAGTAAGAATACGGGTTATTCTTCAATGAAACTTTAATGAAAACAGATTGCAATAATTATAACAATGTAATAGAATGGGCGGAAATAAATATTAAAAATAATATTTGTTAAGGTCGATATATAGTTAAGAAGAACTATTAAAAATTCAGATTTGATCTTAATTTTAAAGAAGGAAAATCATGAACAATAATTCAGTACCGGCAGAAGCTGTAACAGTTTACAACCATGCTCTTGAATTATCCGATAAGGGACGCTACCAAAGCGCAATTGACGAATACAAAAAGGCTATCAATATCTATCCCCAATTTATTGAAGCATATAACAATATGGGCGAAATATACTCCATAACGGGCAATTCGAGAATGGCAATGAATACATATATGGAAGCCCTGAAAATATCCAAAAATCATAAGATCCTTCTCAACATAGGAGTAGAGTACTATAACAATAAAGAGTATGAGACAGCGCTGACATATTTTAACGAATCCCTTTCTATAAATAAAAATTTTCCCGAGGGGAATTTTTATACGGCGCTTTCTCACTATAACCTTGAGGACTATAACAAAGCAGAAAAACATTTTTTAAAGGTAATCTCCTTTGACAAAAAACATCTCAAGGCCAATTATCTGTTATCAACAATT
>JAJRXZ010000012.1 GCA_024276015.1 Spirochaetota bacterium | reverse complement strand
CCCTACTGGTATCTTCGGTATCTTTATACTAAATTGCCGTATTGTAAAAATAACGATGACTTGAGAGAGCTTCTCCCATACATACTCACCATGGAAAAGATCCGGAAAGTTTTTGCGGAAAATTAACTTTGACGCTTACGACAATTCGAGGTGGAAGTGTGAAGAAGTAACAATCAGATAGTTCCGGAAGTAACCGGACAAAAGCAGAAAAAACTAGTCTGCCATGAGATAACGGCCGGAACCAGTGTCCATATAGGCTGCACCTATTAATCACTCCAGCATCCGGAGAAGGATATCCCGAATATCATATTTAATTTTCCAGTTAAACAATTTTTTTATCTTTTGCGGATCTCCTACGGACATGGGAATATCATTTTCTCTTATATAGTTGTCAATAATTTCAATTCTTATTTTATGGCCGGTTATTTCAATTAATCTGTCTATTATATCAGATATTTTTATCCCGAATCCGCCTGCTATATTAAGAATTTCATAATCAGGAAAATTTTCAATAATTTTTACATAAGCGCGGGCAACATCCCTTACGTCGAGAAAATCACGAACAGCGTCTATATTGCCCAGCTTTATTGATCTTTCTCTGTTCTTAAATGCCTTAACTATTTTCGGCACAACAAAATCGATTCTTTGGCCTCTGCCCGTATGATTAAATGGCCTTGCAATAACAAGAGGAAGATCATGTTCAAAGTGAAAAGCTTTTGCTATATTCTCAATTGCGGCTTTGCCTGCGCCGTAATGGTTTACAGGATCAAGCGGAGCGCTTTCCTTAATGGGCTGCCGTTCTTCAGGTACAATACCGTATACCTGCGAAGAGCTGACAACCAAAACTCCGGGTCTCTTCTTTATTTGTACAGCCGACGACAAAATATTAATTGTCCCATTAATGTTCACTTCGTATAATTTTTTCGGATTTTTATGATCAACCCGCGATATTGCCGCAAGATGTATTATATGATGAGGAGATATTTTTTTTATATGAGAATGAACGCTGCTTGAATCTGTAATGTCAACCTGAAAAATATTTTCGTTCTGGGAGTGAAGGTCAAATCCGTAAACATCATACCCTTTTTCAAGGAGCGCTCTGCGCAGATATTTTCCGGCAAACCCTTCTATCCCGGTAATTAAAACTTTCATAATCTGCCGATTCTTTCAATGTCCTTTTCAACCATAATTTGTACCAATTCGTCAAATCTGACTTCAGGTTCCCATCCGAGAATTTCCCCGGCCTTTGTATAGTCTCCGAGAAGAATGTCAACTTCTCCGGGACGAAAATATTTTGGATTGATTTTAACCAATACTTTTCCCGTTCGGGCGTCAATTCCGGTTTCGTTAGCGCCCTGTCCCTTCCACTCAATATTTATATCAATGAATTCAAATGATCTCTCAATAAACTCTCTCACCGAATGCGCCTCATTTGTCGCCAGTATATAATCGCCGGGCTTTTCCTGCTGAAGCATCATCCACATGCCCTTTACATACTCTTCTGCATACCCCCAGTCTCTTTTAGCGTCAAGATTTCCGATTTCGATAAAATCCTGCATCCCGTATTTTATTTTTGCAGCAGCAGAGCTTATTTTCCTTGTAACAAATTCAATACCTCTTAAAGGCGATTCATGGTTAAACAGTATCCCTGAACAGCCGAAAATATTGTAAGATTCTCTGTAATTGATCGTTGTCCAGTGGGCATAGAGTTTTGCCGAAGCATAGGGGCTTTTAGGGTAGAAGGGAGTTGTTTCTTTTTGCGGAATTTCCTGCGCCTGCCCGAACATTTCAGAGCTTGATGCCTGATAAAATTTTATGCCGGAATTAACTATCCTTATAGCTTCAAGCACTCTGGTTACGCCCAGAGCTGTTGTTTCGCCTGTTAAAAGGGGTTTCTCAAAGGATACGCCTACAAAGCTCTGAGCTGCAAGATTATAAACTTCGTCCGGTTTATATTTATCAAATACTCTGATGAGATTTCCGGTATCAAGGATATCCACTTCAATTAATTCAATTTCTTTTAAAATGTTAAGTTCATTGAGGCGCCAGAAATTGGGCGAGCTTGTTCTTCTGTATCCGCCATATACTCTGTAATTTTGATCTAACAGGAAT
>JAJRXZ010000011.1 GCA_024276015.1 Spirochaetota bacterium | reverse complement strand
GTCTTATGATGTCATACAAACATCTTAATTCATGTGACAGAAAAGTCATCAAAAAAATGCTTGAAGATAAAAAAAGTATCAGAACGATAGCTGCATATATGGGATATAGCCCATCAACAATTTCACGTGAGATCCGACGCAGCACAGATGCAAATGTGTCGAAGGCCAAGGGCGAAGCGCTTATTCATGCTAATTATCTGTTACTTCATGTTCTATTGCTTTCTGAATTAATTGATTTAACGAAACTCCAAGAACCTGTGATTTTTCAACAGCTTTCTTGTGTAATTCAGGGCTGATTCTTACATTAAAACTACCTTTATAAGATTTATATAATTTTTTCCCTGTTGTTCTGCATATCTCAATATAATCATTAACTGCTTCTTCGAATGATTGTTTAATTTCATTAACAGTTTTCCCTTCAAAAGTAATTAAATCATTTATACCTTCTATTTTCCCAAAAAAGGCATCATCATCTGCGCTAAAATGTACAGAACCAATAAAATTTTTATATTGTAGTACATTTTTCATTTTATTACCCCCAGGTTTCTTAATTCAATTTCAATGAAATCTAATTGGTATCGCTTTAATTTATTAGATGGATGTGGTTTGTGCAGTCGAATTAAATGATTTGTGTTTTCATTTATAAAAGCAACTCGTGATCCGGATGTTTTACCGAGAGTTAGTTCTTTATAACCCAGTCCATTTAATAAAGATCTCAATTCATTATATGTAAAATTTTTAGATTTTTCTAATAATTTACTAAGTAATTTTTCTCGTTTAGTCATAATAAATACAATTTACTAATAATTCAATAAAAAAGCAACTAAATTATGGTTGCAAAAGTATTTATTTATCAGAAATTTATTGTTATGAGGTGCGGAGCACTTGCGCACAACTCATTCATACCGCAAAACTTATCAATATAATCTTATCTCGCGGCTCCCCATCCCGTTAAACAATTAATCCAAAAAAATCAAAATTTTACCTACGCCCACAAAAACCGCATATAACACAACAGATGTCATTCATTAGATGGCTGGCGGGAACTAAAAAATAAAATAATTCATATTTATCAGAGGACGAAATCTGCCTCCGGAGAGGAAGTTTATCCCAGTTTTCTCTGCAAAAAAGCTCAAAAGCCTGGCTGCAGTTCATGTCCATCCGTGCACACTGCGGCACTTGAACATCCTGTTCGGCGCAGAACTTGCTCTTCATTTCGGACTCAAACAGTCTTGCCGGCAGGATGCCGGTAATGCTGATTTTGACATGGATGTTAAAAAATCGGCCTCGGCTTTTCGCTTCTTTTTGCAGAGGATTTACTGTCTGTAGAGATAAAAGAAGTTTCCGCCAGCCCTCGCCAGCCCTCACAAAAAAAACTATTTTTTTGTTGACATTTATGTCACATTGTGTCATGAATGGGGAAAAGTGGGGATTTGTGTTGAATATATCCTTTTTGTGGTGATTAAAGGGTGAATTTGATATGTTCATGGGCGAATATCATCCCACCCTTGATGAAAAGGGAAGGGTGGCAATACCGGTTAAACTGCGTAAAGCTTTTGGCAGCAATACTGTTATTGAAAAATTTATTGTCACTCACGGTTTTGACAAATGCTTGATGGCATTCAGAGAGGAGGATTGGCGTGAATTTATTGAAAAAAAGATAGTTCCCCTTTCTCAATCCGACCCTAAAAACAGAACTATAATGAGACGTCTCTTTGGGGGCGCTTACGAATGTGACCTGGACAAACAGGGGAGAATGCTGATTCCGGCATACCTGCTGGACGAAGCAGAGATAAAGAAAGATGTTACTATACTGGGATTATTCAAGAGGATTGAGATCTGGGATAGTGAGATTTATGAGAGTTATAAGCCCGGTGACAAAGCAATTGATATATTTGCGCAAGACCTTGGCTTTTAGAAACTGTTTTAATTGTACTGTATTATACTAAATATATAATTATCAGGTCGGTCGGGATGGAAAAAATTTGCCGGATTCAGATGATCTCTAATGAGACATAATATAGAAAATGGAATAAATAATGAATATGTCCATTCACCTGTAATGTGGAGGGAAGTATTTGACTTTATTGCAGGTTCGATTTACAGGGGAGATGGGATTTTGGTAGATGCAACTCTTGGTGAAGGCGGCCATTCGGAAATAATGCTTAAGAAAATTGATAAATTGTCTGTGATAGGATTTGAAAGAGACAGAGAGATACTGGCTGTTGCTGAAAAAAGACTTAAACACTTTGGTGAAAGGTTCAGAGCGATTAACGGTAATTTTTCAAAGATCAAAGATTTTTTAAATAGCGAAAAAGATATAAATTATATTCTCTATGATTTTGGCATATCGTCATATCACATGGAAAAAAGCGGGAGAGGGTTTGCCTTTAATACGGATAAAGAACTTGATATGAGATTGGACGGGGATTGCAAGGTGGATGCCATGTATATTGTTAATAATTATACGGAAAAAAGACTGGCCCATATAATATATACCTATGGAGAAGACCGATGGGCCAGAAGAATCGCTTCGGTGATCTGCAAAAAGCGTAAAATTAAAAAGATCACAACTACCGGCGAGCTGGCAAATATTGTTCTTGGAGCAATACCGAAGAGATTTCATGTAAGAAATATACATCCTGCAGCAAGAGTATTCCAGGCTCTCAGAATAGAAGTCAATAATGAACTGACTGCAATAGAGGAGAGTCTCAATGATTCATATAAACTTTTAAAGCCCGGAGGGCGAATGATGGCAATATCCTTCCATTCTCTCGAGGATAGAATTGTGAAGGATAAATTCAGAAGGCTTTCAAAGGGATGTATGTGCAGTAAGGAGGCAAAATATTGTGATTGCAATTCAGAGCCTCAGGTAAAATTGTTGACTAAGAAGCCTCTTCGCCCGTCTGAAGATGAAGTGCGGATCAACAGAAGAGCAAGAAGCTCAAAGCTTCGTGTTTGTGAAAGAATATAGGTTTTATTTTTAAGAGGTGGCAGCTATCAAGTATTTCATAATTGTGTTATCGTTAAGCCTTTTTGCCGTGATGAATGTGTGGCAGAATATTGAGGTAATGAAAATAAAACTCAATTATAAAAAACTTACTAAGACTGAAGGGGACATCATTAAAAAAAATGACCGTCTCAGATATGAAATAGAAAAGTATAAAAGAATAAGCTTAATTGAAAATAATGCAGAGGCGCTGAATATAAAAAGAATCAATAAAGATGATTTTATTGTATTAATAAAAAATAATGAAAGCAAACAGTGAACAAAAACTAAAACTGTCATACCTTATCGACAGATCGGAAGGAGAAATATCTCCTGTATCGCTCTCCTCCGATCCCGATATTCTATCTGTGGAATATGATTCAAGAAAAGTAAAAGAGGGCAGCCTTTTTGTTGCCATAGAAGGATATGAAACCGACGGGCACAGGTTTATTGAAAAAGCGGTGAAAAACGGTGCAGTTGCCCTTGTTATATCGGATAAAAAATATGCTGAAGTGGGGCCTCAGATACGGGATGATACAGCGGTTATGCTCTCTTCCGATACAAGGCGGGCTCTTTCACGCCTGTCGGCAATTTACTATAACTATCCTTCCTGCGATATTGTACTTATTGGAATTACCGGAACAAACGGCAAAACTTCAATTGCATACATGATGGAATCGGTTCTTAAGGCATGGGGCAAAAAGTGCGGGGTTATCGGAACCATCAATTACAGGTGGAACGAGATTGTTATGCCTGCCGCGAATACAACTCCGGAATCCGGAGATCTGCATGAATTGATCTCAACAATGAAAAACGACGGAGTTGAATATGTGATCATGGAAGTATCGTCCCATGCCCTTGAATTAAACAGAGCGGATGATCTTGATTTTAATATGGCAATATTTACAAATCTTACAGGGGACCATCTCGATTTTCATAAAAATTTTGAAGATTATTTTAAGGCCAAAAAGCGGCTCTTTCATATTCTTGAAAAAAGCAGGAAAAATAAAAGATTTGCCCTGGTGAATATTGACGACTCCTGGGGGAAAAAAATATATAACGAAAAGAACAATTATTCATATCCTTTTATTAGTTTCGGCTTAAGTGCGGAAGCTTTGTTTAAACCCATTGATGAAAGTATTGTTAATGCTATTTCGGGGCTCAGCTTTGTAATGGAAAAACCGGAAAGAGGTTTTAAGGTTGCTCTTCATCTTGCAGGGCGATTCCATATCTATAATGCCCTTGCAGTGATTTCAGCTATGAGAGCTCTTGATATCTCTTATGGAACCATCAAAAGGGGACTCGAGAATTTAAGTACCGTGCCGGGGAGATTTGACCTGCTCAAATCGGATGCCGGTTTTTCCGTGATTGTAGATTATGCCCACACTGAAGACGCTCTTCTGAAACTGCTTCAGTCGGCAAATGAATTGAAAGAAAAAAGGGTTATATCGGTTTTCGGATGCGGAGGAGACAGGGATAAGACCAAAAGGCCTCTCATGGGAAAGGTTGCTGTTGAGAATTCCGATGTTGTAATTGTTACAAGCGATAATCCCAGAACGGAAGATCCGGTTCGGATAATAAACGACATTATCTCTGATATCGATACAAGCCGCATTGAAGTCATTCCTGACAGGGAAAAGGCAATAGGAGATGCAATAATGATGGCTGAAGCAGGAGACATTGTTGTGATAGCCGGAAAGGGGCATGAGGATTACCAGATAATCGGGAAAGAGAAAATTCACTTTGATGACCGTGAGGTAGCATCCATGTATTTAAAGAAAAGGATGGCGCAATGAAAGTATCTTTTAAATCGGATATTAAAAAGATCGCAGATATATGCAGCGGTAAAATTACAGCTGGCAGTCACCATACTGTAATAGAAACTGTAACATCAGACTCAAGAGATCTTGGGGTCAGCAGCCTCTTTATACCTCTCATTGGCGAGAAATTCGACGGGCATGATTTTATAAAAGATCTTGCAGAGGCAGGGAGCATTAATGGTTTCCTCACCATGAAGGACGGATTTGACCCTATTGCTGCAGGAAAAAGTGTTTCGGTCATAAAGTGCGAAGATACTCTGAAAGCCTTGGGACTCCTTGGAGCCTATAACAGGGAGCGGATCGGACCTGTTGTTGTGGGAGTGACGGGGACAAACGGCAAAACCACGGTTAAGGAGCTTATATATTTTATTCTGGAAAATAGCCGTCCCTGTTTGAAGAACGAAAAGAACTTTAATAATGAAATAGGAGTTCCCTTTACGCTCCTCGGTCTTAAAGAAGATCATAAAACTGCGGTTGTGGAAATGGGCATGAACCATCCGGGTGAACTGGAGCGGCTTTCCATGATATGCCGTCCGGACATTTCGGTAATAACCAATATTGGCGAAGGCCATCTGGAATTTCTGGGCACTATTGAAAATGTTGCTCTTGCCAAAGCTGAAATTTTAAAGGGAATGACTTCAGGGTCGCTGCTGCTGCTCAATAGGGATACTCTCTGTTTTGATATTATTAGAGAGAAAGCACTGGAATTCGGAATAAGGCTGAAAACTTTCGGTATTTCGGAGAATGCAGATATTTATCCTGAAGAATACTTACTGTCAAAAGACGGGATAAAAGTAAAGTATAGATCCATTGAGATAAATGTCCCTCTTTACGGATTCCATAATATTTACAATATAATGGCGGCTATTGGCGTTGCAGAGGAATTTGATGCTGATCTTTCCTCAATCGGCGATCCCATGAAAAGTTTTAAAAATGTAGAGGGCAGGAGCATGGTTATTGACAGGGGCTATATAATTATTGACGATACATATAATTCCAATCCTCTCTCTTCAAAATATGCGCTGGAATCTGCCGGAAAAATATTCTGCGACAGAAGAAAGATCGCAGTACTGTCCGATATGAAAGAGCTTGGTGCGTTGTCCGGATCTTTACACCATGAAATAGGCAGAGAGGTTGTGAAGAACGGATTTCAAAAGCTCGTTGTCTGGGGAGATATGGCGGGAGCGTATATCGAGGGAGCAGTGGAGTCCGGAATGAAGAGAGGCGATGCTTTAATGTTTGCAGATAAGAATGAATTGATCGATTATCTTAACAAAAATATTTCAGAAAGTGACGTCATTCTGATCAAGGGGTCCAGATCCATGAAGATGGAAGAAGTAGTTGATGGTTTATTAAATTAAGGGGTTATAGATGCTGTATCATTTTATTTTACCTTTAAAGGAATATCTTTCATTCCTGAGACTTTTTCAATATATTACTTTCAGGTCGGCCTATGCCGCTCTTACGGCGCTATTGCTGGTGCTGCTGTTCGGCAATTTAATAATTAAATGGCTTTATAAACTGAAACTAAAGGAAGAGATAAGAGACCTGGGGCCCGAAAGCCACAAAGTCAAGGCAGGAACTCCCACTATGGGAGGCATTATCATTATAGGAGCGGTTCTGATCTCCATTGCACTCTGGGGTAACTTTAAAAGTCATTACCTTCTTCTCATTATCGGAGCAACAATATTGCTGGGAGCTCTGGGTTTTGTCGATGATTATTTTAAATCCGTATTAAAGAAAAAAGACGGTCTTTCGGCCAGAGTGAAACTTATTTCTCAGATTGCAATTGCTCTTGCCGTTTCAATAATTATATATCTGTATCCTTCCAATGATGCTTATGCGTCGACTCTATTTGTTCCCTTTATGTATGAAGCTCTTACAGATCTCGGATGGGGATGGATCGTATTTTCGGTTATTGTAATTGTCGGTACTTCAAATGCGGTTAACCTTACCGACGGACTTGACGGTCTGGCAATTGGTTCTGTTTTAAGCGTTGCAACAAGCCTTGGAATAATGGCTTATCTTTCGGGGCACTATAAGATAGCCGGTTATCTCAGAATTCCTTATATTGCAGACGGCGCGGAATTAACTGTTTTTATTTCCGCTCTTATAGGAGCTTCCGTGGGATTTCTCTGGTTTAACAGCAATCCTGCATCCGTTTTTATGGGAGATACAGGGTCGCTGGCTCTGGGAGGGATTATAGGCATTATTGCGGTGATGATAAAAAAGGAAATATTTCTCTTTATTGTGGGAGGAGTTTTTGTAATGGAAGCTCTTTCAGTAATAATTCAGGTTCTTTACTATAAAGCGACAAAGAAGAGGATCTTTAAGATGGCTCCGATCCATCATCATTTTGAGCTGTCGGGCTGGCCGGAGCAGAAGGTCGTTGTCAGAATGTGGATACTGGGATTGATTCTGGCAATAATGGGATTGAGTTCTCTGAAGATTCTGTAGAATGGGAATTGCAGGGTAAAACAGTTGGATATAATAAAAATAGATAAAGCGCTTGTGGTTGGTCTCGGCTACAGAACCGGACCGGCTGTTTCGAATTTTCTGGTTTCAAAAGGTATAGATACTTCAGTAACTGATATTAAAGATGAAAAGGAACTGTACCCTATTATAGCGGGACTGGATGAAAAGGTGGAGATCTATGCTGGAAGCCAGGAGCCTGAAATTCTTGACAGAGGTTTTGATATTGTTGTTTTAAGTCCGGGTGTTCCAAAGAAAATTCCTCTCATCAGGGAAGCGCTCAGGAGAAAAATTCCTGTTATTTCGGAGATTGAGCTCGCTTATATGTTCATTAAGGGAGACATTATTGCCATAACCGGAACAGACGGCAAAACAACAACCACAAGCCTGATGGGGCATGTATTGGAGGAGTTGGGATTTCATGTGTTGGTCGGAGGAAATATCGGCAAGCCATTAATATCAATTGCTGAAAAGACCGGCAGTGATTCTGTAACTCTTATTGAACTCTCCTCCTTTCAGCTTGAAACTGTAAAGAATTTCAGGCCTCATATTTCGGCAATATTGAATGTTACGCCGGACCACCTTGACAGATATGATGATATGAATGAATACTTTGAGGCAAAGTTAAGAATAACAATGAATCAACGGTCCCATGATTTTTATATATACAATAGAGACGATCCCATGCTTGCAGAAAACTTAAATGGAATTAAAGCTCAAAAGCTGTCATTTTCTTTAAAAGATAAAAGCGCTGCTGCATATTATGACGGCGCGGTAGTTCATCTAAAGGATGAGGACAAATATATTGAAGTCATTGACGCCCATAAAATGCAGTTAACGGGCCTTCATAATATACAAAATGTAATGGCGGCGCTTTTAATGATCCGATCTTTGTATAAAAAAAAGAAATTTAACGCCGATTTTAAGGGAATTGCAGAGGGATTTTACAGGTTCCCCGGACTTGAACACAGAATGGAAAATATCGGCACCTTTAAAGAACGGCACTTTATAAACGATTCCAAAGCTACAACAATAGGTTCGGTGAAGATGGCAATAGAGAGCATAAAGGGAAACTGCATATTGATACTTGGCGGAAAAAGAAAGGGCGATGATTATTCCAGACTTGCAGAAAGCATGAACGGGAAGGTTAGATCGGTAATACTCATAGGCGAGTCAAAAGACGAGTTTATGAAATTGTTTAATAAATACAATTGCGTCGCTGCCGAGAGTATTGACGACGCAGTTATAAAGGCAATGCAGGAGAGCTCCGAAGGCGACGTTATACTCCTCTCTCCTGCGTGCGCATCTTTTGATATGTTTAAAAGTTACGAAGAAAGAGGAGCGGCATTTAAGGAATCTTTTAAAAAGCTCGTTAAAGGAGATCTCTCTTGTACCTGAAATCGGTTATTGACACAAGAAGAAAGGGCGAATCGGACCTTGTATTGTTCACTGTAATTTTTCTTATTGCGGGGACCGGTATAGCAATGAGCTACAGCGCAAGCGCGGTTTATGCTCTGAAAACATTCGGCGATTCCTTCTATTTTCTCAAGCGGCAGTTTCTCTGGTTTGCAGCAGGTTTTTTTGCTCTTCTTATCTTCCAGGAAATCGATTACAGGCATTATATCAGACTAACAAAGGTTATGCTTCTTGTGTCGCTTATCCTGTTAATACTTGTTCTTATTCCCGGTATAGGGCAGAGTGTTAAAGGGTCCAGCCGCTGGCTCAGATTAGGCCCTCTGTCTTTTCAGCCCTCGGAGTTTATTAAAATATTCATAATAATTTATCTTGCGAAGGTGTTCTCAACAGAGAAAGAGAAGAATCATGTAATGCAGATCCTAATTCCCATGGTAATTGTGGGCATAGCATTTATTCTGATAATGATGCAGCCGGATTTCGGAACAGCCGTAGATATTCTTATAGTAGCCGTTTTCATTCTCTTTGTTTCCGGTTTTTCGTTATTCTATATATTATCGCTTTTTGTTTTGAGTATACCCATGTTTTACCTTATTGTTTATCAGGTAGATTACCGCAGGGAGAGAATAATTGCTTATCTGAATCCCTGGGAGTACAGATATGGTATAGGTTACCATATAATTCAGTCCTTTACGGCATTTAAAAAGGGAGGTCTCTTCGGCGTAGGTCTCGGGCACGGCACGCAGAAAATATCCAGACTGCCTGAACCGCATACGGATTTTATCTTTGCCGTTATTGCAGAAGAAGCCGGAATCGTGGGAACCCTCTTTGTTGTAATTCTGTTCTGTACGGTCTTATTCAGGGGCTTCAAAATTGCTTTAAACGCTCCGGATGATTTCGGCAGACTCCTTGCAACGGGTCTGAGTCTTCTCATTGTAGTTCAGGCTTTTATTAATATCAGCGTTGCCTGCGGGAGCCTGCCCACAACCGGCATACCTCTTCCCTTTATCAGTTATGGAGGATCCTCTTTAATATCTAACATGATCGCCGGCGGTATATTGCTGAACATATCGAGGTTTAAAGATAAAGTGAGCAGTGATTTCAAAATTAGCGGAGAGGTGTGGCAGTGACGGATATGAATGTAATGATAGTAGGAGGCGGCACCGGAGGTCACATAAGTCCCGGCATTGCGCTCTATGAGGAGTTTGCCGAAAAAAAGATAAATGCTTATTTCCTTACAGGCAAGAGGGACAAAAGATTTTCCATGCTGAAGGATATACCTGATGAAAATATTTTTTACTATGGAGCTCCGCCTTTTACAAGAAATGTATTCAAACTGCCTCTTTTTATTATAAGATTTTTGACGGCAATGTTATCCGCAAGAAAAATTATGAAAAAGATGAAGATCAAAGCCGTTATCGGCATGGGGGGCTATGCTTCGGCTCCTGCTCTTGCCGCGGCAAAACTGAATAAAAGGGCAATTTTTCTCTGTGAACAGAATTCAATTCCCGGTATGGTTACAAAGCTGTTTGCAAAATATTCAAATAAAATATACGGCGCCTTTGAAGTGTCCTCTGAGTATCTTAAGGATAAAAAGAAGTTTTTTCTGGCAGGCAATCCCATCAGGAAAGATGTTCTTGTCAGAGTCGGTGTACAGGAAGCTAAAAAAGCTTTTCATCTGGGGCACTGCAGCAGGATAGTGCTGGTTCTGGGCGGCAGTCAGGGAGCATTGAAAATAAATGAACTGGTCTTCGGACTGAAAAAAGAATATCCCGGTGATTTTGAAAACGTAGGGTTTATCTGGAGTACGGGAGAATATTCATATAACAGATTTAAGGAAAAAATACATAATGAGATCGGCGGGGGATCCATTTACCTCTCGCCCTATATTAAAAGAGTGGGTCTGGCATATCTTGCAAGCGACATAGCCATAAGCAGAGCCGGAGCAGGCGTGATGATGGAACTTGCCGCAGCGGGAATACCCTCCATATTGATCCCATATCCCTTTTCCGCAATGAATCATCAGGATAAAAATGCAGAAGTCTTTGAGAAAAAAGGAGCTGCCGTAAAGATCAGCAGCTCCGATGCTGTTCCGGGAAATGTTGCGCCCCTCTTGATTAAACTATTGAAAAATGAAAGGTTATTAAAAAAAATGTCCGATAATTCGGCAGCTCTGTCAAGAAGGAATGCTTCCGAACTTATTGTTCGTGATGTTATGGAGGAGATGAATTGTTCAGAAATTCAAAAAAAATGCACTTCGTAGGGATCGGCGGGATCGGTATGAGCGGTATTGCCGAAATATTGATCAATCTTGGATACTCTGTTTCAGGTTCGGATTTAAGCGAATCGGAACAGACAAAAAGACTTGCCGCTATGGGAGCGGATATTTTTATCGGGCATTATCCGTCTAATATTATGGATTATTCCGTTGTTGTAACATCGAGCGCGATCGATCCCAATAATCCTGAAATTATTGAAGCCAAAAGGAAAGGAATTCCCATTATTCACAGATCTGAAATGCTTGCCGAGCTGGTAAGGCTGAAGCACGGCATTGGAGTTGCCGGAACGCACGGAAAAACCACGACTTCCTCTTTGCTGGCATACATTCTTTATCACGGAGGGATAAACCCAACTGCTGTTATTGGAGGTAAAGTGCTTAACTTTGATTCAAATGCCAGAACGGGCGAAGGCGAGTACATAGTATTTGAAGCCGATGAGTCGGACGGTTCGTTCCTGAATCTTATGCCAACCATAGGGATAGTAACAAATATTGACGCGGACCATCTTGATCACTATAAATACTTTAACAATATCAAGGATGCTTTTTTAACCTATATAAACCATATTCCCTTTTACGGTTACTCGGTTCTGTGCCTTGATGATTCAATTATAAGAGAATTGCTGCCCAAAATAGAAAGACCCTATAATACATACGGTTTCTCCGGTGATGCGGATTTCAGAGCCGAAAACATGGATATTTCAAATGGAAGAACAGCTTTTGAATGTTTTTATAAGGGTAAAAAGATCGGCAGTTATTCTGTGGGTCTGCTGGGTAAGCATAATGTTCTCAATGCTCTGGCAGTTATTGCCGTAGCTCTTGAACTTGGAGTTGATCCGTCCGATATAAGGGATGGTTTGTATCAGTTTAAAGGTGTGGGCAGAAGACTTGAGAGAATCGGGGAGGAGAAGGGTATTCTTATTTATGATGATTATGGCCATCATCCCACTGAGATAAGAGCGACTCTGAGCGCGCTGAAGGCGCTGAACAGAAGAGTAATTGCCGTATTTCAGCCTCACAGATATTCAAGAACACAGTTTCTCTGGGATGAGTTCGGGCAGTGTTTTCCCAATGCGGATATCCTTTATCTTACGGAGATATATCCGGCCGGCGAGGTCCCGATTGAAGGAGTTTCATCGGAACTTATAAAGAATTCAATAAAGAAACATGATGGGCGGGATGTTGAGATAATTTCGAATTTTGAAGATATTCCTGAAATTGCTGCAGGAACGGCAAAAGAAGGCGATATCATAATAACGCTGGGAGCCGGGGATATATATAAGGCCGCAGTTAAAATTGCCGATCATTTAAAGAAAGGAAGGCTATAGCGATCCTATGAGATTTAAAACCTTTAAAGTTTTACCGATCATAATATTAGAGGTCGTTGTTTTTATAAATGTTCTCGCTGCTGAAGATATTAAGAAGGTGAAGGAACTGGAATTCAGAGGAATTGAGAAAATTTCCAAATATGACCTCTTAAAAAAAGTCAGGCTGAAGGTTGAAGGGGAAAGCATAATTATTGATATAGATTCACTGAGGAAGGTACTTGAAGATCATAGCCTTATCGATAAATATAAGATCGAGATAGGGGGCAGGAGAGTTGTTATTACAATAAATGAAAAGAAAATATTTATGACCATTGCAGTGAAAAAAGGCACCAGAATAATTCCCTTTGAAGTGGACGGGAATTTTGAGATCATTGCCGGAGGAAAACTTTATTCGAAAGCGAGGCCTGTGATAATATTTTCAGGAAAATTTATCAGTGACAGCAGAATAAGTGCCGCAGTTAAAAGGATATGCAGGTTTATTAATAGTTTGAAGTTCAAACAGAAAGAGATATATAGAGAAATTTCAGAAGTGCATATTGTAAAAAGTGATCTCATAAGGCTTTTTCTTCTCGGAAGACCAACGCAGTTTGAATTAAGACCCGATGAAGATAGTTTTTTAAAGCTGAAAAATATTACGGCTTATCTTGATAAAATCGAATTTTATCCGGATAAGATATTAATTATGGAAAATGTTGCCCTGGTGAGGAACTAAGCAAGGAGATTTTTATGGAAGATATAGTAGTCGGATTGGATATAGGCACAACAAAGACCTGCGCAGTGATCGGTTTTGAAAATGAGAATTCTCAAATTGAGATTGCCGGAGTGGGGACGGCTCCTTCGAGAGGTCTGAAAAACGGAATAATTATCAATATAGACAATACCGTATCTTCGATAGAAAAAGCAATTGAGAATGCCGAGTCAATGGCTCTCAGAGAAGTGACGGATGTGTATGCCGGGATCAGCGGCGATCATATTCAGAGTCAGAATTCAAAGGGCATAGTGGCTGTTACAAACAGGAACAGAACCGTTTCCGGCTATGAAGTAAAAAAGGTAATTGAAGGGGCGCAGGCAATAGTAATACCGGTGGACAGGGAGATCCTTCATGTTCTTTCTACGGATTTTGCAGTTGACGGTCAGTGGGGGATTGATGATCCTATCGGGATGAGCGGTATCAGGCTGGAAGCTGAAGTCCATATTGTAACAGGTTCCACTGCCAGTATCCAGAACGTATTGAAATCGATAAACAAAGCCGGTTACCAATGCAGGGATATTGTCTTTAATCCGCTTGCATCGGTTGATGCCGTTATCAGCAAAGAAGAAAAGGAGCTCGGCGTTGTTTTGATAGACATCGGCGGAGGCACTACGGATATTATTATGTATATGAACGGCGGAGTAATATTCTCCTCTGTGTTAAAAGTGGGGGGGATGCATGTGACAAACGATATATCGGAAGGATTGAAATGCCCTATCGATTCTGCAGAGCTGATCAAGAGAAAACATGGGTGCGCAGTAATTGATCTTGTGGATCCTTCCGAAATGATAGAAGTCCCGTCAGTGGGCGGCAGACCCCCGAGAAATCTCTTCAGGCAGGAACTTACTCAGATCATCGAACCACGCATGACGGAAATTATGGAGATGGTTGATCACGAACTTCTTAAGAGCGGGAAAAAGGAGAGACTCAGAGCCGGAATAGTCTTGACCGGAGGAGGCTCTATGATTGACGGTTCTATAGAGGCTGCCGAAAAAGTATTCAATATCCCTGTTAAGATAGGTGTTTCGGAAGGAATAGTGGGGCTGGAGGATGAAGTCTCAACGCCGCAGTTTGCCAATGCCGTGGGTCTGCTGAAATACGGTATAAGATTAAATAAGTTTAAGGAGTCATCCCGTTTCAGAGGGAAAAAAACCGGCTTTTTTGACAAAATAAAGAAATGGTTTGAGGATTATTTATAAAACAATGGTCAGCACATATTTTATCGCTGAGGCGACATAATATAAAATGAGACATAATATTGAAAAATATAATTAGGGGGGGAATATGTTTAAACTCGAAGAAGAAAAGCCGCTTACAACGATAATTAAAGTTGTAGGAGTAGGCGGTGCAGGAACAAATGCTGTCAACAGAATGATAGCTGCAGGGATGGAGGGCATAGAGTTTATTGTTATCAATACGGACGGTCAGCAGCTCAGGGATAGCCTGGCTCCTGTAAAGATTCAGATCGGCAATAAACTGACCAGGGGGCTCGGAGCCGGAGCAAATCCTGAGATTGGCAGAGAAGCTGCAAATGAAGACAGGGACAGAATTCAGAAAGCCCTTAAAGGTGCAGATATGATCTTTATTACTGCCGGAATGGGAGGCGGTACGGGAACCGGCGCTGCTCCGATTGTTGCAGAAGTTGCGAAGGAACAGAAAGCATTAACTTTGGGCGTTGTAACAAAACCTTTCAGAGCCGAAGGGAAACGGAGAATGAATCAGGCTCTGGAAGGAATTGCCAATCTGAAACAGAAAGTCGATACGCTTATAACTATTCCGAACGATCTGCTTTTAAAGATCATTGACAGAAAGACTCCCATTGAGGATGCCTTCAAACTGGCAGATGATATCCTCAGACAGGGGGTACAGGGTATAGCCGATCTGATTATGGTAACCGGGCTTGTCAATGTTGATTTTGCAGACGTTAAAACCGTTATGAAAGAGACGGGCGATGCATTAATGGGCGTGGGCATCGGTCTGGGCGAGAACAAAGCTCTTGATGCAACTCAGATGGCAATTAACAGCCCCCTTCTTGAGGAATCCAGCATTGAGGGATCAAAGGCGGTTTTGATCAATATTGCAGGCGGAAACGACCTGTCTCTTCATGAAGTGCATGAAGTTACGGATATTATCACGCAGCAGGTTGATCCTGATGCAAATATTATATTTGGAACAACAATTGATCCTGCCCTGGACGATAAAGTAAGAGTTACGGTCATTGCAACAGGTTTTGACAAAAAGAAGAACATGCTTTCGCGCAATTCCGTTATCAGCAATGACTTTGCCGAAAGGAATGGTGCCGCCGTAACGGTTATTGAAGGCAGCAAAAATAGCAGTACTAAGATCAATCGGAAGAATAAAACTATTTTTACAATTCAGGATAATGATTTTGCAGCAATCAATAAGAAGAAAGACTTTGATAAAACCGATATAGACATCCCTGCTTTCCTGAGAAGAAGCGTAGAGTAATAGGATCCCCGCCATGGTTGAAGCGCTGTTTTGTCAGCGCTTCAACCGGATATACTCTGACCAATGGGAATATGAAGGGAAGTTATGTTATGGAGTCTCTTAATGAATTGGAACCGTTTCTTGCTGAAGAGATAAAAAGCAAGTTCAGCATAATAAAACTTGCAGGCGACGCTTCCGACAGGTCATATTACAGAATTGTAACAGATAAAAAGAATTATGTTCTCTGCGCTGATAAGAATATCAAAAGCGTAAATCCTAAAGATTCCCCCTATTTGATCGTGTATAATATTTTTAGGTCATACAATATTGATATCCCCCTGATCTATAATCTCGATTATGAGAGGGGCTTCATTCTGATGGAAGATCTTGGCCGTTGCCATCTCGTCGATTTTTGCGGAGACCTGAATGGCAATGAGATTATTGAAGTATACAAAAAAGTTATTGATCTTCTGGTCGGGATACAGTCAATCCCTGAGCAAGAGGGGACACCATTCAACAGAGCCTTTGATGCTGCAAAGCTTAACTATGAATTCGATTTTTTTATCGAACATACATTGATCGGATATTATAAGCTGAACGGAGATATGGATGAAATAGCCGAATTACAAGAGGAATTTTACTCTATCTCAGAGATCCTTTTTAAGCCGGAATTTTTTGTTTTGAACCATAGGGACTACCATTCAAAAAATGTTCTGATTTTTAATAACAGGCCATATATAATAGATTTCCAGGATGCAAGAACAGGCCTGCCCCAGTATGATCCTGCTTCACTGATCCGCGATCCATATTTTAAATTAGAGGATCCTCTCTTTAAATTTCTTAAGGAATATTACTATTCTAAAGCCCGAGACGTCGGCATCCACAGCATGAAGAGGGATGAGTTTGACTTCTACTTTGATGTTATGGCTTTTCAGAGGAATATTAAAGCAGCCGGAAGTTTCGGATATCTTGCAGTCTGTAAAAAACTGCCTCGTTATAAAGAATTTATTATTCCTGCTTTATCATATCTTGGTGATTATGCAGACAGACAGTCCGGGCTGCAAAAGGCATTCAGGATATTAAAGAAAATCATTCCCGGGGAGCCGGATTTCGGATAAAAGTTTTTTATCGGAAGCAATGTAATGTTTATTTTAAATTTTCCTAAAAAAACTTGACAGCGGAATCCATATCTTTTATCCCTATATATCTATTAGATATATATCTAATAGATTTTTGGTATGGAAAGATTATTTATATATGAGAGGCCAACAGGAGAGATAAGGTAGAACCACTATGAAAATTATGGTATTAAACGGAAGCCCCAAGGGTAAGCAGAGTGTTACTTTGCAGTATGTGAATTTTATTCAAAAGAAATTTCCGGATCATGAGTTTGAAATTGAAGATATATCAAAACAGATTAAAGGGATAGAAAGAGAAGAAAAGAATTTCAGCCGAATAATTGATAAAATAAAGCAGGCGGATGCAGTTATATGGGCTGTCCCCTTGTACGTCTTTCTCGTTCCTTCCCAGTACAAGCGGTTTATAGAATTGATATTTGAAAGGAATTGCGCTGGTGCTTTCAAAGGGAAGTATACGGCAGTGATCACTACGTCGATTCATTTTTACGACCATACAGCTCACAACTATATGCGGGCAATTTGTGAAGATCTTCAAATGAAATATGCGGATTATTTTTCGGCTCACATGTACGATCTGTTTAAGAAAAAAAATCAGAAAAAATTGATCGCCTTTGCGGATGATCTTTTCAAATCCGTTGAAAATAGGCTGCCGGTTAATATTTTATTTCCCCCTGTAAGAAAATCCGGTTTTCAATACAAACCCGGGGAGGTAAAAATAAGAATATCCACAAAGGGTAAAAAAGTCTTAGTGTTAACCGATAATTCAAATCCCGGTTCCAACCTTTATAAAATGGTTTCGCGGTTTAAAGAGTGTTTCACGGACGAGATTGAAGAAGTTAATATTTTCGATATTGACATTAAGGGGGGGTGTTTGGGATGTCTTCAATGCGGTTACGACAACAGATGTTTATATACCGGCAAGGATGAATACAATGAATTCTTTGAAAGTAAGGTTAAAGCAGCCCATATAATTGTTTATGCCGGTGAAATTAAGGATCGTTTTTTATCGGCAAGATGGAAGATGTTTATTGACAGGAGCTTTTACAATAATCATACGCCGGTTTTAACTGATAAGCAGTTTATCTATATAATCTCCGGCCCTTTAAGTCAGATTCCCGATATCAGACAGATATTTGAAGCGTGGTCCCAGATCCAGAACGGAAATTTGATCGATTTTATTTCCGATGAATACGGAAACTCGTCGGGAATTGACGGGATCATTGAAGCGACTGCGGCAAAGGCAATTCGGTATTCGGAAAATAAGATCGTAAGAGAAAAGACGTTTCTCGGCGTGGGCGGGATGAAAATATTCAGAGATGACATTTACGGGCCTTTACGATTTCCCTTTTTTGCGGATTACAGAGCATATAAGAAACTGGGAATTTTTTCATTTCCCCATCGAAGGTTGAAATACAGAGTTCGAAATTTTATCTTTGCTTTACTTGCAAAGATCCCAAAGATAAGAGAAGAGATCTATAGGAAAGAGATGATCCCGGGCATGGTGAATCCTCTGAAGAAAATAGTAGAAAAGGAATAAGAAAAATAGAGAAAATATTTTTTCAGGATTTAATATGCAGGATAAAATTTTACTGGGCCTGTTAATGGAACATAAAGCATTAACAGCCTATGATGCAAGAAAGATAATGGAAATAAGCACAAATTTTTTTTATACAACAAGTCTTGGCAGTATAAATCCGGCTTTTAAGAAACTGGAGAGGGAAAAAGCCGTTAAATCGACTGAAAAGGTTGAGAATAACAGATTAAAAAAATATTATTCTATTACAGAAAAGGGAAGAAGAATATTTTTGAACTGGATGAGTAAAGATACGGATATTTCCAAGATTAAAGCGGATATTCTGCTGAAGCTTTTTTTCTTTAAACAGATTTCTCGGGCGCAGAAAAAATATCTCTTAAACAGCTATCTTAAAAATATTAAAGAACATCTGGCAAAGATGGACCAAGTTAATACTTCTTGTTCTGATAATAAGCTAACCGGTTCTCCCCGGCATGATACTTTGCGTTTTGGAATGGATTACTACAGATTTGTTTATAGCTGGTTTGAAGAATATATGGAAAACCTCTAAAAATAGACGAGATCCTTAGAATATAACTTGCTAAAATAATAAATAAATTATAATAAATGTTTTATATTTTTATATCGAATTGGACGATGAATTATTATTTAGAGTCTAATCAGGATGGTAAATATGTCGTTGAACAGATATCCGATAAAAGAACTTGTTTCAAACCTGAAGCATGTACCTTATTTTAAGTCTTTAAGTCCTATCTCTATATTAGAAAGTATAGATTTTTTTTCCGGGCTGAATAGAGAAATATTAGAGAAGATATCCTCTTCGGTTCTATTCTATGAATTTGAGAAGGATCATATTATATGCCGGCACGGCAAGTTTGACGAATCCTTTTATATCATTCTATCGGGAAGTGTAAGAGCAGTAATTCCCACTGAGGATAACCCGAAGTTTGAGCTTTACAGGCTTGGAGAGGGCGGATTTTTCGGCGAAGAGATAGCATTTCCTTCAATGCCGAGAGAGAACACAATAATTGTTAATGAGAAAGTCTTTACAATTTCTCTGAACGCCGAAATTTTAAAACTTCTGATGAAAAAGTCTCACAGAATAAAGAGGCTCATTGACAAACAGTATATTGAAAGAAAGTTGAGGAATGATTTAAGGAAAGTGCCGATTTTTACAGGCCTTGATGATAAGGCTTTTGAAGAAGTTCTTCATAATGTCGAATTGAAAACGTTAAGGAAGGGAGAGGAAATATTCCGTGAAGGCGATGCCGGTGACAGCTTTTACCTGATCAGAAACGGTGAAGTAAACGTAAATAAAGTAATGAACGGCAGCGAGCGTCTTATTGCTATTTTGGGTCAGGGACAGTTTTTCGGCGAGATGTCCCTTCTGTCCGATGATATGAGAAACGCTACGGTTGTAACCGCGAAAAAAACAGATCTTGTAAAAATTTCAAAGGATAAATTTCATAAGATAGTAATAAAAGACAGGTCCATGATGAATAAATTGTCAACTGTGATGAAGGAGAGAAAGCAGCATCATAAGGATATTCTGCTGAATCCGAATCTCGCAATTATTACAAGAAAGATCCTTGACCTGAATAATGATATTAACAGGCATCTTAACATCATTTCACAGTGCACCATAGATACGGAATACGGCAGCGCCCTCCTTGCTACTCTTCCCGGATCGAGATATCCCTATGTTTATCCCAGGGACAGCGCATGTGCATCCCGTTTTCTTTATAAGCTTTCAACAAGCGAACTGAAATCGGGCGAAATAGCCTTTAGGCTGTTAGGTGAAATATCCAGGTTCATTATGAACTGCCAGCGTGAAGACGGGTACTGGGGGCAGCGTTACGGAATAAATACCGAAGATAAAGGAATTTACAAACAGGAGGACAACGTTGCCCACGGAGTCAGTATACTGTGCCGCTATCTTCTTGCCGCAAAGAAGAAAGATATTACTATTCCCAATGTAGATAAATTCCTTGATTCGATTGACAGAGGCGCCGATTTTGCAGTAAAGAATTATTACAGAAATGAAATTCATTTATTCTATTCAACAACTTCAATTCACGAATCGGCAATTGAAGAGGGTTATTCAATATGGGTAAATTATGCCTACCTGTTAATGCTTCGTCTTATCGAAGTCACTGCATCCCAATATGGGGTACTTGACCGCTTTGATAAGGAGATGGAGTTAAAAGACGGCTTTGAACAGACAATTGATAATATATTTTCAATATCCGACAGGTATGTAAGGCGGTTGAAACCGGACGGGGTTGTTGACCTGAGGCCCGATATAACTCTTCTGAGTCCATATTTTTTCGGTACAGGCATGGAAGAGGACTATTTTAAGAACAATGAACTCTTTGAAAGATCCGTAAAGTTTGTTGAAGATACATTGTGGGACCCCGATCTGGGTATGCTCCAGAGATATCTTCCTTTTATTGAGGATCCGGATACGCATATACACGCAGGCAACGGCCCATGGATCCAGTATACGGCAATGCTGGCTCAATACTACTTTGTCACGGATAATATTGAAAAAGGCAATGAAATCATGAAGGTTATTGACAGGTATAAATCGATTGAAGGCCACCTCTGCGAGCACCTGACAACACCTGAACGATTCTATGAATTCTTAAGGCTTGAATGGCAGCCCGGCCGTGATTATGAAAAGGAATTTTATACGCATATCCTTATTCCGGGCATGCCCTATGACAACATAGTAGAAGAGATCAGCCACATGAAAAAATCCTATGAAAATGTGGAAGTGCAGTGCAGGAGAAGGGGGGATAAGGGATTTATTACTTTTGCGACTCCCTTGATGTGGTCTCATGCGGAATATTCGATGGCCCTTATGATGAGAACCGACGCTGAGATCAGGTTAACCGAATCGGAAACAAATAGATAAAACAGAATAAGGGGCTTCGGTTTTATAGGATCAGACTTTCACCGCGAGCAGAGCAGCGCCTATTGCTCCGTTAACCTGGGCGAACTCGGATATCTTCATGGGTATTCCCAGTTTATCTTCAATTGCTTTTACAACTCCGGAATTTTTTGCCACTCCTCCGGTCATCATAATCGGTTCGGCAACATTAACTCTTTTGGCAAGAGCGGTAATTCTTGAAGCAACCGAATCGTGAATGCCGGCAATAATATTTTCTCTGCTTTCGCCTTTGGAGATGAGGGAAATAACTTCCGATTCTGCAAAAACAGTGCATATACTGCTTATCTTTGACGGGGAATCCGCTTTTAATGAAATTTCACCCATTTCGTCAAGGTTAAGGTGCAGCGCACGGGCCATTACTTCGAGAAATCTGCCTGTGCCTGCTGCGCATTTGTCATTCATTGCAAAGTCTTTGACTTTACCTTCGTTACCGAGAAGAAGGGCCTTGCTGTCCTGGCCTCCAACGTCAATTATTGATCTCACAGAAGGGTCAAGGAAATATGCGCCTGCAGCATGACATGTAATTTCAGTTATGGATTTATGAGCGAATTTTACCGAGTTTCGTCCGTATCCTGTTGATACTATCTTCTCCACGTCTTTTTCATCAAGCTTAATTTCACTTAGCAGCTCTTGGAATATTTTCCCTCCGGCTTTTTCTGCATTATATCCTGTAAAGGAGATCTTTATACCCATAATTTGATTATTCTTTAGAACTGCCGCTTTTGTTGTTATTGACCCTATGTCTATACCGGCTGTTATCATTAAGCTTTTCCTTTATACATCGGAGGGCTATGTTATTGTGGAACCGCCGTCTACAACGATCGTCTGCCCTGTTATATAATCTGCCCCTTCCGATGCCAGAAAAAGGACGGGATGAACAACGTCAATTATGTCGGCTATTTTCCCGGCAGGAATATTTTTTATGATCATTTCATGAATCTCCTCATTAGACCAGAATGGTTTGCTGAAATCAGTTCTCACCATCCCGGGAGCAACCGCGTTAACCTGTATGTTAAATTGCGCCAGTTCCGCTGCAAGTACTTTGGTAAGCATCTCGATTCCGGCCTTTGCAATGCCGTATATACCCATTCCCGGCGACGCTTTTCTCCCTGCAGTTGATGATATACTGATGATCTTGCCTCCTTTCTGATCTCTCATGATCAGAGATGCTTTTCGTGAACAGAGATATGTGCCGTTTAGGTTAGTGTCTATAATTTTCTGCCACATAGACGGATCTGTATCGCCAATGGGAGGGCTGGGAAGATTCATCCCCACATTGTTAATGAGAATATCGATTTTTGAAAATTTTTCCATGACAGTTTCAAAAAGCCGGTCAACGTCTTTCTCCTTTGCAATATGAGCCTCTACTGCCAGAAAATTTTCACCTGCTGCCAGATCTTCTTCG
Organism: Spirochaetota bacterium; assembly: GCA_024276015.1. Taxonomy (GTDB): domain Bacteria; phylum Spirochaetota; class UBA4802; order UBA4802; family UBA5550; genus JAJRXZ01. Next base: position 9,560 of record JAJRXZ010000011.1, on the reverse strand, counting down.
GCCCTTTTTAAATTTTCGGTTTTTCTTCCGCAGACAGCAACTTTTGCATTCTCTTTGAGAAGGTGCCTTGCCAGCTCAAGCCCGATTCCGCGGCTTCCTCCTGTAACAAGTGCGACTTTGCCTTCAAGGTTGTAATTTATCTTTGCCAATTTTACCTACCTCCTGTATTTGTTGTCTAAGGTTTCCATGAAAGCTTCTATGCGGGTTTCAATCTGACTTTCGCTGAATACTCTTTCATCAACCATGTCTGCTTCTATGATCAGTGTGGGAATGTCCAGTTCCTTCAGTACCATTTTCTGAAGGTCATACTGGCCCAGCGAATAGGGCTTGCAGCTTCTGTTGGAATGCATGACCAGGCCGTCTATGTCATATTTGTTGATCATAAATTTTAATGTATCAAACATTTTATCAACCGATATATTTAGATAAACATTTGAATATGCCAGAGCCATTGATTCCAGAACATTGTCGACATCGAGCAATCCCACCACGCTGCACCATGCCGATGTATATGTATCTGCAACAAGACATGCCTGATGCGAAGCAAATTTTTCCGATAGCCACCTTGTTTTATACCAGACCGGCAGGTTGTCCCAGAGGAGCCTGTATCTTTCATTGGCAACCATGCTTATCCCCTCATTTATTCGTTCCTTCATTTCATCTCTCAGTCCCGTGTAATAATCTATAACTGCCTCTGTTCCTCTCAGTGTAACGATCAGGGCAAGATGAAAAAAAGCGTCAAAGGCAGTCATGGGAGACGGTTTATTCATGGTTGTATCCAGAACTTCCTGCCAGAGATTTTGTCCTTCAATGGCAAGTCTGCTCACTTCTTTCAGGCGGTCATGATCCATTTTCTTACCGGTTGTTCCTTCAAGAAAACTTACATATTCTTTCATCTGGCTCACAACATATTTTTTTGCTTCATCGGAAAAATTGCTGTGAATAAATGGCGTGTCCAGAATAAAGAGGGGAACTCCGTAAAATCTTGCCTGAACCTCGTACCATTTCATAACAGTTCCGCAGATATTGTTGCTGCATACCAGCATATCAGGCTCGGGCAATCCCCCGATGGGGCCTCCCTTTATGGGGGAACATGCAATGTCTGCCCTTGCATAGGAACAGATATCTCTTGAATAACCCATCTCCTCCGACTTTTGGCATAGGTCGATTCCCATTTTATTTGCACCGATCATTGCTCCGTGATTCTCAGGATATACTGGAATTATGTCCATAGCTATAAGCGGTTCAACCGGACCTCCGCTGGTTATCCATGCAACTTTTTTGCGGTTCTGTCTTGCAGTCTTTGCATCTATATAGTACTTGGTCATGATCTCTTTCATTTTTTTGACTGACTTTATCTTTCTTCTTTCCCTGCGGCTCTCGTTTTTTAAATTTGTGTGTGTCATCTTCCCCGTACCTCCTATAGCATATCAATAAAAGTTTCAAATCTTGTCTTTAGCTGGCCTTCTGACTGAGGCTGTTCTTCAATTTCAAGAAGCATATTCCGGATTCCTTCTTTGTCCAGATAACTCTTCAGGTATGGGTAATCAAAACAGTGCGGGTCGCAGAATTTAAGAAAGAGAAAGATAACCCCTGCTGCGTTGTGTTCTTTTGCAAGTTTAACCAGCCTCTCTCCTCTTACAAAAAGGCCGGAATGCTTTGCGGGACAAACAGCTCGGTCAAGATATCTTTTTGTTATCGCAGCAAGAGGATCTGCCTTTTCTTCTATTATACCCTCCGTAAATCTTGTTCCTGTACATAGATCGTCCCATATTACGGCTGCTCCCGAATCTTCAAGCAATGTATAAATGTCGGGATGATTACATATCCCTCCGGCAAGCATAATTCTTTTTTTACTGCTTTTCTGGGAATTCTCTTTTTTGTCATCCAGCAGTTCTAACAGATCGTCAAGTTTCAAAAGATAGTCCTTTCTGTCCATAAGCATTCCGGCTTTGATAACCGTATGGAGGTCTCTGCCGGAAATAATTTCGGGATAGTCGCTTTTCAGTCTGTAAATGGCTCCGGTTTTTTCTCTTATATTATTATACAGTTTTACTGCTTCGATTAATTTGTCATTATCAATTTCAATATGCAGGGCGGTCTCAATATCCTTTAGGAATTTTTTCAGTACATCCTGAAAATATTCCCCGGCATTTGGAGTATTTAATTTTACAGGAAGGATCACGTCAAAGTGTAAAGGGAAACCTGCATTGATTCTCCATATATCGGACAGCCGCTGAATGGAATCACAGGTATGAGGGAAAACAGTTCCGTCAAGGAAATTCAGCCTGCCTGCAAGCGCTTCTTCAAGACTGCCCCTGACGAGAGAACAGCAGTAAGACTGCAGGTGAGAATCTGCAAGTGTAATGTTTTCCGATGTTCCGAATATTCTGAACGGAAGAGCGCCCGAGGCATATATGATCTCTTCAGGAGCATATGAGCAGAAGGTGGCCAGAATTTTCCCTCCTGATTCTGTTTTCCATTTGCGGGCATAAGAATAAGGATTTGTCACAATATCGTAAAATTCAGTTAATACTTTCATTTTTCCTCGATATTAACGGTTTTATACCGATCAAATAATAATAAAAGAAGCTCTATTTCTCTTGTGTGTTCCTCGGCATATCCTGCTCTCTGTAAATGAGAGTATCAGTGATGGTGATGATGATCTCCTTTAGCGGCGCCGCCGATTTTATCAAGAGCTCTTGAAAGCGCATTGCCGGCGTCACTAATATGTTTTATGGCAGTATTTATTAAATCGGCAGTTTCCGGGAACCCATTCTCTCTCGAAATGATCTCCCACTTTCTGAATTCCTCCTCATGGCTCTGATTGTGCTCTATCCAGTGGGGAAGGAGTATTCTTAATTTTTCAATATCTGTTTTTTTACTCATTTATTGATCCTTTGAAGAAGTTAGAGTTACAGCTCCGGACATAAAATCGATTTTAGATACATAAACCGATGGTATGAATTTAGAATCGTCAAAGAGAGAACTGATATTGATCCCTTTATCCGAAGCTTCCAGTCTGGTTACGTTTTCAATGATCTCATCTTCTTTATCGTTAAGTTTTACAATTACATTCATCTGACACATCTTTGATCACCTTTTTTTACTCTGATCAAATAAAATATTATATTTGTCTTTGCCCTGTTCATTTAATATAAATAATACATTAAATTTGGTTTTTCGGCAAATTATTTCTTGCTGTTAAGATTGCCGACAATGCAGCGGGCAACAATGATCAGAGATATCAAGAATAACAAAATTTATATAGAGCAGATTTGTTATAATTTATTATAAAGTCAACTAATAAAATTTATTCTGCATTCAAAAGAGGAGGGAGGGCTAGGGGGAACTATAAAATAAAATAATTCATATTTATCAGAGGACGAGATCTGCCTCCGGAGAGGGAGTTTATCCCGGTTTCCTCTGCAAAAAAGTTCAAAAGCCTGGCCGCAGTTCATGTGCATCCGTGCACACTGCGGCACTTTAACATCATGTTCGGCGCAGAATTCGCTCTCTCAATGAGAAGTTTTGCAGTCAAATAAATGTTAAATATAATATTGATCAATATCGATATTATAGATATAACAAAAAAAATGTTAAGTTTATAACCGATGAACGGAAGGGAGAGTCGAGATATTATTGATTATAAACTGCGCAGCATAATTATTTGAGGCTTATTATGAGAATTGAAAAACCGAAAAACAACAGAATAAAATTGACAAACAGGGGGAGGCTTGAACTCTTCTTTATCGGTGCAGGTTCCGCGTTTACAAAAAGGCAGTATCAGACAAATCTTCTTGTTATAAAAGGGAAAGACCACCTGCTGATCGATTGCGGAACGAAAACCCCTCAGGCTCTTTACGAACTGGGTATTAATATTACGGATATCAGAAATTACTTGATCACTCATTCGCACGCAGACCATATCGGCGGCCTTGAAGAAGCTTCGTTAATGGGCAGGTATATGTCGGGCCTTAAGCCCAATATAATTATAACTGAAGCCTATCAGCATATTTTGTGGGATATGTCTCTTCGCGGCGGTTCGGCTTTCAACGAAGAGGAGGCGGGAGGCAGATTGTCCTTTTCGGATTTTTGGCAGATCAAACGTCCCATGTGGCTCTCCGGATATCCGAGAGAAACCTTTGGAGCGGAGCAGGGAACTATAGATCTGAAGATAGTAAGAACAAAACATATACCCGATTCCTCTGACAACTGGCAGTCTTCCTTCTGGAGCTGCGGAGTAATAATTGACAACAGAATACTCTTTACAAGCGATACAAGATATGACAGGGAATTAATTATGGATTATGATAAAAAGTTTAACTTTGAATCGATTTTTCACGACTGCCAGTTCTTTACAGGAGGAGTCCATGCCTCGATTGAGGAGTTGAACAGATTTCCGAAAAGGATAAAAAAGAAGATGTTCCTTACCCATTATGCGGACAATTGGGAAGATTTTGAAGACATGGCAAAAAAGTGCGGTTTTGCGGGATTTGCTCTGCCTCAGCAGTTCTATATATATGATTAGCTCTGTGCGGAAGCGTGCTTAGCCGGCTTCCCATTTATCTTAATCTGATATCTGTCCACCAGTTGGGCGTTGAAAAAACCACTCCTTCTTTTCCGTTAAGTTCGTTGGATATGTTGAGGCTCTCAATTCCGGGAGGTGTTTTTATAAGGTAAGCGTTATTATACTTTGAGATATTTCTGATTATTTTTACATTGTGTATTTCCGCCCATTTATAGACTTCTTCTTCAGTCATCTTTTTGTTGAAATAGACCAGTACGTTCCCGGGAAGAGTTCTTTTCCGTCCTGACGAGTCTTTAAATACCGGAGAATAGTTCCCTTTTAATTCGAGGGGGATCTGTCCTTTTTTCAGCATTCCCACAATGGATTCGTCTTTTACTTTCCATATTTTCATTTTTTTGCCGTCTCTTATTATCACCGAGCGCCTCTCCATTTTGTTAATGGGGTCTTCCTTTCCGGAGTAGAATCTGGCGATCTCATCGGGAATGATTTCCAGCCTCTTTTTCTTTTTACCTTCATGCCAGTAAATATATGCAGTGTTCTTTTTTATTACACTGTCTTTAATATTTTGAGCGGAAAGGTTATATGCAAACAGAGCCGTTAAAATAAACTGAATTGATATTAAACAGGCAACAACATTGGTCATGGTCTTATTTGATCTGTTTTTCTTTTTCATTGTGCTCTCCCGTAAAATTTAAGTCTCCATTCGGTTAATGTCCCGGGATTTCCTGCCGTTAGATCTTTTACAGTTAGTGTCCAGTTCCCATCTGCACCTTCTCCAAGGCTTCTTGCAGTGCCGAAATTAAAAGCTGCGCCGCCGTCTGAACAGGGGGTCACGCCTGAAGAATCGGCGCAGTTGTGATATTCGGCAAGAATGCTTTCCGTTCCGTCAGGCGATTTGAGAGTTATCTCAAGTTCTCCCGTATCCGGATGATTAATATTAATGGCTATTGCAACATATTCGATCTTAGTGATAGCTGATCCTGAAACCGTTATTATATCGCTTAGACCTGCTGCGTTATTGTCCGGTATTGCCGTATTTACAGCCTGTGAGCCGCCTGCGGGAAAATCTTCTGTAATAAATGTTCCCGCATTTGTCCATGTTCCAGCCAGCGTTACTGCCGCATCGGCATCAATTGCTCCGAATCCGTATTTATAATTAATGTTATATCCTGCTCCGTTGACATCCCATTCGGGATCATCGGGGTCGATTTTGGATGCGGATCGGGCAAGAATAAGTTTTACGTCTCTCCATGTGAGTGCCGGATTCTTTTCCAGTATCAGTGCAATTACTCCTGCTGCAAGGGGAGCTGCCGAGGAAGTGCCGCCAAAAGAATCGGTGTAATTGCTTTGATCCCATCCTGAAAGGCCCGTAATATCGGTTGTGGTTATACCGGATGAACCTCCGCTTGAATATGTTGTTACCCAGAGGTTGGAACCTTTTTCAGAGTAATATGCCCTAGTCCCGTCGTCGCTAAGAGCTCCCACAGCAATAACGCCGTAGTAGTTTGCATAACCGTCGTAGTTTGAGTTGTCAAAAACATTATTATTTCCGCAATAACCGCCGTTCCCGGCTGCCCATACATAGATGACGCCTTTGCCCCCTCTTCCAAGTGTAATTCCTTCGTCAATGCCGAGCTTCCATGTAGAATCAGAGTCGTCAAGTTGGCCTGTGCAGTCTGCGGGTCCCCAACTGTTGTTGGAAATATCTATAATATCTTTATTTCTGGTCATGGCATCTGCAATATTGGAAAGAGTATATGTACTGGTGTAAGCCAGCAGATTGTAAGCTATTATGTTTGCTTCAGGCGCGGCTCCTCTGCCGCCGTAATAGTTGTTATGAACCGCTGCTGCCACTCCTGCCACAGAGGTTCCATGTATCCCTATTGTCATACTGGCCGATTTCGGTATTGTATAATCATAGTTATAATTGAATAAGACATTATCTTCCAGATCTTCATGTTCATAGTCAAGACCGTCGTCAACAAGGGCAATAATTATTCCATTTCCATAGATCCCTTTATCCCACACAGGAATTACATTTATATCCATACCGGAAACTCCTCCTCCCTGTCCGGTATTATATAAATGCCACTGGTCTGCATAGAGGGGATCAATAGTAGTAAGATTTGAATCCGAATTAAAAGTTCTGGTTTCGGAACATCTGAAAGAAGTTATCAGAGCAGCAATTGAGATCATTAATATGATAGTACTTTGTCCTCTCTTCATTACGGCCGGAATCTCCCTTTATAAATAATATTTTCACTTCTGTTATCAATTTTTTGTATTTTTACATCTATGTAATATATAATACTTTTATCTTCAAGTGTCCACTAAAAGACCTGATCTTTTGTCCGGAAATCATCCGAGAGCCACATCGAGAGTCATCATCACTGCAAATCCCGCAATAGTGCCCAGTGTGGCAATGTCGGTATTTTTTTCATATTGAGACTCCGGTATCAGCTCTTCAACTACAACATATATCATAGCGCCTGCCGCAAATGAAAGGGCATAGGGAAGGAGAGGTTTGATATATATCACAGCTGCTGCTCCGATCAATGCAGATACAGGCTCGACAACCCCTGACAACTGGCCGTACATAAAACTCTTAAATCTGCTGAATCCTTCTCTTCTTAAAGGTACTGATACTGCCGTTCCTTCGGGGAAATTCTGTATCCCTATGCCTATTGTAAGAGCTATTGCTCCGGCAAGTGTTGCCTGAGACAGGTTGTGGCTCAGCGCTCCAAAAGCCACACCTATAGCAAAACCCTCGGGAATATTGTGAAGAGTAATTGCCAGAACAAGGAGAACGCTCCTCTGAAGTCCCGTTTTGACTCCCTCTGCCTCTTCAATGGGAAATCCCAGGTGGAGGTGCGGCATCACTTTATCTACGGCAAATAGAAAAAAACTGCCCGATAAAAAACCGGTCAGCGCAGGTATCCAGCCCGGCCTGCCCATTGATTCGGCCATTTCAATTGCAGGTGCCAGAAGAGACCAGTAACTTGCGGCGATCATTACTCCGGCCGCAAAGCCCAGCATGCAATCCATGATTTTTCGGTTTATGTTTTTAAAGAAAAATACCAAAGAAGAGCCCAAGGCCGTTAAAAACCAGGTGAAGATACTTGCAAGAAGAGCCTGAAAAATATGATCCTGCGTATTAAACCAGTTTGCCAGCATAAAATTATTTCCTTATCTTGATCTTGATATATTTATTTATCGGTGCTGCTGTTATATATAAAATATTTTATACAAATAGCGATTTATAATTCCCAAGTGCCTATTTCATTATTTGAGATAATTATTTTTTTGTTTTTTATGTCAAATGTAACGGTTCGGCTGATATTGTTTCCGCAATCTTCCTTTTTAATCGGGATACCAAGTTTTTTCAGTTTTTCTTTTACAACTTTAATGTTGTTTACGCCTATTTTGAAGAAGTCTTCAACTGCTGCGATTGACGCGCCTCCTATGACATATGCGTCAAGTTTTTTTATATCCAGATCCGGATTATACTTTCTCAGTAAATAGAGGAGTTCATCCACGGCAGTATCGGCGTAGTATCCGGGTTTTTCTCTGCTCTTTTCAATATTCAGTTTTGAACTTGATAATGCAATATGAACCATCCCTCCTGTTTTGCTGGTATTATCATAGATTAAAACAGCAACACACGAACCAAGAGCATATGTTTTTAATATTGTATCCTGATTGTTTGTCGCATATATATCACCTATCCCGAGGATTATATCGGCCATTAAGATCTCCCGAATATTTATACTCAATTATGTCTTATCGAAATAATGATCATTAATCAATTTGTTTAATAAAGTTGTTGTCAGTTTTGACTTTAAATTCTTTTATTAGATTCTCGAATAATTTTTTTTATCAGATCTTGCGCAGACTGATCATTTGAAATTTTTGTCAGAAGCTGTTCGGAGTAATTAGCAATATTAGAGAGGGCATCTCTCTGTGACAAAATGATATGTTCCCAGTTTTTTTGTGTTCTGAAAAAATGATCAATTTTTGAATCAATTGCTTTTAGTATCTGATGTCTCTCTTCATCATCCATATTAAATTTATCTTCAAGAATCTCAATTAATTCATTATGAAATTCCTTGTATATATTGATGATGTTTTCCGGATTAATAAAAGCTTTATATTCCAACAGCCTTTTAATGGAATCCAGTAATTCTTTCTGTGTAAATGGTTTAATTAAATAATCAAAAGCGCCCGATTTCATTGCTTCTATTGCGTTCTCAATAGTTGCATAACCGGTCATCATAATTATCTCTGTTTGAGGCAGTTTCAATTGAACATATTTCAGAAGCTCCATCCCCCCGATATCGGACCTTCCGTCACTGCCGGGCATGTTTTTATCCGCTAATATTATGTCGTAATTGTTAGTCTTAATTAATTCCAGCGCTTCTTTTGTGCTGTTAGCCGTATCCGTTCTGTATCTTAAATCGTTTAAGTACTCTTTATAAAGTGTGCATTGGATCTGGTCGTCATCTACTATTAAAAAAGCCGGTTCCATAGTTATCCTCATTATATAATAAAATTAATTAAATATTTTATAACTATATGAACTTTAAATCAATAGAAAAATATAAAAAATATGGCTCATTCCGGATTTATGGGAAATATGGGCAATAATATTATTTTGTCAAGGCTCTTAACTTATTTTTGAAAGCCCCCTAATTCCCCCGGCGGGGGATTTTAATTTTATGTATTAATTTACTTTATTATTCGATTTAGGCACTTTTTATATAATATAGTGAGCAAATTTGCGAATTTTATCTGTTTTTTTCGAAATGATAGATCTTTTTATAACAAAAAAGGCAATTAATCGAGCAAAACACGAGGTTTCGCGTGAAGCTATGGCAATTCAGAAGGAATTATCCATAGCTCAGGGACAAACATTATTTATTCGTTAACATAATGCAGAAAAAACGGGTAAAATTAGCATAGGCTCAGGTAATATGAAAAATTTCAATGATGATCGGTATATTCAGATGTTTTAATATTTTCGTTCATAATT
>JAJRXZ010000001.1 GCA_024276015.1 Spirochaetota bacterium | reverse complement strand
GGCCCGCACCAGGGAGCCCAGAAATCAACAAGCACTCTCCCTTCAGCACCCAGTACATCCGTCTCAAAATTTTCACTGTTTAATTCTAAAATTGAACTCATATACTTCTCCTATTTTTGTAAAAATTCTTTTCCTCTCGATTTGCGAATAAAATACTCCTCAATATCTTCAACTTTTCCATTTACTAAATCAATATTTTTTACTTTTTTTTCAATTATTTTTTTCGATTTTTTGTCCATTATACTTAATTTCATAGATATAATTTTGCCTTTATTATAATATATGACGTAATGGCCGATCTGCATAGGTTTTTTATTCTCAGGATTAAATTCGTATTCAATGATCCTTCTGTTATAAATTTTGCCCCGTCTATACTTGTACTGGTCAAGACCGAAAATAAACATCTTTTTCATTGATTTAATATAGGAATAATATTCGATCCTGCTCGGTTTATTTTTTGCATAATAGTATTTTATCATCCCGGTTTTAATCTTGCTGAAATTCTTATATATATAAAACGATAATCTAACCAGGTTATTGTCATTAAATTTATATACCTCTTCCTTTAAAGGAATATAATCCATGCCAACTTTCTTTTTATAAACAATTTTTGAAGGATTATGAGAATTCCCGTAATAAGTTATCTCTTCCATACGGTCCAATTCATTCCCGTCAAAATATAATACGCTTATCACTCTTCCAAGATTGTCCTTTTTATGGATCTCTTTCAATCCGGTACAATTTGCAACAAGTAAAATCGAAATAATGATCAACTTTTTTATCTTAAACACAATTTCTCCGTTAATTTGTATCCGTTCTTTAAACAAATTGTTTTACTGTATACCATAGTCTTTAAATAATTCCATACTATACCGACCATCATTGAAAATTTCTATATTAAATGAATCGGTATATGATCTGATCAGGATTTTGCCCTTTGTCAAGGGACAAAATCGATGCTTTTTGGTACATGTATAAAGTAAAAGAACTTCCATATAATTATTATTGTCAAATATAAAAATCTATTTGATTGTCATTTTATTGTCGATAATTAATTAATAAATATATCAAAATCTATCTCATTGATCTGAGAGGTAAAAAATGAAAAAAATTTTTCTCTTAATTTTTTCTATTTTAATTATACTGCCCGCTTATTCCCAGGGAAAAAATACAAAAAATAAGGAAAAAGTTAAAAAAGAAAATAAAAGAAAAAGCGAACTTCCTGACGGATATGGAACCTTAAAATGGGGAACTTCCTTAAGTGACGCAAAAAAAGGCATCAGCGGCAAAATATTTTACACTGATGACAAAAAAGTAATAATATCGAGAGAAGGCGATCTGGAATACAAATATGGATTTTTTTACGATAATACTTCCGTTGAGGGCAAACTCTTTTATTTGTCAATGAGTTTCCCCTATCTCTCTTTAGAATCTGTAAAAGAGAAAATAGAATCAAAATACGGACAGCCTTCCAGTGAAAATATAAAAGATAATAAAGGCGAAATTGCATGGGATTCTGAAAAAACAATAATAATATTGTGGGTTGACAACTATGAAAAAAAACCCTATTCCAGAAGGATCACCTATATAGGCAAAAAAATTGCAAAAGAGATGAACGAATTCCAGAAAAAAGTTTTTAATAAAACCGAAATAGAACTGATAAATAAATTAAACCCTTAAATCAGGGCCGAAACAATCTCATTGTAAAACTTTTAACATTTTCAATAAACCAATAAACATTATTGACTTAAAAGAAAAAGCGGAATTATACCTATCCCGTCCTCAAGGCTGTCCAGAGCTTTACCCACTACAGTTCCAATTTTATCAAATGAATCTATTACGCCTGCCATCCCGCATCCGGGAGTATTTGACGTAACGATCAGATCGCCCGGTTTTACAGGTCTGTTTCTGGCATCAACTTTGCACAAAACTTTTCCGGCAAGAGCTACAGGGTATACCTTTTTTTCCGTTCCGGCATTATTTATTATAACCGTAGGATTGCCCGATACTACTCCGATCACAGCTCTGTTATACTCGGTTCTGGAATGAGACAGTATTGATCCTCCATTTTCATTCACAACCAACAGATCTCCGGAGGAGACATATTCCTCATCATCAATTTCAAAAAGTTCAACAATATTAACAGGAAAGCCCTTCTTCTCTTTTACATTATTTATATGGATCTTGCCGTTAAATTCCGATTTTCCGTTAACAAAGAGAGCATCTCCGTTGCCTATGAGATTTACCGAATTATCATAATCATTGATCCGGCCGAACCCGTCTGCAATGATAGAATAATTATGTTCGCTTGCAAAAACGCCTCCTGCGCCGAACCTTGAAATGCCCAGCACGCCGCATCCTTTGGATATTTCTCCGCCCGGATTACCTGATGACTGCCCTCTGATCCCTATATAAGCGCTATGCCCCAGCACGCCGTAGGACTGCTCAATATTCTCACCTGAGATCCCGGCAGCCCCAACAATACCCGCAGAACCTTTGTCTGCAGATTCATTTACTGCATGAATAATTGCCGAATTGTCAGGAGGAGTCACAATATCGGTAAAGAGTTCATCTTTCCTGTCCTTTAAAGATATGGTTCCGGAATGGCAGTTAAATTCATGGTTAACAGGAGCATAGTCGTGCGAATGAGATAGAGGTTCCCTTGCGTCGCTTAATCTTGAATCATTTGCCTGTACGGCTATCCCCCCCTTAGTTTCACAATTTTTTGCAAACTTTACAATCCCGGCATGCTCTTCATCAGCATACTTCAGTCTTCTGTCACTGCCCTGCACTACTACTCCGTCTCTGTCCTCGCCGTCTTCCGCAAGCTCAACTATGCCTTTATATGACACAGTAGCTTCTCTTAACCTTCTGTCATTTCCCTGTACTGCTACGCCCTCATTTTCCTCCCCGTCTTCCGCAAGCTCAACTATGCCTTTGGAAGTTGTTGTCGCATCTTTCAGCCTTCTGTCGCTGCCCTGTACCGCTGCCATGGAAGAGACCTCTCCGTCAGATGCAAATCTTAATATACCTTTGCCGGTTACAGTGGCATCTTTAAGCCTTCTGTCATTTCCCTGTACTACAACTCCGGGTCTGTCCTCGCCGTCCTCGGCAAGCTCAACTATCCCCTTTGAATTTACTGTGGCATCTTTTAGCCTTCTGTCATTTCCCTGTACTACAACTCCGTCTCTGTCCTCGCCGTCTTCCGCAAGCTCAACTATCCCCTTAAACAAGGTTGTTGCCTCTTTTAATCTTTTATCACTTCCCTGCACTGCAGTAAAAGGAGTATCTTCACCATCACCGGCAAACTTCATAATACCTTTAAAAGTTTCAGTGGCATCTTTAAGCCTTCTGTCATTTCCCTGTACTGCTACGCCGGGTCTCTCCTCGCCGTCCTCGGCAAGCTCAACTATCCCCTTTGAATTTACTGTGGCATCTTTAAGCCTTCTGTCATTTCCCTGTACTGCTACGCCGGGTTTGTCCTCGCCGTCCTCGGCAAGCTCAACTATCCCCTTTGATGAAATTGTGGCATCCTTAAGCCTTCTGTCGCTGCCCTGAACTACAACTCCGTCTCTGTCTTCTCCGTCTTCGGCAAGCTCGACTATCCCCTTTGATGAAATTGTGGCATCCTTAAGTCTTCTGTCGTTCCCCTGTACTGCTACGCCGGGTTTGTCCTCGCCGTCCTCGGCAAGCTCAACTATTCCTTTATAACCGGTAGTTGCTTCTCTCAGCCTCTTATCATTGGCCTGTACCACAGAACCGGAGCTGTTATCTCCGTCTCCAGCCAGTCTGCAAATCCCGTAAGATTCCTCAGTGGCTTTTTTAAGACGCGAATCATTACCCACAACAACGCCATGTTCGGTTTCCAAACCATTGGGACACAATTTTACTATGCCATAGCTCTTTTCAGTTGCTTCCTGCAGGCGCGAATCATTACCCTGCACCGCAATGCCCTGCTTATTCTCTCTGTCATAACCTAATCTTACAATTCCGGGTTTTAGTTCTGTTGCCGCTTTCAGTCTCTTGTCGGATGCCTGCACAACCAGACCTTCGCTCTCCTCCCCGTCCTCTGCAAGCTGTACAATCCCCTTAAAAATGGTTGTTGCATCCTTCAGCCTCCTATCGCTTCCCTGAACCGCAGCAGCCGGGGAATCGTCGCCGTCTCCGGCAAGCCTTACAATTCCTGCCTGAAATACCGAGGAATAAGGAACAAGATCACCCATATTATGAATATGAGAAGGATTTGAAACGGCTGAAAAAATCTCGATCCCGGAAAGCTTCACAGAATAGTTGCCGTCTCCCCTTTCCATATTTACCATTTCAAACCTGATATATCTTGCAGGCGTTATATCAAAATCCCAGTAATATTTGTTATTGTTTTCCGCCTTAAAATCCTTCTCATCAAAGAGACGTATCCACACATTATTATCCGTGCTGGTATCGATGCTGAATCTTTCAGGAAACCCGTATTCCGAAGCTCCCAGTACTATTCTGTTTATGTGAGCTATTTTCCCAAGATCTATATTAAGATATTCACTGGCCTTCTTGGTTTTATTCTCCGATTCCCAGGAGATACCGGGGTCGGGGTCAAAAAGATTTTCCGGCTTGGAGTTTTCCATACTGCTGCTCGATCTTATACTTAGATAACCGGATATTTCAGCATTGCACCTGCCGATTTCCGAATAGTACTTTGAATTAACGCAATTGTTTTCTGTTATAAGGATCTTTAAATAACGCAGCCTGTTCAGCGGTATATCCAGACTGTAAGATTCATGGCCCAGGTCAATATTATATTCATTATGTATAACCTTCCATGTTTTACCGTCCATACTGAATTCAATTCTGAAACTCTTTGGAAAAGCATCTGCTCCATTTACCGAAGGTTCTATCTCTATGCGATCAATAACAATATTATCTCTGTAATCTATAATAACATACTCATTTTCGGGCCGGTCTTTCCAGGCTGTACTCCAATATCCACTGTCAGCAAGTATATTATTTGCCGAACATCCGCTGTTAAGTTCGCTTGAAAAATCATGAATTTTCCCGTTAAATCTTTTTTTATGGCTGATTTTCATTTTACACTCCTGAATAATAATATTCAATATCTTTTAATAATTTCCTGTGGAAAGATAATTTTTCCGGTTCAAAAATCATTTTATAAAAAAACCGGCGAGCAGGAAAAGACCTGCAGCAATTCTTAATAACGCATCCGTATAAATAATTCTTTTAAATCCCTGAGCATCGGTTTCTTCCGGCAGTGAATTTACCATACCTCTGATCTTTTCAGGATAGATCACAACCTCTCCTCAAGCCACTGAGATATATGTTCGCCAATTAAATAAATATCTTCATCACCGGTTAAAGTGTGATCTCCATATTTAATTTCAATTGTTTTATTTTCACCGCCGTGATTTTCTCGGATCAAATAAAGATCATTAATATTAACGACATCATCTTCTTCTCCATGTATACTTAAAAGAGGCACCCTGATCTTTCTTAATGAAGCAATAACATCTATTTTTTTCATTTCCTTAAAGAAGGAATTGTTTACAGGAATATTATCAACAAGTGTGAATCCCTTTTCATCAAGAGAATCTATTTCATCCGAACTGCTGAAATTACAAATCCCGAGAGAAAGATCAAGCAGGTTTACCGGTGCTGCAATTGTTATAATCGATCTGATGTTTTCATCTCCGGAAGCGTATAAAATTGCAATAGTTCCCCCCATACTGGAACCTATTAAGTGTATATCTTCAATTCCTCTTGATAAAAAGTAATTCACTGCGCATTTCAGGTCCTCAACTTCCTGCAAAAGGGATATTTCGCTAATATTTCCTTCGGATTCACCGCAAAATGAAAAATCAAATACTAACAAAGCATATCCCGACTCTACAATTGTTCCGGTTAATTTAGAGATCTTATACCCGTCTTTATCTGAAAAAAGACCGTGACAGAAGATCACGCCCGACCTGGAGCGGTCTTTTTTATAGATTCTGCCATGCAATTTCTGATTCAAATTATTAAGAAATTGAACTTTTTCAATATTCATGGAGCCTTAATTATTTCTTAATTTAATAACAGGTTCAAAATATCCTTTCGAATCATTTCCATCAATAATGATCTTTTTTGGTCTTATAACGAGATATCTCTTATTATTAATAAATTTTATTCTGCTTTTAAAATAAAAGAAAGAATTTTTTATTTTAATAAAGCCTCTCCTTGAAATATTTTTCGAGGTTCTGATCTTATTTTTCATTTCAAAGATACTGACTTTAATAATATTGCCATCTTCAATTGTATATACACCTTTAAAAACAATTGCGCTGCTCTTAAGATGCAGAATAATTAAACTCTTATAGTTTCTGAAAAACTTAAACTCATAGCCATAACCATTATTATAGCTGAGAACCCATTTGCCATGTATATCCCTGAATGTAACAGGTTTTATCTTCTCTTCTTCTTTAAAGGTTTTTGATTTATCGATTTTGGCCTTTTCTTTATTTTAAGAACATCCGAAAAAAAGAACAAAAATTATATTTATCAGAATATAAATTCTGCCATAATTCATATCCAATCCGATTCTCCCAAAAATTTTTTCTGTATAAATAATTCTTCGGGCAGGTGAATTGTCAATTATCATTTTAATATTCATCATTAGAGACTTGCTTTTAATCAAGCAGATCTTTTATCAGCCTGAATATGGAGGAAACTAAAGGCTTTTCAGGGGCTCGCTGATATTTATTTATCTATAAAATCGGCAGTTACGCCGGTTAAATCAGCTTTCTTTTGACTGAATAATAAAATGTTCCGGAATGGGAAACCGTGAGCACAATAGTAAAACTTCTTTTCCTATTTGTTCAATTTCATTTTCATTATCAATATTTTCTGCAACCCTGTTCATAAATGAGGCGATTATATCCATCTCATCTTCTTTCATTCCGCGGCTTGTGATCGCCGGAGTTCCCATTCTCAAACCGCTCGGATTTGCCGGAGGCGCAGTGTCTCCCGGAACAGTGTTATAATTTGATACAATCCTTGCTCTGTCCAGAGCCTTGGCATACTTTTTACCTGATATACCTTTATTACGAAGGTCTATCAGTATCAGATGATTGTCTGTCCCCCCTGAAACAAGGTTAAAACCGTATTCCATAAGTTTTTCCGCAAGACGTTTCGAATTTTTTACGATCTGATTTGCATAAGCAATAAACTCAGGAGTATCGGCTTCTGCAAGAGCTACGGCAATCGCAGCCATTGTGTGCATGTGAGGCCCCCCCTGCTGGCCTGGGAAAACAGCTCTGTCGATTCTTTCAGCATGTTCAGCTTTTGAGAGAAGCATACCGCCCCGCGGGCCCCGCAGTGTTTTATGTGTTGTAGTTGAAACAACATCCGAATAGGGCACGGGACTTTTATGTATCCCTGCAACAACAAGGCCGGAAATATGCGCTATGTCGCTTACGTGATAGGCTCCCACTTTTTTTGCAATGCTCCCGAATATTTCAAAATCTATCTCTCTGGGATAGGCAGTTGCCCCTGAAATAATCAACTTCGGTTTATACTTCTTTGCAAGGTCTTCTATCTCATTATAATCCATTCTGCCTGTATCGGGCCTTACTTTGTAGTAAACAGCATTATATATCCTGCTTGTTATGCTCACTTTCCAGCCATGGGTGAGATGGCCGCCATCTGTCAGGGAAAGCCCCATTATTGTATCGCCCGGCTTTATAAGCCCGTTATACGCAGCAAGATTTGCCACTGACCCTGAATAAGCCTGAACATTACAGTGTTCCGCATTAAATATTTTTTTCCCTCTCTCAATGGCAACAGTTTCAATTAGATCCGTTACCTGCTGTCCCTCATAATATCTTTTTCCCGGGTACCCTTCCGCATACTTATTTGTAAGACAGCTCCCTGTTGCTTCCATTACAGCTTTTGATACATAATTTTCCGAAGGGATCAATCTCAGGCATCCGCTCTGCCTGGTTTTCTCCTGTCTGATCAATTCATAGATCTGAGGATCATAGAGTTTAAGGGCTTTATTAGGCATTTTAGGATATCTCCTTAAAAAATATTTATTCTGCTAAATATACTTTGATATTTTTTTCACATTTAAAGTTTTACATGAAAAGATTAACAGTTCTCGGCAGGTTCGTACTACCACTACCGGATAAATATTTTTATATTATCAATTTGTAAAGAAATATTTTAATAATATTGAATTCGGACAACAATTACTATTACAAAAAATTATTATCACTCTTTGGAAGCTTTTCTGGCTTTTTCAATAAGTTCAATCAGCGAAGATATTTTCGGTGCCTGAGGTTTAAATAATAACATTTTTTCTTCATCCGTATAATTCGAATCAACAAACTCCTCAACAGGAAAAATTTTAAACCAGCAATCAAGAATTTTTCCGCATGGGATGCCGTTATTTTCTAACCTGCAGTACTTAAACTCAATGTAATGCCCCAGTTTTCGGCAGTACCCTTTTTTCGGATCATGTTCATCTATCATAATTGTTATTATATTCCGCAGGGGCGATCCCCTGCGGAAATATTTTTCTACCATTTGCCTGTTTTTGATATTTCAGGTACCGGCAGTCCTTCTATTGCTTTGAGAGCTCTGTCAATCTCTTCCTGCGGCAGTTCGTAATCTTTAAGCTTCCCGTCAAAGAAACTCGAATATCCCTGAAGGTCCATCAAACCGTGACCGCTCAAATTAAAAAGAATTACCTTTTCTTCTCCTTCTTCTTTTGCCTTCTTTGCTTCCTGGATAGCTGCAGCTATTGCATGGCTTGTTTCAGGAGCGCAGATAATTCCCTCGGTTCTTGCAAACATAACAGCAGCTTCATAACACTCAAGCTGATGAATTGCCCTCGGCGTTATCAGCCCTTCAACCGCAAGCTGGCTTACAAGAGGAGCCATTCCGTGATACCTCAACCCTCCGGCATGGATGGGAGGAGGAATAAAATCATGGCCCAGTGAGAACATCGGAAGAAGGGGAGTCATCTTTGCAACATCTCCATGGTCGTATGCAAAGGGCCCCTTTGTCATTGTAGGGCACGAATAGGGCTCAACAGGAATCACATCTATTTCTGCGCCGTTAATTTTATCCAGAACAAAAGGGAATGAAAGACCGGCAAAATTGCTTCCGCCTCCTGCGCAGCCGATAACAACATCAACCTTCTTTTCGCCGATCTTATCAAGCTGTTTCTTCGCTTCCAGGCCGATTATTGTCTGATGAAGAAGAACATGATTCAGAACACTGCCCAGGGAATATCTTGTCTTGCCGCTCTCATCGGTTACTGCCTGTTCAATTGCTTCACTTATTGCAATACCGAGACTGCCCGGAGTATCTGGAAACTTTTCAAGAATTTCTCTTCCCGCATTTGTTTCCCTGCTGGGGCTGGCAACACAATTCCCGTCCCAGACCTGCATCATAACTTTACGAAATGGTTTCTGATCAAAACTGATCCTTACCATAAATATTTTGCACTCAAGTCCCAGAAGTGCGCAGGCAAAGGAAAGAGCGCTTCCCCACTGGCCGGCGCCTGTTTCCGTTGTTATTTTCTCAATACCGAACTGTTTATTATACCACGCCTGAGCAACAGACGTATTGGTTTTGTGACTTCCTGCAGGAGAAACACTTTCGTTTTTATAGTATATTTTTGCAGGTGTACCCAGCGCTTCTTCAAGAAATTTCGCTCTGTGTAAAGGCGAGGGCCTCCATCTGTATAATATTTCAAGGATCTCTTCAGGAATATCGATCCATCTTTCCTGACTCACTTCCTGTTCAATCAGATTCATTGGAAACACCGGAGCCAGCATATCGGGCGATATGGGTTTCCCGTCCGGGCCAAGCGGCGGCAACATGGGGCTTGGAAGATCTGCTGCAATGTTATACCATTGTCTTGGAATTTCATCCTCATTTAATAATACTTTGATTGCCATTTGTTCCTCCTAAGATTAGAATTTATTTATATAAATCATCAGTTTTAAGGGATATACTCTCTTATAACTTTTTTGAATGCAGAATTATCTTTCTTAAGTTCCTTTGAACCTCTTGTAATTTTACACAGACTGAGCTGCAGCTCCTTTGCGATCTTTCTTTGACTTAAACCTTCATCAAGAAGTTTAACAAGTTCCCACCTGGACGAAATGTCTTTAACTTCCTTCTCCGTTAAAATACTTCTTAAAAAATCTTCTATAAGATTTTTGTCATCTATTCGAGATAAGGCGTATGCTATTTCATTTAACTTATACATATCTGACTCTACAGGAAAAAACATTACTATACATAGAAACACTCCTGTCAATAATTTTTTATGATCATAAATTTTTTTTGTCCGGATTTTAAGAGGGCTCACGAGAACTTGAATTCGGCAATCTGAAGCTAAGCGCTTTTGAATTAATGATTGACATTATGACTAATATTTTGTATTTTAAATATATAGGGGACGAACTTGGTTTCGACTGTGATAGCGGTGTTTTAGCTGCATGTCGAGTGTGCTGTCAACTCGTAAAAAACGGCAGGCTAATTATAATCGCAAACGATAACTTTGCATTAGCAGCATAATATAAATGCTGCCGTGCTTTAAGGATCTGCTTCTCTGGGACCTTAAAGGGCGTAAAAAACAGAGAATATTTTCTGTTTTTTGCTTTCGAAACAGAAAAGAAACAATAGAAAGCAAGGTTCTTTAGTACGGTTCCTGTTCCCGGTATAAAGAACTTAAACAAGAACAGGATAAGCATGTAGACGCTAAAGGGCTGTATTGCAGGACGCGGGTTCGACTCCCGCCGTCTCCAGATCACTCGTCGGGTTCGTCAATATAATCAAGGTCTTTAAGAGTTTCAATCAGCCTTTCGCTGATCTTGTCGAGAAGAAGCTTCTTCAGCATATTCATATTATATTTATCATAATCGCCTTTTACATCGCCATAAAGAATTGTATCCCAATTAGTTTTGTCTTCAGGATAGGAATCCTTCTGGTAATCAAGATAAATTATATTCAAATCTTTATCAGCAATTACTAAAATCGAATTAAAATCGAATATTTGCAATTCAGGAGAGAAATTACTCTTAACTTCGTATATTATTATACTGTCAAGTTTGTTATCATCAATGATCTTCTTAAGTTCATCTTCATTGCTGCGGAGAAACAGTTTAATTACACCGATTGTTTTATACTTCAGCAGACCATTTGAAACCGAGGGCTGGAAAAATCTATCGTAGATAGAATTATATACCCCAATCCTGTCATCAGCGGAAGAAATCACCTTTATATTATTAATCTTTTTGTGGCCTCTGAACCATAATTTAATTACAGATTCAACGCTCCCTCTGTCGAAAATGCCGGTCCGTGACATTCTGTAAATCAGACCGCTCGATTTTAGCTGAGACAGATCGCTCTTATTCTCCATTTCAGTTCTTATATTATATTTTGAACATGAGATAAGTATAAGAGGCACAAGCAAATAGAATAGTTGTCTTTTCATAAAAATCACCCTGCGCAGGATAGAATTTGTCTTCCTCTGTCAGTAAGCATGATATAAACAGGAGAATTACAGGAACCGGCAATGTACTTAATTATTCCGAAATGTTTCAGCCATGTGAAAAGATAAAAGTCGATAAATGAAGTCATGAAGACATCATTCTTTTTCCCAAAACCGGTTAATTCATAAAACTCATTTGTAACA
Source organism: Spirochaetota bacterium (assembly GCA_024276015.1). Taxonomy (GTDB): domain Bacteria; phylum Spirochaetota; class UBA4802; order UBA4802; family UBA5550; genus JAJRXZ01. Next base: position 20,099 of record JAJRXZ010000001.1, on the reverse strand, counting down.
GTATCCAGTTTCTCTCTCGCAGAGCAACTTAAAAGAATATCTCTCATAAAAAATCTGTTCTTTTTTAAATCTTCGGCAGCATCAGGGTCCGATGGGAAAATATCACTCCAATCGATCTCATTCCAGAATGTATTAAAAAGTATTCCAAATAATGATCTCTTTAATACACTGCTCTTTATTTCAGCTATGCCGGATCTGTTTTCCAGCACCCCGCACCGGCGCAAGAGATTTATCATCTGCTTAATATATATTACCATAAGTTCAGGATCATTAACTTCACTGTACAGATCAACGCTTTTAACTTCATCGATACAGGAATTATAAAACTCATCACTGAATGAATTATCTGATCTTAACAACGTCAATTTGTTACTGATTTTATCTATAAGAAATTTTGCCAGGTCAACTGCGAAACAATCAATGTCAGCAATCTGAAGCCGGGGAATAGCTGCAGCAGGTACCTGTGAATAATACTTTCCGATCAAATCAAAAGTACTTGTGCTGTTTCTGCCGGAGTCAATGCTTTCACTATTATGTTGATACTGAAAAATATCAAGATTTCTAAAAGCGCTTTTTTCTTTTCCGGAACAGTTTATTTTCTTTATTTTTTTATATGTCATTTTTTAAGTTTTATCTCTATCCTTATCCGAGAAAGTAAAGGGAAAATAAATTATATTGATTAATTAAAAATATTTACGATGTATTCTACATCGTTCAGGATATTTCTGAAATAATCCACATTTAATAGATTTTCCCGTCTACGGTAAGATAAGTAGTTTAAGAACCATGTTATTAAACTGTGATCATTTATACAAAAAATTAATTTAAAGTCAAGATAAATCTTAAAAAAAATTATTAAAAAAAATTTATGACGTCTGTTAGGATTCATTAATTAAAAATTAAATGGACAATAATAGCCCGAAGTATATTATATGTGAATATTACAAGAACCGGCTTACCTTTTCCGGATTGACATTGCCCTGAATGGAAAGCAGCAGTCCCGGGAAACGATTAATATTTTCAATAAGGGACTTTTTTTGACTCTCAATTACTTTATATTCCTGCTGAGGATATTCCTTCACTATTTTTTTAATGGACGCCTTAATATCCTCAACAGATTTACGGTTCGACTCCAGATTAATAGCAATAGACTGACCTGTCGAACTAATCCTTTCACCGGTTATATCTTTATTGTTTGCCATATCTTCTGCCAGTTTCCTTACAGAATTTAAACCGCCGCTATTAATATGATCCGGATTATTACTCTGCCATGACTGCTGCGGAATAACAATATTTTCACCATATTCCTTAATTGCCGAATCGATCTCAACAACAGCTCGATTGATCTCATCAGGATTAATATTTCCCGACGATATTGCCTTTGCAGCAATATTTCTCAGCTTCATAAAAACCGTCATGGCTTTTTGCAGCACAGCCTGTGAGGTCTGGGCAATCGCAAGAGCATCGCTTAATGCCTTTTCTCTGTTCATTCTTAATGATATGGAATTCTGAAGTGCGGAGTCTGCTCTATTCCTGTTTAATGAAGTGTTTCTTTTAATCTTCAAGGACCCGGCACTGTTGTTGATCCTGTTTTTAAGATTAATAAATTCAGTAAAATCCTTTTCAATCTTCATAATAATACCCTCCCTGTATATTATTATATTATAGAAAATAATTCAATTCTGTCAATATTATTCAAAAAAACCGGACAAAAATTCTGATTAATTCCGATTTAACTTTGATGCAGAAGTTAAGAGCTGACTGAAATATTTTTGATCATCTTAAACAGCTTTACAGATAATATCAATTTCCCGATCATTAAGTCCCATCTTTCTCATTATATAGAGATCCAATTCATTACGGCAGTCAGAACCGGATAAAATATTGTCCGCCATTAAAACAATCTCCTGTAAAATATTTCCGCTCCACAGCGGAAGAGGCAATTCTTCAATATGGCTTCGAAGAACCTTGATCGACGCAAATTTCTTTTTAAACAGGAATTGATATAGTACGGAATTAAAAAGAGCAAGAATTACTTTAACAGGATAATTATCCAATTCCGGGATAACAAAATTTGCGCTGTTCAGCGTTAATCTCTGTCTGTCATCATAGGCAAAAACCGGTTTACTCGTGATAAACTTATAAACAAGTTTTTCTTTCGCTCTGTACTTATAAATCGGAGCAACCTGTTGGAACTTTTCCACATCCAGCCTGATATAATTTTCCGGCTCATTGATGATAAATTTTTCAATGTCCTTCCCGGTGATTATTTCCTCATACCCTTCCAGTTTTTCCTGCAGCAGATATTTTTTATTATTTCCAGTGACAATTCCCAAACCCCACCGGGCATTATTTTTTAAAGTCAGGTGCTTTGTATTTAATACCTTATTGATTATGGAAATATCTTTCTCATCCGCATTGATAGTAAATACATAGCTGCTGTTCTTTTTGAATGATTTTTGACTGACATAGTATTCTCTTCCATCTTTTTCTATTTTGATCATACTGTCAGGTTTATTTCTATTTTTTTCCAAATCGAGCCGAACAACAGGGGAAAAAACATTTTTAAAAATCCTTCCGAGATATTTAATCTTTTTTATTTCGCTTTGATCCAATATGTAGTTTCTGATATCAGAATGATATCCCACATTTAAAAGAGATTCTGGCAGGATGAACATAATTTTCCCTTTTTCAGTGAGTAGATCCAGACTTTTTCTGAGAAAAAATGAAAAAGATTCGCCTGAACGTATTCCCGGATAATACTCTCTCAGCAGCTTTAAATCTTTTCCTGAAAAATGCAGACCCCACGGAGGATTGGTTGCTATTATATCAAATCTTCTGTCATTTATTTCCGTTAAATGATGAATATTCAGCAGCGTATTGCCATGAAATATCTTCGGAGCAAATTCAAAATTGCCGTACTGCATTATCAGGTTAATTCTGGCAATCTTTACGGCAACAGGGTCAATATCAATTCCGTAAAGATTTTCAGGGTTGCCTGTTCTTTCCGAGAAAGCAGTTAAAAACTGCCCTGTGCCGCAGCAGGGATCAAGAATTCTTGCATCTTCACAACAATGTTCTTTAACTATATCTTTCACTACGCTTTCAGGAGTATAGTAAGAACCACAGCTCGACTTCAAACCCTCTTTTAGTAATGACTGATAAATCAATCCCAGCAAGTCCCTCTGGTCAGGGAGGTTCAGACTTAAGATATTTCGGCTCTTCTCGTCAATAACAAAATCATTCAGTTCATTAAACCATCCGCATAATTCCTTTTTCACCTGCAGATTATTAAAATACTTATTTCTGAAACCGATTATGTCATTGAGATTCCTGCTCAAAATAAAATTTTTTCTGATCAACAGATTTATTGATAAAACAAAAAGAGCGGATTCAAGAGGGAGGCCCGATTCCTTTAAATAATTTACTATAAATAAAATTATCTCGCTGTTTCTTTTATTATTAATATACTCTTCCGGAATAAATGTTCTGCCGGCTTTGATCTTGTTCGCTCCTTTTTTGAGTCTATTGACCGATCCGTTCTTAATCCCCTTTTTAAGATCTTTAACATCCTTATAATAAAAAAGCATCCTGTTCTTTTTCATTACCGGAATAAGATATTCATGCTTGATCCAGTTTTTTACTGTTGCGGATGAAACTCCAAGCAGACCCGCCGCTTCATTTATAGATATAACATCCTTTTCACGGGGCATCTTATAATAATTCTCCAAGCTCTTTTATAAGACTTCTTATTTCATCTTTGCTGAGATCAATCTCAACTTTTCCTCCTCCGGGATGGGCAAAATCAATTCTAATATTCCCGTCAACTTTTTCGGCCTGCCATTTAATATTTTCCGGCAGCCTGACTTTTTCCGACAGCCAGTCATTCGGATTAAATTCTGCGATCTGGATCAATACGCCGAATGCATCTTTGGGATGAATAAATATCTCCTTCCACACTCCGCCGTAATCGGTTCCTTCAAAGAAAGGGATGTTTTTATTTCTTAATATTTCTCTTGCTTTATCAATATCCGGTGTTTCAAATGTTATATGGTGTACCGCTCCTTCCCTGTCCTTTAGAAAACCATCGAGGAAACTCCCGCTGCCTGTGGGGGTTATCAATTCGATCCTGCTGAGATCGCCTGCTGAAAATATTTCCCATAAAAATTTTTTCCCCTCATCCGTGCCCTTTGAGCATTCTATGGCGCCGATAATATCTTTAAAAAATCTCTTTGCTCCCTCAAAGTCCTTTACTGCAATGGAAACATGATCAATTCTGGAAATCATAAAAAGTACCTCTAATAATAAAATTACTTAAAACAGAGAGCTATCCCTCATAATAGAACAGCGGCATTTCAAAATATTGCGTCTTGACCGAAAAGGAATATCTCTCTAATAATTTTCGACTGATCTCACAAAAGTATGAAGAAAGAAAAGGCCCGAGAAAAGGAGGAGGTTATAAATTTTGAATCCGTTATTTTATGCGGGCAAAACCGAAATATTATTTTCAATAATCAAAAAATCATCTTCCCGGAAAACTCAAGCCTTCTCCTCAGTGATTTCCGGCCCGCAAAAAATTTTTCATATCTTAATGAAAATTTTCTGCTCCCCTCTTTATATTCAATAGAGGCTGAAAAGCGATTAACCGATCTGTCAACAGAGCTCCCTGACGATAAATAGCTGCTGTCCTTATAATTATCCGCATAAATGGGGTTGCCCTCTGTTATAAAAAACCTTGAATAAATACATTTTAAGGAGATGCTTTTATATAACTTCAAAAAAATTCCCCATGTAGCTTCCCATGACGAGGCTCTCTGTGATCTCTGATTTGCCGCAAGAAATAACAACTTAACGAAGTACAATTTCAGATCTGCCGATCCTTTGAATCTTTTCTTCCCGCTGATTTCACCGCCGCTGTCCCGTTTCAAAAAATTATACGACAATTTTATAGCGCCTCTTTTATTAAAAGTATATTTCAGAAAATACTTTTCCATTCTAACCGAAGGAAGGCATTCATTGCTGTTTCCTGAAATAAGTTTTTTCTCGGAGGAAAATGATGTTCCGGCCTTAAGACGATCTGCCGGCCTGACAGCGCTGTTAAAAAGCCACGATCGAACAGGATAAGACCTTCCCGAACTGTAGGGAGCGTAAAATTCACGCGTTGTGTTTTTTCCGATAAATGAAATACCGGCCCTTCTATTTTTAAATTTTATTCCATATATAAATCCATAGCCTTCGATACTGCCGGTTCTGTTATTGTCATAGATAATTTTCTTAAATGTTTTTCCTGATTCACAAAAAAGAGATATATAATCGTCCCTGAACTGCAGGAACAAACCCGATGTAAAATATTTCCCGATCCCCCTTATAAACGGATCATTGCTGAAATTGCCCCAAAAAATTTTTCTCTGTGACTGATCCTCAATAAATGTCTCAAAAAAAAACGCCTCCAAAGTGACGATCCCGAACAGAGCAGCTTTAAACATGGAGCCTCTGTCATTTAAAAGAACCGGCTCCGTATAGTCCGGGTCTTTTTTATATCTCTGACTGATTGAGGAAAGAGAACTTTCAATAGCCCCGGATTCATAATACTTGCTCTTAATAAACCTTCTGCGCCCGGAAAGGAAACTATTTACCGAGAATTCAAAGATCCCTCTCTTGAACATGAAAACACTTCCCACTCCGTAAAAGGATAAGGACGGATTTCCCGAGTTTGCCGGCACAAAATTTCTGCTGTATTCAGCCCTAAGTGAAGATATAAAGGGGTCGGGTGAAATATATCTCTTCTTTCCGATTATCAGACCCACTCCGTAATTTATATTAAAATTTCCTGTGATCACTTTAAAGCAGGGTGATATATCCGACAAGGAGAGATTCCAGGTAAATCTTTTATCTTCGCTGTCAATATAAACGTGAGTAAAATTGAATAAACTGCTTTTGGAAAAGAAAAGACCTATCTTCTCTCTGAAAAAATTCCTCTCCCTTTTATCATAATCGATTATATCGTTTTTATACTCGGCCTGAAGAGAAAAAATAACTTTTTCTCCGGCAGCCCATAAATTTATACCTGATATACACCGGACAAAAAAAAAGCGATAACAACAATTCTTACTTTGCGCATATCTTTAATATCCTGCTCTTCTGCCGGGAAGAGATACCGGGGATACTCCCAATTGCTTCTTCAAAGGATTTTCCGCTCTTTTTCACGGCAATTTCCGATATCTTTAATGAAAGGCCGGGATTTATTCCATTGTTAATTAATTTAATAAAGAGGCTCTTTCTTTTTTTATAGCTGTGTCTCAATCTCTTTTTTCTTCCCGATCTATATCCTCTCCTTCTTGGGACAAATTCTTTTACTCCGGGCTCTTCATCTTTTAAACCGTAAATATAATCGGTCAGCATAGTAATATCTCTACTGCTCAGACCTATCTGCATGAGCGATTTTTTTGTAACCGGCCCTATCAATTCTCTGTATTTAATGATCCTCTGTGCCATTGTATCCGACAGAAGAGGGATATCTCTCAGTTCATCGATCGTGCATCTATTGATATTAATTCTGCTGTTTTTTATTAACCCGGATCTATCAGGAAACTCTGTTAAATAATCGAGACTCTCATATCTGACCGGAACCTCCGTTAAAGACAATCCTATGGAATGAGTATAACCGAGATAAGTATGAAACCTGAAACCGTAGGAAACTATCATATTTCTTAAAATAAAAGAAAATGCAGCCGAATATGTAGAAGTTTCCCTTGAGTATCCTCCCCTTATTGATAAAAAATCGAGAAGGTTTGCAGTAACGGAATAGCTGTTTATAGAACCGAAAGAAGTTCCTGTTCTGTTCCAGATTATTGACAGCCCCTTAACAGCATGAATCGATATACCGTAACTGTATTCCGGAAAGAGGATAGATCTCCTGCTGTCATCCCATATTGCTCCGATATTTTCCTGAAGAAACGAAAGCCTGAGCCAATGAGTCGGCATAATGAGAACGGAAAACCTTGAATCAATGAGTTTTTTTCTGTATGAAATATATTCTGTATCGATCTGTAAAAAATAATAAGCGATCCCTGTTCCCACGGATAAATACTTAACAGGCATAAACCCGACATTAAAATTCATGATATTTTCATTGTATTCTTTAATGCCGAACCTTTTCCAGACAAACTGCAGTCCGGTACTGCCTGCCCCTGCGCCGAAACCGATACTGCCGGAGTAGAGTTCATCAATGGAATAGGGATTATCCCCTGAAGTCGTTAAATACATATAATTTACAAGAGGGAGGTATGCGGGATTGATCAAAGACCCTGGAGAGAAAGAGTCGACAGCTGCCCTATTATGCTGAAAGAGTGATTCGGGATTTCCGCTTCTGTATTCAAAAGCGCCTATCATACATTTGCTCACAAATATTGATACAATTAACTTTGTCATTTTCTGCGGCTCAGGATCAGAATGATCGATTTGCTATCGGATATGCTCCGTTCTCTGGAGACGGCTTCAATCCGCCCGATATAAAGCCCTGTAGGTCTGAATGAATTACCTGCAAAGGGGGCCCACTTTAATGAAAAATAACCGGGCTTAACGTATCTATAAAGGGGTTCTTCATATACCTTCATGCCGTTAACCGAAAAAATCCTAAATTTAATATTGCAGCTTTCATAGACAAAAAGAGGAACTCTACCCGAAAGAGAACTGCTCTTTGAGGGGAAAAGGGATATTTTATTTCGCAAGCACCTGAATAATCTTCTTCTGCTCCTCTTAACATTAACTATATTTTCTCTGCCCGGAGTCTGAAAATTTGTTATTACAAAATCATTCATGGAATTGGTATCATTTCCGGATACTCTGGATATTGACATATATTCTTTTAAACCGGAATCGCCTGTGTCAACGGAACAGTTCTGCGGATTGCCGCTGCTGCATTGCGTCCATTCATTAAAACTTACGGCGTAATCTATATAGGACTCTATGGACTTATTGGGACTTCCGTCTCTGTTGGAATATGCCACAAAATCTATAACGCCTCCATTTGACGGATCATCATCAGTATCAACAGCTACAACTCCCTCGGAATTCCATAGACTGTTATAATAGTTATTGCAGTATAGATCCAGGACGCCGTTTCCATTGAGGTCGCCTTTTTCGTCAGATTCATCTTCCATACGCGGTTCTGTTAAGTGAATCACGGCAAATCTGTCGTCATAGGAAGTTTCAATCCTGTTATAACTGTAAAGCGTTACGGGCTCTGCTGCCAGATTCTCGTTTCTGCCGTAATACATTGTTACATAAAGACCCGATATATCGATACTCTCTTTTTTGCTGCTCTGAAAATAGAGTTCAACCCAATCGCTCCCTGTTGCTGTAACGACCTCGTTTATTAAAAGCTTTGAAGATAGAGGAAATGCGCTGATAGATATAATAAAAATTACTATAATGATCTTTTTCATTTTCACCTTCCATTAATCAGTACGATCAACGGAAGAAAATAGTAAATTTTTTTTATTAAATTTTAGAAAGGCAGCCTTCCCGATTCTTTCATCAGGAATAAAACCGCATATTATAAATTATTTTTTTCTGCTGTCAATTGAGAATGGAGAGTTCTTTGTGATCAGCAATAAGGCCAATATAGCAGCAAATATCAGGTCGCGCACAATAAGTCCAATACTTATATTTTCGCTTATACCGAACCTGCCCAGTTCAAAACATCCGCAATTAAAGTTGTTTCCTTTGATCAAATTTACTGTAACTGCAGTAATAAAAATTATCATTAGTATCAGCGATAAGAAAGACGAAGCTTTTACCTTATACCCGATAATAAGAAGCGCTCCGAGAATTAACTCGAGAACAGGAAGTATTATTGCAGTATAGGGGATAAGAAGTTCCGGCAGAATTCCATAGTTGGAAATAACCGGAGCAAATACCTGGGGATCAATCATCTTAAAGTACCCGGAGTATAAAAAGAGCAATCCCATTATTATACGCAAAATAGCGGTTACTATGCTGCCATCCAGCAGATTATCTATTATCTCTTTATAAGGGCTCATTCAAAATCATCTCCTCTCGGACTCTTTTACAGGATATCCCAGTTCTACCCATTTGGGATAGCCCTCTTTGATTATATATATGTGCCTTTTATAACCGAGACCAAAAAGTCTATCTGCAAGATCCTTTGACGTTCCGCAGGATCTACCTGTGCAGTATATTACAAGTTCAATGGGTTCCTGCAGTCTATTGAAATATTTTTTGATCTTATTAAATGACGCTGATTCGGGATAAGCCGGAACGCTTAATGCTCCCTTAATATGTCCTCTCATAAATTCATAAGCGCTTCTCGAATCTACAAAAAGCGCTGCACCTTTATCATACTTGATTTTTGCTTCTTCGCCCGATATATATATAATTTTGCTCTTTATTCTGTTCTTCTCTATCAAAATATACCCCTTCGGGTGAAAGAGATTGATCGTCAAAGCGATCCCTATGGAAAGCAGAACAATTATCAGAGATTCTTTTAGAATTTTTGGATCTATTAAAGTCATATTTACTTGAATCTCAGATCATTAAAATTATTTTTCACTTCTTTCTTATATTGATCTATAAGCTCTCTTATTTGCCGGTCATCTTTCGGTTTATACTGATCGGGCCTCATGAATCTGTTTCGGATTATTCCGATTCTGCCTCTGTTAACTGCAAGTTCAAGAATTCCGATCCGCGCTCCATTGGCTCCTGCCTGCACAATTACCGAATTGCCTTTAATCCGCGGAACTTTAACCAATGATTGGGAATGGCCTCCCACAATTATATTAATCGAGGGAATTTTTCTTTGAATTACTTTGTCGGTTTAATATCCCGAATGAGAAAGCAGTATGATCAGATCAACGCCCTTTCTTTTTAGAAGAGCAACATCTTTCTTTATCTCCCTGATCTGGTCTGATATTTTAATTTCTGCAGTTATATCTCTGCTATAATATCTGAATGAACTTTTGGAGATGGTACCTATTACTCCCGCTTTTATCCCTTTTTTTCTGATTATTCTGTACCTCTTAAAGGGCTTTCCCCATGCTCCGGTCTTTATCGAAATATTGTTGCACAGAAAGGGTAAATCATTCCTGAACTTTAAAAACATGCCCGCTCCAATAGTAAATTCCTGGTCGCCGAAGGAGACCGCATCATAGCTTATATATTTATAGGCTTTCACAATATACCGAGCCAGCAATGGGTCGGGATCATATGAGAAAAAATCTCCGGTTTCAAAAAGAAAAATATCCCCGTACTGTTTCCTGAGGCTCTTAATAACAGCAGCTCGTTTCACAAGCCCGCCGTTGGGCTCTTCCTTGCACTTGCATGCATCTATATTGCCGTTAAGGGAATTTGTATATACTATTATAACGGTTCTGCCTTTCCCCCGCCCAAAAGCAGAATAACGCTGTTCGCCGGATTTAAGACCAATCAAACAGACATAAGAAAAAAAGAAGATCATAATAAAAGCAATTTTTCTTAACATTATATAATCCTCGCCAACACTTTTCAGGATCTTTCGGATATTTTAATTGCTTACATTATATTGATTGCGCTGTCAATTATTTTTAATGAATAAAAAGAGTCTCTCTTAACAGAGCCAGCTTACAACATATTGGGTCCTTTCAGGCAAAGCAATTCCCGGATCTGTATCTTTCCACTTTCCCTTTAAACCAAGTTCATTTGCAGTAAGCTCAAAATGGCACATAGCAATTCCCATATCTATTCTCTGAAGATCCATCATTTTAAATATATTGTCTTCCTTGTAGTAGCCCTTTGTCCTCCGGAGATAAAAATGAAAAACATTTCCTTTCTTATCTTTGATGATCCTCCAGGGCTGTTTATTTGATGCAGACGGGGCAAGCCTTACCATTTCAAGGGGAAGAGAATACTTGCCGGCTTCTTCTTGGGTCAGAGGGATGTTAAACTCTTCAGAGAAAAATATTTCATCCCCCTTTTTTCTATTCTTTGAACCTGCTGCCCGCCTGATCAGAGAATCAACGGCTCCTCTCTTTTCAGCTCTGTATCCCACAGGAGTTACGGCAGGAATTACCTCATCGCCGGAAAGATCCATCTTTTCAGCAAAACTGCTCTTATTAAAGGAAGCGCCGAGCCAGCAGGTGGCAAGACCCAGATCCGTTAAATAGAGAATCAGCCTTTCCATTAAATATCCATAATCTTCAAGATCCTTTTCATTTTTTTTAACAGCTCCAATAATAAAGCTTTTAGCGCCTTTAATGAAACCGTAGGTTCCCAGATCCTTTAGCGAGCTAAAGTCGCTCTCTGTTGCGCCCACGAACCTGAATCTGGCGCTGTTGCCAAAGGGGCCGGTTTCCGGATTATCTATAAAACTCTCTATGAGTTTAACTTTATGGTCTTCAATTATCTTTCCGGAATAGGTTCTCCATGCGGTGCGCATTCTGATAAGCTCAGTGATTTTATGATCCATATTCTAATTATCTCCCCCATCATTGAAATTAGCATATTCAATGTATAATATTCAATAAACTATTAATTGCAGAAAAAATTGTTCCGAATTTATAAACAAATCCGATAAAACAGTGCACATTTTCCTTTTAAACAGAATTCTCTTTCAACAAGAAGATCAAATCCTCGCACACGATCTCTGCCTTTACCCTTTTTTTTGTATATATACCAAAAAGCATCGCTTTTGTCCCTTGGCAAAGGGCAGCATATGGTTGGATCAGCCTCCGGACATTCCGGTAAAAAATCTTTTTTATTAATTATTACTCTCTCTTTGCGCTAAAAGTTCTTTTGCCCGCTCAACGGATTGACGCAATTTTGTTTCAAGCAATTTTATATCGGGTAAATGCGTCAAATATTCGGCTACTTTAATATTGCTTTTGTCTAATTGCAGCAGCTCTATATGTTCATCATTTTTTCCCGCACATAAAATTAACCCGACAGGAGCATTTTCTCCTTCAACGTTCTCGTATTTTTCCAACCAGCGGAGATACAACTCCATTTGTCCTTTATACGCTGCTTTAAATCCGCCTAATTTCAAGTCAATGGCAACCAAAGATTTTAATCTTCTGTGATAAAACAATAGGTCAATATAATAATCTTCATTGTCTATGGTTATTCTCTTTTGCTTTGTAAGAAAAGCAAAATCCGAACCTAATTCAATAATAAAAGTTTGTAATTCGGCTAATATGGCAGATTCCAAATCTTTTTCAGAGTAAGTATCTTTTAAGCCCAAAAAATCAAGAAAATAGGGATCTCTGAAAACCAAATCGGGATTTAACTTCTGTTCATCTCTCAATAATTCCAAATTTTTTTGTATGGTTTCTTCCGGTTTCTTTGAAATTGCCGTTCGTTCATACAGCATAGAGTTTATTCTCTCTTGTAATGTTCGCGTGCTCCATCGTTCCAGTTTGCACATCTCTATATAAAAATCCCGTTTCAATTCATCATCGATGTATATAATTGTCCTAATATGGGTCCAACTCAATTGTGTACGCAACGCGTAGAGAATTTTTTCATTTTCAAATATCTCCGCGGCGCGTAGACAATGTCGAAGATGCTTTTCACTCCATCCTCTGCCGTATTCTGCTATTAATTGTTTTGACAGGGCCTTTATGACTTCTTTCCCATATTTGGCGCGCTTGTTTTTTAAAATATCTTCTTTTATCCGTTTGCCGATATTCCAATAAAGCAAGGTTATTTCGGCATTAACCGTAACAGCAACCTTTTGACGACTTCGCTCAATTAAACTTTTTACTTCCGAAAATAACGGAGTTGCATGTGAAGTTATTTTGCTCATAGTCTATTCCACAGCTTTAATTTTAGGATCAATAAAAGCCTGATCTTCATCTATAATATTCCACCGTTTTCACGAAATTCATCGATAAACGGAGTAAACATTTCCTCATTGCTTAAATTGGCCTGAAAATCTTATTAAATTGCATTTCACAATATGGGATAGACTTAATAAAGATCAACCTTAGATCAACCTTTAAACTATTAATTGCAGAAAAAATTGTTCCGAATTTATAAACAAATCCGATAAAACAGTGCACATTTTCCTTTTAAACAGAATTCTCTTTAAACAAGAAGATCAAATCCTCGCACACGATCTCTGCCTTTACCCTTTTTCGGATAGTATGGCAAACCGGATGAAGTAAACGGGGAGAGGAGATGATCGGTATATGCTCAATTATTCGGCGTTATCTTCTTCTCCCACATATCGTGAAGGCTGCACTTTGATATTATATATAAATCCGAATTATAATTGCCCGGAATTTCAAACAGGGCAACAGGATCTTTAACGCCTTTCTCAAATGTGACGCTTTTGATCTGCTTGTGTTTATTATCTGCCAGTACAATAACTTCAACGTAATGGGGAGGGCTCAAAGTGCCGCTGAAGGGAACCGTAACTCTTATCCGTTTTACATCGTTAAAATCTTCAATTGTATATTCCGGAACATGGTCTTTAACCTGATCCTTCCATTTCCCCGGTTTTTCATCCGAATAATATCTGACAATATTTTCCGCTTCAACCCTGTTGTCTGACCTGCCTGAATAATTCTGCAATTCGGGGTTATTGCAGTTGATCACTAATATCAACAGCAGGGAAATTGAAGATACTATCTTACTCGTCTTATTCATAAATTATCTCTTTAAATATTAAAATAGAAAATACAATTTATTGAATCTTAACTTATATACTTACTTGACTTACTAAAAAGACAAATATATTTTAATATATATTTGATCGCAGGTCAATTATTAATATTTATCAGCATTTTATATTTCAGATCAACATATATGCTTAAAATTAATCTCATTTTTATAATTTTTTATTAACACAAAAAATCGATTATTGAGGTAATAATATTATTATAATATAATATGCATACTGAAATAAAAAGCAAAAAAAGCGAATTCCCTATGGGACAATTAATAAGAAAGATCATTTTGATCTGGATAACATCTCTCTTCATATCATCGCTCCTGTCATGCGAGAGAGAACAATTGTGGCTTAAGGATGATGTTCCCGAAATAGCTTCCGTCACGTCTTCAACGCCGGACGGAAGATACAGAGCGGGTTCGTCCATTGATATCACAATAACTTTTACCGAAGAAGTGATCTTAACAGGAGGAACCCTGGAGATCACACTGGACAGCGGAGCAACGATATCAATAGCTCCATTCGGACCTTCGCTGACAACATACGGAACATACACAATCTCTCCCGGCGAAAACAGCACCGATCTTAATATAGTTTCGATTGCTTTGTCATCCGGCGCAGCCCTGACCGACATTTCCGGAAACAGCGCCAATATAACAATACCGGCTATAACGATATCCTCTGAAAGCAATATTGTGATTGATACGGCCTTTCCGGTAATTTCAGCAGCCGAGACCCTGGATACCGACAAGAACGGCAGGATAGACCACTATAAATTAACTTTTTCCGAAAATGTACAGGACAGCACATTTCCCGGATATATAGCCGACTCCATCGGGAATGTTCAGACAGAATGGCTCGTTGCAGGATACAGTAATGTGAGACTGGCTCACGGCAGCGCCCTTCCTTCGGGAATAACGGATACTCCCAATGATAATATCATATATATTGTCTTTGACGAGAGCTTGGATTACGATACGGGCGTCAAACCCGATCTAACCACAACAGCAGCGCCGCAATTAACGGATATTGTCGGGAATACCCTTGCTCAGGTTCAGACTCTCGATATTGCAGAATCCGACAGTGCAAATCCCATAATATTCTATGCAAGGGGAGCTGCAGGAACTAATATTCTGTCAATTATCTTCAGCGAACCGGTTGATTCCGACGGCAGTTCAGGAGGATGCGATGCCCCGCTCCAATCCGGCGATTTCACCTATACAAACAGCGGAGGAAGCGCATCCTCGATCATTTCTATGACCCTTGACGCAGACGCCTGCGATGAAAATACCGTGGGACTGGTGCTTGACTCCTCAATTTCAGCAGGAGATTCAACAGATACCATATCCCCGGCATCAGGGTCAATCTTTGACATATCCGACAATCCGGCTTTGATCCTGCCTCTCGCTTTAACTGTGGACCCAAATGATACCGTCTTTGTAAAAACAACGGGAAACGACAGCAACAGCGGTTTCAGCCCGGCCGACGCAAAACAGACAATAGGCTCCGCTATAGCACTGGCTTCAGGCACGACTTCTGTAACGCATATAAAAGTGTCGGAAGGGAATTACGATCCTGCGTCAACTCTTACAATTGATTTTGATATAATAATAGAGGGCGGTTATGATCTATCTTTTCAGAAAAGGGACGCCGCTGTATATATTACTTCTATTTCTCCTGCAGGCTCAATCGGCAATACCATTGAATTTACAGGCACTTCGGTTACAAATGCGGCAGTAATTGACGGATTCACGATCAACGGAAGCAATAATAACGGAGCTGCGGCGCAGGGAAATGGCATTTATATAAACGCCGGCGCCGAGCCCACCATACAGAATAATATTATAACTGGCGGCAACAATAATACAAATATAAATTCGGGCAACGGTATACTAAGCTACACTTCTTCGGGCCTGATCCTGAGTAATACCCTGCTGGGCGGGAATAACAACGACACCGGAGGAAGCAACAACGGTATATCAATTCTCAATGAATCCGCAGTTCATACAATAAAAGGAAATAGTATTACAGCCGGAACAAGCGCTGCCGTTACAGTTGCCGGTATAAGAATAGAATCTTCGAATCCGAATATCAATAATAACCCTTTAATAAAGGGAAGCAATGACCCTGCAAGTACCGACGGCAATGCCATTTATATTGTGGATACCTCTTCGGCAGGCACGGTAATAGACGCAAATTACATAGAAGGGGGAGCCGGAAATAAAGTACGGTGTATATATACCGCTTCAAATGCCTCCATTACCAATAATACATTTGCGGGAGGCGCTGCAACCGGAACAACTGCATCATCAAGTATTATCGATTTTGCGGGAGGCCCGGCAACAGCAAACAGTTTTGACAATAACAATATCACAATGGGGAATGCGCCGGCAGGCGACGGGACTGTTTACGGAATTTCAATTATGAATACAACTGTTAATATAACCAACAATACCATTGTACCAGGAACTTTTGCTGTTATTCCAAACGGCTATGTTGATATCTATATTGGCAATGATAATGCCTCTGCTGTGACTCCTTTAATTCAGGGAAATAACATAACGGGCGGCACTGCTGAAAACACATTCGGAATTTATATGGATAAGACCAGCACCTCAGCATCAATGGACCCTCAAATAGACGGCAACACAATTATAACCGGAAATGCTACTTCCGGCACTTCTTGCGGAGTGATCCTTGAAGGTACGCCTGGCAGCGCGGAAGCAAGACTCAACACCTTCACAAATAACAGTATCCAGGCAGGAGATGCAGGCGCATATAGTGTTGGTATTTCTTTAAGGGCCCATGAAGACGGACAGGTTAAAATAGGCGGCAACAATATTATTAGATCGGGAAATTCTCAATGGGCATCATATGGAATATATACCAATTCCGGAACAGGCAGTGTAATATCCGGAAATATTGAGATATCATCAGGAGACTCAGCATCCGGTTCCACTTATGGAATTTTTTCTTCCGATACGCCTGTTGACATACGTGATAACAAGCTTATAAAAGCCGGTAATAATACGGACGGCTCGTCACATACCTATGGTATTTATATGGCAACCAATAACGCGTTGCTTTCATATATTGAACGAAATACAATTTCAGCAGGCGACAGAGGAGATAAGTGCTACGGCATCTGGATGGGATACGGGAACGACATCATTGTTAAGAACAACTATATCAACGGCGCAGGCGAATTTGCGGCATCGGATTCCATAGGAATATATGTTGACGCTGGCGGTTTAGGCACTGCGGCATCAAGGCGCAGATATGCCATATACAATAATACAATAAACGGAGGGAGATCCGCATCGTCAAACGCGGTTGCAATATGGATGAGCGGCCAGGTTTATACATATATAGTCAACAATATTCTGTTAACGGAATCGACAGCAGGCATTGGCATCAAAAACGGCGATCAGAACAGCTACCCTCCCGAGTTGAGAAACAATCTCTTTGTGTACTGCCCCTCTGCAATGTACTGGGACGGGCCTTCCTCTCAATACAGCAATACTGACAGTTCAACGACCGACACCCTGGACGACAATGACAACAGCTTTGAAACAGACCTTTCCGCAAACGGCACAACTGCACTGAACAACAGAGCCTTTGACACCGAACCCGCAGTGACAGACCTCTTTATACTCTCAACAGTTTATGATTATCATCTTACGGGAACCATAACATTGCCGATTGATAATGGTATTGACCCCATCTCCATTAACCGTACAAATCCTCCCAATAATATTCCTGTAAACGTGGATTATGACAATGTTAACAGAACAGACGGAAACTGGGATATCGGTTACGATGAATTTTAATGCGCCGGAGCGGGAAACCCGCTTGATCGTTAAAATAGTATTCCTCGCATTATGCCTGTTTTTGCAGCCTGTCTTTGCGCAGAATGACAATGGGAAAAAGATTAAATTCAGCTGGGAAAGAGTTGAATGGGCTCAAGGATACGAAATTCAGATAAAAGATAAAAAAGACAAGCTTGTATTCAAAAAAAGAGTATATGAAAACAGGATTGAATTTACTCTTCCCCCGGGCAAATATAAAATAAGGATCGGAGCAATTGATAAATTTGACAAAACAGCGGCCTGGTCCAATTGGCAGGATACTAAGATCATGCTTAAGGAACCTGAAGGCAAAAGATCGCTTCTTTTCGGCATTAAAATAAGCTCCGGAATGCAGTATGTATATTTTCCGAACACATGGGAAAGTCCCTTTAATAACAGTTACAAAGGCATTTCAGGCAGAATAAGCTTTGTGCTGGGTGAATTTGTTCTTTTTAAGCCATTAAAGTTTATAAAATATACAGGCCTGCTGAAACATTTTGGTTTTGAAATTGAAGGAAGTTATTTTCGATTTAAAGGAAAAGATCTGCCCGGGAAGTATAAAACCGATATGACCAATCAGACTGCCGGAATAAACATCCTCTATATAACGGACTTTGACATGCCGCTCAATTTTATTATCAGAGGAGGGGCCGGGGCATCAAAATCGATGTTTACGCGTTATCTCGGATTAAATCTGCAGGATAAAAGCGATTCCTTCGACCCTTATTACAAAGTGGGAGGGGCAATGGAGTTATCATTTTTAAAATATCTATTTTTAGAATGCGGTGCCGATTTTTTCATAACCGACTATATCGATCATAATTTAAAATCTCTCAGATACTATGCGCAAATGGGGATAAGAATTTAATGCGCACAATTGAACAGAGCCTGCCGGGAGGGTAATGATCCGCTAATGTAAAATAACAACCTACCTAATGATCAGAATTTCAGGAAGTTTGAGCTTTTTCAGGTCTTCGGTCTTTTTATTTAACAGTTTGATCTCGAAATAAGATTTAAGCACAGGGCTTCTTCTTAATATCTTTCCGCCTCCTCTGTCATGATCAAGCGCCTGAAGAGTCCATAAGAACTTCCCTTCTTCAAGTTTTTTAAGGTCGTCAATTATAAATTCTGTTCCTCCTGTGGAGACTCCCGCTATGTGCCTGATCCTGCCGCTGTCAACTCTGAAGAGTTTTACAGAGTACATATCCGCTCCCCGGAGTTTTTTCCATTTCAACGCGAGTTCGTCTCTGCTGCTCATATCCACTACGGATCTGTTGTCAGGCTCAACAATAAGCGGAGCTCTCAGCCTGTCAAGAACGGTAAAGGCTCTCGCATTGCTCTTCACAAGAAGTATGCCGTCTTCATCATAGAATTCAACACGCCAGAAGTACTTTCCGGGATCAAAGTCCTTTATTGATTGAGACAGACCTTTAACCTTTATCATGCGGAATATACTTTTGAAATTTTCATCATTTGATATTTGTAAATTATAGACACCCCTTATTCCTGTTCTGTTCCATGAAAAACGCAGCGATTTTGGGCCTCCGTCAGCCTGCGGCAGTACTACAAAATTATCGGCAGGTCTTATCAAGCTTATTCTGTCGGTTTTCATCACGGTGAATTTCCTCGTTTTGGAAGCAACGGGTCTGTTTTCGCCGTCAGCTATCCATGAAACTCTCCAGAAATAGACGCCCGGAACCAGGTCCTTTTTAAATGACAGATAATTTGATCTTGTGTCAGTGCTGTAAAGAGTATCGGAAAAATCATTGTACTTTGACAATGAGAATCTGGAGATTTTTATTTCCGGATTCTTTTTCCAGCTAAAAATGATCTCCTTCTTTTTCAGAATAAGACCGCTGATCTTCATATTATTTCGCGGATATACAAGAAGAGGAGGATCGATCTTTTTACGCTGTTCAATTATAAATCTGTTGATCTTGCTTCCGATTACATAGGAATCCCTGCCTATCCCTGCGAGAGAGTTTATTTTCCAGTAATAGATGCCTGCCGGGATATCATTAATGGAAATAGACGTGCCACGCATATTCTTTTTCTTTATTATATTATTCATCTCTTTATCGCCGGAGATGAGGAGCTCATAGGCACCTGCAATTTCACTGCTGCTCCACCTGAAATTGATCAAAGGCAATTTCTTTCTGTATGTTATCTCTTCATTATTGCGGGGACTGATAAGCGATACAGGTTTTTCCGCCAGCAGAGATATTCGTCTGACTTCACTGAATTCCTTTTTGCCGTTCTTTTTATTCACGGCAGAAAGACGCCAGTAATATTGGCCCTTCTGAAGTTTTATCTGCATACTGTTTTTTACAACCCTTTTTCTCACGTAATATTTTGAGAAATTACGTTTCTGTGATATTTCAAAAAAGAGATCAAAGTCGCCCCTGACTTTTTCCCACGCAAAATTTACACTTTTTGAATTTTCAGTTATTATAAAAAATTTATTTGTTTCCGGTTTATTTAATACTATGTTGAATTTATAAAGATCAAAATTTTCCTCCGAGATCACCGCCTTCTGGTTCTTATCAACGGTTTTATTTATATTGCCGGCGCTGATATTTGCCGTG
>JAJRXZ010000010.1 GCA_024276015.1 Spirochaetota bacterium | reverse complement strand
TTTTATTCACGGCAGAAAGACGCCAGTAATATTGGCCCTTCTGAAGTTTTATCTGCATACTGTTTTTTACAACCCTTTTTCTCACGTAATATTTTGAGAAATTACGTTTCTGTGATATTTCAAAAAAGAGATCGAAGTCGCCCCTGACTTTTTCCCACGCAAAATTTACACTTTTTGAATTTTCAGTTATTATAAAGAATTTATTTGTTTCCGGTTTATTTAATACTATGTTGAATTTATAAAGATCAAAATTTTCCTCCGAGATCACCGCCTTCTGGTTCTTATCAACGGTTTTATTTATATTGCCGGCGCTGATATTTGCCGTGCCTTTATTAACCGTTACATTCAAAGCTTTACCGGTCTCTCCCGAAAGGCTCAGATCGGCATTGCCGATTGAAACAACCGTCCCTTTGGACTTGATATTGATCTTCTTAATATCTTTTCCTGCGCCGCTTCGCTTGGCAATTACAGAACCCTTTTTAAACTCTATATCAATATCGTCTCTGGTAAAGGCAAGGAGAATGAGGCTGTTTTGAAGCAGCTCGATCGAAGTTCCGTCTTTAAGGTGTATAACCGCCTCGGACATATCCGCTGTTCTGATGGAATCGTAATTATAGACAGGAGTATTGGTTCCCACTTCTTCCCAGACAACCTGATTCCCATATTTTCTTTGAGCCACCAGCTTTTTAAATGAGATAACCCCTACCTGTTCCTGTCTGCCTGCGTCAACTTTTTTGGTTAAATCAAAATAAAAAAGGGTCAGGGAAGTAACTATGGCAGACACACCGATTATAGAAACTATAAGATCAGTCGTCAAAAATCTCATATTTTACTTCCTCTTCGGAAAGATCGTCCCTTCTTCTGTTAAGATCTTTTTTCTCAATGCCAAGAAGTTTCTGCAATTCCTCAACGCTTTTGAGACAGTCCGGATCGTCCTTTCTTCCCAGAACAGCATATATCTGCTGTTTCTCCGACTTTCCTTTAACAGTAATAGGCAGCATCTTTTCCACATGATAAATATCTTTTACAAGCTTATATGAATCTTCGCTGATCAAAATATCCGTGCCGAAAGGTTTGTTTAAAGATTCTATCCTTGAAGCGAGATTCACCGCATCGCCTATTACAGTATACTCCATCCTGTCTTCAGAACCGATCTGGCCGGCCAGTACGGGCCCGGAATTAATGCCGCTTCCGATTCTGATGATCGGTTTTTTTTGGCCGCCTCTTCCCTTATTGAATTCAATCAGTTCTTTTCTCATAAGCAGGGCCGCATCAACTGCATTCTCCGTATCATTTCCCTTAGAAAGGGGAACGCCCCATACGGCCATTATCGCATCTCCGATATATTTATCAACAACCCCGCCGGTTTGATAAATACAATTTACCATTCTTGTCATATAGTCATTTAAGAATTCCACAACTTCTTCCGGCTCAAGATTCTCGGATATTTTTGTAAAAGACCTGATATCCGAAAAAAATACGGCAGCATCCTTTCTTTCTCCTCCAAGGCGTATTTCACCTTTTATTACCTGATCGGCAATCTCTTTGTTGACAAATTTTCCAAAGGCGTCTTTCATCTTTTCCCTTTCTTCAAGTCCTTTGCCCATTTCTATAAAGGCAGATGTAAGCTGGCCGATCTCGTCATTTGAAGCAGGTTTTATATTAACGCGGTAATGCCCCTCTTTGATCATATTTGTAGCTTTCAAAAGCCTTATTATAGGATTCGTTAATGTTTTGCCGAAGAAAAATACAATCAATACTGCCGCAGATAAAACAGCTATCATTAAATATATATTACGTCTCTGAATATTGTAAACTTCCTGTAAAGCAAGATCTTCTTTAACAAAGCCTACTATACCGGCTCCTCCGAATCCTATCTTTTTAAAGGAACCGAGAAAGGGCACTCCCTTTTCATCTTTATACTTTGTCTGTCCATTATCCAGTTCGCTGCTCATCATCCTCTGAACAATGGGGAGACTGCTGAAATTTGCAGCAGACATAACAATTTTACTGTCATAATGAGCAATAACATCGCCCTTCCCATTAACCATTATTGTTTTTATTATTCCCGAAGGTTTAAAGGTTTTGAGAAACTTATCAAGCCTTACATAAACAACAATGATCGAACTCACCTGCCTGTTTTCATTCAGCTGATATGGAAAACTCAGATTTATTACAGGCTTGCCCAGTATCTGCGACACATTTTCTATGATTTTGTCTCCGTCAAAAACTTTTAAAATGCTCTCATTGATAGTCCTATACGCTTCAGCAAGATCTTTTTCAAGCACTTCATCCCGGTCCATGAGAGGTCTGTTATATATGGTATTCACAAAATCTATTGTACCGGTATTTCCGTTTTTAACGGCAAGAGTAAGAGCTAAAATATCCTGATCATCTCTGATGAGATCTTCAACATTGACCGATGTTTCATTACTGCTGTTCTCTTTTAATAATGTTGATATGATGAACTTTGATTTTTCAATGATAACACTTATATCAGATCTTACTTTGAGACCTATAATTTCAGAGATCTTATGGTTATTCTCCTGAACACGAATAGTATTATCCTTTTTAAAAAAATATGTGGCAAGGAAAATCATTCCGGTCAAAGACGCTATTATTATTATTGATATTATTGATACCAGCTTAAATCTGATTGATGAATAGAATGCGCCTGTTTTGATTTCCGCAATATCAATATCCGCTGCCGGTTCTTCATCCTCTTCAACCGCTTCGGTTTTAACTTCTTCCGCTCTATTCTCCGCGGCAGGAACCTCTTTTAATTCCGTTAATTCCGTAACAGGTTCCGAGTTTTCAATAGGCTCAACTGCAGTCGGTTCATCATTCATCGATTCCGGCTCGCTTATTACAGGGATAATATTCCCGTATTCTCTTGCATAGATATCCGCTTCACGGAAATTCTCATTTATGAATCTCTGAAAGGAATAGATAAAACTCTTTTCGGTTTCAGATAACCTTTCAAAGGGACTCATGCTGTTTGAAATCTCAACAGCATCTTCAACACTGTGCCCCGAAAGCACTAAAAAACACCCTATAACCGGAAGAGTATAGCTTTTGCCGTAAGAGAGCAAAAAACAGCTCCCATTTTCAAAACTTGAAAATATCTCAAGAATATGATTTTTTAAGGAAATGAGATTATCCTCGTCAAGGCTGTCGATATGGTTTGATTTTACAACAAATCCTCGGGAACTATATTCATTTATTATCCTTATGTATAGGGCGGGATCCACCGCAATTGAAGACTCAATTATAATTGTTTGAACGTCATTCTGCTTTAAAAAATCAATTCTTTCATCTGAAAAAAATCTATCAAAGGATTCCTCGACATCCTCTATTGAAAATAATCCGTACAATAGTTTTTTTGATCTCTGTTTTACCGATTCATTCATTGCAGCAATTGTAAAAAGTTGTCCCTTTGGAATATTTACTATTAATATATAAATATAATTCTTTTTATCAATATGTTACAGACACTATTTTTCTTTTTTGTCTATTTGCAATTCAATTCTTAAAAAAATATATTAAAAATTTCTCGACATAAAATGCAATACTTAAAAGAGTAGTAAAAATATTATTCCGGTTACACCTTATCAAAAAAATGATAAACAGCCGCTCAAAAATAGATAAAAAAAGACTCCGCTATATTGCAAGGCAGTGCTATAACCTGCTTATTACATCTAAAAACAAATATGACGCTCTTCTAAAAATATCCGAGACAGCGGCAAAGGAATTCGGCGAATACTTTAGCCCCAACATACTATTAAATTCGGATCAAATCTCCGTTAACTTTATTGAGATTATGGATCAGATACTCTTTGAAATTGAAGAAAACGATTCCGATGAAGAAAATATCAGAAATTATATCATTGAAGACCTTTATAACAGAATAAAGATCTATCTGGAAATATTCGAAGGAGAAGATGTTTATAAAAAATCTCTTTCCAACAGAATAATTACCTGCGACGATACTTTTATTATCAGTCAATTTAATATGGCCCGGTATGTGCCCGACCTGATGACTGAATTCTATGAACAGCCCAACCTGCAAAAACCTATCCTAAAAGCTCTTTTAAAATTTGATGTTGAAGAGCTTTTGAACTTCTATTACCAGATAGTAAAAGATGTTTTCTGCCTTGAAATAAAATGCCTTGCCTTAACCGGTTTAAAATGTTTAAGCACACAATTCAGAAACTGGCATCTGTTAAAGTTAAAAGATGACGCACTGGCAGAAATTGCAGATTATGCTGAAAAATTCAATATTAATAGGATCGAATCAAACGCCCTGCCGGAGAAATTATACTGCATATACTTTGCAATAAATTTTATTGAAAAGAATCTCAATAATTTAATGTACAGCGAATCCGTTGACTGGATCATGAAACTCTTTAAAAATCTCTTAAAGGTGAATATTGGAAATGCCATATTCGATAATATTTACATGTCGCTGTCCAATATAATCCTTTTATCTGATACGGATTGTTTTATATCTGCCTTTCAGAGAAACAGCAACTTAGTTACATTTCTCCGGTTGATCGACATTCTGCCTCCCTCATATTTTAACAGGATAACGATCAAACTTGATAATTTCGGCAGGGAATTTGTCGAACTCATTAATGAACAGATCGCTAAGAATATGATCAAAACCGATAAATTCTCTTCAAATATTTTCAATTACCTCCTGTGGCAATTTCCCGATCTATTCTGATGACAGGGCTTTACGGGCGATGGCCGGCGGGAACTAAAAAAATAAAATAAAAAAAGTTAAAAAAATCTCTAAAAACTTGACACTGCCTTGATGAATTTGTACTTTGTATCACAAAGTTACTTTGCAACACAAAGTCAGCAGGTATTAATTATGGTTAATAAAAACAATGAACTTGAAAAATATGCAAAAGATATTTCCACAATAAAATCTCTTCTCATTAGAGTTGAGGAAAAATCTTTGGTAGAATACTGGGCATTTTATTCATGGGGTATTTTAATACTGGCAGGAACAGTGATCCATCTTTTATTGTCCGGCAGAGCAAATTACAATATCTATAACAGT
>JAJRXZ010000009.1 GCA_024276015.1 Spirochaetota bacterium | reverse complement strand
AGATTTTCATCTCTATAGATTTTTTTTACCTCCATAAGTTCTTTGAGCCTTCTGCAGATCACGTCAATATCAACGCCTTTTACGAGAGACTTTTCATATTCCTGCTGAAGAATATCGTTCTTCATTGTTATAAAAAAATCCGGATATCGTGTTGAAAATAAAATCGCCAGTATAATTGCAATCGATATTATATCAGCGCCGAAACTAAAAATTATAATTTTGTTAAAATAAAACCCGGTTTCAAGTAAAATTGTACCTGAAATTATAAAACTTATAAGCATGGAATAACATCTCGAATTGGTAATCCGGTATTTTTTATTAAATCTGTTAAAAAGAAAAAATAAATAAAAAAAATAGCCATTAATATGAATTATTGACAGAAAAAAAACTATCCCGAATATATTAAAAGATTTTTGCGTAAAAAAGGAATAGAGCAGCTTATATTGATATTCTGTATTCGCAGCAAAAAAAGTATTCCCAATATTATGCTGCAGACAAAAGGGATAAAATGAAGGGGAGACAGTTTCTCTCCGCATATAAAATAGGTCATGGAATAATACAACCCTATTATACAAGGGCCCAGAACAAACAATACTGCAGGTATTGAAACCGCAAATATCGGATTATCTATTATTATCTGCGTATAGTCCCGTCCAATAAAAAGACCGATATTATAATGGAGGATAGAGAGAAAAAAGAATATTTAAACAAATTGCTTATTTTTTCGTTATTTTTGCGCGATAACTCCATCAGGCATATCAATAACAGAAGTCCGGCACTGAACAGTGTTAAATATTCACTAAATTTTATAAAAGATAAAATCATAGTATATACATATTTTTTGATTTGCCCGGTTCATTTTTGTCAATATAATTTTAATACAATTGATGATTATTTTTTAAAAATGACCTAAATATATTTATTGACATCTGCGTTAACGTCTAATCTAAAGTTCAAATAGCTTATCTCAACCGAAAGAGGTAACCATGAAAATTCATAAATTCTATATATTAATTACGGTCGTTTTTTATATCTTTCTCATTTCCTGCAAATCACAGCAGAAAAAATCAGAGCATATAGAAGACAAGATTCATTCTCTGGCTGTTCAATTACATAAAACAGCAGTTAAGATTAAAGACAACCGAACTGCTGTAGTAGGATTTTCAACGCCCGACGGCAAACCGTTTACCTTAGGGAAGATCTTCTCTGAAAAATTAACAACCCACCTGGTTCAGCTTAAGGGCGTTAGAATGATCGATCGATCTGCTCTTCAAAAAATACTATCGGAACAGCAGCTCTCAGAAACTGGAATCATTGAACAAAAAGGCGCTACAGAAATAGGGAAACTCTTAGGAGCAAGATTTCTAATTACCGGCACAATGGCGCCTGTAGGAGAAAGTATCAGCATTAACGCTAAAATGATTGATACTACAAGCGGAGAAATTTTAGCCGCAGGAAGCATTAATATCAATGAAGATATGCTAAGAAGGGATAGGCCAAATCCAGGAAGTCTAAGAAAACAGGCGCCCAATAATCGGAGGCATGGTACCCGAAACCGGCGAAAAATAGAAAAATTGTTCGACATTGCTAAACACAGACCAATATTCTTTTTACTTGCAACCATGGAAAGACATGAAATTAAAAAATTAATTGATTATAAGCCAAAACTCGCTGAATATCTACACCGGCTTGAAATGAAAATACGCAGGGAAGATCCTGAAATGTTTAAGAATATCAAAAGACAGAGAGAGCATCTGCACGAAGAACGAAACAGACATCCTATGTTAAATCGTCGGATCAAACAAGTTCAGGATGATATCATAGATGATTTTTAAACTTACATTTGCAAAACTTTATAAAAAATTTATGATAATGGGTTGACTTTTTTCAATATTCTCCTATTGTTCTTCTTGATCAATTACTTACCGGAAGGATATAAAATGAAAATCGGAATAATCGGCCCCGGATCAATAGGACTTTTGCTTGCTTGTCTCCTGCACAAAGCCGGAGCAGCAATAACCCTCATTGACTATAAAAAAGAAAGAGCAGAGAAACTCAACAAAAATGGAATAATTCTGGAAGATTCGGGAGAACAATTCCATCAAAAAATACCGGTAATATGCGGTTTTACCGATATAAATAACTTTGACCTGCTTATTATCTGCGTAAAAGCATATCATACAAAAACAGTTGCTGATGAATTAAACAGAGCTGGTTTTATAAATAACATCTTAACGCTGCAGAACGGAATGGGCAATGTTGAGATACTGCAGAATATTATTAAAACCCCGAAAATTATTGCAGGAATAACTTCCGAAGGAGCAAATCTTGCAAAGGCCGGACATATAATACACGCCGGGAAAGGCAAAACATCTTTCGGATCTGTTATAAAAGATAACCCTGACAGAAAATTTCTTAACGAACTTGCAGATGTAATGAATAAAGCGGGCCTGGAAACAGAGATATCAGATGACGTTGATTCATTAATATGGAGTAAACTCCTTATAAATGTAGGAATAAATGCCCTTACAGCGATCCTGAATATACAAAACGGTAAACTCACGGAAAACAACTCTTCCAGAGATCTTATGTGCAAACTGGTAACCGAGGCTTGGGAGCTTGCAAAACTAAATGGTATTAAGCTCCCCTATGATGACCCTGTTAAAAAGACAGAAGAAGTGTGCAAAATGACTGCTGAAAATTATTCTTCCATGAATCAGGATATAAAATTCGGAAGAAAAACCGAAATAGACTATATCAACGGGGCAATTGTTGATTTCGGGAAAAAATCGGGTCTAAAGTGCCCTTACAATGACACGGCAACGCAAATAATCCACGCCATGGAACTGTTAAAATAGGTTCCTTTATCGATTTTTCATTCAAAGGGAAAATTATTTCATATTATTTATTCTTTATTATTGACAATTAGATATCCTCTTTTTTACTTAATTTTATATTTATATTTTACAAATAATTAAACAGGATCATTATGCAGTACATAAGAAATGTCGAACGGATTGAAAGACTTGTTGATAAACAGAACAGGTGGCGCAATGAAACAATAAACCTCATTGCCAGCGAAAATGCAATGAGCAAAAGAGCCAGGGAGATAATGGGTTCGGATTTCTGCCACAGATATGCCGAAGGCCATCCAGGCGAAAGATATTATCAGGGAACTGAGCTAATTGACGAAATAGAAGCAAGGATCAAACAGCACCTGAAATCTCTCTTTAACTGCAAACATATCGACGTTCGCCCCATATCGGGGACAATTGCAAATGATGCCGTTTTCAGCAGATTTATCGACTGCAACGATATTGTCATTGTGAATTCCACATCCGGCGGCGGACACATCAGCCACCATAAACATGGTTCCGTAGGTAAATATACATCTAATATTATCAACTTTCCCCTTACAGAGGACGGTTATCATATTGACGTTAAAGAAACAATTAATCTGCTGGATAAAATACCGGTAAAAGTGATGATCATGGGCAAAAGCCTTTACCTCTTTCCTGATCCGGTAAAGGAGCTTGCTCCTGTATGCAATGAACTTGGAATAGCCCTTATATATGACGCAGCCCACGTTCTCGGTTTAATTGCAGGCAAAGTGCTGAGGGACCCCCTGAAGGACGGAGCGCACATATTAAATGCAAGCACTCATAAGACTTTTTTCGGATCCCAGAGAGGCGTTATTTGCAGCAACATGTCGAACAGCGACTGGGCAAAAATTGACAAAGGGGCTTTCCCGGCCAGTTCAAGCAATCATCACCTTGACACACTTGTTGCACTTGCAATATCATCCTACGAATTTATAGTTCATGGTGAATCATATGCCAGGCAAGTAATTAAAAATGCAAGGGCACTGGCAAAATCTCTGGAAAAGCGCGGATTTAAAGTTGAAGCAAAAGAATTTAATTATACCGAGACTCACCAGATTGCAGTAGATGTATCAGAACTTGGCGGAGGCGATGAAGTTTCAAGGGTCTTAAACGATAACAATATCATTTTAAATATGAATCTTCTCCCTCATGATCCGCTGGACAAAGTTACTAACCCGAGCGGTATTCGCATCGGAGTGCAGGAAATGACAAGATTCGGAATGAAAGAAAAGGAGATGGATATAATTGCGGATCTGATGAAACGATGCATTATGGACGGCAAGTATATCGGAAATGAGGTAATTGATTTCAGAAAAAAATATCAGATTGTTCACTATTCCTTTGATCACGACTACCTTGAGCTTGTTAACGGCAAAGAAGGGATTAAAACGCTCAGCGATATAATTGAGAAGGCATAATATGTACAGAATTACTGTTTACGACTATTTTTCATCGGCACATCAGTTGAGAGGATATAAAGGCAAATGCGAAGAACTTCACGGCCACAACTGGAAAGTTGAAATTCAGGTAGAGGGCGAAAATCTTGACGATGTGGGTTTATTAATTGATTTTAAGGATATCAAAACAATACTTAAAAATGCAATCGAGGAATTGGACCATAAAATGCTTAATGAAATAAGGCCATTTAATGAACTTAACCCCAGTTCCGAACTGATTGCAAAATATATTCATGAAAAAATAGATAGATTGCTGCCTGATGAGATCAAACTGGCTCAAACATCAATATGGGAATCTGAAAACTCCAAATGTACATATTATGAATAACTATCTTCAAAACAATTCTGCCTGGGAATAGAATAGGATTTCAATTTTGCCGGGGAAAACACGGAACACCAAATCGTATAATGAGGGTCAATTTCAGCTTATTGAAACAATACTTTTTTATAATGAATTTGAGTTTATTGACCTGCACATGGAAAGATTGAGAGAATCTGCGGCTTATTTTAATTTTATATTTGATCAAAGTAAAATAGTATCAGAATTTAATAAACTAAAGGATCTTCCGGGCAGCAAAAAATTCAGGGTAAGGGCTTTACTTGACCGGAACGGGAAAATCAGCATAACTTACAGTGAGATCAAGGATATTCTCAACCACGATTATAATGCGATCGTCTCTGAAAAGCGTACAAATTCCGAAAATATCTTTTACTACCATAAAACCACAAAAAGAGAATTATACAATTGCGAACTTAACAAAGCCAGAGAAAAAGGGTTCTATGAAGTGCTTTTCTTAAACGAAAGAGGGGAAATTACAGAAGGTTCTATTACCAATATTTATGTGAAGGGGGGAAATATTTTATATACGCCTCCTCTGAATTGCGGACTTCTTAACGGCACAATACGGAAACACCTTATAAAGACCGGAAAAGCAAGAGAAAGATTAATTTATCCTGAAGATTTAATAAAAGCCGATAAAGTATATATCTCCAACTCCATCATCGGACTGAAAGAAGTTAAGAGTATAAAAAATATTCCATCACAATAATACCTCATTGAAAGAAAGATCCCATTGACCATGAAAATTCTTCACACATTAAGCCAGCGCCCCGAAGCAACGGGAAGCGGAATTTACGTTAAATCAATGATCAAGGAGGCTGAAGCTGCGGGCCATAAAAATTTTCTCCTTGCTGGAACTGTCTCAAGTGAAAAGCCGGAAATAAATTTTATCCATGAAAAAATGTGCTCCTTTATTGAGTTTGAAGGCGAAGACCTGAAATTCCCTGTTGCGGGCATGAGCGATGTTATGCCTTACAGAAGCAGCCGTTTCTGCGATCTTACCGAAGACGAGCTTTCGGAATATAATAATTGCTTTTCAGAAAAATTAAAAAAAGCAGTGAATGATTTTCAGCCGGACATTATTCACAGCAACCATCTGTGGCTGCTGACATCTCTTATATGCAGGCTCTTTCCGCATATTCCGGTTCTATCAACATGTCACGGTTCGGATCTGAGACAATTTAAGAACTGCATCCATCTCAGAAAAAGAGTAACAGAGGGCTGCCGCCGGCTCAGAAGCGTAATTGCCCTGAGCAGAGCGCAAAAAGCCGAAATTGCGGAACTATACGGCATTCCTGAAAATAATATACATATTGTCGGGGCAGGATATGACAAAGACATCTTTTTTCATGATACAAAACCTGAGCCCCACTCTGTACAAATTGCTTATGCAGGCAAATTAAGCAAAGCAAAAGGCTTGCCCTGGATGCTGAGAGCTCTTTTAAAAATAAAGGACCTGCCGTGGGAACTGCACATCGCAGGAAGCGCCTCCTGTGAAAAAGAGATGAATGAGGTTCTCCATCCCGCGCGGGGTTACAGAGAAAGGGTAACTCTCCACGGCCTTGTCCCTCAAAGGGAGCTTGCCGATATTTTAAGAAAATCGCATATATTTGTTCTGCCTTCTTTTTATGAAGGCTTGCCCCTTGTTCTTCTTGAAGCACTTGCATGCGGATGCAGACTCATTGCAACAAGGCTTCCCGGCATAATTGAGGTTTTCGGCTCTGTCAAATCGGATCATATTGATCTGGTTGATACGCCCCGTCTAAAAAATGTCGATACCCCATACCCCGAAGATGAAGATAATTTCGTAAGCCTTCTTTCGGGTGCTCTTAAGACGCAAATTCTTTCGGCTCGGGAAAAACCTGAAATCAATTTATTACAGATAAAAAATATTACAGAAGGATATTCATGGCAGAAAGTTTTTGAAAGAGTTGAAAAAATATACAGACAAGCCGCCGGACAGTAAATTTTTGCAAACAATAAATTAACCGCGTGTATATATGAAGACCTTACTTATTATAGGCATTTATATTGGCAATTATCTCGTCAACTTTTTCCGGATAAGAATAGGCAACCGGTTCCCCTCTCATGTCGGCTTCAATTAATTTCTCATCATAAGGAATAAAGCCCAGTATTTCCAGCCCGGCAAGGTTTTCTTTCAAATAATCCTCATCTTCCTTTTTTCTTATCTTGCTCCCTGCAACTGCGATCCTTTTCACTCCCAGGTCGAAAGCAAGCTTCTTAATATGAAAAGCAGTTTCAATACTTCTTTTACCCGGTTCAACCACCACAATAAACATATCCATTGTTGAAGATGTTCCTCTCCCAAGATGCTCGATCCCGGCTTCCATATCCATGATCAATACGTCTTTGCGGTAAAATACAAGATGCGACAGGAGAGCTTTCAGCATTGTACTTTCAGGGCAAACGCATCCTCCGCCTCCTTTTTTAACAGTTCCCATTACCAGAAGCTTTAAGTTTCCTTTTTCCAGCCATAATTTTTCCGGAAGATCGTCCACCTTCGGATTTAATTTAAAAAAGGAACCGGATTGGCCCGGTTTTGCGCCGGTTCTCTCCTCAATAAGGGTATCCATCTCAGCAATGGGGGTTATTTTTTCCGTATCCTCAAATCCAAGGGCAGAACCGAGATTTGAATCCGGGTCAGCGTCAATTGCAATTACCTTATTGCCGTCTTCGGCAATTTTCTTTGCTATTAAAGCTGAAAGCGTTGTTTTACCTACACCGCCTTTTCCGGTTATTGCGATCTTCATATCGTTTGCTCCATTTAGATTTATTTATGAAGGTTTCTCATAGCTTTTTTTCAAGATCATAACTGCGATCATATTGCATAAAACGGCAATATCCTCCGCGGATAAATAATCGGCAATGGAAGAGTCAAATACAACATTGCCTTCCCGCGGGAATTCATCGTCGCCTTTCCAGAATATAAAGAATATTTCAACTTTAGGGAACGCTTTGAAGGAAAGGGAATAATCGCCATAATCTGCAGGCGTGCCGCCTATTTTTTCTCCTGTTTCAATGAATCCTTCAAGGTCATCACCGAAAACTTTTTCTATTATCTTAATTGACCTTTTCTGAAAAGTAGGATAATAAGCAAGCCCCCCATCAAGCTGTTTAAAAGTTATATCATTACCGGATAGCGGTGTCCCCTTTGCAGTAATGAGATAGTGAAGCGTCAGGATCTGAAGCCACAGAGGGACCTCTTCAGCGCTGCGGGCATAAGCAATATTTATCTGCGGATGGGATACTTTGATCTCCCTGTTAAGGAAAGGGAGAATAAGCCATGAAGCGTCCTTTTCATTAACAAACTTCACGCCGCTTTTTCGGGCAATATCCTTAATGTCAGAGTGAGACAACTTTCCAGCCGCTTCATTCCATGCTGTTTCATAGTTATTTTGAACCCCCGGCTTAATAACCGGGGAGTTTTTCTCAGATGACATTATGAAATCCTGCAGTTAATAGTGCCGTTTCTCTCGGGAAAAATATCAGTCAACCTTCGGCCTGGGCAGCAGTCCTGCCTGTTCAACTATCTCGCCTGCCCTGTGTTCCCACTCAATTGCCATAAGGTGAATGCCGTGTACGCCTTCTATTTCGCGAAGTTCCTGAATCTGTTCACAGCATAGTTTAATTCCTTCCTTAGCGCCTTCGCCCTTAGGAGCGCTTGTCATTCTCTTTATTATTTCGTCAGGGATTATTATTCCCGGAACATTATTAGCCATATATTTTGTCATACCGCCTGATTTAAGAGGCGTTACACCTGCAAGTATGTAGCATTTCTCATGAAGACCAAGATCTCTTACAACCTTCATCCACTCTTTAAACATCTTCATGTCATAGATGCACTGTGTCTGAATAAAGTCCACGCCGGCTTCAACCTTCTTTTTCAGTCTGTAGGGTCTGTATTCATAGGGCTCGGCAAAGGGATTTGCAGCAGCTCCAATGAACATCTTTACTTCGCCTTCGATCTCTTCATCGGAGTCCAGTAGTTTTTTTTCATCCCTCAACCTTTTCACAGTGTTGATGAGCTGGATAGAATCAATATCAAAAACGTTTTTACCGTTTGCCTGATTTCCGAAATTCTGATGATCGCCGCTGAGGCACAGCATATTGCTGATCCCCAGCGCAGTTGCGCCGAAGATATCGCTCTGCATGGCAATTCTGTTTCTGTCTCTGCATACCATCTGCATTACAGGTTCCAGCCCTTCCTGAAGACAGATCGCAGAAGCGGAAATACTCGACATTCTCACAACAGCAGTCTGGTTGTCTGTTATGTTAACTGCGTCAACATAGCCTTTCAGCATCCCCGCTTTTTTCTTTACAGCTTCCACATCATTACCCTTGGGAGGGCCCAGTTCGCCCGTAACTGCAAATTCACCCTTAGTCAGAATCTTTTCTAAATTACTGCCACCCTTCATTTCTTAAGATCCTCCCTTACTCTTTTTCTTGGACCGCCGTTGAGGCTCTGTTTCCAGCTTCTTGGTTTTATAAATGTGCCCATCATTTCAATTTTACCCAGATCCTTCATACGATTATGGATAAGATACCAGGCGCAATCAAGTTCCTTGCTTACTTCACACTTGCCCATATCGGTTCCTCCGCAGGGACCGTTATAAAGCCCTTTGGAACATCTTGCAACAGGACAAACTCCCAGTGTAAGATGCAGAACGCACTCGCCGCATCCTGCGCACCTCTCTTCCCATTCGCCTTCACTGACTGTTGTGCCGTAAAATGTAGTGTTAAGAGCCGGAAGAACAATCTTCTCAGGGAAAACTTCCACCATATACTGCACTCCAACACCGCAGGCCATTGAAAGCACAATATCAGCCTCTTTAAACTTCTCTTCCAGCGGCTCTATATATTCTCTTTCGCACTGCCTCTGAATTGTTGTTTCAGTGATCTCCCAGTTCTTATTTTCCATTTTATCGATCATCCTGAGTTCACTGGCAAGAACTCCCACTTCTTTTTCACCACCGGCCATACAGACACTGACACAGGTGCCGCATCCGACCATCAAAATTTTCTTATAAGGAGTAAGCATCTCCTTTATATCCTCAATAGGTTTTCGATCTGCTACAATCATATTTAAT
Organism: Spirochaetota bacterium; assembly: GCA_024276015.1. GTDB lineage: Bacteria > Spirochaetota > UBA4802 > UBA4802 > UBA5550 > JAJRXZ01. Next base: position 8,920 of record JAJRXZ010000009.1, on the reverse strand, counting down.
CTCCCTAAAGTAACATATTCGTGTATTAGTTCTTTCTTAAAGGGCTGGGGCCAAGCTTTTTTACCCGCTCAGTCATCTCCTGAACAGCTTCGGCAAATCTGGGACCTTCGGACGCCCCGATATTAAACATCTCAAGACGCTCCCCGCCAATTCCAATCTCATCCAGCAATTTTTTTGCGTAATTAACGCGGTTTTTAGCTCTAAAATTTCCTTCCAGGAAATTACAATCTCCTTCCTCTCATCCGGCCACAAATACGGCATCCGCACCATTTTCAAAAGCTTTGAGCAGATGCAAAACATCGGCCCTGCCGCTGCAGAGAAGCTGCACAATCCGAACCGTAGGAGGATAATCCAGCCTCATTGACCCTGCCAGGTCTGCCGCAGTATATGCGCAATATTTGCAGCAAAATGCCACAATTTTAGGATCGAAATCATTACTCATCCAGAATAACTCCTCTTATAAGATTTATACTTTTCTTAAGTCCTATGCATAAAGGACTTCACATTTACTAATTATCTGATCATCCTTAAAATGATAAAGCTCAATTGCCTTTCTGGGACATGCGCTGACACAGTTTCCGCATCCCTGACACGAAGCCTCGGAAATCTCCGCCACACCGTCCGCATTTATCTGAGGTACGTCATAGGGACACACTCTCACGCATGTAAGGCACGCCACGCAATTCTCACCGTTTACGTGCGAAACAATGCCCCCAACCATCATCTCATCTTTGGACAGAACAGTACATGCCCTGGACACTGCTCCTTTGGCCTGTGATATACTCTCTTCAATAAGTTTGGGCGAATGAGCAAGTCCGCACAGGAATATTCCCACATTTGCAAAATCGAGAGGTCTCAGTTTCATATGAGCTTCCAGAAAAAAATTGTCTGCATCATTTGAAAGTTTGAAAGCCTGCGCTATTCTCTGGCTTTCAGGATTAGGCCTGATCGCTGCGCTCAGTACAATATAATCGGCATCAATCTCAAAATCGGCATCAAGTCCTTTATCATAAATAACAGCCTTTAACCTGCTGCTGCCGGCAGTTATTTCGGGCTTAATATCTTCGTCATAATTCAGAAACTGTACGCCCATCTCTCTTGCTTTCTTATAATATAGTTCCTTAAATGCGTATGTTCTTACATCCCTGTAGAAGATATAGATATTCATTTGAGGATTCATTTCTTTCAGTTTAATGGAATTCTTTACTGCTGCGGAACAGCAATAACGGCTGCAGTAGGGATGATCTTTATCCCTTGAACCAACACACTGGATCATAACAAGGCTTTTAATCTCTTTTAAACCGCTGTAATTATCCGCGATCTTCTGTTCAAGCTCAACCTGAGTTATAACATTATCGTTTTCACCATAGAGATATTCAGCCGGTTTATATTCAACTCCGCCCGTTGCAACAATAATTGCTCCGTGAGTAACTTCCCGGATACTGCCGTCACTTTCAATTACCGTTGTAAAATTACCCACATGACCCGAATAATTTTGAACCTGCGTATTCAGATGAACCGTGATCAGCTCATTTGAATTAACTTCTTCGATCAATTGATCCAGATATTTCTTCGGTTCCACGCCTTCCAGGGTATAGCGGAGATGTTTTGCATTTCCTCCAAGTTCGCCGGTTATCTCGATCAAGTGAGACTTAAATCCCTGTCTGGCGATTCCGATTGCCGCAGTCATACCTGCAATTCCGCCTCCGATAATGAGTGCATCCTGATTTACTTTGAAAGGAAGTTCATGAAGCATTTCAAGGGTCTTTGCCCTTGCAACAGCCATGCGTACAAGATCCTTTGCCTTTTCAGTTGCCTTTTCCGGATTTGCAGCATGCACCCATGAACACTGGTCGCGTATATTGGCCATATCAAAGAGATATTTATTAAGGCCTGCCTCTCTTATAGTATCCTGAAAAAGGGGCTCATGGGTTCTCGGAGAACAAGAAGCAACGACCACTCTTGTTAAATTATGCTCTTCAATCATCTCTTTGATCTTTTCCTGCGTATCTGTGGAACATGTAAAGAGATTGTTTTCAACATGAACAACTCCGGGAATACCCTTTGTATATTCCACTACTGCCGGCACGTCAACTACTCCGGCAATATTAATTCCGCAATGACATACAAATACCCCGATACGCGATTCCATATTGCTCACGTCTTTTTCAGGCGGATACTCCTTGTGTTCAACAAGGGTGCCTCTTGACCCGGACAGAAGTTCCGAAGACAGAGCGGCAGCGCTGCTGGCGCTCATTACAGTCTCGGGAATATCTTTTGGCGACTCAAAAACACCTGCAACATATATCCCTTCTCTTGATGTCTCTCCGGGCCTCATCTCCTGAGATTTAGTGAATCCGAATTGATTTAGTTCAATATCAAGTATACTTGCCAGATCAGCGGTCGATTCCGAAGGAACAAGACCCATTGACAAGACAACCAGATCAAATTCTTCTTCCAGAAGTTCTCCTTCATCATTAATATATTTAATGAGCAGATTCTTGCTGCCCGGTACTTCTTTAATATTCGAGATAAAGCTTTTCATATAGCGTACGCCGTATTTTTGCACCGCATTATTATAATACCTGTCAAAACCTTTGCCGAATGTCCTTAAATCATTGAGGAAAATAGTTGCGCTGACTTTATCTCCATAATGATCTTTGGCAAGCGTAGCCTGCTTTGTCGCATAGGTACAGCACACAGAAGAACAATACTCTTTGCCTATGGATGAATCGCGGGAGCCCACACATTGGATCCATGCAATTCTGGCAGGCAATGTTTTATCAGATGGCCTTGATACATGCCCCTGATACGGGCCGGAAGCACTGAATGTCCTCTCCATTTCCATTGAAGTAATAACATTCTCATACTGTTCATATCCGTATTCCGGTTTCTTATAAGCATCAAAGAGATCAAAACCGGGCGCAACAACAACAGACCCCACTCTCAGCTTCGTATCCACCGGAACCTGGTTATGATTTACTGCCTCGGGTAAACAGGCAACTACACATTGGAAACACTCACAGCAGATCCCGCATGCAACACAACGCTTTGCTTCGTCAACAACCATCTCTTCGGTAAAAGTATGCTCCACCTCTTTATAATTTCCTTCCCTCTCCTCAACAGGAGTCTTTTCCGCTTTATACCTGCTCTTTTTATAGTAGGGTCTGTCTTCCGGAACTTTTGCTGCAGGCTTATCTTCCTTCTCACGGCCTTGAGCCAGATCTTTTCCTTCAACAAATCTTATAATGCTTTCAGCAGCCTCATGCCCCTGATTGATAGCTTCAACAACCGACTTGGGCCCGTATGCAACGTCACCGCCGCAGAACACGCCCTCAACATTTGTTGCAAGTGTCAAGGGATCAGCCTTTATGCCTCCCCCCTGCTTTTCTACGGGGCTGTCATCGCCGATCCAGTCTATATCCGCAGCCTGACCTATTGCAATAATTACATTGTCGGCTTCCAGTTCTTTTGAAGATTCTTTATTAAACCTGGGATCAAATTTTCCTTCCTCATTAAATACATCGGTACATTCAATAAATTTTATTCCGCATACTTTTCCGTCTTTGCCGAGAATTTCCTCAGGTCCCCATGAAGGATGAATTTCGATTCCCTCGTCAATTGCATCCCGGATCTCCCATTCATGGGCGGGCATCTCTTCACGGCATTCAAGAGAGGCTATATATACCTTTTCAGCTCCCTGACGCTTTGCAGTCATGGCAACATCAATGGCAACGTTGCCTCCGCCTATAACTACTACTTTCTTCCCGATCTTCGGCGCCCTCCCCTTACTTACTTCAGTAAGGAATTCAATCCCCCACAAAACGCCATCGAGATCGGAACCTGTAAAGTTGATCCTCCTGGCCTTCGGCAAACCAACGCCAAGATAAACCGCTCCGAATCCGTCTTTCTTAAGAGAATTTATTGTAAAATCTTTCCCAAGCGCGGTCCCGGTTTTAACTTCTATGCCAAGGTCAATAATGTTCTGAATATCCCAATCCAGCATCTCTTCAGGAAGCCTGTACTTTGGAATACCGAACCGCATTGCGCCGCCAAGTTTTTCTTCGGCCTCAAAAATTGTAACGGGATAGCCGGCCAGAACAAGATCCCTTGCGCATGTCAGTCCCGAGGGGCCGCCTCCTACTACGGCTATTCCGGGTTTATTTGAATCGATTTCCGCTTTTTCAATTTTATATCCCGATTCCTTTCTGTTTTTTCTTACCCAGTCCGCTGTAAATCTCTTTATATTATTTATTGCAACAGGCTCGTCTATTTCGCCTCTGTTGCATTTACTTTCACATGGATGATGGCAAACGCGCCCGCACACAGAAGGAAAAGGGTTCCTCTCGGTTATAAGATCATAGGCTTCTTCAAATTTTCCGTCGCCAACCAGCGCAACATACCCCTGCACATTTATTCCTGTGGGGCAGGTCAATCCGCATGGAGCCCTGTCTGCCTTTGTTATTGCATAAGCATTTGGAATTCCCTGAGGATACCTCTTGAATATCGCATTTTTCTCGTCAAGATCGAAGTTGAACTCATTGGGAACGGATATGGGGCAAACCTTGAAACAGTCGCCGCATGAGGTACATTTGTCAAGATCCACATACCTGGGATGCTCCCTGATCGTTACGTCAAAGTTTCCGACTTCTCCTTCAATAGCAGTAACTTCCGCATTTGTAATGATCTCTATATTCAAATCCTTGTCGACTTCAACAAGTTTTGGCGAAATTACGCACATTGCACAGTCGTTGGTTGGAAAAGTTTTATCAAGCTGCGACATGCGGCCGCCGATTGCAGTAGTTCTTTCCACGAGATAAACCTTGAATCCGCTGTTTGCGAGATCAAGAGAAGCCTGCATTCCTGCAATACCTCCTCCAACAACCATAACTGCTCCGACGCCGGTGCCGGATTGAGGCTTATTTTGTAATTCTGTTTTTTTATCTGCCATAATTCAAAGTCCTGTTAGTATGTTTTATTAATTATAAACGACCTGTCATTATATCAGTCTTTTTGATCTCAGCAATTTTACAGGATCGATAAAATGCCTGTTAAGCCACTTTTCAACATCCTTCTCTCCCATGGCAAGCCCCATTAATTCCGTAAAATAAAAAACCGGAAGATCATAATTCCTGCCCGATCTGGAAGAAACATCACTCTGCCTCTGATCCAGATTTCCCTGACAGAGAGGGCAAACCGTTACAAGACATTCTGCGCCAACTTCAAGGGCTTTATCAAAAAGCTTTTCAGTCAGATCCAGAACAATTTCCGTATTTGTAAGGACAAGGCTGCCTCCGCAGCAGTCGGTTTTATAAGACCAGGGGATAACATCTGCGCCAAGTTCACTGAGCAGCATATCCATACCTTTGGGATTTTCATATTCCTTTGCCTCTGTTACAGAAGGATGCCTCATGGTGAGACAACCGTAATAACAGACCGCCTTCAGTCCCGTTAATTTCTTTTTAATTTTGCCTTTTATACTTTCAATACCCACATCTTCGTTAATAAAGCTGAGCAGATCCTTAACGTTTACACCGCCGTCATACCGGACTTCGGGAAACATCTCCGGATGCTCCTTTAACTCATACTGGGCAACCTTTGTTCTCTGGAAACATGCAGAACAGGGTACCACCATATCCTTTAAACCGCTTTTCTTTGCAAGAATAAGATTCCTTGCCGCAAGAGAAACTGCAAGCTTTTTATTCGCGCTGTGAGCCGAAGACGCGCCGCAGCAATTCCAGTCATCAACCTCAACGAGCTCTGCGCCAAGTGTCCTGCATACCGCTTCGGTTGACTCGCCGTATTCCAGTCCTGTTCCATGGAGCGAACAGCCGGGATAATATGAAACTTTCATAATCCTTTCTTACCCCTTTTTTTGAGAATTTTTAAAGATTTCTTTTACTTCGCCGGTACCTTTTATTTTATCTGCCGTTAAAGGAAGTTTGCCTTTCTTTTTCATTGTAAGTCCCAGTTTTGCGTCTTTAATAAGAGTGCCGTCAAATACCTTGCCGATCACACCGCCCGCCTTTAGAGTAAATTCCCTCATCATGCCCAGTTCATATACACGCCCATATTTTTCAACAGACGATAAAAAAGCCCTGTGAAATACGGAAGCTCTTTTACTTCCCACTGAATAACCCGATTTCTCAGCTCTCTGCCTCAGAGCGTCCATCATATCGGCAAGTTTTATTTCATTGGGGCATCTGGTGCCGCAGGTTTCACAGGCAGCACACAGCCAGATGGTCTTTGAAGTGAGCACTTCTTTTTCCATTCCCAGCTGGATCATTTTAATTACCTGATGCGGCTGTATATCCATTGCATACGTAATAGGACATCCGTTAGAACACTTTTTGCACTGATAACAGTTGTTAATTGTCTCGCCGCTGATCTCGCTTATGATATCCGAAAAAGGGGTTAACTCGCTCAGCTTATATCTTTTTGAAGCTTCGGGCCTCGCGGGTTTATCGTCACCTGCCCCTGAACCTTCCTCTGTTTGAGAAGAAACCGCCTCAACAGAAGCTGCCTCGTCCTTTTTCAGTTCCTCTGATGTTGCTGTCATAATCTATCCTTACCTTATATAATTTGTTTTATGTAATAAAGAATAATACTTATAAGTCCCTTTTATAATACGGTTCAATCTCTTATCGCTTGCAGCAATTGAGAAAATATAGATCATCCAAATTACAAAGTTAAGTTGTATTATTTTTTCCGGATGCCTCCGGCTGCAATAAACCGGAGGCTAAAAATAACATCACAGGTTAAATCAAACCTCAAGCCATGCATTGGAGAAAAGAGTCTCGCCGGTAAGCACTTTTACACTTTTAACATATTTTTTCTCCACATCACTGAGAGAATCCATATCTACCTTTTCGCCGTCTAAAACCCTGTGAACAAGGTTAACAATGTCCTCTCTTTCACCTGTTACGAAGGCCTTTAATTCATCGTCAAAAGCATCTACAATAGCGGAATAAAGACCCTTTTTCATTAACATGATCAGATATGTAATATTGAGCCAGTGTCTCAGCTCTTCAGGCACGCCGTTCGACACATTGGATAAACCGACTGTGGATTTACACCCCGGAGCAATGTCCTTCAGCATACCCATACATTCCACGCATGCCAGAACCTGGTTTATTTCAACGCTGAGAGGCGACACAATGGGGTCAATCCATAGATTTTCATTGGGTATTCCCAGTTCGGTTGCTTTCATAATAAAATCAACAACATGCATTGCTCTTTCATTTGAATCTCTCGGCATTCCCGAATCACTCCAGAGAACAGCAACAACATCGGCTTCATATTTAGCTGCAAGTTTTAAACCTGCTTCAAAACGGTCGGACTGAAGTGTTACGGAATTTATGAGAGGCTTCTTTTTTGCGGCCTTAAGCCCCGCTTCCATCGCTTCAAGATTTGTTGTATCAAGCGCCAGCGGAAGATCCGTTACTTCCTGTACGGTATTTACAACCCATTCCATAAGTTCGGCTCCGCCTTTTCTGGCAGGACCTATATTAAGGTCTATATAATCAACGCCTTTTTCAGTTTCTCTTTTTGCCATGTCCTGAATGGGACCTGGATTTCTTTCCTTCATTGCAGGTCCCAGAACTTTTGACATAACATTAAGATTTTCTCCAATACGGATAAACTTTTCCATTAAATTTCCTCCTCCAGTAAGCTAATCTAATTCTTATATTCTTTTAAGAAGGCCGGAAGGTGAGCAGCTTCTCTTGGCCCGATTATAATTTTCCAGTCAGGCAACTCTTCTTCAAGCTCGCCGCTGATATTGGCAGAATACCCCGGGATTATAAGATTCTTGTGATTGATCTTTTCATCAATTCCTATCTTCTTAACAAAGGGGCCGATCGCATCAGCAACAAATTTACCTGCTGCCCATGCAGTAAGTACTGAAAGACCTTCACAATCCATAACCAGCATCCATGTGGGAACCCTGCTGCCTTCTATCTCACCTGACACAATAAAATATGTAAGTGAGAAGTTTGTTGTAACAATAACAGGTGAATTTTCATCAGGATTATTAATAGGATAAATCCCCTGTTCTGTTGCCATCGGCCTCTGCGGATCTGTAAAGATATTCAATCTTTCTATTAAGAGCGGAAAGAGGTTATGACCTTCTATATCGGAAAGAACCACAATCCCGCCGTATTTAGCTATAAACGTTGAAGCAATGAGCGTTTCTTCCATCAGGTCATCCGTCATTTCACAGGGGAATGTGATTGTGGGATAACCGAAAGGCCTGAATGTATCTTTTATAGCGCTGCGTCTGATAATGATCTGCTCTTCAAAAGCTTTCTTAAGATCTCTTGTTCCCGTATCAATTACAATCTCTTTGAGTCCCATATCTGCAAGCTTTGAAGTAAGCTCGATAACATCGTCATAACCGTTCCCTTTTACAGCAACGGGGCATTTATTCTCTTTTGCAAGATTTCCCACTTTCTCAACATTATCTTTTACAGCTGCATAGATTAAGGGCTTTTTGTCAGCGGCAGCTTTCACGCCTGCTTCAAGTACATCCACATTGTCGCTCATTAATATGATTGCGCCTTTAGCCGTATCTTTAACTTTATTTACAAGCTTTTCAAAGGCTCCGGCATCTCCGGTTTCGGATTTAACTGCGATAAGATCTGCCTTCAAAAGCAGGCCTACTCTGTCATACTCAAGTTCGTTAAAATTCTTTAATCTTTTATCCACATCAGCGTCACTCATTTTATCAGTAATAAGTACTGCTATGCCTGTTTCATTAACAAATGTCTTCTCATGCCTGAAAAGAACGCTTTCTCCGCCTGTTTTAAAAGCGCTGTCTCCTGTGCCGATCGTAACAGGCAGGACCGGAGGCGCAGAAGCGGAATCAAGTTTTTCCCTCGCTTCGTCCGATACATGAGGACAGCTGCCAAGTTCTGCCTGT
>JAJRXZ010000008.1 GCA_024276015.1 Spirochaetota bacterium | reverse complement strand
GAATGAGAACTATAAATCCCGGTTAAAGATAACACTCCACGATGCATTTCTGAATCTTGGGAAAACATTTAAGGAGAGGCTAAAAAATTTTCTGGAGTACGAAAAGTATTATGTTGAGGGATTGTGGTCTCAGAGGTGGTAAACTGAATATTAATATTGACTAAATTATAGCCATAATGAAAAAGTTGTGTATATGATTTGATCGGGATTTTCTCCTTTGTCAAGGGACAAGATCGATGCTTTTTGATGTACATCGGGATCAGCGATATAAAATTATGAGTAAAACTTTTTCAGTAAAAACACTTGGCTGTAAGTTGAACCAGTATGAATCAACAGGTATAATATCGCAGTTTGTGCGTAATGGCTGGCAGATCAGGCCCTTTGGTGAAAAGGTAGATGTGGTAATTGTAAATACCTGTTCAGTAACGGATAACAGCGACAGAAAGTGCAGAAATTATATAAGGCAGGGAGCGCGTTTCTCTAAAAACGGTAAAACCGTTGTGACAGGCTGCATGGCTGAGGCCGGTCAGGATGTCCTGAAAAAAATGCCGGAAGTGGAGACTCTTATCCCCAACAGTAAAAAAGATGATATCCTAAATGAAATATGGGGGATGGATTCGGAAAGCCGAAGCGTAACAGAAGAAATACCATACAGTACAAAAAGCAGAGGATTTATTAAAATTCAGGATGGATGCGACAATTTCTGTTCATACTGTATTGTTCCTTATGTAAGGGGTAAGCCTGTCAGCAGAGATATAAACGAAGTAGTTGATAACGCAAAGAAACTCATAGATGAAGGATTCTATGAACTTGTTTTAACCGGAATCACAATAGGCAAATATAATTTTGACGGGAATGATTTTGCTGATTTATTGGGGAGACTGATAAATATCAGAGGTGAATTCAGGATCAGGATTACATCTATTGAGCCGGTCCATTTTGATGACAGGCTTTTAGAACTCTACAGCAGCGACAGGATATGTAAACATATTCATTTGCCTCTTCAATCGGGATCTGCAGAGATATTGAAACTGATGAAAAGGGGGTATACTTCCGCTGAGTATCAAAATATAATTGAAAAGATTAAAACTCTTTATCCGGAAATGGCAATAGGCACTGATATAATAGTAGGTTTCCCGGGTGAAAATGAAAATCACTTTGAAGAGAGTTTGAGAATGATAGAACGCTCCGGTTTTGCCTATGTACACTGTTTCAAATACTCTAAGAGGAGAGGGACGCCTGCTTCGGAAATGGCACAGACAGGATCCGTTTCGGATATATCCGATAGAGTTAAGAGATTAAAAGAGCAGGCTGCGGAAACGGGATTGAAATATAGAAAACAGTTTGTCGGCAGAATTTTTAAGTCGGTTATTGAAAAGAAAAAGTCAGGCTGCGGAATTAAAGCATTAACGGATAATTATATTAAAATTGATATTGAAGACAATCTCTATGATGTTAAAGACCCCGGCAAAGTTTTAAATGTCAAACTGCTTGGTATTAATGGAACTGCAAATTCGGGAATTATTATTGATTAAAAACATGCAAAACTTCCTTTACATTTAATAATTAACTTATTTTTATTGTTTAATAATATTGATAGAGCATACAGGAGGATATATGAACATTCTTATTTTCGGCCCCAATGGGAGCGGCAAAGGAACACAGGGAGCGATTGTGCAGAAAAAGTACAACATTTCACATATTGAATCAGGCGTAATTTTTAGAGAAAATATTAAAGGCGGGACAGAACTGGGAGCTAAAGCAAAAGAATATATTGACAGAGGAGAACTGGTTCCTGATGAAATTACAATACCGATGATCCTTGACAGACTTCAGCAGAATGATTGCAAAAACGGATGGCTTCTTGACGGTTTTCCAAGAAATCCCCGGCAGGGTATTGCCTTAAAAAAAGCTCTTGATGAAGCGGGGATCAAACTTGATTATGTTATTGAGATAGTTCTGGACAGGGAGATCGCGAAAAACAGAATAATGGGACGAAGACTCTGTGTTAATGATAACAATCATCCTAACAATATTTATATTGATGCAATAAAACCGGATGAAAAAGACGGAGGGTTTGTCTGTCGGGTCTGCGGAGGAAGCCTTACTGCAAGGGCGGATGATCAGGACGAAGGAGCCATTAACAAACGTCACAATATCTATTATGACAGTGAGAAGGGAACTCTTGCTGCAGTAGAATTTTTTAAAAAAACGGCGGCAGAAGGAAGCGGGACAAAAATCATTGAACTGGACGGCAAACCGGGCGTAAAAGAAGTCAGTGAAGAGCTGATGGCTAAACTGAGTTAATGGGTCTGTCAATATAAAATAATATTTTCGGTTTTCTTGATTGTTTATACCGATCATCATTGAAAATTTCCATATAAGATGAATCGGTATATGATTTGATCGGGATTTTGACCTTTGTCAAGGGACAAAATCGATGCTTTTTGATATAGTTACAAAATATTACTTTATAATAGAATGATAATTTGCTTTTCCGGGCATTTGTTATTATTTTAATGGATGCCTGGTCTGATTTTGGTTAGAATATAGGTATATTTATTTTGTTGGTTGCCCCGATTCCGATTCATTATGGATAAAAAGATAAATAAATTTACGCTGTACATATTAATTCCCACAATATTTAATCTATTGATTTCATATTTTGTATATCAATATAAAGCCCCCTATAAATTTCATGGTTATCTGATCGGGACTATTACAAGTTTGATTCTTTCTATTATATGGGTTATCCAGATCAGAATAGGAATAAAATCGAATGCATTGAATTTCTTGAAAATAATGCTTAAAAGTTATTTTATGAAAATTGTTTTTTTGATTATTTTTTTGATTTCAGGGTATCTTCTGTTCAGTTATGACAGATTTTATTTTATTTTTGCCTTTTTTTTCGGGACTTTGTTCAGTCTTATAATTGAGGTTCTCTTTTATTATTCGGCAGGCAAAGGAGGAAGGCTGATCCGAAAGAGTAATTAGTACTTTTTTTGTTCATAATTGATGTCATACCTGATAGAAGAGAGTGTATAATATATAGAGGTGGTTTTAAGTTACAGGTGCCGGTATGGAAAAGAGTGATCTGGAAAAATTATCTAAAAAAGAATTGCTGCATATAATTGAGAATCTTCAATCAAAAATGAATATAGGGCTGCAATCGCTTGATTCATACTGTGTTGATTATCGTGTACTGCTTGAAGAAACTTCGGATATTATCTTTGTGGTGGATAAAAACGAGAATCTGATATATAGAAATTCAGCCTGGAAAAAACTCTATCCTTTAATGCCCGACGATATGCTGGGTTACCATTACTTGAACTATCTTCCCGAACATGAAAAGGAACGAGCAGCACATGTCATAACCACTGTGCTGAAAGAAGGTAAAGTGTTTAAGAATGAGATAATGAAAACTCATAATAGCGAAGGAGAAGTAATTTATTTATCTGCAAGTTTTTCGCCTATTAAAAGCGAAGATGGCGAGATATCGGGCCTTATCGGAATAATGAAAAATGTAACTGACAGTTATAAATCGCAGAAGCAGTTATATGAACATGCCAAGATACTTGAAGAAAGAGCGGTTGAGCATATTAAGCATGAGGAAGAGATAAAGGAGCTGAGAGACCTTAACTATGAATTAATAAGCAATGCGCCTATCGGTATTTTTATGATGGATCCTTCCGGAGTAATGCTCAGCGAGAATGACGCTCTGAAAACTATGATGGGACGGCCCCTTGACGAGACCATCGTAGGCGTTAACCTGCTTAATCATTCCGGTTTTGTTGAAAGCGGATTTGTTGAGCTGTTCGAGAAATGCAAACTGGAAAAGAAAACGGTAAAAGTATATAACAGGCGTTATATGCCAATTTCAGGATTTAAAGAGCTGATCATCAATGTGACTATGGATCCGATCCTGAACTCCAGAGGGATTGTTGAGAAGATCATAGTCATGATAGACGACAACACCGAACAGGCAATGATTACCGAGAGATATCAGAGGGCGGAAAAGTACTCGGCTATCGGAGTGCTGGCATCCGGAGTCGCTTCCGAACTGAAAGGGCCCATAAATAAAATGACTATGGATCTTAACTTTGTTTATAAGAATATTGACAAGGAGAGTCCTGCTGCCGAATACCTTGATTCTATGAAAAGCTCGTTAAAAAAGATAAAGAGTATGGCAGAACAGCTGCTGATGCTTTCAAGACCGGATGAGGAGGATAAAGAGATAGTTGAAATTAATAAACTTCTTACAAGCCATCCTCTTGACGTGCTCCTTGCCAGACTAAAAGAGGAAGGTTTCGAAATTGAAATTGATTTTGCCGAGGACAACCCCGCTGTTAAAGCTACATACGAACAGCTCTACAGCGTTTTTAACGAGTTAATAGTAAATGCGGAAGAAGCGATGCCTGACAAGGGCAGAATAAAAATATCGATCAAAACTTATAAAACCGATGAAGGCCCCTATGTGTTTGTGACTATAACCGATTCGGGAATCGGCATGCCGGAAGAGAATATAAAAAAAATATTTCAGCCCTTTTTTACAACAAAGGGCAATGAAGCGACCGGCCTTGGACTTCTGACTGCGGCTAATGTAATTGAAAACCTTGGAGGCAGCATAGGAGTAAAGTCTGCGCCCGGAGAAGGCACTTCCGTAAAGATTGCTTTACCGGTATATATTCAGAATAATCATTAAAGCGGGTTATAATATGAACAGCGAGATAAAAGCTCTCTTTGAAGAAGAAGGTTATTCAATTATAACAGATGAGTCCGAGACATCCGGCGATGATGAGAAAGGAGCTTCCGGGGCGGCTCTTTTGAAATATGGGAACGGTTATTCTCTGCCTTCCGGTGAAGGGAAAAAAGTTCCTGAGAGCCTGCCGGCAGAGAAGACCCATCACAAAAAGGCTGAGATATTGCCCTTTCGGGCTCCGGATAAGGGTGATTATGATATCCCTACAATTGTGCAATATCTCAACTGGCATATGAACAGGATTAACGAAAACGTTATCGGGCGGGACGATATAATCAGGCAGGCGTTTTTTGCCATATTAACCGGAGAGCATATGCTACTCTTAAGCAGAACCGGAATGGCCAAATCCTATTTGACTAATTATATATTTAATATTTTTGAAGGAGCGCGTATTTTTTCAGCTCAGGCCAGCAAAGATCAAACTCCTGATAATTATTTCGGCCCCTACAACATTGAGGAGTTTAAAAAGGGAAAAATAAGGCACAATATTAAGGGGTCAATAATAGAATCCAATCTTGTTTTTATTGATGAGTTTTTTGACGCGAGCGATGTAGTTCTTCGTTCCCTTTTATCGGTTCTCAATGAAAGAAAATTCATTAACGGACAGGAACAGATTGACGTTTCCATACACACAGCTGTTGCAACTGCAAACTATATGAGATTGAATGAAGTGACAGAGGCTGTCCTTGACAGATTTACATATAAATCGATTATACCTGAAGATAATAATCTGTATTCCCAGCTTTTGATCGATCATACATACCGGTTGAACAAGGGTAAACCGGTTGAACCGGAGAGAAAGATATTCTTTGACCAGGTGCTTTATCTGAGCGATATTGTTAGAAACAATAATAAGGATATTAAAATTGAGATATCCGATTATATATACTTTTTGAAAAATGTTGTTGTTAATAAATTTGTCAGTGAAATGAGAAAGATCGACGGCAATTTCTTTGTGAGCCCCAGGAAAAGGGCTAAACTTTCAGATCTTCTCAGAGCGTACGCTCTTACAAAAAACAGGCGTCATGCGGAAAGAGATGACCTTCGGGAGCTGTATCTGGCATTATGCACGCTGAACAGCCATGTATCATCTGCAGTGAATGCCAAATCCGAAAAGGATATTTTTCTTGATGCGTACCAGCAGGTAATGATCCACTTTGATACAACGGGCGCCAATCAGCAGATTCAATTGCTGTTAAATATCCGCAAGGTCTTTCAGGAGCTGAGAGAAGACCCTGAAAAGAGAGCGATAATTCTAAAGAAGAAAGGTTTTGTCCGTGAGTTAAGAGATATTCTGATGAAAATTTTTCCTGCAAAGAGAAAAAATGATAATGATGAAATAACTATAGAATCCCTTAAAAAAAATGTCTTTGATATAGATCCCGCTGTGGAAGAGGTGAGAGAATTAAAGGATGGTATTTTAAAGGATTATCAGGATCTATATTAATAGAGGTAGTCCTTTTGGCAATAGAGGAGTCAAAAACGGATACGCTGAACAGTAAAAGTATCAATTTCTTTGATTACTGGGATTCCCTCGGTTTTTTTGACAATATTCAGTTGATGCTCCCTGATGAATTTTTTATCCTTTTTGAAATTGCCAGAAATATTTTTACCGATGAGGCTTCGTCCGATGCCCTCGGCGCAATTGATGAAATGACAAGGGATGAACGGATAAGATCCGAGGACAGGGACGCTGATATAAAACATAAACGCCTGGAAAGAACAGCACCCCTGGGCAATAAGATGGATATTGATAAATTCAAGAATATTACGGAATTAAAGAAAGCCCTGCCCAGAGAGCTTGCCCTGGATGAAACGGTTTTTGATATTAAACTGTTTACCAAATCCCTTCTCATCAGAAAATTTTATGAAAGCGACAGTGATCGCTACAGCCCTATTTCGACCATTCGGGATCAAAAAGGGAAAGAAGCGAATAGGTTTGAGCAGAAGTTTTATATCCTTCTTGACAGATCGAGATCGATGGAACAGAAGATGCGTTCATTTTATTCGAAATGTATTGTAGCGGAATTTCTAAGAAGAAAATTTAAAAGTAATGCAAAACTCTATTACAGGCCCTTTGATTCGGATACGGGCAGGTTATTCAGAGTTGGAAAACAGAAGGATTTCCCGGAATTGATCAGAAGAGTGCTTCATACTGTAACCGGAGGCACAAGCACAAATCTGCAGGGAGCAGTATGCCGCGCTGTTAATGACATTCAATATGATAAGGATATGATGAATACTGAGATCCTTGTTGTTACAGACGGTATAAGCAGGATAAATAAATATGAAATGAAAAAAATTCTTGGTGATATTAAATTGAATGTTCTCAAGATAGGCGATGAATTTATCGGTACTGATTATTTTGATATAAAATCCGCACTGGATAATGCCAATATCACGGTTGACCTTGCCAAAATTAATTTAAGGAATATCAGAAATATTGTAAAAAAAATCAACGCCAATTCCCTGTCCGAACCTATGTCTGTTGATGAACAGAAGGCATACAGGTTTATCTCCTCTTATATGGAAAGTATTTTTATGGATCTCAGGGAGGTGTCAAACAGATTTATTGAGGTGAAGGATCTGAACCGAAATGTTCTTTTTAAAGTTACCGATGCAATAATAGAAAACCTAAGAGACCTTGTCAGCGCAATTGAAAGTGAGGAATTGAGCAAACTCAGTGTAAACGAAAAGAGCAGGCTCTATAAAAAAGCCTACTTTCTTTCTCAGTATATTGGGCTAATAATTGAAAATCAAAGATCCGAAATACCCTCTTTAAAGGAACTGCTCGCAAGACTTGTCACTGCAAGACAAAACATGTTAAAAGATCCTGAACTCCTTTTTACTGTTATGAAGATCAAAGGTTACCATAGGGACAGGCATGCGATCAATCTTGCAAGGAAAGAGATAAAAGAGGCCATGAAAAATATGGAATTGAATAATAAAAGTTTATCAATTAAAGATATTAAAAAAGCCGAACTTATTCTCTCTCCGGAGGGCGCAGGAGAGGGGGATCCGGGCAAATTTATTCTTGTTATTCTTATCAAACTGTTTCAGATGCTGAAAAGAACGATCTATCTGCCTCTGAAAGTTTTTCGGAGGAGGGAGTAAGTAACAGGCTTACATTTTATATTTTAAGTACCAGTCAACTGTTTCCAGCATAATGTCATAGTTATTTTTAAGGGGTTGCCACTGAAGGTCTTCTTTTGCAGCGGAACAATCCAGGATAAGATCCTTCTTAAGATACTGAAGGTGTTCCTTTGTGAAATAGCTGGATTTTATTATCTTAAAGAGTATTGACAGGATATTCAGTACTATAGGCGGCATTATTTTGTATGAAAAATTCAGATTAAGCTTTTTCTTTATTTCGTTAAAAAGATCTATCTGTTCAGGTACGTTGTCGGAGCCTAAGTTATATATTTTGCCTGCCGATTCTTCGGATTTATATGCAAGATAGAACGCATTTGCAATATCGTCGGGGTGTATCAGCTGAAATCTGTTTTCTCCCTTTTTTGAAAGATAAAGAGTGTTGGATTCATCAACTGCCAGAGCCAGGTAAAGCATTAAGAGAATAAAATAATCGTCAATTCCTGCGCCGCATATTAACGCAGGTCTGAAAATCGTTATATCTATGCCGTATTCGGATTGATACTCCATGCATATACTTTCAGCCTGATCTTTATGTTTGCCGTATGTTGTATCAGGTTTTCTTCGGCTTTCCGGAGTTAGGGGCATTTTTTTATGTTTGCCGTAAACAAGGTATGATGACATATAGAAGAATTTATTGATACCGGTTTCTGATACCCTTTCGAGGATTTTTTTTGTTCCTTCGGTATTGATTTTTTTCATCTCGCCTTTGCCGTGACTGCCAGGTTTTATTATATCTTTAAGGTGAAAAACCGCATCAACATCTTTACAGGCGGTTTTCAATATAGATTCGTCTAATATGTCGCCTGTTAAATATTCAATTCCGGGAGGAATTTGTTTCGGTTTAAAATAATCGATGCAGCGAACCTCTTCTCCCTCATCAACAAATTTTTTGATCAATGCTCTTCCTGAAAAAGAATTTGAGCCGGTTATCAAAACCATTAAGTTCACCCTTCACATTTAAAGAAAGTTTTATAATGCCTCTTATTTTTGTTTCTTCTATCAATTAGTCAAGGACATTTAATTTAAATAGTATTTACTTGATTTATGTTAAAAATATCTTCATGTTTTCTTAATTTTAAATCTATGGGACAGTAGTGATGTTAATTGATCAAAAATCACACGGGAGCGGCATTAGAATAATTTTTTTATGATGTGAGGGCGCAGCAAAATTCTTTTATAGTTTTTTGAAAATATTATTCCTTCAACCCTGCCGCGGATGGAATTTCTTTCAATTACATCATAATATTTTTTTGATTTCCTGTTGTCCTTCACAATTAGTAGTTTCTTCTTTTTAATAATTAAAATGGTTTTTTCAGAGGCTTTCGGTCTTTCAGTGATAAATGTTTTCACAGGATAAGCTATGCCATTAATGCTTTCCGAGATAATATCGCTGTAATCATCTATCTGAAGGATTGCCATATCAGAGTCGTTAAAGGAACTTAAAGCAATGGGTACATCATTGATGTAAAAATAGTTATTGATTATTTTAACGCGGTCGCCTTCTTTAGCTAAGATCCTTCCAATATCCTTCTGATTTTTTTTGTTGTAAATTACAAGCTCGCCCTTTCTGTAGTCTCGCAGATTGAATTTATTAATTAATATCATATCATCCTTCTTAAACAGGGGCGTTGCTGACTCCATAGTAAATTTTTCAATCTTGAAGAAACCTCCAAGACTTGCAATTCCCAGCGCAGTTGCAGTGATATTTATAACTGAGAATATCAGATAAAAAATAGCTGAATTATATTTTTTTAAGGCCCTTCTCTCTTTTTTTATTGAGAAATATAAAGCTTCCACAGGTGATGCAATTGTAATTATAAATGCAAAAAGTATTGCCGATGCGAATATGCCGATATAAGAATCATAATACTTGAATTGCACTATTAACGGAATAATTAAAAAAGAGAGTAACCTGAGAATAAACAACGCCGTTCCTTTTAATAAAGATCCGTTGTAAATCTGCCCCATACCGACAAAAAGAAGAGAAGAAATAACCGCAATAAAAGGGGATCTTCTCTTCGTTTTGACCGTGCTGATTATTCTGTTATTCATATTTATAGATATGATTCGATGAATTTTGCTGCGTTGTCTTTCCCTCTGAATATGCCGAAGTGTCCCTCGCAGAGAATATCTGCCTTGAGAGAGAGCATAAAATTTAAAGAGTTTATATAATCCTCTCTGTTCGATTTAAACGAAGGGTTAAGAGGTCCGTGAATATCCTGTCCGAAAAGAACCGTTTTACCGTCAGATTTGACAGTAAGCACTGAAGACCCGGGGGAGTGTCCCGGTGTGTGATAAAAGATAACTTCCAGATCCCCAAGTTTAAATACTTCTCTATCGGATCTTATTTTTATATCAACTTTCGAAGGCTCCATCTCTTTTCTGTACCATGAAGCGGCAGTAACCGCACTGTCTCCGTTTTCAATATATTCCGAATCCAGCAGATGGGCAACAACTTTGCAGCCCGTTAGCTGCCGAATGAGGTTTGCTCCCCCTGTGTGATCATAATGGCAATGAGTTAAAAAGAGGTATTTGATCGTTTCCGGTTCAACGGAGCATTCTCTCATGTTGGATAAAACCTCTTCAGTGCCTTCGCCGGTTCCGCAATCGATCATAGCCGCTTCGTTATCGGATCTTATCAGAAAGATCTGAGCGTCTGATGGATGCGAATGGGAAGGCCCTCCGATGAGAAATATGTTTGATGTAATTTCCATGTTATTAACGTTATTGTATAAAGTGATTACTTAATATATTTCGGTTTTTTAAAGTGATATTGCAACAGTTTTTTATATTAATTCTCCTGTAAAAGTATTATTAGAAGCTAATAAATATTTAAACATTAAATTGTTCTTGAAAATTATGTCGCATATTGTATTTTATGTTAAATAATTAAGCTATTCTGATTTTTACTATGAATAAAATTTTGAAAATTGCTCACAGGGGATACTCCGAAAGATTTCCTGAGAATACGATCCTGGCATTTGAAAAAGCCATTGAATACGGCTGTGATATGATTGAGCTCGATGTTCATCTCACAAGAGATAGGATACCTGTTGTTATACATGATGATTTTATAGACAGGACTTCAAACGGTACAGGTATGGTTAAAGAGATGTCCCTTGCAGAATTAAGAGAGTTTAACTATAATTGCCGAAAGGACAACTTCCCGTTTTGCCCCATCCCGCTGTTAGCAGAGGTGATTGACCTTGTCAGAGGAAAAGTAATGCTCAATATTGAAATTAAAAATTGTCCCAACAGATATGAAGGTATCGAAGGTATAATAGCAAATATTTTAGATGAGAAGGATTTTATTTTTCACAGCATTGTATCCTCCTTTGATCATATTGCTTTAAGGACAATTAAGAATATTAATCCGTTAATAAGAACCGGAATGCTTTATGATGCCGTATGGATAAAATTTATTGAAGAAATAAAAGAACTGGAACTCTATTCGATTCACCCAAGTGTAGACGCGGTTCACCCGGATCAGATGAAAAGCGCAAAAGAATCGGATCTGATGATCTATCCCTGGGTTGCAAAGGATAGAGTAACAATGAGCCGGCTCAATAGTATGGGCTTAATAGACGGTATTATGGTGAATGAACTTGAACTGTTTAATTCTTAAGAGTGTCTTTCTGTGTCGGATATTTCATTATTCGCAGATGAGGTATAATCTTTTATGAAGGCAGCATTGAAATTCAGGATAGGGATAGTTTTAGTTTTATTGATTCTTCATTATGTTGTTACCGTCAACAATGCAGCAGGAAAAAATGCAATATCAATCAGCAGGGAAGGATGGACCTATTTACGGAAAGGAGATACTTATAAAGCCATTGACAGGTTTAAAAGCGCGCTTGAAAAAAATCCGGACTATAAAAATGCATTGCTGGGTCTTGCAGGAGCATATTATCAAACTGAAGCCTTTGAAGAATCGATCAAACTGTACAATAGGGTCTTGAGACTTCAAAGTTCATCGGTTGAAGCTTTTGTAGGTATGGGATTGTCTTTAACCAGGCTCGGCAGATACAGGCAGGCAATTGATAAATTTTCAAGGGCGGAAAGGATATCAGAATCGAATATAAATGCAAAGTACGGTCTTGCGTATCTTTATTACTTAATGGGTAAAAAAACCTGGGCCAAAAGAAAATTAAAAAGTATATTGAGGATATCTCCATACCATTATAATTCAATACTTTTAATGGCTGACATAAAAGGCAGTGAGAACAGGCTTGCTGAAGCGAGAAGCCTTATCCGGAAGGCAATTGATATTAATGGCGAAGCTGTTGCGGGGTATACAAAGCTTGGAGAGATACTTTTAAGAGACTATTTGCAAAATAATAACAAAGATTCCCTTGCTGAGGCCAAAGAGGCTCTTAGGAATGCACTTTTAATTCAGCCTTTGGATTATAATGCGAACCGGATTATGGGAAATGTTTTTCTTATTGAGGCAGTAAGATTTTCCGGGGACACAGGCATAAAGGAAGATCTTTTTAATGAGACGATTAAATATTTTAAGAATGCTTTAAGGGTGATCCGGAACAGCACAATTCTTTACAGCCTTGCCGTATCATACGATCTCGCGGATCAAAGAGATCCGGCTCTTAACTATTTTCTTTTGTCTCTGAAAAGATCTCCTTATGATTCGATTCTGATAGGAAGACTGGAAGACTTTCTTGTTCTGCATGATTATAAAATCGGTCATCCGGCAAGAGTTATGCTTAACAAAGAACGTTATAACAGGTCTTTGAGGAGTATGAAAAAGAACCTGCCCGATGAAGTTCTTTTATATTTAAGAAGAGCTTTACTCATGAATCCCATGCACAGGGAAGCAAGAGAAGCTCTTGCAGATTATTACTCGGTTCTTGGCTATAACAGATTTTATATAAATGAGATAAAAAGCCTTTTGAGATTGTTCCCGGGGAAAAAATATCAGGATCGCCTGAGCGCCGCAATTATCAGGAGAAGAAAAAGATTGTACCATACAGAAGGTTTTTCATCTGAAATTCCGCCCAGGGATGTGTCTCGTGTAGTAGTTTTGGATTTTAGTTCGGAAGGAAGAATAACAGACCACCCTGATGCAGGAGAAGTGATCGGCAGTATGATCTCATTTGCCATGAAACAATTCGGCAGGATGGAACCGGTGGGGATCAGGCAAAGAGCCCTCCTCGTGAGGGAACTTATAAATGACGGAGGATATATTGACAGGTCTCTTGAAAAAATCCGTAAGAAGATCAGATCCGGGACATTAGGCCCAATTGATCATGTTGTTTATGGAAGTTATATTGAAAACGGAAATAATATTAGTATTCATTGTAAATTGCTGGAATTTCATAGCGGCGTTGTTATCGGCACTTTTAATATTTCAGAATCGGGTAAAAATAATCTTCCAAAACTTGCCTTAAGAGTTGTAAAAAAGATCTACAGTATGATCCCCTTTAAGGGCAGAGTTTTAAAATTAAAAGATAATGCAATCATTGTAAATTTAGGTAAATTTGACGGCATTTTACCGGGACGAAAACTTGTAATTTATAAGTACAATAATCCATCCGGGAAAGGCAAAGCACTAAAGCGCAGATTGATCTTCACAGTGAAAGAATCCGATACAATTATCTCACTGGCAACACCTCAAAAAATTACAGATCTTGATGAAATTTATGCCAGCGACCCGGTTTACCCTCTTAAAAATAGACGAGCTAAAAGAATTGAATGATGATCAATCTTTGAATGTATAATGCTTTCGAACCGGTTCTTTTACATACCATTTGCATGATAAACCTTTGGGAAATGTGACAAAGTCCCCTTTCCCGAATTCAACTTCTTCGCCGTTCTCGGTTTTTACGACCACTTTCCCTTCCAGCAAATAACACTCCTCATTGCTGTCATAGTACCAGTCAAATTCCGACACTTCTTTTTCCCATACGGGCCAATCCGTTACATTAAGGGAATTTAGTTTTTCTCTATCCGGCTTTTCAACTTTAATTTTCATGAAAGTAACTCCTGCCTGAATATATAAAAGTGCAAATTTTATCTATCTTTTTTACTCTTTCCGATTTCCAGCGATTCATAACAGAAGAAATAGTTTTTGTCAACTTCAAATTATCAATCTCTTTTATATTGTCCGGTATAAAAAGTTGATTTTTTTTAAAAAAAATGAAAAAAAATGTAAATAAGTAGATATCCTATGAAATTGATCTGTATTGTTCTATAATATCAAATAATCATCTATAATCCTTTGTAATCACGCTAAACATCGATACCATAGGAGACGATTTAACGAGTAAGGGAAATTATCCCTTTTTCTTATGGGATCTTTGAAAACTTAATAGTCTTGAAATAATGGCAATAGTATTCTGTTACAGTTTTGTATTAGCCCAGATACAAGCCTGGAACAGGACTGTTCCCATTGGTTGAGTCTATTGCTCAGCACCTAATTATAAATTGGGACCGGTTTTAGCTGCCCTCAAAATTGGCATGGCAAGGAAGCCAAAACATAAAAATACAAAGGAGTGTAAAATGATAATTAATCACAATATGAGCGCAATAAACGCAAACAGAGTTTTAAAATTTTCTCACTGGGAAGTGAACAAAAATATGGAAAAGCTTTCTTCAGGCGAGAGAATTAACAAGGCCGGTGACGATGCCTCGGGACTTGCGGTATCTGAAAAGATGAGAACCCAGATCATGGGATTGAAACAGGCTGAAAGGAATACCGAAGACGGCATGTCATTTGTTCAGACTGCCGAAGGATATCTTGCTCAGACTGCATCCATAATCCAGAGAATACGGGTTCTTGCTATTCAGTCCGCAAATGGGATCTATTCCAACAGGGATAGACAGCTTATTCAGGTTGAGGTGTCGGCTCTGGTTGACGAGGTTGATAGAATTGCGTCCCAGGCAGAGTTTAACAGATTTAAAGTTCTGACCGGGGAATTCTCAAAAATAAATCCAAAGGCAAGTATGTGGTTCCATCTTGGTGCTAATATGAACCAGCGTGAGCGGGTTTATATAGGAACTATGACGGCTCAGGCTTTCAGGTTCAGAGACGGTACCGGAAAAGTAATAGTGTCCCTGTCTTCTCCGGAGGGAGCCAATGCGGCGATAGGCATGATGGACAGCGCTCTGCAGAGACTCTCGAAACAGAGAGCCGACCTGGGCGCCTATTACAACAGACTTGATAAAACTGCAAGGGGTCTTCTCACGGCTTTTGAAAATATTCAGGCAGCCGAATCAAGGATCAGAGATGCCAATGTTGCAGATGAAATGGTAGATTTTACCAAGAATCAAGTACTGGTTCAGAGTGGAACCGCAATGTTAGCTCAGGCTAATCTGCAGACTCAATCTGTTCTAAGGCTGTTAAGTGGAGCATAGATTAAACAAGTCCCATAAGTAATTATATCGGTTCTTTGAAAACAGTGGTGATTCTTAACCCTTTGAGTACCGTGACTGTCAGGTATTGCACTATTTCGGCGCAGTTTGGAATATGCATACTCTATATTCAGCAATGGGGATTGTATGTTGTTAAGCAGCATGATATTTCCTGTCAGCGGCCTGCTGTCCGGCAGCCGGTGATGCAGGGAGGGCATCACCGGCTGCCGGACGGGATTCAGCAGCCGGTGTTGCTTTGGATTATGGGCAGTCCGGGTAACTCGAAAAGGAGAAAACCTTTGAACTGCTTATGCAGTTCCTTCATTCACATGATGTGAATGCTGAAAAACCTGGATCTGCCAAAAAAAAAATCGGCAGGTTCAGCACAAAACAAGGGAGGGTTAATATGAGAATCAACCACAACATGAGCGCTATATTTGCAAACAGGCAAATGCAAAAGGTTGCCTCAAGACTGGATAAGTCAATAGAAAAGCTTGCATCCGGTGAAATGATTAATCGCGCAGGAGATGACGCTTCGGGTCTTGCCGTATCCGAAAAGATGCGGACACAGATACTGGGCCTGGTTCAGGCAGAAAGAAATGCTCAGAACGGTCTTTCTTTTATTCAGGTCGCTGAAGGCGCATTCCAGCAGGTTAATGATATTCTGCAGCGTATCAGGACTCTTTCTGTTCAGTCTGCTAACGGAATTTATTCCAACAGCGACAGAACTCAGATACAGGTTGAGGTATCTCAGCTTATAGACGAAGTTGACAGAATCGCGACTTCTGCTGAGTTCAACAGGTTAAAGATCTTTACGGGCAGATTTGCCAGAGGCAGTAAGACAGGAAGCATGTTCTTCCATGTTGGCGCAAACAGCAACCAGAGGATCAGGGTGTATATTAAAACTATAAGTGCGAAGTCGCTTTTCCTCTTTGAGGGAAATAAGAAACGCACGATTTCAACCGTTGGAAATGCCAATGTCATGATAGGACAAATTGATTCGGCCTTAGAAAAGCTGAATCGTCAGAGGGCAGATCTTGGCGCGTATTACAACAGGATGGAAAATACTATTAAAGCCCTGAGTCTTTCCTATGAGAACTTACTGGCTGCTGATTCCAGGATCAGAGACGTAGATATGGCAGCTCAGATAGTTGAGTTTACAAGGGACCAGATTCTTGTTCAAACTGGTGTTGCGATGTTGGCTCAGGCTAATTTTAAGCCCAAGCTGATAATAAAATTGCTTGAATAAGGATCAAACGGTTTGAAGCCGGTAAAACAGTGCTGCCGGTTTCAACCCTCTCCGGTTTATATCCGGAGAGGGGAATTTTTTTAATCAATACCGGCGGGCCGGTTTTAAATTTATTTTAAGGAGGTTTTGAATTTACAAGGAGGTAATTATTATGAATATAGGAAGTATAATTGAACGAATCGACAGTTATAGAGTGAGCAACCGCTCTGCTGCAGATCATTCGAACAAAAGCAGCGTAAAATTGGAAGCTTCGTCTGTTAGAGAGCCTGATAAAAACGAAGTTGCTGGAATTGTTGATAAACTTAACAGTTCGATGGAGAATATTAATGAGAGAGTTTCTTTCTCATATTATGAGGAAAACAACAGGATCATTATTAGAGTTGTTGATACGGAAACAAAAGAGGTTGTTAGAGAAATTCCTCCGAAAGATCTGATAAAGTTAAATCAGCATATTCAGGAATATCTTGGTATGCTTGTAGATGAGTCAAGATAGCAGTATGCTCCTGCTCTTCGGATGAGCTTGCTTTTTCTGTTAGTTGTTAGAAAAATGGCATAAAAAAGATATTTTTTGTCAGAGATAATAGTGTGTCATTTTTAAATTATTTTTCTAATAATTAAACCACTGATTTAATTAATATATGCAATAATGATCATTTGTCTTAACATATTGATTTCAGTGGTTTTTTTATTGTTTACAAAAAAAATTATGTCTCTTTATAATCTTGTAATATGGTCTAATATTGTGCTTTTTATATTTTTTAATTGCCGATAATATAATGATGAGCTTTTTTTATTATATTTGTTATATTAAAATGAAGTATATTTTATAATTTCATATCCGGTAATTTAATAAGGAGCATAAAATGCCTGTAACAATGGATGGACTGGCATCCGGTATTAAAACTAACGATATTATAAAAAAGCTTTTGGAGGTTGAAGCTAAACCTATAAAGCAGCTTCAAAAGGATAAAAAGAAAAATGAGCTTCGAAGAGATGCTCTCAAAGTTCTGGGTCAGCATCTGAAAGACCTGAACAAACAGGCAAAGGAACTTTTCGGATTCCGCGCATCCTATGATGACAAAATTGCAAGGTCATCTGACCCGCTAGTACTTGAAGCCGTTGCAAACAGGAATGCTCTGAGCAAAATAAATAAGATCGAGGTCCTTCAGATAGCATCAACCCATAAAATAGCTACGGACCCGGTTGATATTAACAAAAATTTACCCGCCGGGAAATTCAATATTGAAGTAAACGGCGAGTCTCATTCGATTAAATTCAGAGGCGGTCCGCTGAAAAAATTAAGAGACAGAATTGATGAGGTGGCATCGGACATAGTCGATATATCTTTGATCAAAAGTTCAGAATCGAAAAATATTATTACCATTGAGTCAAAGATAACGGGAAAAAAAGGCGAGATAAAAATTAAAGGCGATTTCAAGCTGTTAAATAAGATAGGCCTTGTTGAGAGTGCAAAGGAGCTTGAAAAAAAAGAGCAGAACATTGTTTTTGACAGAAGGTATTTTACCGGATATCTTGGCAGCAAAAAAATTGATAAACAGACAGGCAGTATTACTGTAGGCAGGGAGGGGAAAAAAATAAAACTTCAGGGCCTTCTCTGGCAGGAATACATTCTTCCTGTAAAGAGTGAAGTGAAGGATAATACCAAACTGGAATTTAATTTTAGTTATAAAGCGCCTTCTAAGGAAGATCAATTGATCCCCTTTAAAGTTGAATTGGGACCAAAGGAAAAAATAAATATTAAAGGTATAGAGTTATACGGTTATAATATTTCCAGGATCAGGCCCGTTGAAAAAAGAAAAAAGGTAAAGTATGATACTATTCTTGGCGTAGGCGTGATCTCTGAAGAAAAGGGGAAAAGAACGGAGAAGGTATATTCTGTTGATAAGGATTCAAAGGGCCGTCAGGAAATCCCGATATGGAAGGATTTTGCCGGTAAAACAATAAGTAAGATAATATTCTTCTGCAATGAAGGCTCGGCTGAATTTTCCGATGCAAAGTTAGTTACGCCGGAGAAGAGTAAAAAAGGTCTATATAAAGCAAAAAATGTAATAACAAAAGCGCAAAATGCAAAATTCAAAATTGATGGGATAGAGGTTACAAGAGAGAAAAATAACGGTATAAATGATGCCATTAAGGGAGTTACTCTTAATTTAAAAGGCACTTCAAAGAGGCCCGTTGAATTGAAAGTTGAGCCCGATATTGATAAATCTATCGATAAGATAAAAAAATTTGTTGAGGCATATAATAAGTATATTGATTTTCATAAGGATCTGATCAAAGCTGAGAAAGTAAGTAAACCCATGGGCAGAGGCGGTAAAAAACCTAAAAGGGGAATATTTATAGGCGACATGACAATTATCAGGCTTGAAAATTCATTGAAAAGGACAATCGGAGCGGCATACCCGAACAGAGCCGATAAACAGATTAAACTTTTATCCGACATCGGAGTTTCCACAGGAGAAATAAATGCCGCATGGGGAACCATTAAAGACGGCAAGTTGGTTATTGACGAGTCAAAGTTGAGGAACACAATTATTGAAAATCCTGAAGGAGTAAAAATGTTCTTTGGTTCCGATAATGACGGAGATAACAGGATTGACAGCGGTCTTGCATATTCAGTTGTTCAGACCCTGAAACCCTATGTGTCATTCGGAAAGAATATTATATCGACAAAGATCGATTTGGAGAACAGTTCCATTAAAATGGCTGATGAGAGAATAGAGAAGCATGAGATGCATTTAAAAGTTTATGAAGAAAAGTTGAAGAGGAAATTTGCAAAGATGGAACAGGCAATTTCCGGAGCAAAAAACCAGAGAAACTGGATGAAAAACTATTTTGGCGGATCGGGGCAGAGGAAATAGGTCATACTTACATTTAGGATGGATTAGAATCGTCCCGCAAATATAAATAACATTAAACAGAGGTATGTTTTGGAAGTACTAATAAACAATCATCCCATTGAATTTCAACTGGGGGATGAAGACAAGGTTTCGAATATTATTGCGTCAATATCCAAGTGGGCAAGTGACAGAGGTTTAATATTTAACGAAGTTTTTATTGACAAGAAATTATACCGGGTTGAAGAGGTAGATGACTTTGAGTTGGCAGATGTAGATATAATAAACTGTGTAATAGAATCCAGAGCAAATATCATTTTTTCTACAATTGATGAAGGGACGCTTTACTGCAGCAAGGTTCTGGATTTTATTGACAGGAGCAGTAAGGAAGGAACTATAGACAGGCATGAAGTCTCCAATCTGTCTGAAGGGATTGACTGGATGATAGATGTGCTCGATAAGATCATAAATCTCATTGGAATTGATCGGGAACAGTTGAAATACAGAGATAAATCCATAATTGAATTTGAATCCGAATTAAAGGAACTTGGAGCCCGCATTGTCACTATAAAGGAAGATAATAGCCTCATAAAACGGCTTGAAGAGAGCGCAGTCCTTTTTACAGGATTGAAAGAAATTTACAGAAATCTCCTGTTGAGTGAGGAGATGAAATCGTTGATACTTAAAAGCATAGATTCACCCGATGAATTAATGACGCTTTTGTATGAAGTGAAGGAGACTCTGCCTGCTGCTGCAAAAAAAATCGAAGAAACGGCAGTCTCTTTTCAATCCGGTAAGGATAGCGAAGGTGTTGAAAAACTGAATGAATTTATAGAATTTATGCTTCGTTATACAAGGATCTGTTACCAGATTGCTCCGGTTTTTGGGATCGATCTGTCAAACCTGATAATAGACGATATCTCTCTTGAGTCGGTCAATAATGATGTAATGGCATTCCTGAACGAGATAATCGAAGCAATGGAGAATGACGATATTATCAGCCTTGCCGACATTCTTGAGTATGAAATAATGCCTGCAATTAATGATCTGGGAGAGTATGTGGATCTGTTGATCAGGGAAATTGGGAACTGAAAGAAAATTGCGTTGGAGAATCTAATGAAAGATAATTCCACCGGGAAGCGGAAAAATGAGAAACTATGGGGAGGCAGATTTGCAGATTCGTCTTCTCCGATAACGGAAGAGATATCCGCTTCAATTCAGTTTGATTCAAGAATGTATCGGCAGGATATAAAAGGCTCCATAGCCCATGCAGAAATGCTCAATAAGATGGGCATCTTAAATGATGAAGAGCTGAAAAAGATAGTAAATGGGCTTGATGAGATCCGGGAGGAAATTGAAAAGGGGAAGTTTCTTTTTTCGCGATCTCTTGAAGATATTCATATGAATATTGAATCAAGACTTACAGAGAAGATAGGCGAAACAGGAAAAAAACTTCATACTGCCAGATCGCGGAATGATCAGGTTGCCCTTGACATGAGGCTCTACCTGAGAGATGAAATATCTCTGATCAAAGAACTTCTGAAGAGTTTAATAGTCCTTCTGGTCAAACTGGCGGAAAAGAATATTGATGCGGTTATGCCGGGTTATACACATTTACAGGTTGCCCAGCCTGTGAGGTTCAGCCATCATATGCTGGCCTATGCATGGAAATTTATAAGAGATATGAAAAGGCTCGATCATGCTGCCGAAGCATGCAGCTTGCTGCCCCTTGGAGCCGGTGCCCTGGCAGGAGTGAATTATCCTGCTGACAGAGAATTCGTAAAGAAGAGGTTAGACTTTAGGGAAATAAATCTCAATTCAATGGATGCAGTCAGTGACAGAGATTTTATTCTGGATTTTCTCTATTTCGCATCCGTACTTGGAATGCACTTGTCGAGATTTTGCGAAGAAATAGTATTATGGTCTTCAGCGGAATTTGGTTTTATATCACTTGCCCACAATGTTACAACAGGGTCGTCAATTATGCCTCAGAAGAGGAATCCCGATATTGCCGAACTTGTGAGAGGTAAAACAGGCAGACTCTATGGCAATCTCTTTTCTCTTCTTACTGTTATGAAGGGCCTGCCCATGACTTATAACAGAGATCTCCAGGAGGATAAAGAACCCCTATTTGATTCAATCGACACTGTAATTTTAAGTCTTGAAGGCATGAATGAAATGCTTAAAGGCATGAAAATCAATAAAGACAGAATGAAAAAGGCGATTTACAGAAATTTTTCAACGGCAACCGATATTGCCGATTATCTTGCACAGAAGGGCGTGCCTTTCAGAGATTCCCACGAAATCGTAGGAAGTATTGTCCGCTACTGCGAGGAGGAAAATGTTGATTTTTTTAACCTCAAGACCGAGACACTGAAAAGTTTTTCTCTGTTTTTTGATAATGATATTGAAGACATCATTGATCCGGCAAGATCAACCGAAAGAAAAATATCTCAGGGAAGCACATCAACGGACAGTATAAAAGATCAGATATTTCTGATAAAAAGCAGATTGCAAATTTAAGTTCACACTGTAACTTCCGGATTGTTCCCGTAAAATTTTTCCCTGATATA
This sequence comes from Spirochaetota bacterium, assembly GCA_024276015.1. Classification (GTDB taxonomy): domain Bacteria; phylum Spirochaetota; class UBA4802; order UBA4802; family UBA5550; genus JAJRXZ01. The sequence goes on along the minus strand of JAJRXZ010000008.1, from coordinate 16,340 downwards.
AGGAAAATATTGTCTGTTAAGTGAAAACAGAATTATTGAACCGACAACGCAAACTGCGGAAAAAACCGGAATAGTGTAATGGATCTTCCCTGTTAATCCCGCAAGGAAATAAATAAGCGAGTAAAATTCTTTTTTCCCGAGATACCTGGTTTTAAGGATAAAAGCAACTTTTTTGTCATCAGCGGGAAGCTTCAGAAGAAACTCCGTTTCATAAGCTTTTAATGACTGAGAGATCTTAAATTCTCTGAGAAAAGCCGTTACCGCAAATAGAAGGAATATAAAAGCAATTGATGTAATTATAAGCAGTGTTATTGATAAAAAGAGTCCCGAATTAATATAGAACAGATATGCTGTTGCCGATACAAAAAAAACAAGTATTGTATGGTCGCAGACCGTATCAAGCCAGCCTCCGAATTTTGACGACCTGAATGTAAATCTTGCCACTTCTCCGTCAACTCCGTCAAATATTGACGCAAAGTTAAAAAGAAATCCTCCCATGGCAATATTAAAGTAGGTATTCTTATAAACAAGGTAAGCGCTGAAAGTTCCGATCAAAAAATTAATTATTGTTAACATGTTCGGGTGAATTCTTGCGGCAGCAATAACCGTGCTCATGGGTACGGATATCTTTTTATTAATATTTTTTGAAACATAACCTTCGGTAGTATCTATAAGTCTTTTCTGTATTAAGGATACGGCTTTTCTCACCTTTTCCTTATTATCTATTATGAACTGATCTTCTCTTTGAGCCGGTATATAAATTTTGTTTTTTCTAACGAAGTATGTATTAAAAGAATCAAAATAGTGGAGCTGGATAAAAAATCCTGCTGAGAACTTTATAAATGAGCTGTTCCGGCGCGGTTCTCCTTCCGGAAATTCAATCCCCTTAAGTTTTTTTATATACCTGCGGATTTTTTTGTAATAGAAATCCCTGTCAGCGTCAGAAAGGTTTAAATATATTTTTTTTACTCCTGCTTTTGCAAGGGTATTTATAAGCCTTTCAAGAGGATATAATCCGCAAATTTTTTTATTGAAAATATAATCCGGACCGCTTTCAATATATGCAGTGTCAGGTATCACAGAATTTTCCATTTGGTAATAATTTTTTTCAATGATAAAAGCGGCTCTTAATAATACAATTATTTTTTTAGAAGGGCTTGATATGAAGTGCAATCCATTTTTAAAAAGTAATATCCTATTTTTGAAGATGCTTGGGCACAGGATATATATATGGTCTGCCTGAGATGGGATTCTCTCTGGTAATACACACAATATCAAAGAGATCTTCAATTAGATCGTATTTTATTACATCTTCAGGGCTGCCGTCAAAGAAAATATCCCCTTTTTTGATACCGATTATTCTGCTGCAATAGGCAGAAGCTATATTTATATCATGAAGGACTGTTATTATGGTTGCGCCTTCTTTGTTCAGATTGTAGAGTATATCCATGATCTCAATAGAATGTTTTAAGTCGAGATGGGATACAGGTTCGTCAAGGATTATAATGTTCTTATTCTGGGCAAGAGCTTTTGCAATGTGAGTCAACTGCAATTCGCCTCCGGATAATTCTGTCAGGAGCCGGTCTGCGAGAGAGGATATTCCGGTAATATTGACGGCATTTAATATTATTTCCGTGTCACGGGCCGTTTCAATTTCCCATAATTTCTGGTGAGGGAATCGTCCCATCTTTACGAAGTCGTAAACTCTGAAGGGCAGAATGTTTTCCGTAAACTGATGAACAATGGATATCTCTCTGGCAAGTTCGTTTTTTTTGTAACTGTTACGGGGAGCGTTTTTAAATAATATGTCCCCTTCTGTCGGTTCAATTTCGCCGGTAAGCACTTTTATCAAAGTGCTTTTGCCGGCTCCGTTCGGGCCGATAATGGAAATGAAATCTCCTTCGGATATTGACAGATCGAGTTCTTGAAATATCAAGTGTTTCCCGTAGCCTGCCGTTATTTTTTGTAAATCAAAAATTTTCATAACTGAATCGGTTCATGATATTAAATATTTTTCTGTTTGATCATGTAAATAAGAAAAAAGATGCCGCCCAGAAAACCGGTAATTATTCCCACAGGGATCTCAAAGGGAGGAGCTATTGACCTGCCTATAGTATCGGATATGAGCAGAAAAAGACCTCCGCCCATTGCCGCAAGGGGTATCAGCTTTAAATGATCGGGCCCGAAGGTACTTCGTATTATATGGGGCATAATAAGACCTACAAACCCGATCACACCGGATAAGGAAACTGAAATTGCAGAGAGCAGGGAAGCAAGCCAGAAAATGTTCCTGATATTGTTTACAGATATGCCGGAATTTTTTGAAAAGGACTCGCCAAAGGATATTATGTCGAGATGTTTATGAAATATCGACGATACGATTATAACCGCAATTGACAGCAGCCCCATTTGCGGGAGCATATTATATCTGCCGATTGACAGGTCTCCCATTAGCCACATTATTGCTTTGTGAACATCTTCCGATTTTGACATGGAGAAGATAAGGAGTACCGAAGATGTAAGGATGAAACTGACTGCTATGCCTGATAATATCAATGAAGTTGAGCTTAATTTAAGTCCCTTAAATATGAGATATACAAAAGTAACCGTAAAGATACTGCCCATAAAAGCAAAAACAAGAATGAATGTATAATTCAGAGACAAGACCGTTGCAATGGTTGCGCCAAGGGCAGCTCCTGCAGACACGCCTATAATATAAGGGTCGGCCAGAGGGTTTTTCAATATGGCTTGAAACATTGTGCCGCTTACTGATAAGGAGGCGCCTATTATAAGAGCCATGATCATCCTGGGGATCCTGAGATTGACGATAATGTTGTAAAGTGTTGATTTGCTGCCCTTAGCGAGTATATTAAGCAATTCAAAGGGCGTGAAGTTTACTGATCCGAGCATTAATGACAACGCTATTATAAGTAAACCTGACAGCAGTAATATGGATAATTGATTGCGAAGTTTCATGTAAGTATAATATACCTTCCGGGCTCTTCTGCAGATCGACGTTATTTCTTTAGTATTCCGGAAATTATTCTGACCGACTTGACATAATCGCCCGGAGTAAAATGAGCGACATTTTCCGGTGATATAAAGTATATACTGTCATTTTTTACAGCATTGATCCATTTGAAATCTTTTAATAAATTTTTAAAGAATTTTTTTGCATTGGGAAGCATGGAAATTATAATATCCGGATCACGGCTGATAACTGATTCGATCGATATGATGGAATACGGTTTTTTCAGGTCGTTGAACACATTGATCCCTCCTGCGTCGTTTATTATTCTGCCGATATGTGAGGAACCGGAAACAGTCATAAGGGGGATGTTTGAAACAAAGAAAGCAATTTTTTTGTTCTCAGCTGCTAATTTTTCCTGTTCCAGCAATTGTCTGTATCTTTCTAACTTTTTTTCAGCTAATTCGGATTTGTCAAGAATTTTAGCAAGGGCTAAGTAATTTTCACAGATCGCATCGAAACCGGTATTCCATTTGAACATAAATTTTTTAATTCCCAGACCCGACAGTCTTTCAATATTCTGCGTTGTTCTGTCTTCCACAGAATAGAGAATTATATCGGGACTAAGCATGAGGATTTTTTCCAGGTCCGGTTTGATCAGTGTGCCGATAATTTCAATTTTACTTTTTAGAGGAGGATGGTAGGATGTTACACCGACTAGTAATTTTTCCGCTTCAAGATCAACGATCTGTCTTGTAATTGAAGGTGACAGAGATACTATTCTATTAATTGCTGTTTTAACAGAAGGTGATTCTTCCTTTTTTGTACAGTTTATAAGAATAAATATACAGGAAAGAAATGTTATAAGAGTAATATATTTTTTAAAATTATTCATTTCGAGATCTTTATTGTAATAAAAAAATATAGCTGTTCAAAGATTTGTCAATCAATGAACAGCTTTTAAACCGTTTATTAACGGCACTTACAGGCTTTAATTCAATATTTACAGCATGGCTTTGAAGCCTCCGTAAACTGAAATTCCGGGAGTTTGATATCCATAAGTCTCCTGGTAGTCCTTATTAGTGATATTTTCAACCCTTCCGAAAATCTGGTAATTTTTTGAGATGTTGTATGAAAAGGCAAGATCAATTTTATAGTAAGATGGAAGCGTTACATCATTCTTGGTGAAGGTAGAAGAATCCCACCATGCATCGTCGCGTTCGCCAATATATATATAAATAAGATCAATATTCGCTCCCGCAGCAATTTCCCAGTTTATATTTATACTTGCAGTGTTCTCGGGAATTCTTATCAGCCTTTTCCCTGTATCCTTATCTTCTGTTTTTGTACGAGTATAATTTGCTTTAATATTCAGCGAATCAAGCAGGTTAAGCGTCAGCGCAGTTTCATATCCTGAAGTTTCAACTTCACCGGTATTCTCATATTTGAAGGATGATCCGAATACGATTTTATTTTTAAAGCTGTTATGAAAATATGAACCTTCAATTGTTATCATATTATTCAGAAGATTTTGTTCAAAACCGATGTCGTAGTTTTTGCTATCCTCAGGTTCAAGAGAGGGTTCTCCGTAAGTGGGTTCATAGAGCTGGTATATGGAAGGAGCTTTAAAACCTGTTCCGTAATTGGCTTTTAATCTGGTCCCAATTATCGGAGTAATAAATGAAAGAGATGTATTATAATTATAGTCTTTTCCATATTCTTCGTGGCGGTCTGCTCTTATTCCTGCAATAATAAAAAGTCTTTTCATAAGTTTAAGATGATTTTGGAGATAATATGCAATATTATACACTTTGATATCCTTAAGTTCCGAATTTGAAACTCCGAATCCGTAATCAGCATAAGTTAAGGCGCTGCCCGAATCCTGTTCAATTTCGGCTCCGGCTGTTATATCGTTTATTTCGCCAATGGAGAAAATATTTTGAAATTCGGCTTTTCTCGTTTTACCTTCAAACCATGAGTTTATAAAATTTGCGGAGCTGTCAGGATCGTCATTTTTTCGCAGGATGGTACTCTGAGACAGAGAAAGGTTGTATTTCCAGAATGAAAATGGAGAATGCCTGAAATTAATTTTGGTGCTGAGACTTTCGCTGAACAATTTGTTATTAGGATCGTCGGCAAGCGCTCCGTCATCAATGTCGTATTCAGCATCGTTATAATGGAAGGAAAAAGTCAGCAGACTTTCCGGCAAAACTTTAATGCCAAGCTTTGATGAAAGGGTCGTATTTTTATAACCGTCTTTTTCAGGATCTTCTGCAGTTCCCTCTCTTTTTGCAGCTCTGGATATTCCCTTGGAATTGATCTGTGAGATCGCAACCGAATAGCTGGCAAATTTGCCTGCGCCGCTGACTGATGCCGATTCAATAAATGTAGAATAGGATCCGCCTTCAAAAGAGAGATCCATTATGGGTTTCCCTTTCCCTTTCTTGGTAATTATATTTATTACTCCGCCTGCCGCATCGGAACCGTAAAGGACGCTCTGAGGTCCTCTGATAATTTCAATTTTTTCGATATTATCGGATGTCAGGTTAGCGAAGTTATATGATCTGTTAGTGGATATCGGGTCATTGACCTCGACTCCGTCTATAAGGACCAGAACATTTTCACTTCTAGCTCCTCTGATTGAAACCGCGGCTTCTCCGCCCGGAACCGATGATGTTCGTACAGTCAAGCCCGGAACGGTTCTTAATATTTCACCCACATTCTTTTTACCGCTTTTTTTAATTTCATCTTCGGTAATTATTGTGATTGATGAACCGGTCTGATTTTTCTTAATAACAGATTTGGTTGCTGTTATTACAATTGCATCGGGGCTGTACATTCTGAATCTTTTTTCACCCGCTTTTCCTGCTGTGTCGCTGGTGCTGTCCTGTGCAAAAAGAGGATTGCCCGTAATCGACAGAATTAGAAGAGACATTAAAAGTAACCTGGTAATAGTATCCATTAATTTTGGCCTCCAAAATTTTTTAGTTTTAGTTTAGATATTTTTTATATCTTAAAAAATTTTGGATAACCTTTAAGATTGCTGATTTAAGATTAAAATCGGCAGGGATCTGAAATAAAAAACACGCCTCGTAGCTTGCAGCGTGTTTACTGGTATAGAATTTTTAAATTCATAAACCGGCTCCCATTTCTCGAGGTTATCCAGTTTAAGGAAGATCTGGCTTATCTGCTTTTCAGCAGCATCACAGTTGCGGACCAGCGCAGGATTCTCACCTGCTTCCTCCTTTATGTTAAAGAACATTAAATGTACATGAATAATAAGCGTAATTATTGTCAATGATTTTTTTAGGGTCTTGTAAAAATATCTTCGGGGAAGAGAAATGAACCTTTAATTGGTATCCCAGTTCTTTGCTTCCAGTGACATAGCATCCAGCAGTGACTGAAGTTTTGGCGTCAGGTTTTCTTCGGAAGTGATATCTTCTTGCAGATATTTTTTAATTGCCTCAATTGCTCTTATATAAGAAGATTCTTCTTTCGATTCATTGAAATAATAAATGATTAATTTTTGCGCATGGTTTGACATCTCATATCTTGTGAAATATTCCACTATGTTAAATATGGATCTTCTAAAGCTTAAATTGCTCAAAATGTTACCTATATTTCCCATTCATCTTCTGTAAAAAGCATATCTTTGTTATAAGCAAAACCGATCCTGAGAGCTCCCCAGTGTTTACCTCTGATGTATACAGGCATGGAGAGGTCGTTCATGAATTCGCCCGTGTCCCTTTGATATGTTTGCAGAAGATATTCTCCTGTATTTTTTGCCGCGTTAATTCCGGTTCTGTCGTTAAAAATTCTTTTGGTTCTGTTGCCTACAAGATCTTTCTGTTTATCTACTGTGAGCGGCTGGGAGAATTTCAGATTATGAGTCGGCAGATATCCGTTATTGTCAACAAGCACTACGAAGGCAATATTATTATCCATATTAAGATATTTTTCTTCAATATCCTGAATATATTTGTCAGTAAACGAATCAAACCTGGTTTTATACTTTGGAGGATCAGTATTAGGTATCAGTTTATAATCTCTGTCAAAGAGATCTTCCATAGATATTTCGCCGGAAGTGATTTTTGATTCAAATATATTAACGCATTCTGCCACGCAGCTTTTTGCGATTTTGATTATTTTTTCATTCTGTTCGTTAATAGGATCGTTCAATTTGAAATCGTTGACTATTTTTCCGAGATTTTCAGCTTCGAGCCTTAATTCGGAAATCTGCGATGAGATACTTTTAATAAACTTGTCGCCTTCTGAAACTATTAAAGATATTGCATTTACATCCTTGTTAATTATTTCAGTGTACCCCGATTGTTTTTTTGAAAGCTTAGCAATGTCCTTTGACATCTCATCGAGGCGGTTGATCTCATCTATTATTTTTTCAAGTGCCCTTTCGGCAGTCTCTGCTACATCAATACCTTTTTTTGTTTCTTCTGTTTCTTTAGTCACTTTATCAATGGCATATTTTATCTCATTTTGTATCTGCTGGATTGTATTATTTATATCGTTTGTGGCTTTTTGTGTCATGTCGGCAAGTTTGCCCACTTCGTCGGCAACAACTGCAAATCCCCGTCCTTCGTCTCCGGCCCTTGCAGCTTCAATTGCGGCGTTTAAAGCAAGGAGGTTTGTCTGGGAAGCAATTCCTTCAATAACACCTGCCACTTCGCCTATTTCTCCGGATGATTTGCCAAGCCTCTGCATCATATTTTTTGTATCCTCGGAAATTTCAACAATACGATTCATGGTATCAATAATATGTTTAAATTCTTTTTGTCCCTGGCTTGCTATGCCAACGGCATTGGCTGCGATTTCAAGAGTGGTACCGGTTTCCTTTTCCATGTGTTAGAAAAAATCCGTAACTTCCCTTATCGCGGCAATTATCTCTTTTACCTGTTTTACCTGTTCATTGGAGCGTTTGGACATCTGAGAGGTATTTTCGTTTATCGTTGAAGAAGCATAATTGATCCCCTGCGCAATTGTGTGGAGATACATTATTTGCGATATATCGCTTATGCCGAGTTTAAGTTTTTCTTTCTTGTGTTTATCTCTCCATATTTTTATGTCATAACTGAGGTTTATTCTCTCCTTCCATTCGTTTTCCATGAATTTCGCAAGTATAAAGAATAGTGAAGATTGTAAAAAAATTATTCCGACCTGAATTAAAGGGATCAAAATATTTACTCTGCTTTGGAAAGCTATTAAATAATAGTCCTGAATAAAAAAGCTGACAATATAATATAATGTTGCTGTAATAGCAGATACGACAAATAGTCGGCAGTCTCTGTATAATAGAAGGATACCCGAGATTATTACCGGGAAAATATGTCCCTGCAATTCACGATTTGTCACATTGATAAAAATTGTTGTCATTACGATCAGGAGAATGGCGTATAAATATGATACTATTCTCTTTTCCGAGAAGAAATGCGATAAAATAAAAGCTGCAAGAATAATTATTGAAATCCCTCCCAGCCCAAGCAGCCATTTATCATAAATATATGAAAAAAAACAGATTATTGGAAGCTGCAAGAGGATAAACTTAAAAATAATGGAGGTGGCATTCATTATCTGGCGGATTTTTGTATATTTTTCAATTGTTTTATTGTCTGCATATCCGAGTTTTTCCAGGATGATTCCCAGAAGTCCGCCTTCTTTTGATTTGACATTTAATGCATGGTCCAGTTGTTTTTTTGTGATCACCCCTTTTTCAATAAGGAATTCGCCAATGGGGACATTATTTATATTATCAAAAAATTTCATAACGGATATCCGGATGTTTAATAAATTTAATAATGCTTAAAAAAAGCAGAAAAATAGTATGATCTGTAAGAATAAACTTATAATTGTAATTATGAAACAGTTTTATTTTCTTTTGTCAAGTATTATAAAATTTCTCGGAAGTTATAATATTCTTTTGTTAAAAAATTATATGTCAAATGAATATTTTACTGTTTTACCTGTTCCAATCTTAAATAACTTTTCATTTTCGGTTTTTAGATTATTAATACCGGCAAAACCATCTATACCTCCAAGTTTGATCCAGCTTTTAAAATTTCTGTAATGATTGACGCCCGCAGTAAATTCAACGAACTGCATAACCTTCCTGTATATATTATCCGGCATTGGAGACACAAAATCATTTATAATAATTTCAGCAGCTATTTTTTTTGCTTCTTCAATAATATCATTTCTAATGTATTCCGGCATTTCGTGCAGAACAAACGAGAATATTGCATAGTCATATTTTCTCTTTATCTCGTCTGAAAGTTTTGCTGCATTCAAATGGATAAAATCAACATTATTGGACCCTGTTTTTTCTTTCCGTTTAATTGCTGTTGAGATCATTCTGGATGATATATCTATCCCGGTAACGTGACTGCATACTTTGGAGAGTTTCAGCGCTAGGCTGCCTGTGCCGCAGCCGATATCAATTGCCGAAGAACCTTCTTCCATTAATCCGGAGACAGGTTTAAAGAACCGGTTAATGGGATCGAATAATTTCATAAATATCCATCCGTCGTACCAGCCGGTTATATTGTCCAGATTTTTATAATGATCTTTTCCGTTTATTTTCATAGTTCGGCAATTTTTTAAGTTTGACAAGCAGAATATATTTCAGGTTTGTCTTCCCTTCAGGTAAAATATATTTTATCCTTTAATCCGATGGGATAAAATTTTTTCTTCTAATATAGTCATAAATAGAATATAGTCTTCAACGGGGATGCTGTCAAATACAATTTAGTATATACTACCAGAGAAACTTTTTGGAAAAATCAGATTTTCTTGGGCATGGAGAGCAGATTTTAATATACTAATTAGATGAGTAATTTTTCTAAAATTTAGAATTCTTATAAAGATCTAAATTGCCGATCTTAATTCCCCCTTCTGAGGGCATGCCAAAATATGCACATTCAGGTCGTCATCCACTATTTTAGCAGGAACAGACTCCAGATGGCTGGTGAAGTTGCATAACACCTCGTCGTAATAAAAGCATATATGAAATCTGCATTTTTTGCATTCCTCCAACTTCATGTAACAACCCCAATTAGATGTTTTATATTTCTATATCTGTTTTATTTATGTCTCATAATAATAATCTTTTGCGTATTAATTTGTCAAGAAAAATTAATAAAAAAAAGTCTAAGCCCGCCTCCCCTCCCGTCAAATCATAGCTGGCTTTTACTATTATTCTTGACATTTACAATTATTGTGATCTAAATAACCATCTTTAATAAGTGAATTATATCAAAATGGAGAAAAGATATGGGAATGGTAAAGGATAAGGCTCGTCTGGACTGGAAAAATTTGCCTTTTGATTATATTAATACAGAATGTAATATCAGATATTATTATAAAGACGGCAGATGGTCTGACGGAGAACTTGTTTCCGATGAGATGATCTCTCTGCATATGGCAGCGCCTGCTCTGCATTATGGACAGGAGGCCTTTGAAGGTTTAAAGGCATTTGAAACTGCAGAAGGTAAGATAGTAATATTCAGACCCATTGAGAATGCCAAAAGGCTTAAGCGAAGTTGCGAGAGAATTTATATTCCCGCAATTCCTGAAGATATGTTTTTAGAGGGTGTGCGTAAAGTTGTTAAAGCAAATGCGGGATTTGTTCCGCCCTATGGCACGGGAGCAAGTTTATATATAAGACCCCTCGTGATCGGAGTAGGAGGTAAAGTGGGCCTCGGCCCGGCAGATGAGTATATATTTATAATATTTGTTACTCCCGTAGGCCCTTATTATAAGGGAGGATTCAAACCGGTTAAAGCAATTGTCATTGAAGAATTTGACAGAGCGGCTCCCCTTGGTGTAGGCGACTGTAAAGTGGGAGGCAATTATGCTGCGGGTCTCAGAGGAAGACAATTTCACATTGATAAGGGATACCCAATCGGTCTTTTCCTTGATCCGAAGGAAAAGAAGTATATTGATGAATTCGGCACGTCAAATTTTATTGCAGTTCAGGGGAATCAGTATATTACGCCGGATTCTTCTTCAATTCTGCCCAGCATAACAAATGACAGTCTTGCTGTTATTTCAAGTGATATGGGCATGGATATTATTAAAAGACCGGTACAGATAGATGAGATAGAAAATTTTGATGAGATCGGAGCTGTTGGAACTGCTGCTGTAATTACGCCGGTAACCCTGATAAACTACAGAGGGAAAGATTACAATTTTAAGGATGGCGGCAATGCCGGTCCTGTAATAACGGAACTGTATAACAGGCTGGTAAGAATACAGACCGGCGATATGGAGGATAAATTCGGCTGGCTTGATGTTGTTGAATAAGCGGTGGAAGACATATAGATAATCATCCGCTTATACCTTCCTCCGGTATCATCGGCTGCGGTTATAAAAGGTATTGTCAACGTAACTGAAGTGTTGGAAAATAAGCCGGTTGAAATTTACTGAACCGATAGAATATTATTCCCCGCTGGTAACTTTTTCAGCCTGTAATGCCAGGTATTTAACAAGAACCTGTTCTGTAATGGCACCCTGTGTAACCAGTATGATGCCGATCAATCCCCCCTCTTTTTTCTGTACCTCTAAGGCTTTATCAAGTTGTTCCTGAGTTATTTCCCCTTTTTACAGTAGAATTTCTCCTAATAATGGTCTTGCCATAGAGCACCCCTCCTTAAGATAGTGTTTACGTTAGATTATAGTAATCTGTTAATAGCTTCCTTCCAGAGATTTAATTGCCGATTTTTTTCCGGATCAGTAATTTTCGGATTAAACCTTGCCAATATCTTATTATACTGCGCAATTTCGTCAATCGATTTATATACTCCTGCTGTTATTCCCGCAAGATATGCTGCTCCAAGTGCGGTTGATTCGGTTATTTCAGGGATCAGAATGGGAATACCAAGTATATCCGATTGAAACTGCATCAGGTATTTATTCTTTACTGCGCCTCCGTCAACTTTAAGTTCCTTCACAGTCATTTTGGAGTCCTCTTCCAGGGCTTTAATAACGTCCCTTGATTGGAAAGCTATGGATTTCAGCGCTGCTCTGACGATCTGTTCAATGGATGTATCTCTGGTTAAACCGAAAATAGCGCCGCGTACATCCATTTTCCAGTGGGGAGCGCCCAGTCCAACAAAGGCGGGTACGAAAACGACTTCGTCGTCTGCAGTAACTGAAAAAGCCATCTCTTCCGTTTCATGGCTTTCTTTGCAGAACTTCATGTAATCGCGGACCCACTGTATTACAGCTCCGCCGATAAAAACCGAACCTTCCAGCGCATAAGCAGGCTGCCCCCTATTGCCGCATGCCAGAGTGGTCAGCAATCCTTTTTCAGAAGCAACAAAATTATTGCCTGTATTTAACAGCATAAAGCAGCCTGTTCCGTATGTATTTTTCGATGTTGATTCGAATACGCAATTCTGGCCCGCCATTGCCGCCTGCTGGTCGCCGGCAATACCGCCGATTATTATTCCGTCGGGAAGCCCCGGCACATTCAGCGTAGTGCCGAAGTTTGATGATGATTCCATGACATGGGGCAAAATATTTTTTGGAATATTAAGAATATCCAGCAGTTCATGAGCCCAGCATTTCTTCTTTATATCAAATAGGAGAGTTCTGGAAGCATTTGTATAGTCTGTTTTAAATGATTTACCGCCTGTTAGATTCCATAAAATCCATGTATCAATTGTGCCTGAGATGATTTTGCCTTCATTGGCAAGAGTTTCTGCATCTTTAATGTTATCAAGAATCCATTTTATTTTCGTCCCTGAAAAATATGCATCCAGTACCAATCCTGTTTTTTCTTTAAAAAGGTTTTCATAGCCATTCTCTTTAAGTTCGCTGCAAATTTCTGCAGTTCTTCTGCACTGCCATACAATTGCATTATACACAGGTTTGCCATTTTCTTTATCCCAGAGAAGTGTTGTCTCTCTCTGATTTGTAATCCCTATTGCAAGCGCGTTTTTGCCCTTCAGGTTTCCCTTTGCCAGAGCTTCGGGGATCAATTTTTTAACCGATTCCCATATCTCTACAGGGTCATGTTCCACCCAGCCCGGTTTTGGAAAAATTTGCCTGAATTCACTGTAGGCGCTGGAAATCGGTTTGCCCCGTTCATTGAAGCAATATACTCTGTTGCCTGTGGTACCTAAATCTATGGAGATAATAAATTTATCATTCATGGTTATGTTGTTGCCGGTTTAAACGAATTATTATAAACTATAACCCATTTAATTTAATATATTAAAAGGTTAATGTCAATATTAAAAAAAACATATATTTTTTAATAATAGGGTTACAATAAAATGTATTAAATGCGCCGAACAATTGAAAGCCAATGAGGAGCTGCATGTCCTTCGATAATTTTCATGTTCCGGTGAAAATAAAAATGTTGAAATTATTGATCGTATAAAATTTTAATGTTCAAAGCATTTAAAGTCTGTTATTTTGCAGGCAGCTGACAGGATAAAGTATAGATGATTAAAAAAATATTTCAAAAGAGCGGTGAAGAAGCGGTTTATATAGCTGAGATAGGTTTAAATCATAACGGGGATATTAATGCTGCGCAGCAATTAATTGAAGCAGCCGTTAGATCCGGAGCCGATGGTGTAAAATTTCAAACTTTTATGCCCGAAAAAATGAATTCTCTTTTTACAAGATCCCTTCTTGAACAGGGATATGAAAATGATCCAGATTCGGAGCACATAGATTTCTTTAAAGATCTTGCATTGAAGGAAGATGATCTTATCAGGCTGGCAGATTTTTCCGAAAGTCTTGGAGTCGTCTTTTTTTCGTCGCCCTTTGATATTGACTCTGTTGAAATGCTCGAAAGAATCGGAGTTCCCGTCTATAAAGTTGCATCATCGGAGATCACAAATCATCGGTTAATTAAGAGAATTGCAGAAACCGGAAAACCTGTTCTTTTATCAACCGGGATGACGGACGAAGATGAAATAGCCATGGCTCTTGATATTCTTAAGAGTGCCGGCAGTGGTGATGTAATGCTTTTGCATTGCGTATCTCTTTATCCTGCAGCGCCCGAATCGGTTAATTTGAACAGAATTATTTCATTAAGAGAGAAATTTCATCTTGAAGTGGGATTTTCGAGCCACTATCCCGGATATGAGGCGTGTCTGCTTGCGCTTGCTCTTGGGGTTCGTTTTTTTGAAAGTCACTTTACTCTGAGGAGCGATTTTGAATGCCCCGACCGGGCAGTTTCGCTTACTCCCGAGCGCTTTTCCCATATGGTTAAGGCTGTTGAAAGTGCAAGATTGATGTTAGGAAGCGGTAATATATCCTGCGCGGGGGCCGAAACAGTAACTGCAAGAGCAGCAAGACGCAGTATTTTTGCAAGGAGAACAATCCCTGCTGGAAAGATAATTGAGGAAGAAGACCTTATTGCTCTTCGTCCCGGTTCAGGCATACCTGCATATAGGATTGATGAATTTATCGGCAGAAAAAGCAGAGTTAATATCAAGAAAGATTATATGATTCGCCATGAGTATTTTGAATAAAGAGGAGATTATTTATGATTAAGTTTAAAGGGGTATACATTCTGATCATTATATTGATATCCGGCTGTTCTTCATTTAAAGATGTCAGAGACAACACCTTTTATACCGATAAGGATATGGAGATTCTGAAAAGCACTACGGAAGCTATCGGTTTCGATTACGGTTTCGATTCTTATGTAAATCTGAATTATATCATTTCAAATAAATACAGCGATGCCGAATTAAAGAAGAGGAGGGGGAAGTTCCTTGCTGCTGTGAGAAAATATAACGGCAGCACTGCGGTCAAATTTCTTGAAAAGATCTGCATGCTCAGAGTAAGAACGCTTTACAGGATCAAAAGATATAGCAGCATAGAGTACTGGAAAAAATATACATATGTAAAGAAGTATTTGTATCCGTCCCTTGAGAAGTATTACAAACTCCTTGAGGAAGAAGTCTTTAAGATCAATCCGGCAGCAAAGAATGATTTTTCAAAGAGAAAGGTCGAATTGGAAGATATTGTCTATGAAGAGGAACGGCTTCTTGAAAGAAAAGAGTTTTTGAAAGAATTCAGGAAGAGAACTGCAAAGAGATGGCAGAAGTGAACTTTAATGAAACGAGCTTGGAGTTGTAATCGGTATGAAATTTGCCGCAATAATAGTTTCATTGATCCTGGCTCAGAATACCTTTGATAATAAACCTGTAGTTACCGTATTATGCTACCATGGATTCGGCAGCAGCAAAAATAAATTTTCTTTTTCGTACAGTGAATTAAAGTCTCACCTTCAATACTTAAGATTAAAAGGGTTTACATTTGTATCCTTTGATGATTTTATAAAGGGCAGAATAAAAGGAGTAGGTAATATAATAGTATCCGTAGATGACGGTAAAAGATCTCTCTACAGAGCTTATTATGAAGTGTTTAAACCTATGGGGATCAAACCTCTGATCGCGATTTATCCCGCAATCATAAGCAGAAAAAAATATGCTTTAACCTGGAAACAAGTTAAAAGATTGTCAGAGGAGGGATGTGAGATCGCGGCTCACGGATACAGCCACAGATTTATAAATAACAGGCTCTATAAATTTGAAAGACGCAATTTTATGAGAGAGATCTTTACCTCAAAAAAGATTCTTGAAAGCAAGACCGGGAAGAAGGTAAATATTTTCGTTTATCCCTACGGGGCGAGATCCCCCGTTACGGTAAAAAAGATAAAGGAAGCAGGATATAAATATGCCTTTACCATAGAAAAAGGCAGTTTTAGGATGCCTTCCGAAGGCAGCATGAAAGTTTATGCGCTTCCAAGATATATGATCACAAGGTATACTAAGAACAGCTCATTTGTAAAGATCATAAGAAACAGAGAGATGGATATGAAGTTTTATGCAATGCTGAAAAATAATAATAAAAAGAAAAGTATCTCTTCCGGAAAGAATTACGGATTTAATGTTGTTCGAGGAGAAGTAAAACATGAGGACAAAAAATATTCCGGTTTAACTTATTATTTTACAGACAGATATCGTGCTTTTAAGAAGAAAGAGAAGATATTATTTATAAACTACAATTTTAATGAAGTGATATTTGAACCTGATACCGATGATTTTAATTATTTACGGAATCTCAATCCGGGCTCTTATAATGAAAAAGTTTTTCTCA
Source organism: Spirochaetota bacterium (assembly GCA_024276015.1). GTDB lineage: Bacteria > Spirochaetota > UBA4802 > UBA4802 > UBA5550 > JAJRXZ01. The sequence goes on along the minus strand of JAJRXZ010000008.1, from coordinate 238 downwards.
AGACAAGACCGGTTTCTCCTGATGACATTATTGAATTGTCATATAACAGCACAGCAGCTGCAATTAATATGCCGTTAAAATTCTTTAATGCCGTAAGCAGGGCTCAAAAGAATATATCATATAAAAATAAAGAAATAAATATTTTAGAGAAATTTAAAATACTCTGCAACCGGTTAATTATCAGGACCTTTGATTTTTACGGAGAATGGCCCGGTTTAGTTAACAAAAAGGTTAAACT
>JAJRXZ010000007.1 GCA_024276015.1 Spirochaetota bacterium | reverse complement strand
TATTAAAAAAGCTGCTCTGGAAAATGCAGAGCAGCTTTGGGTCGCTTTTCTTGAATTTATCAGAACCAGTAGAATGATACATAAAAAGCCCAGAAATGGCTATTATCAGGCGCTTCGTTGTCACTGTAGGATTGCGCCGAATAATCGAAGTTTAAACAGAGATTAAAAGTCTGGCCAATCCAGAGAGCATAACCCACACCGCCAAGATATGCGAAACCGCTGTAAGAATTGGACTTCTGTTCTCCGAGAAACTGAAATTCCTGTGAGATATTGGATACACCTGCACCAATCCTCAGGAACAAGCCTTCATTCATCGGAAAGTATGTTAAAACACCCAAGGTGTTTGTGATCTGAAGAGCTGCGGTAAAGTCGCCGTAAGTGGTTGAAATTGAACCCTCCTGGCGGACTGCTGAGATATCGAGGCCAATGTGAATGCTTGGAGAAAGGATCGCGCCAACGCCGAAATTTATTGTGACTTTAGGCGAAACGGAATCTACGCCTTCGAAATAATCGTCAAGAGTATAACTCTTTCCATCAACTTCCCAGCCTGCGTCGCCGGTCCCGAGACCGAATCCAATATACCATCCCGATTTTTGATGCGGTGATTCCTGAGCATTAATTTGCGCTTTAAAAGCAATTATTAATGCAAATAGAATAAACAGAAATGAAGTTTTTTTCATAAACCTCCCCCTCAAATTAAAATTTTGCAAAAATTAACTTTTGTTGAATATATTTCAAGAAAAAAATGGGTGAAATACGACCCGAATTAATAAAACTCAGTTTTAAACCGATAAAAAGAGTAATTGACATATTTTTATATTATTATACAATTTAAAAATAGTATAACAGCATTCTATAATAAGCAATATGTTCAAAAACAGGACATTAGATGACCAATAAATTTGTAAAACCTTTAAGGCCTTTTGATCCCAGAAAGAACTTAATTGTAAATGAAAAATTCAGGCCAAAAGGCTCATATTCCGGAGCCGATGCTTTCAGCGGCCTTCAATATGACGGTTATGAAGATGAGGGACAGAGCGGTGATTCAGGCAAGGAATTTTCATTTTTTAAAACAGGAGGCCCCATCCTTGCGGGGATCCTCAAGGTTGATAATAATTTAAACCGAACCATAATCCTTGCGGCAAATAAAAGCGGAGAAATATATCTGCTTACTCCTGAACAGAGTTCGTTCAAAAAACTGATCAAACTGAAGATACCCGGTTCAATTATTCGAACTCCCAAAATAGCAGACGGGATTATTTACTGCACAACAAGAGAGGGTATGATATTTGCAATCAATACGGGTCTCGATCTATGGGACAGCGGAAAATCAAAATCCAAAGCCGGTATTATATGGAAGCAGAAAGCTGACAAAGGTATTTTAACGGAGCCCATTGCCACCGGTAAAATTCTCATAGTGGCAACGCTTGGCAGCTTAATAGGATTTGAAGCATATTACAAAGATGAAACAACAAAATCGATCGGAAAAAAATTATGGACGGCAAATATCAACGGCACTGTTTCCACGCCGAGGATCCACAGCGGCAATATCTACATAGGAACCGAAGACAATAATCTTCTTGCCTTTGACTACGGCGGCAGTAAGATCAATAATATATGGTCTTACAGATCCTCCGGAGCAATAAGATCCAAACCCTATGTATCTTTAAATGAAAAATTTATTTTAGTTACAACTATTGATGGTTTTGTTTACTGTTTAAGCAGAAGAAACGGCGAGTATAAATGGAATTATGTAATAAAAGCTCCGTCATACAGCAGCATAGTGTCAACAACTATCGGCAATGACGAATACTATTTTTTCGGCGCAGATAACGGTATTTTCTACTGTCTTAATTCTGTCGGGAAAAAGGAGTGGATATTCAAAACAAACGGCAAAATTCGGACCGAGGCGGTGATTCACAACGGCAGGGTTTATTTCGGATCTGAAGATAATAATTTTTATTGTCTTAATATTAAGACCGGCAAGAAGATATTCAGGTTTTCCACGGACGGAAATATTAACAGCTCTCCTGTAATAATTGACTGGATAGCATATTTCGGCTCAACCGATTCATTCGTTCACGGCGTATATATATAGATAAATTAGGTATTACAAAAAAGTGGAGTAATGTTATGTTAAAGTTTTTATATAACCTGGCGCAGATCTCGCATATTGATCCGAGAGTTTATGAGCTTGAAAAAGACTTGGAATTCTATCAGTTTATCTTCTGGGGGTCAATAATAGTAATAATTCTTCTTTTAATAATCGTTTATCTGCAAAGAATTGCAATAAGAGGATATAAAAAGGGCAAAGAATCAAAAATTTTGCCCAGGCTGATGAAAAAGAAAAGCGAAGATGAGGCTGAAACGGGCCCGGCAGCTTCAGTCATTTCGCCAAAGAGTTTACCCGACCCGGGGCTGATTTTCAAATACTCCCTGGCAAAAGAAAACGTTAAAGATAAACTTATAACCATCGGACAGCTTGAAGGAAATATTAAAACTTATTCCACTGAAATTATAGACGATCATATCAGTATCCTCATAAGGATCCTGGAAAACAGACGGGATAAAGATATATATGACCTCCCCGATAAAATTATTGAAGAATACCAACTGGATCTTCGAAGAGACGGGAAAGTATTGATCTATTATCCGGGTCTCCGGAAATTCAGGGAAATGGGCTCAAGGGAGAGAATATATTTAAAAACAGAACCTGACGAAGCCGGAGACCCCACTTTTCAATCAATTGAAGCAAAATCTCCCATAAGGTTCAGAATAGGCGACAGGTTAAATCATGAAGGAAAATTTATTAACGGGTATTTTGAGTTTCATCTGTTTTCTCAGGATTATCAGGTAACTACAAAGACAGGCATACCGAAAATAGAGAAAAATTTTCTCATCAGATTATATAAGATCTATCCCGGCTACGATACCGGTGCGCCAACGGAAGAGGGACTTTATCCTATGGTAGATCCTTATACAACGGGTTAAACGATGCTGAAACAAGACCTTCACAATTCAATTCAAAGCGTAATTAATGACGACAAACCCACTGTAAAAAAATCCATCATTATCGGCGTTGGAGGTTCCGGAATGAAGGGAGTTCTCTCGGCAAAGAGCTGGGTAGAATCCAACATGCCTGCCGAGGCTCACAGATATTTAAGGTGGGTAGGCATTGATACAACCGATATTGAAACCAGTATAGAAGGCAAAGGCGGCAGGTACAGATTCCCCTCTGACCAGTTTTTTCAGGAAGAGAGGAGGATGCTCTATCTTTCGTCTCCTACGCCGCCTGCGCTGTCTCTTGAGTTTTTGAGGGAGAAGTATAAGAATGACAAATGCTTTAACTGGCTGCCGAATCCTGATGTGTATGACATCTCAACAAGAGCCGGGCAGGGAGCAAATCAGACCAGGCCTCTCGGCAGGATAGCATTTTTTTATAATGAGAAAAAAATCAGAGATGCAATAATAAAGGAGAGGGACAGGCTGAATGAACTTTCCGATGACCCTAAATATTTTCAGCTCATGGACGTTAAGGAAGGCCAGGATAAACGAGACGAAGTTCTGGTTTTTAAGCCGGAACGGGGAGTTAATAAGTACTATTTCTGCGATAAAATACCTACCGAGCACGATATAGTATCCATAGAGCCGGACAAAGCCGCAAGAGCAATTCTCATGCCTCACATCAATGCAAATAAAAAAATTGATATTGAAATTTTCCCAAAAGATAAAAAAGGATATTATTTTGAAATAAGCGGATCAAAATTTGCCGGCAAAAGTTTTTCCTTTAAAGTAAGGCACTTTAAAAGAAAAGGACAGATATCAATATTTATCACATGCTCCATAGTAGGCGGAACAGGCAACGGCATGATAATGGACTTAACGGCAATGGTCAAGGATATATTTAAAGATTACTGGCCTGCTCCGAGAATTTACGGAATTCTTGTTCTTCCTTCTGCATTTAAACGGGTTGTATATAACAGAAACGCAAGAGCCAACGCTTATGCGGCATTAAAGGAAATCGATTACTTCATGAGCGGCAATACCTTCAAAGCGGAATACCCGTCAGGACGAAAGGTGGAGATCCCGGACAGGCTATTTGAAGACGGGATGCTCTATCTTCTCGATGTTGAAAATATGGCAGGGAATTCCCTTCAGGGAAGGAATCAGGTGCAGGAGCTTACGGGTCAGTTTATTGCAACATTTGTTGCGTCAACAGTAGGCGGAGCAATAGAAGAGCGTATGGTTAACGATTCAACAAGGGCTTCCATATACCTTCCCCGGGATGAAGAGTCAAAGAGGAAAGCGGCGTATAATTCCTTTGGGATTTCAAGAGTTATCTATCCTGTGCCTAAACTTAAGGAACTGGGCTATAAAATAACAGCGATTAGAATGATTGGATCGTTCTTAAAACCTGTTGATACGAGACTTCTCATGGAAACCATGGGGGATATTAACAGAGGCCTTGTCAGGGCATTAAGGCTCAATTGCAGGCTTATATTTGAGCGGATGTACCCCGATTATAAAATGGACGCTGAGGTTGAGTTAAGGTCTGCAAGGAAAAAACTTGAAACAGCCCTGAGTAAAAAGGACAAGAGAGGAGTTGTAATAGTACTGGAAAACATTCTCAGAGATTACGGCAAGGAAGAGCTTGAAAAAATAAAGAAGAATATGCTCATAAGGATGGAAAAACGATATCAGCTTGAACTCCGGAAAATGAGAACCGTATTAATAACAGAGATCCATAAATATATAAGAGACCCCAACAAAGGATTTCTCTTTGCCGGCGAGGTAATAGACCTTCTTCTCGATAAACTTGAACTTTATCAGAAAAAATATTACGAGGAAAGGGTTGCTCTTGCAAGATACTCCGCTGAAGAGATGGAAAAGATAATTGAAATTATTGATGAAGAGGGATTAAAAGGGAGGGGAATGGCAGATGCTGTTGTTGAAATGGCAGACTTTAATTTTTCTCAGCTGATATTCGAATCCATGCTCACCTCTGCGGAAACTTTTACCAGAGAATTTAAAGCCATGCTCTTTAATCTTAAGAATATTGAAGTGGACGTGCTTAAAGACAAAGTAACGGCTCTGTTGAATCAACTCAAGCAGGATGTTGACAGAGATAAGTTTGAAATTCTTGAGAAGAAAAATCCTCTCTTTTTCTATCTGTTAAACGCAAAGGAAGTGAATTTATTTTTAAAAAGGTATTTTTATTCAAAGCTCTCAATTGAAGACCTCTGCAACGATGTTGATTTTGTCACAATGGACAGGGAAGATGACAAGATACAGTTTATAGAGACATATCTTATTTCCAAAGAGGGTCTTTCAATAATGGAAAAAAGCGCTTCTGAGATGAAGGAGTACATTGAGGATAATTTTGGGAATCTGCTTGAGAAACCGATGGATGAGATAAAAAGAGTTCTCTTCAGGGATGAAATAAATATGGAGGACGGCCTCAACCTGAGCGAAAGCACTATGCTCAAAATTGACATAGAGAAGATCAAGAAAAAGATATTTAAAATAATTCATACGCGTTTTGAAGGTTTCAATTTTGACAATATATCAATCAAGCAGATCCTTGATGAAAAGAAAATTCCGGTGAGAAAACTCCTTGAGAAGCTCGATACATTCTCAAGGCCATATATCTATGCCGATACAACAGGGCTTAACGGGATGGAATACTACCGTACCGTAACGAACTTTAAGTTAGACACATACGAAGAAGGAGACGACCCTGATAAAAGCTCTCCAAACGACCTTCCTTCAAGGATGGATCATTATAAAAAAAGAGAGAGCGCCATGCCTAATATAAGCGTGGAAACCTTTGAAGTTCCGAATCTCTGCAAGCCCTATGAAATGATCTCCATTGGGATACTTCTGGGATTTCCGATCTTTAAAATAAATTCACTGAAAGATTCTGCCAGGGATTACCACGATCTCATGTCGGAGAAGAGCCATCCTCTTCATTGTTTTAATCATCCCGCATACGATGCAAAGTATTTTCCCGATCCTTTTAGAGTTATGAATTATCTGAATCCTGCCAGGTTATTTTCAGGTATGGTACTATTAAAGGTCCTTATAGAGAAGGACGGTATTTATCATTATGAAGATTACCTTTCAGATCCATTAAAGGAAATTGAAGCCAGGGAAGATTATAAGAAGATAGTTCTGGATATGGAGAAAAGAATCGTCCGGGAAGGCGGCTATGAAAATATGAACATTGATACACTGGCAGAAGCTGTTAACGCTCTGGGAATGCTTGCCAAAAGCTCATCCAGCGGATCGCTGCAGTTCAGAAGAGAGTATTCTCTTGTTATCAGAGATATCCTCGATGGCGACGGGACAGGAGAACGGGCAAGAGCGCAGCAGTTGAGCAAAGACAGATATATCGATAAATATATTAAAGCGCCGAAATTCAATAATATGGGCGACCTTGTTCTTTTCCTTGAAAATGAATTTAATGTAAGAGAATTCCTTATCTCGTCGATTAAAGAAGTAATTAAAAAAACAGGGGAAATAACCAGCGCCGGCGCAAACATCAGTCTGCCGAAATGGAAAATAGAGCAGGTTAAACTTCCGACTTTCAAAGATAAATATGAGTTTTACGATCACTTTGAAACAAGGGGATCTCTTGAATGGCAGAATCTCATTAAAGAGAGATTATCGGCTAAACTGAATTCCTATGTGCAGTCCTCTAAATTCAGGCTTGAAAGCGATCCGACATTAATTGACAGAAACAAAGTTAAGAATTTCCTGAAAACACTTGATCAAAAGATCCCTGAAATAGTGCTCTGGGAAGTAAAAGTTGAAAATAAGATCATCAAATAAGCATGGAAGAGTTTTTAAACAGAATAATAGAATTTCTGCTTCCGAGAGATAACGCCTTTTTATATATTTTTCTTTTTTGCAGCGCAGTTATTGAAAATCTTTTTCCTCCCATCCCGGGCGATACTATCACGGCTTTCGGAGCCTTCCTTGTGGGAACTGGCAGGTTAAGCTACCCGCTTGTTTATGCGGTAACCACTGTTGGCAGTGTAATCGGTTTTATGTTTCTCTTTATGCTGGGTAAGCTTCTGGGGAAAAAATATTTTATTGAAAAGGATTACAAAATGTTTTCCGCTCAGAGTATCATTTCTGCTGAGAAATGGTTTTTAAAATACGGATATTTTATTGTACTTGGAAACAGATTTCTGCCGGGAATAAGATCAGTCATATCAATTGTTTCCGGGATCTCAAAACTCAATACCGTGAAAGTGTTCATTCTTTCCCTTATCAGTGCGTCAATATGGAATCTAATATGGATACATACCGGCTTTATTCTCGGTAATAATTGGGAAACCGTAAAAACAAGAATGAGCGAAATTTTAAGGAACTATAATATCGGAGCAGCCATAATAATCATTGTTTTTATTGTAACCTTTGTTATTGTCAGTAAAATCAGAAAAAAGAAGATTCGGCAAAATCAATAGTAGAATTTCGTTATGCGGTTTTCTCTGCTCCGGAAATAAGTTCATCGGCATGTTTTAATGAAAGTTCTGTAATTTTCTCTCCGGCGATCATTCGTGCGATCTCCTTAACTTTATCGTTTCTGCTCAGCATTTTAAGACTTGCAGTTACTCTGTTGCCTTCTGTTTCCTTTTTTATAAGATAGTTGGCATCTCCCATTGCAGCAATCTGGGGCAGGTGAGTAATTACTATGACCTGTCGGTCCTTTGCAAGTGTTTTTAGTTTTTTGCCTACAACATCGGCTGTGTGTCCGCTTATTCCGGCATCAACTTCGTCAAAGATGAGAGTATTGACAATATCCGCAGACAGTATAACATTCTTCAGGGCAAGCATTATACGCGACATTTCACCGCCGGATGCTGCTTTTTTGAGCTGCCTCAGGTCTTCCCCAACATTTGCAGAAAGCATAAATTTGATCCTGTCAAGACCGTGGGGATATAGAATATAGGTTTTATTTTCAGATTCAATGATCCCATCGGGACTCATCTCTTTTTCAATCAGTACTCTGAAAATAGTACCGGACATCCCAAGGTCTGCCAGCTCCTTCATGACAAGCTCTTCAAGTTTTTTTGCCGAGATATTTCTTCTTGCAGAAAGGCTCAGTGCTTTTTCTTTTACGTTCCTTAAGAGCCTGTTGTATTCATTATTCAGTTTTTCATATTCCTCGTCTGAAGATGAAACAGCTTCAATCTCTTTTCTTGCTTTTTCAGCATAGTTCAGAATTTCTTCGATCGTGCCGCCATATTTTTTTTTTAACATAGAAATTAAAGACAATCTGCTTTCCACTTCATTTATTCTTTCCGGCGAATAATCTATACTGCTTTCATAATCTCTCAAGAAAACAGACGCATCTTCAAGAGAATAAAGAGCTTCTCTTACGGTTTCAAGAATATTGGAAATTTCAGTATCATACTCAGATACGGTTGAAATGCTCTGCTCAATCTTTTTTAATTTTTGAAGAACTCCGCCGTCGCCGCTCATCAGAATTGCAGAATTATTGATTTCATTAAAGAGCTTTTCCGCATTTGATAAAATCATAGATTCGTGCTTCAGCAATTCTTCCTCACCCACAGTGAGGTTTGCGGACTCGATTTCATTTATTGCAAAGGTATTAAATTCGATCCTTCTCGCTTTTTCTCTTTCATCAATATTGAATGAATCAATTTTGTCTTTGATATTTTGGAGCTTTTCATGAATAGACCTGATTTCCGTAACGTCCTTTTGCGTACCTGCAAAGCTGTCTAAAAGTTCCCTCTGTTTTGAAGTTTTAATTATATTCTGATGTTCATTCTGGCCGTGTATATCAACCAGATATTCTGAAATTTCTTTCAGCTTAGAGATTGGAATATTAACCGAATTTGCAAAGCATCTTCCCCTGCCGCTGGAATATAATTCCCGCCGCAGAATTAAGCGGTCATCATCATAGTCTATACCTGAATTATCAAGGATTTTCTTTACATTGGTAAGACCGGATATATCAAAAATGCCTTCTAATACCGCTTTCTCGCATCCGGTTCTTATCATATCGGTTGTCATCTTGTCGCCAAGAACTCCTGACAGGGCGTCAATGAGAATTGATTTTCCCGCTCCTGTTTCACCGGTTAAGATATTCAAACCCCTCTGAAATGAGATGGAGAGATTCTCAATAATAACAAAGTTTTTTATATTCAATTCTTCCAGCATATTATGACTCCGCTGATGTAATTATCCCCAGTTGAGTTTTTCTTTTAGTATAACATAGAAATTCTTTTCAGGATGAGGTATGAGGTTTACTTTTTTATCTGTCAACCTGAAAATGATTTGGTCGTTTCCCTCAATCTGTGTCGCCTCCTGCCCGTCAATAGTGAGAGACAGGTTTTTGAAGTCGGATATTACTTTGGCTTTTAATACGGAATTTGCGGGCAATACCATAGGTCTTGTAGAGAGAGAATGCGGGCATACCGGATTTAGAAGAAAAATATTTCCTGCCGAAGGTGAAATTATGGGACCACCCGCGGAAAGAGAATAGGCAGTGGATCCGGTAGCAGTTGAGATAATGAGTCCGTCACCGGAATATGAATTTAAAAAATTTCCGTCCAGGTCAAGTTCCACAATAATTGCGCGGGAAAAGCCTCCCTTGGACAGAACTGCATCATTAATAAAGCAGGATCTGTATAATTCGGTATTATTCCTGTAATGAACAGCTTCGAATACAAGTCTTTCAGTTGTGACAGGGGTTCCTTTTAAAATATTTACAAGATACTTTTTGTACTCTTCAGGGCTGAATTCGGTTAAAAATCCCAGCCTGCCTTTGTTTATTCCAAAAATGGGTTTTCCAGTATCAATAAATAACCGCGCTGTTCTTAAAAATGTGCCGTCTCCTCCCACAACAATTACAAGATCCGAATTGTAGACAAAATCATTATCCGGAACAATATATTTTGCAATAGATCTATTTTTGATAATTTCATAGTCACGAAACATGATGGTAATATTATTTTTACTTAAAAGATCGGCAAGCTCTTCAATAAGAGGCAGAGAACCTTCGTCATTGGGCCTGAAATTTATTGCTGCAGATTTTATCATTAATATTATCCCTCTGTGATATTATTATTTATTTAACGATATTATGCAGTCAAATAAAAAACAGGATGTTTAGTGAATTTTACCTCAGAGGTAATTCCTACCACCTCTGAGACCACAATCCCTCAACATAATACTTTTCGTACTCCAGAAAATTTTTTAGCCTCTCCTTAAATGTTTTCCCAAGATTCAGAAATGCATCGTGGAGTGTTATCTTTAACCGGGATTTATAGTTCTCATTC
>JAJRXZ010000006.1 GCA_024276015.1 Spirochaetota bacterium | reverse complement strand
TTACTGCCGGCAGGCAGTTCTGCATTTAATACAACATCGCTTTTCAAAAATATTTACACCATATCAAAAAGATGTCAAGCAGAATTCATGCTTAAGGCCTATTCATGGGTGAGAGGGCTGTACATAATTCAGAGAAATTCCTTGACAAAATTAATTATCCATACTAAATATAATTGTTATTAATAAATGATCATAAAAAATCGGGACAGGAGAAAGATTGCCAATAAGAGGGATTGTTCTGCATTTATGAAGTCATAAAACCGGATATAACTTACTCTATTATTAATACGTTACCACAATGACTAACAAAAACCTAATAATCAAGGATCTAAAAAAACATCTTCAAAAACAATTTGGAGACAATATAAAAGATGTAATACTCTTTGGCTCCCATGCTTCGAATAAATTCACAAATGATTCCGATTACGACATATTGATTTTATTAAAAAATAGACCGGATTGGAAACTTAAACGTTTAATCTCAGACTATTGTTATAATATTGATTTAAAATACAATATTATAACTGACATACACATTATTTCCGATCCTGAATTAAATACTTTGAGAGGCAAACAGCCGATTTTTTATGATGCCATACATAAAGGGATACATGCTTGACAATTAGCAATAAAGATAAAGATCAACTGATACAATTCAGATTGAATCAGGCATATGATACCATTAAAGTCATTGAACTGCTTATTAACAATGATCAATATGCAGCTGCAGTTAACCGTATTTATTACAGTATATTTTACTCGCTTCTTGCTCTGGGACTAAAATATGATTTTAAAACATCCAAACATTTGCAATTGGCTGGATCGTTTAGTAAAGCGTATGTCAAGCGTACCCTTGCGGGCTGGCGGGAACTTGATTTATAAACTAATTTTGCCTTTGCCTTAGTAGTTTTACTCAGTTTGTTCAGTACTTTTGAGCTATTTTTAGGATAATTTTTTAGTTCCCGCCAGCCCTCTCCCTCCCGAATCCGTAAAAACTTCAAAAATATAGTTTACAACATATCAAAATAGAATATTATTGCCGTTAAATAGGATCCCTGATATACCGATCATCATTGAAAATTCCTATATTAAATGAATCGGTATATGATCCGGTCAGAATTTTGCCCTTTGATCAGGGACAAGATCGATGCTTTTAAATATGGATTTATATGTTTTCTAAACTTAAAAATATACTTATTTCCCCCATCTTTAAAAGAATATGGTGGGTACTGTTCGGGATTATTTTCTATATATCAGGGGAATCCTTTTTTATTATAATGCTGGAACCGGAAAGCACGTTAAGCGCCTACCGATGGCTCCTGATGATCATTTTCCCGGTATTATTGCCGCTGTCATTTATTGTTCAAAAAAAACTGGGCTGTTCTTCGGGAGCATGTCAAATCAACGGCGCTTCACCCGGAGAGAGCTGCACTAATAATGACGATGATTTTCTGATCGGAACCGGCCAGATGCCATGAAAAAGAGAGATATCAATTAAATCAGCCCGGCATAAATTGGAGGGAAAGCATGATACTTAAAGAAATAACCGATTTTTTTAAAATATCACCTCCATTTGATCTGCTGAGCCCGGAACAGCTCCAAAGGACCTCGCAAAAGGTATCAGTTGAATTTTTCCCAAAAGATCATATTATCTTCTCCAAGGAAGGACCGCCTGTAACATCCCTGGGGATCATCAGAAAAGGCGGAATTAAAATAAATACTATTCAAAAAGACGGCAAAGAAAAAATACTGGATTACAGAGGCAAGGGAGAATCTTTCGGTTTTTTATCTCTGATCACAGGCGACAAACCATGGTCAAATATTATTGCCATTGAAGATACTATTGCCTACATGGTGCCGAAAGAAATGATCCTTGAACTTGTTGATGAGCAGCCCCTTTTAAGAGAATATTTCCTGAAATCATTCTGGGTTCATTTTTCCGATAAAACTTTTGAAGAGATGCAGAACAGGCACATTAAATATGGCGACGGCGACAGGATACTCTATCTCTCACATGTAGGAGATATGATCAGCAGGGATGTAATAATTGCTCAGCCCGATATAACCATAAAAGAAGCATCACAAATAATGTCAAAAAATAACATCAGCAGCCTTATATTTGTTGATGAAAAGAACATACCCGTAGGAATTGTAACACTGCGTGATTTCAGGGATAAAGTTCTTGTAAAGGATATGGATCTTTCCACGCCTGTTTCGGAGATCATGAGCCCCTCGCCTTTTACTGTTGATGCAAAAGAATTAAGTTTTGAAGCTCTTTTGATGATGATCAGCCATAACGTCCACCACCTCGTGGTTGTGGATAATAATGAACTTAAGGGAGTTGTAACCAATACGGATTTTATGCTTCTTCAGGGCGTTTCGCCGGTGTCCATTGTCAAAAGCATTGAGATTCAGGACAGTATTGAAGGGTTAATACCCTTAAATAATAAAATAGATAAGATAATATCAACTCTTATCAATGACGGGGTCAGCGCAAAACATATTGTCAGGATAATATCCAACATTAATGACCGTTTTATCAGGAAAATAATTTTCCTTAACACGCCGGATTATAAATCAAGAAAAAAGGACTTCTCTTTTTTTACATTCGGCAGCGGCGGCAGAGCGGAACAGACTTTTAAAACTCTATGGAACTCTGCAATAGTATACAATGACAATACGGACAGCGGATCCATAAGTTACTTTAAAGAATTTCTTGACAGACAGCAGGGGGCCTACAGAGAGATCGGTTTTTCTCTGATTGAAGAAGACCCCTTTAAAAATAAGAGTCCCCTCTATGGCAGCATTTCCGACTGGGAAAAAATCGTTAAAGACGCGATCAAATCCGGAGAAACCGACAGAATTATAGCCGTATGTAAATTTCTCGATATGAAGCACATTTTCGGCAATAAAGAGATAATGGATTCCCTGAAAATGCGTTTATATGATCTGATCGGCAAT
>JAJRXZ010000092.1 GCA_024276015.1 Spirochaetota bacterium | reverse complement strand
TCTGTGACCATTGGTGAATATGATTTTCCCAATGTTTTTTTAATTCTGCGTTTCTTCTGTTCATATGTCCCTCCTCTCTATAGGCGCAACATATATCACATTATATTATACTTGGCAAGGTGGGGTTAGTTTGACGCTTACACTACTCTTACAACTGTTTCCGGAATGCTGCCCTTACTTGCCGGCAGCGAAGGAAGTTCAATGTGGCAGGGATTTGCATTAACTGTAATCTCCGGAATGTTATTTTCTTCATTTTTAGTAATAATAATTATCCCCTTAATCTATATATCGATATTTGTGGAAAAGCAGCCCTCTGGAATTTGAATCGGGCTGTTCAGTATGCAGATCCTGCGGATATTCAAAATGCGGTTAATTTCCCGACCGGTCAAATATTAACTAAAAAATAGATTTTGCGGAGAATATGCGATATTAGTAGTATTTGGATATATTTTTAATTATCTTCTTTACAAGTTCCTTTGCAAAGGGATCAAAACTGTCTTTACAGTAAACCGGGTATTGGATCACGGGCTTTACTGTTTTAATCCCTGCATAGTAATAATTATGCTGGAAGAGCAAATCCACGCCGTTTACTCCATTATCTGCAAGATAAAAGACAGTTCTCTCTCTACCCGGAGCGTCAAGATCCTTCTGTACAACTCTGTATCCGTTTTTATTTCTGCTTATATTTGCAGCGTCCTTGATCAGATGATTCAACAGTTGCAGAGACGCCTTTTCAGGATTTATTAAATTAACTTTGCTGTCAATAATTTCTTTTTTATATGCGGCAAATTTCTCAGAACTGCAGTATTTTTCAGGAAACTTCTCCAGCTCCATTTTCTTTAAATCGGGATCCCAATGAGCGACTATATCAACAACACCGTCCGAATTTTTATCGCTGATCAGAGTAATTTTTTTAGCAGACCGGTTGAAATTCCCCAGAACAATATTTGTTACTTTGCCAATGGACTGATAAAATTTGTAATTTACATTGGAATAGGGCACAATAAGAAACTTTAACTTGCCAGCAGTTACAAGTTCCTTTGGAATATATACACCGCTTTTAATATTTGTATAAACGTTATCAGAATAGAGTTTCTCGGCAGGCATAATACCTGAAAAAATTAAAAGAACAAGAAAAACATATAATACTTTTTTAAAACTCACGTTAAACCTCGCACGCCTATTTGGTATAATTTATTTATGCTTAAAATCATACCGGATTTTGTCCTTTGCTAAAGAACAAAATCGATGTTTTTTGATATATGTCAAGAAATATTATAAAATATTTTGTATCTTTTTTATCTTCAGTCTGCATATATTATCAATTTCCACATTATCCCTGAGAAGCTCCTTCACTTTATCAATATCATCGAAAGCCACCCGGATGCATATCCCGCAATCGGAACTAATATATTTTGGCACCGGTATTAATTTATGCTTAATGCCTTGGGCTCTCAAGATCTTTTCAGATCTCATGGCATGGCTTACCGATTTAAAAAGCACTGCAAAAAACTCTTCCATATCTTACGGATAAACAAGCCTGGAAGCGCTGGCCATTTCCTCTGTTATATCGTACATATTTGAAATTGAACCGGCACCGATTTTGTCCTTGATCTCAAAATAATCAGCGCATGTTCCGCAGATAAGAATCCCGGTACCTGCATCCTCAAGTTTTTTAAGATCGTCAATCACATCAGAATCTTTTACTGTCAGCTTGACCCCGGTATTATAAAAAATTACAGTATGGGGCAGTTTATCAAGCTCAAGTAATGTATGAATGAAACTTCTTATCAGAATATAACCCAATTCGTCATTTCCTCTGCCCATACGGTTCCCGGAAATAACAATAACAAGTTTATCATCACCCCTCCTTTTATGATCTCTGTCGGAGCTGCCATGATCCTCTGTTTTAAGAGCATCTTTCCTCTCATGTGAAGACCTGCTTATGAGAAGGGTGAAAGTTCCGTCACTCTTTTCATTTACGGACACCTTGCATCCAAGTTTACCGGCAAGGCGCTTTAAATTTTCCACTGCATTATTATTATCCACAAGGACTTCTATTCTGTCATTCTCTTCCAGAGCTTTCCTTGCCATAATAACAGGCCGCGGACATTCCAGCCCTTTTGCGTCAACAACTTCAGGCATAATAATCCTCCCTAATTAATTTATCTGTTATAAGATATTTTTTCAATTGCTTGGAGCGCCTTTATAACATGCTCTTCTTCATTAAAATAACCGAAACTGAACCTGTTTGTACCTTGCGGGTAGGTTCCGATCGTTCTATGAGTCGATGGAGCGCAGTGAAGGCCGGGCCTTGACATGATCCCATACTTTTCATCAAACTCGAGCGCCGCTTCCGAGGGGCTTATATTATTTATATTAAATGAAACAACAGATGTTCTCATATCCGATTCAGCCAGCCCGTAAAGTTTAACTCCCCTTATTGACTTAAGCCCATTAATAAATGCATCTGTGAGAGCTTTTTCCTTAAGCCTGATCTTTTCCACACCTTCAGAAATAATATAATTAACGCCGGCCCCAAGACCCGCTATGCCAATAGTATTCAATGTTCCCGATTCATATTTATCCGGCATAAAAGCCGGCTGTTCTTCAATTTCGGAACGGCTGCCTGTGCCGCCCAGAATTATGGGAAAAACCTCTTTCTCAAGCCCTTCGGCAATGTAAAGACCTCCGGTCCCCTGCGGCCCCAGCAATGATTTATGTCCGGAAAAAGCCAGCATATCAGCCCCCATCTCTTTTACATCAATAGACAATGCTCCGCATGTCTGCGCCGAATCAACGCAAAAGATCAAATTGTGCTCTTTTGCTATCTTCCCCACTTCATTGACCGGCAGAATTGTACCGGTTACATTTGACGCATGAGTCAGATATATGGCCCTGGTATTCTTTTTAATTAATGCTCTTATCTCACCGGGATCCAATTCGCCTTTTTCAGAACATGGAGCGGTACTGATCTCAACTCCTCTTTTCTCCATCTCCCTCAGAGGCCTCATAACAGAATTATGCTCCACGGATGACGTTATTACATGGTCGCCTTTTTTTAAAAATCCGACAATTGCAAGATTCAGCGCCTCAGTTGCATTTTTTGTAAAAACAATATTCAACGGATCTTCAATGGAAAAAAGTTTTGCAATTGCTTCCCTTGTATCGTAAACCAATCTGGCGGATTCAATAGATAAACGGTGTCCCGATCTTCCCGGAGATACTCCGATCTCATAATTAAACCGATTAATTGCCTCAATAGTCTCAGCAGGTTTAGGCCAGGAAGTTGCAGCATTATCAAGATATATTAGGTTCAATGAGAATTCTCCGTCTTTTATATAATATAGTCGGATCAAAAAGCTAAGTCTTTTTTAAATCCCTATTAAAAAGCTCATCAATTATAAACCCTGCAGCAGAAGATAGGCGTTTCTTTTTTTGACGGACTGCATAAAAATTCCGAATTAATTTAAAACCTTTCACCTTTACGATCTTCATCTTTTTTAATTTCAATTCATTCTCAATAGCCAGTTTTGATATAAATGCAACACCCAGACCTGCTATTACCGATTCTTTTACCGATTCGGACGAAGAACAATTAAAGACCACATTCAAATGGGACGGCTTTATATCAAAATTGAGCAGCATTTTCTCATAAGCTGTTCTTGTCCCGGAACCGGCCTCTCTTGTAATGAAAGGATATTTAATGATCTCCGAAATATTCAGCTGAGCAGGGGATTTATCCGATCCGATCAAAACAATTTCATCGCTAAAAACATGACTGTATTCCAGAGAGGGATGTTTGATCATTTTGCCGGCGATCCCGATTTCCGCTGCCCCGTCCTTTACCATCTCAATAACTTCACGGCTGTTATCCGTTGCAATATCATAATAATAATTGGGCCTTTTCTTTTTTATTCCGGCAACAATTGCCGGCAGAATATAGGTAGACGGGATTGTGCTTGCAGAAATTCTTGTTACAACCGACGGTTCTGCCGAAGAAAAATCGTCCTTTAATTTTTCAATATCGTCAAAAAGTTTTTCACAAAATTCTTTAAATATGAGGCCTTCCTTTGTAATGGAAAACTCCTTGCTTGTTCTTTCAATTAACTTCACTCCGAGAAGATCCTCAAGGGAACCGACCTGATGGCTGATTGTTGACTGCCCCAGTTTCAATTTCCTTGAGGCTCTGGTAAAACTCTCTTCTTTTATAATAGCAAGAAATGAACGCAGCTGCTTAAGATCAAAGTTTAATTCGGATATTTTCTTCAATGGATAAACCTTCTCCGCAAAAATTAGAGCTGTCCCGTCAACGTTAATCGTAAATATAGATTTTACTAATCTATAAATATAATCGTTGTCAAGTATATTTCGCGATAATATTCGGTATTATTTATAATTAAGATCGGAGTAAAACTTTATGAAGTCCCATCGGCATATTGTGCGGAAGATTAAAGACCTTTTACCCCATTTTAATGATCTTCAGTCCTCTCGGCATTCTTATTTTATTAATAGTTTTAACCTTAACCGGCACATTTAATTTAATATGTTTAAATATAAAATCAAACGTGAATTTTCTGTCTCCCGATATTATTCTCAGCTTTTTATAATAAGAACTGCCGTTCATTCTGAAAAACTTTTTAAAATAGATCTCGCACTTCTCTTTACTATCTTTTCTGATTATTAACACTCTGTCAGGTTCGCTCTTATCGAAAGATATGGTCTGATAAAAATTTTGATTCTCAAGGATCAGATAGGAGCTTCCTCCCTTCCTGCCTGACAGACCTTTTTTTATCTTATAACCTTTTATCAGAGGGATCTCTCCGCTAAAAAGACTGAATAATATGTTAAAATCGATATTCAGTTCCAAATAATTATGCAGATCAATTGTATTAACATTATCAAGGATCATTTTTTTTTCAGCAGGGAAGTAGAACCAGAGGCTGGAATTTTCCTTAAAGATCATGGTTACGGGACTTTTAAAAATATAATCCAGAAAAGTTGCATTAAGTTTGCCCTCTCTTCTGTCATAATGGATATTACCGATCGATTTGAATTTTTTATTCTTAATTTTTCCCACAATTTCAAATGAAGAAGATATTGACCCGGGCGACCTGTTGTTAAACGATGAAATTCTTTTAAGCATTAATTCAATATGCTCAGGATATGTTGTCTTTACATCTGGCGGTTTTTCCGCACTTCCTTTGACATTCCCGCTTGAACAGAATGAAATCAGAACCGCCATTACAATTAATGAATTAATAACTCTGTAACGGGAAAATTTTTTATTATTCATTTCCCTTCCCGATCTCTTTTTTTATAATATTTTTTAATTTTCATCTCAATATCGCTGTTTTTCATTATCTTAACAGATTTCTTCCAGTAATCTATTGCCATATTCAGATTCCCGATTTTTTTATAGGCATCGCCAATATGGTCGTACACAACAGGATCGGGCGAATTCGATAGTCTCAGAACTTTCTCTGCCTTCAGTAATTTTTCCAGGGCCAGTTTAAACTTGCCCTGGCGGTAATATACCCACCCCAGAGAGTCAAGGTAAGCGCCGTTATCAGGTTCAATTTCAAGAGCCTTTTTGATCAGGTAAAGGGATCTGTTGATCTTTATATTCCTTTCAGCATAAAGATACCCAAGATAATTATAAGCTCTTGCGCTTTTTGGGTCCGATTCTATTGCCTTTTCAAGCGATTTTACAGCCTCATTAAATTTATTCTGCTTCTCCTGAACCACTGCAAGATAAAAATAGTACCTTTCCAGTTTATCCTCAAGTTCAATGGCCTTCTTTATATTCTCCTCGGCGTTTGAATAATTGCTGCCTCTCATAAATCCAAGACCTTTATAAAAATAGGGTTTGGAATTTGCCGGCTCCATTTCAATTGCTTTGTCAAAATAAAAAAACGATCTTTCCCTATCTCCTTTTAATCCATGCAGATACCCAATATGCAGCAAAATATCAATATTCGGTTTTAACTCCATAACCTTCTGATAGTTCAATATTGCCATGGATAATTTTTTCTTCTCCTCATACACCCTGCCAAGATAATAGTAGAGATCCGGGATCTTATTGTTTAACCGGATAGCATGGGTAAAATTTTCCCTTGCTATATCAAAGAGATCCTTTTTGTAAGCGATTACGCCCGCTGTTATAAATTCGTTTAATGCTGCCTTTCTGTTATTTTTTCTGATGTAAACTCTTGCCAGGGCAACATGAGAAGACAACAGATTGGGTTTGTATCTTAATACGGTTTTCAGGAATACTTCAGCTTCTTTATCTTTATTGATGAGCTCGTAATTAAGTCCTCTGGCAAGAAGTCCGTCAATAGTTTTTGATTTTCTTACATAACGGAAATGTCTGATCACATCGGATTCTCTTTTAAGATATTTAATTCGTCCCATAATAGAATGCATCAAAATATTCCCGGGAAACGATTTTAAATACATTCCGGCATACTTTTCCGCATTGTCAATGTCGTATTTATTCATATACAGAATTGCCAGCATATAGGCGCTATTCCTATTTTCAGGATTTATATCTCTTGCAAGCAAAAAGTATTTAATTGATTCGTCATACTTTCTTTTTTTGTACGAAATATATCCCAGAGATAAAAAAGCATTTTCTCTGTAATAATCCTCGGCAGAAGTCCTTTCCGAAATTGTAATGATCTTTTTAAATGCC
Organism: Spirochaetota bacterium; assembly: GCA_024276015.1. Lineage (GTDB taxonomy): Bacteria > Spirochaetota > UBA4802 > UBA4802 > UBA5550 > JAJRXZ01. The sequence goes on along the minus strand of JAJRXZ010000092.1, from coordinate 9,358 downwards.
CTGACGGCCCTTTTATAATCTCTTAATCTCTTAAAATAATGTTCTGCGAGAACATATTCGATATAAATGGAATTTGGAAATATTTTCAGATAGTCTTCGTAAATTCCGGCAGCTTTTCTGTAATTTCTTAACACATTGTAGATATAGAAAATCCTTTTGTATGTTCCAAATTGCTTTTTATTTAGTTTCAGCGATTTTTTCGCCCAGGTCAGGGATTCCTCATAATTGTTCAGATAATAATAGCAGTCCGACAGCTGCAGATAAACTCTGTCAAGGGATTCTCCGAAAGAAAGAGCTTTCATAAAATACTCTATTGCGCTCTTTAGAAGATTATTCCTTTGTTCCCTTTTTCTTTCCAGCAATGCCGCATTCTTATAATAGAGGCCGTAACTGTAAAAAGTCCACCCCTTCTTAACTATCTCCGTGTCATCGGATATATTGCTGTTTCCTGTTCTTTTGTCAGAGGTGTTCTCCTTTGCAGGAAAGGTACTGCATGAAAACAAGACAAATATAAAAAGATAGATAAAAGCCAATTTTTTCATCAAAAAATCCCAAATATAAAATAATTTATTGATATCAAATTAATTCAATATATTCAAATTGTCAAACTTAATTGTTTATTAAAAATTTAAGTAACATTACAAGCTTCTTTTTATCAGAATAGAATAATATTGTTGAATTATAGAGTATACTTATTTAATCTTACGAATAATACTAATATATCAGGAGGCTCCACATGTTCGGTTTAGACCCTCTCTACTGGATGATGATGATACCTGTCTTTCTGCTTTCGGGCTATGCTTCACTAAGAGTCAAAAGCGCATACAAAAAATACTCAAATGTTTTTTCATCTTCCGGAATGACCGGGGCTGAAACTGCAGAAACAATTTTGCGAAGAAACGGCTTGTCCAACGTAAGGGTAGTGGAAACAACCGGTTTCCTTTCGGACCACTATGATCCTTCAAAAAAAGTTGTCAGGCTGTCGCCGGATGTATACAGAAGCAATTCTATTGCCGCTATAGGCATTGCCGCTCATGAAACGGGCCATGCTCTGCAGCACGCAAAGGCTTATTCGCCCCTTGTTCTGAGAAATCTCTTTGTTCCTGTTGCCTCCTTTGGTTCAAATTTTGCGTGGATCATTATTATCGGCGGTTTTATCCTCGGTTACATGCAGCTTGTTAATCTGGGCATAATTCTGTTCAGCGCCGTTGTATTGTTTCAGCTTATTACTCTTCCTGTTGAGTTTAACGCTTCATCAAGGGCGAAAAAAATCGTATCCTCTTACGGGATAGTAACAGCCGGCGAACTTAAAGGCGTTAACGCCGTCCTTTCTGCTGCTGCCATGACATACGTGGCCGCTGCTGCATCGGCTATTATGACTCTGCTCTATTTTCTATTAAGAGCCGGAATACTGGGAAACGACGATTAATTTTATATCGGAATTTCAACATATTGAAAATAATTATTTGACATAACAGGTCATTTAATATCTTTTTAATTCGATCGCTTTTGTTCTTAATCGATTTTTAACGTATTATTTTAATCGTCGTTTCTTTTCCCACTATGATGAAAACAGTCAGCGCATTGAACCGGGCCAAACAGATTATTTTAAAACCGTTGAGAAATATTAAGATATTCCTCTTTGACGACTTAAAAAAATTATTCAGAAGTTTCAACGAACACGACGGGGAGCTTTCAACATGTGCAATTGCTTTTTTCGTTTTAATCTCCTTTATACCTGCTTCTCTGGTAATTATTTCAATAATCAGCTACATTTACAGATCCGAGAGCATGGCATATTTTTATCTTCACCAGATAAAAAGCCAGCTGCCGTCAATCAATATTGACGAACTTATTACAATAATTGACAATATCATTCACAAGAAAAGGTATCAGGCATTTATCTGGATCCCCTTTCTTTTCTGGTGGGGCAGTCTTGTCTTTGACATCATAGAAAGAGTTCTTGAAAAAGCTTTCAGAATCAAGGAAAGCAGAAAATACTGGAAAGCCAAAATTCGTCATATTATAATAATTCTTACCATCGGCTTTATTGTGGTACTTTTTATCCTTTTTTCCAACATAATCGCAATATTAAAAAGCAGTCAGATCGCTAAAATGATAGCGGATAATCTCAGCGATTTTAAGTTGTATCAATTCTTTATCAACTACATCGGCAGCATCCCTTTCCTTTTAAGGTCTTTTACGGCCCTGCTTGCCAATTCATTTCTCCTGTTCATTATATACAGGTTTGTCCCTCCGAAAAATCTGAATAACTTTTCAATATTCAAAGGCGCTCTCTTTGCTTCATTGAATTACGAATTAGCTAAAACATTGTTTTCATTTTATATCAGCGAAATAAACGACTATACGTCAATTTTCGGGTCTCTTTCAACAATAGTGATCCTTATGATATGGATATGGTATACATGTTTTATCTTCGTGATCGGCGCAGAAATGGCGTGGATATACTACCTTAAAAGCGAGAAATCAGAACAGTTTGATTTTAGTGAAGATGTAACCTGAGCATTTATTTTATTTCATCTTTTTTCTTTTTAACTCCGGATCTCTTCTTTCCGGATTTTTTACTCTTTATTTCCGAAGTCAATTCCTCTTTGATCTGTTTCGATATATCCTTTTTTATTTCCTCCTCAATATCATGTTTTATCTCTTCTTCCAGTTTCTTTTTCATTGACTCAATTTCATCTTTTTCCTCGTAGGAGGCCGCAGCAAATGATTCTGCCGACTTCACGGATTTATACACAAATTTCCTTAAATCGGTAAATATCATATAAAGCATAGGTGTTGCAAACAATGTAATTAATGTTCCGAATATGATCCCCCATGCCATAGATGTGGCCATTGGAACAAGAAAGGGATCCAGCCCTCCTATTCCGTAAGCCGTAGGAACAAGCCCAAGAAAAGTTGTTATGGTTGTGAGGAATATGGCACGCAGTCTGTGCCCCCCGGCCCTTACGGTTGCATCAAAGGGAGTAAGCCCTTCGGCACGCCCCTTTTTTATAAAATCCACAAAAACGATGGAATCATTAACAACAACTCCGGTAAGTCCCACAACACCCATTATAGCAAGAAATGATAAAGGGAGGCCGTGAATATAGAAAACCCACACAACGCCCACAAATGCCAGAGGTATTACCGACATAATAATTACAGGATGCATTAAAGACCTGAAAAGAGCCACCAGAATAACATAAATCAATAGAAATGCAATTATAAAGGACTTGAAGAGATTTATCATCGATTCCTTTGTGTCTTTAAATTCTCCAAGGTAATCTACAAGAATTCCGGGATAACGTTTATCAATATTCTTAAAATCTCTGCTCAGAAGGCTGTTAATATATACGGATGATAGTTTTTTTGCTTTTTCATCAATATTAGCCGTTACCCTGACGGATCTTTTCCGGTCTCTTCTGGATATAACAGATAAACTTGTGGATTCTTCAAACCTGGCAATTCTTGAAAGGGGGATCAGATTACCTATTCGATTCGATATCTTTATTAATTTAAAGTTTCTCTTTATTTCGTTTATATCTTTAAGATTGCTTCTTAGCCTCTCAGGAAATATTACCCGTATATTTATCTCTTCGTCCGTCTTTTTTATCTTTGTTGCAACGGTTCCCTTCAGGCTCGATCTCACTGTTGAAGCCACATCAAACACACTTATACCGGCAATTGATGCCAGTTTTTCATTTACAATAATTTTCAGTTCCTTTTTGCCTTCCTCAAAATTATCCTCAATATCTTTCAGGCCCGGGATCTTTTTCAAATAATCTTTATATTCTTGGGCAACCTTTTTCAGTGTTGCGAAATCATCGCCTTTAATTGTAACATTAACAGCCGCTCCGACAGGAGGGCCTGTCTTAATATAAGTAAATTCAATCTTTTCAAACTCGCCGTGTAAAGGCTTGGTTTCCTCTCTCAGTGCATCCATGATCTCATCAGCAGTTCTTTTTCTCTCCTGTTCCGGCGTAAGATACACAATTATGCTGCCATAATTTGACCCGGTCTTTTCCTTCTGCCCCATGGACTGATACTGTATTACGCCTGCCTTTGTGATAAAGGTCTCCATTTCCTCTCTGGGAAGCCTGGCAATAAACTTTTCAATTTTTGTAAGCTTTCGGTTCATTTCCTGCACACTTGTACCGTTCTTACCCTGAGTTACGACCTCAAACCTCTCGATCTGTCCCTGAGGAAAAAGAATAAATTTAACATGAGTCCTGGCAAAAATTACAGTGCCTGCAAAAATCAAAAATATCAAAAGAGCAAATTTATATCTGTTATTCAAAACAAAGTTAAGCATCTTAACATATCGGTCTCTGATCCTGAAGAAGAGTTTCCCGCCTTCGTCCACTTTTACGCTTTTCTTGTTTCTTTTTTCAATATCGAGGATATGAGACGGAAGTATAAACATGGACTCTATCCATGACCCTACAAGCGAAACGGAAACAACAGCCGGAAGAGCCCACATAAACTTGCCCATAATACCTGTCATGAACATCAAGGGGCTGAATGCCGCAATCGTTGTTAAAATTGTTCCTGCAACCGGTATAATAACCTCCGAAGTTCCGTCAATTACAGCATCTCTTGCCGATTTCCCCTCTTCCAGATGTCTGTAAACGTTTTCAGCAACTATGATCGCATCATCAACAAGCATCCCAAGCACAACGATCAAACCGAACATTGATATAAGATTAACGGTCAATTGCTGCTGCCCCATCCAGATAAAAGTCATACAGAATGCAAGGGGGAGTCCGATTGCGGTAACAATGGATATACGCCACCCCAGCGTGATGAACAGCGACAGTAAAACCAGGATTGATCCCACAACCGCGTTATTCTTTAAAACCCTGAGTCTTCTCTTAACAAAATATGAGAGGTCCCGCGATGTAATAAACTCATACCTTTTGGAAAAACGTGTATTAAACTTATTAACAATACTAAAAACTTCATCCACAACATCTATAATATCGCCGGATTGTTTTTTTATTACCGTAAGAGTAATAGACTTCTTACCCTCAGTTTTATTTATAATGGTCTCTTCCTCAAAGGAATCCTTCACTCTTGCAACATCTTTTACTCTTACCCAGTTGCCAAGATCGTTGGCCCTTATCAATACGTTCTCAATATCTTTAACATTTTCAACTTCGCCGATTGTCCTTACCATAACTTCTTCGGTGTCGGTCTTTACAAGTCCCCCGGGATGGTTAAGATTTTTTCTGGAAAGGGCAAGGATCACATCGTTGATTGCAACATGATAATTTTCAAGGAGTACGGGATCTACCTCTACGATCATTTCCCTCTCTCTGTATCCGGACCTTTCCACCTTTGCGATCCCATCTATTTCAAGCAGCCTGTCTTCAAGCATTTTGGCATGTTTTCGAAGTTCCCTTTCATCATCATCGTTACGAATCCCATTTTTATCTATAATGGAAACTTCCAGGATGGGTCTCTGAGATGTTTTAAGTTCTATTACTTCAGGGTCTTCAGCATCATCCGGGAAATCCTTAATTAAATCTATAGCATTTTTAATATCATTTATAACATTATCTTTATCTTCAACATCAGGATCCAATTTTACAGCAGTAATGGACAAAGATTCCGTTGAAGTCGTATATAATTCGTCAATATCGTCAACTTCATGTAATTGCGTTTCAATAGGTATGGATATATGTTTCTCAACATCTTCGGCAGTAGCGCCGGGATACAATGTTTTAATAATTACCCAGTCAAAATCAACTTTGGGGAAGGCCTCTCTGTTAGCCTTAAAGAGGAACATAATTCCTGCAATTAGGATAGCTAATGATACTATGTTGATCAATAACGACCGCTCTGCAAAAAATGCTACAAATTTTTTCATTTTATCTGCAATTCCTTAAATGTGAATAAGATGTTATTATATTTATAGACAATTCTAATAACGATGTATAAAAGGTAAATTAAATTTCCTTATGTTTTAATTTTTTTTTAATTCCGATCAGCAAAATTAATATTTGACATATACTATTATACAATTCTTTCTTAACAGATCAGCTGTTATCAATTATTTTGTTCTGAAAATTGATATAACTTCTTAAGCTAATGGCTGTATATTATATAACTAACTATCCCGGGTGTGAGTATACATGTTAATTAACCTGCCGCTGATCGACAACTACATCAGAATTATTCAGGAACTTGCAAGAAGCGGAAGAAACAAATATTATTTATATTTTATCAATCCTCTCTCCAAATGGTCCGAAGATATTCCCGATGAAGACTTGGAAGATATTATGAATAGATTGGAAAAGGGACCATTAACTGATCCCGGAGAAATATCGTACCTTTACAAACGGGCAATTATCAAATCCGTGGCTCCGGAACAATTCGACCTGTCCGTTCCGGGAAATATTTCTATAAAATTTTTAAAGATGATGAAAAAAAACGAGACTGTTGCTCAATGCGAAGAAAGTAGCCAGTTTGTTTCCATACTTAATGAACCATTTAGAAAATATTTCAAAGAAGTATATAAAATAATCAATGAACGGTTTCAAAATGAGATCAATTCTGCTGACACTACCGAAGTTGAAGAATATGTTAAGGCAGCAAAAAAACCGGAAACATTTCAGGAAATATTGCAAAAGCAGTCTAAACTCAAAGTAAACGAAATTAAGAATAAATTAACGGAACTTTCTTCTTTGGAAATGAAGAAAATATTCATAGATTATCTATTGAAATTCTCAACACCCTCAATACCGGATCTGCATAAAGGGATATTCTCACTAATAAAGGACATGGAAATTATCAAGCCCGGGCTCACAAAAGAAATAATGGATACAACAGCTGTTATTATTTATCATGAAATTGTAAAGGCTGTCAGAGCCAGAAACGTTAAAAAGGCTGTCCTTTTTATATCAAAGTATACGGTATTATTCAGAGGCAACCCGGATACTCCCAACTACCACGAAGTGGATTCTTTCGAAAGAATGTTCTTTGACATGCTGGAAAGAAGAAAAATGTGGGACATTATATAACGGATCACTTAATTCTTTTATTCAATTGAAGTCTGTTTTTCCCATTGTTGAATGTATATCCGATCTTATCCATCACTTTATCGATTATATAAATGCCAAGTCCGTTTTTTTTACCCATGGAAAAATGTTTCTTAATGTTCGGCACTTTTCTTTTAGTAATATCGAACTCTTCTCCATGATATACGATCTCACAATTAAAATTATTTGCAGCCACAGAACAATTAATCTCAATATTCTTTGATCCTGCAATTGGCGGATTATGTTTAATAATATTTATTAAAACCTCATAAATTGAAAGCTCAAGCTGTGAAATAATATCTTCCGGAACATCGACTTCTTCCAGATATGGAGTAAAATTCTTTCTAAATATATCAAGCTCTTCAACATTTCTTTTAATATTCAGATAAAAATTTTTTTCACAGGATCTTTTCATACATCCGCAGCATCATCTACCGAGTCATATATCCTGAAAAGGTGTGAAAAACCAAGGAGTTTAAAAATTTTTTTTATTTTTCCATTTAACAAACAGAGTCTTAACTCGCCCTTTCTTTTTTTAAGAATTTCATTTATATTGATCAACACGCCGAATCCCGCACTTGATATGTAATCTAACTTCTCCATATTGATAATTATATAATCCGTTTTTTTTACTTCCCTTTCCAGTTTGGAGCCGAAGCCCGGAGAAGTTTTGGCATCAAGACTTCCGCCTATTGTAATAATCGAAATGTTATCTTTTCTAATAACAGAATATTGAAGTGTAGACATTGTTCCTCCTGAAAAACCGTAATTTCATTTTTATAATTACTGCAGTTTATACATCTTTCCCAAAGGAGAAGGATATAACAGTCAAATCATCATCGGCCTTGCTTTTCCCCTTAAACCTGTTAACCGATTTAACAACAGATTTAACAATGCTCTTTGAATTATCCGCCTTTGATTTTTTAACGGCTTCAATAAGCCTGTCCATCCCGAATTCCTCACCGTCAGCGTTCATTGCTTCGGTAATGCCATCCGTATATTGAAGGAATATATCCCCCTCTTTTAACATTACTCTGTGCAGTTTGATCAGACCGTTATAGGTTTCTGCCGGCACCACACCCAAAGGGACGCCGCCTGACTTTAATATTTCAATTTTCTTTTCATCTCTGTTATAAATTATTCCCCTGTTATGACCGGAGCTGGCATATTTCATTTCCATCTTCTTTAAATTCAATATTCCATAGAACATTGTAACAAATGTGGATGTTGATGTATCTTCATATATTGACGGATTAATAAGCTTCAGAACTTTTTCAGGAGATCTTTCCTTCAGAGCATATATCCTGAGCAATGTTCTTGTTATTACCATAACCAGCCCGGAGCCCAATCCATGACCGGACACATCGGCAATAACTATGCCAATATTATTATCATCAATCGGTATAAAATCATAGTAATCTCCGCTGGCTTCAACATAGGGCTGAAAATAAGCATGAAAAACAACATTCGCCTTTTCAGGAAGTTCTTTTGGAAGAAGTGACATCTGTATATTCTGAGCCAGTTTTAATTCTTCGGCCATTCTCTCCTTTTCAATTAATTCATCCTGGTGTTTCTTGATTGACCTGAGCATCTTCTTGATATCCAGTGTAAGGCTGCCTATCTCATCGTGTGTATACTGATTGATCTTTACATTGATATCCCCTCTCGCCGCAATATCCGCCCTGCCGGACAGATACCTTATGGGTCTGCTTATTCTGGATCCGATAAAATATGCCAGCGGGATGATCAATAAAATAGACCCCAGTGTAATCCAGTAAAAAAGCCTGCGGGTTCTCTTTAACGGTTCCATTAATTTTTTCTTCAAAAAGAATATCTCAACGGCTCCATGAAGCTTATCATAGAGGTAAAAAGGTATATAGAAACCCAAGAGTTTCTCTTCTTTTCCTCTGATTTTTACACTTCTTTCCAGAAATCCGAATATCTTTTTATTTTTAATCTGTTTAATATTCCTTCTGCCTATAAATCTGCCCTCCTTTCTTCTGTCAAAGTGAGCTGCATAAGAATATTTTTTCCCGGCCACTTTCCCGCTGATATCAATGATGCCAACATATAACAGACCGTAAATTTTCTGCTTCTTTAAATTATCCATATTTTCCTGGTAAATATTCCTCTTTTTGGCATTACTCTTTATCGTAGCCATAGCAGACTTTGTTGTTGATATGATCTGCGAGGCTATTGTGCTGCAGAGCCTGTAGGTTGTATCGGTCATATTATTTTCTTCAAACTTCAGTGTAATAAACTGTATTACACTGATCATAACGAGGGATGACAGGGCGAAAGCTATTATCAGT
>JAJRXZ010000091.1 GCA_024276015.1 Spirochaetota bacterium | reverse complement strand
TTTACAATACCCGGAATGGGGATGCTTGCCTTTGAAGCAATTCTATCAAGGGATATTCCGGTTATTATGGCAATTGCAGCAATTTCGGCGTTTCTGACAATGGCAGGTATTCTTCTGGCCGATCTCATGTATGCAGTTGCTGATCCCAGAATAAGATTAGAGGCAAAAGTATGAGAAAAAGTTACTGGGGCTCGGTATGGAGCGATTTTAAAAGAAACAGGCTTGCTTTTGCAGGGCTTATAGTTGTTCTGATACTTTTTCTCATTGCAATATTTGCTCCTCTTATTGCCAATAATAAACCCTATATATATATCAGCAAAAATAAAACATATTTCCCCATATTTTTTGATTACCCCGAATTGAGAAATATTGATTTGAGAAAAAATAACATAAAAGGCTTTAAATTATTTCCGCCTGTGCAATATTCCTACTCCGAGTATGATCTCGATTCAATAGTAATCAAGCCGGGACCTAAGCATATAATGGGAACTGACGAGCAGGGCAGAGATCTTGCTGCAAGAATGATTTACGGTACAAGAGTATCTATTCTGGTGGGATTCATTGCCGTATTTATCTATGTATCCATCGGGATCCTGATCGGCGCGGTTGCAGGCTATTACGGGGGAATTGTAGATCTCATAATTTCAAGATTTATTGAGATTGTAATCTGCTTCCCTACGTTTTTTCTGATCCTTACTGTGCTGGCTCTGGTGGGGCCCAGTCTTGTCAATGTTATGGTTGTAATAGGCATAACCGGATGGACAGGTATAGCAAGGATAGTGAGGGGAGAATTTTTTAAACTGCGGGAAGCGGATTTTGTAACTGCGTCAAGAGCATCGGGCGCAAGAGACAGAAGGATAATTATCAGACATATCCTGCCCAATGCGCTGGCGCCCGTTCTGGTATCTGCTACATTCGGCATTGCATCAACGATTCTGATTGAATCGTCGCTGAGTTTCCTCGGTTTCGGAGTTCAGCCGCCTACCCCCAGCTGGGGCGATATTCTTTCGCAGTCCAGAGACTTTATGGATTTTGCCTGGTGGCTTACTCTTATTCCCGGTTTTGCAATATTCATTACAATTACCGCATATAATCTTGTAGGCGAAGGATTACAGGATGCCCTGGATCCTAAATCGGTAAGTAGAGGATAGCCCCGGGAGAGCAAAAAGATTTTATCGAAAAGACTGTTTGTGCTGAGATTATACTTTACAAAATTTGATTTCAAATTTACACTCATTAAGATGAAGCCTGAAAAAAGTATATGTCTTAAGGCATCATATAAAGATTGCTTTTTAGTCTGTTAAATGCCGATAATCTTAGCGGGGATAACCATTTAATTAGAAAGAGCGCCTTAAAATTGAAAAAAAAGCAAAACAATCCAGATATTGAAAAACGGGTTTAATAATGTACTATTTTATTGGAGATATTCACGGCTATGCGGATAAACTGATGAGTCTCTTCAAAGTTTTAAAAGATGTTATTACAGAGGATGACACAATAATCTTTCTCGGTGATTATATTGATAGAGGCCGTTATTCCTATGAAGTGATTGAATACCTTCTTGCAATATCAAAAAAGTACAGTACAATTTTTCTTATGGGAAATCATGAAGATATGCTGCTTAAATATTTGAGCGGGAATGACTATAATAATATTTTTATGTACAATGGCGGAAGAACCACTGAGAAAAGTTATAGAAGGAATTGCGGCAAATTTGAACTGCCTTATGCTCACCATGATTTTTTTCATAATCTGATCTATTATTATGAAGGGGAGGATTTTATTGCAGTTCATGCGGGGCTCAATCCGGATATAGAAGACCTTGAAGCCCAGGACAGAAGAGAATTAATATGGATACGCGATAAATTTTATAGTGCCGGCAGATTCTGGCCAAAGACCGTGATTTTCGGTCATACGCCTGTAAAATATTTAGGAGCCGGAGACTCGGTATATATAAATGACAGAAAGAATATTATTGGCATTGATTCCGGAGTGATCTTCGGAAGGCCTCTGGTATCTCTCAGATGGCCCGACAGGAAAATATTTGAAAGTGAAATTTAAAAGAAGCCTCTGATAAAGAGAATTATGATGCTGTTAAAGAGAATAAGTATATTTATTATATTAATTTCCGTATTGATCCTCATCTCTTTTTCAATGGAAAGTATTTTATCAAAGCAATTTGATATATATGCAAAGATCGAATCAAAGAGAAAAGATAATCTTCTTATTCTGATCTTCAGTGAAAAACCGGCAGAGAGGAGATATTTCATAATTGAGAAAAAAAATATTATTGGCAAAATTGATATATTAAGTATATTGTATAATAAAAACAGGAAGGCAAAATACAGAGTTTTGGCAAATTATAGTGTTGTCAGAGATGAATATGAGATTCTTATAAGAGCCGGTTCCGAAATTGCGCTGATCCATAAAAGCAGAAAGCATAAAAGGGATTTTTCAGAGCTTCCGAATATTGAAGTTATTAAATACCGGAAGAACATAGTGTCAGAGATTGACGAAAGAGAGATGGTCCTGATTGAGAAAGGTAAATTTGTTCTTGGCTCAAATCGGGGCGATAAGGACGAATATCCTGAGCAGATAATCTTTTTAAAAGACTTTTATATTGACAAATATGAAGTAAGCAATAAAGATTATAAAAAATTTATTGATGCCGCAAATTCAAAGCCTCCTGCATCATGGGTTGATGAAAAATATGATGAAAAATACGCTCAATACCCTGTACTGGTCACTTTTTATGAGGCTCAATCCTATGCAAAATGGTGCCGCAAGAGGCTTCCAACAGAAGCTGAATGGGAAAAAGCAGCAAGAGGGCCCTATAAGGCCGGTAGGAGAGCAAATATATACCCATGGGGAAATAAATTTAAACCGGATCTGGTTAATTCCATTGAATTTTGGTCTGAAGATAATAAAAGTATTAACAGTGACATAAAAAAGTTGTATGGAATTGTAAACCCCGGGTTGTTGCCGGTTTATACTTTTAAAAAAGGGGCATCTCCTTTTGGTGTTATTAATATATCCGGTAATGCTATTGAATGGACATCAAGCTGGTATATGCCCTATAAAAAGAACAGTTTTAAGGATCCGAGATTTGGGCAACAGTATAAAGTATTAAGAGGAGGGGCCTGGTTCAGCAATAAATATAAGGTCAGGGTCGCAAATCGTGAGATTGGCGGTATCCCGAATTTGTACAGGGATAATGTTGCAGGGTTCAGGTGTGTCAGAGATGTAAAATATCTGGACAGAGTTGATATAAATGAATAGATATATCTGTGATTGTCAACAAAGTTATTAACAATTGTAGATAACTTATTCTTTTTATGTTAATAAGTCTTGAAAAAAATGGAATATGTGTTAGAGTTATTAAAATTTAATGCAAGCAAGGTAGAACAATGAAATTCTTCTATTTTTTAGCCAGAAATATCAGTTACACATTTGCGGTTTCTTTTGTTACCGTTTTATTCGGTTTAATTGCCACGGTTTTCGGCCTCTTTTTGGGAAGCTCTTTTATTATCTTTTCGTATGAAAAACTTGTAAATATTCTTATTAAATGGCTGCCCGTTTCCGCCTTTATCGGAGCCGTACTTCATTTTATTCAGTTTGGATTTTTTACACCAATAAGAATTCCTGCTTTTTTAAAATCGCACAGGGTTATGAACAACGCTTTTAAATCCGATTTTAAGGTGAGTATAGGCGAGTACAAGGCAATGTACACCTATTTTTCAGATTTTACAATGCATAATACTCTTGCTTCTATTCTTTATTCTCTCCTTACCGGCATAATGCTTATGGGATTTTATTTATATGAGTATAAATTTTTAGGTTCAATTGATCAGGCGGAGATGTTTGTTCTTTTTAAAGTTGCCGTTTTGTCAACAATAATTGTTATAATCATATACGGTGTATCAACCTATCTTCTAACGGAGATCCTTACAAATAATGAGAGAGCCTTTGTATATAATGAGCTCATAAAAAACGGTATTAAACTTGATCCTAAAGTGTTGATCGGTATTAGGGTAAAGTTCTTCTTCTTTTTGATCCTTATGATCATTACTTTGCTGACATTTGCAGCTTTAATGGAGAAGAGCAGATATTATGATGAGTATAAAATAGAATTGATCCTGGGTTATTTCATGCTGTCAATACTTACCAGTTTTATCCTCATGCAGATAAATACAAGGTCTATAATGAGACTTCTCAGCGACATCAGAAGGGTGGCAAATGAGATCGCCGCGGGTGGAAGAGCCGGTTTTAAAGTGCTCTCTCTGGAAAGTGAATTTGCTTCCATTGAACATGCCATGATGGAAATGGCATGGGAGATTGACGATTACAGAAAAAACCTTGAAGATATGGTTGAGACAAGGACACTGGAATTGCAGAATGCCCTTACAGATCTGCGCGGCAGAGACAATCTGATTCAGAAACAGCTTGACATGGCAAGCGTAATTCAGAGAAGTATTCTGCCGTCCAAAATTGACGACTGGAATGAGTTAAAGTTCTCAGCCCGCTATATTGCTATGGAGAAGATCGGAGGAGATTTTTACGACCTTTACCACATGAAGGACGACAGGCTTGGCGTAATGATAGCCGACGTTTCCGGTCATGGGATTCCTGCCGCTCTTGTTACAACTATGGCAAAAATTACTTTCGGCAATGCCAGTGCAAAATTTGAATCGCCCAGAAGAATATTTCAGGAAGTAAATCAGAATATTTTGGATCATGTTAAAACTCAGGATTATATGACATGTTTTATGGTTTCTATTGATGATGAGTATAATGTAGTCTATTCAAATGCAAGTCATCAGAAAGCTATCCTTTTAAGAACAGAAGCGGGCGAAGTTGAATTGCTCGATACCGGCGGATTATTTATCGGTGCGGTAGAGGAAGCGAGAGATTCATACGAAGAAAAAACTACCAGACTGCAATATGGAGACAGGCTTATACTCTATACGGACGGAATTCCTGAGGCTGTAAATGAGAACAGGGAAGACTATTCAAACGAAAGGCTTGAAAATGTAATTCTCGAAAACAGACATCTCCCTCTTGATGAGTTTTCAGATGCAATAATTGAAGATGTGCGCAAACATATCGGACAGGCTGAGCTTGAGGATGATATAACGCTTCTTGTTATTGAGCTTGTCAGAGATGAGGCCATAGAGATTGTCAAACATTCAAATAAGCTTCTCAACGAACATAAATACTATGAAGCAATTGATGCCCTGGAAACAGGACTTTTAAAATATCCTAACAATCAGAAAATTCTCTATAATCTGACAAAAAACTATTTTCGGGTGAATAATTACAGTAAGGCAATACAGAATATAGAGAGATATATCGATAATGACCAGAGGAATAAATACGCCTTCTATATATGCGGTTCATGTTATTATCAGATGCTTGATTACAAGTCCGCAGTTGAAAATTTTGAAAAAGCCATTGAGCTTGATCCCAATTTTGTAAATGCTCTTTTTGCATTGGGTATGACTTATAAAAAAATGAACATGCTTGACAATGCCAAAAAGATCTTCGAAAGAGTAATAAATATCGATTCGGACAACAAAATGGCTCTTTTTGAATTGAAACAGCTTAAAGAAGCAGGATAGGATAGGCCGGTCTGATAGGGAAATGTCTCAAAGGTTCATAAAGAATTTCAGTTTCCATGAAGCTGTTGACTATTTCAGAGAGACCGGAGAGAAGGAGTACAGAGCAAAACAGCTGTTCATCTGGCTCTATGAAATGAACGCTGATTCCTTTGATGTAATGACGAATTTCTCAAAGGAACTGAGAAACCGACTGAAGAAAGAATTTATCATTTCACCTCTGACACTTCGGGAACGCCTTGTCTCAAAAAAAGACGGAACTGAAAAGTTTCTCTTTGAAACTAGAGACGGGCAGTTTATTGAATCGGTATTTATCCGTAATGACGGTTCTGATACCGGAAGGCTTACTGTCTGCGTATCCAGTCAGATAGGATGCCAGATGGGCTGCAGATTCTGCCAGACAGCAAAAGTAGGATTCAGAAGGGATCTGCAGACAGCAGAGATTCTTGATCAATTGAGCCGCATCAGGAGGGTTACGGGCCTTAAAAACAATAATGTTGTATTTATGGGTATGGGCGAACCCTTTATGAATTATGAAAATGTTATGAAAGCAGCAGATATAATGAATTACTCATTTGGATTTCATATATCTGCAAGAAAGATCACAATATCAACTTCCGGTTTGATGGACCATATTGAGAGATTTATAGATGAAAAGAGGCCTTACAATCTCGCTATTTCCCTTAATGATACTGTAAGTGAAAAGAGAAAACTATATATGCCTGTTGAGAAAAAATACCCCTTTGCAAAAATATCAAAACTATTGCGGGAAAAACTGCCGGCTTCCAAAAACAGAGTCACTATTGAGTATGTTATGCGTAAAGATAACATTAAACCCGAAGATGCTGCCAGATTAAAAAAGATGTTTAAGTATGGCAGGATCAAGCTGAATGTGATCCCTCTCAGCAGGGGAGAATATGATCTTGAGGTACCGGCTGCTGATGAAATAGATGATTTTATTAAAGAGCTGGAATCCATGAATATTCCCGTGTCAGTCAGGAAAAGTCTTGGCAGTGATATTTGCGGCGCATGCGGGCAATTGTCGGGGAAGAAATATGACCTCTGAGAAATTCTTAATTTATATTATTTCATCCTGCCTTTTGGTTTTTGGTTTCGGGTTAGACGGTTCTTTTGCATATGAGAAGACATTCAGGCTGGACCATGCCGGTATGCATGAAATGTCTTTTGAGCTTGATCCATACTATTCAAATATCGCCTATGTGCACGCGCTGACAGAAAAGCCCATCCCCCGCGAGACATATAAAAAAGAGAGGTCTGTCTATTTTTACCTGTTGCGCAATATATATCATCCCAGATATATGCTTGTTGAAGCAAGTATATATCCTTTCCCAATTGCCGGTGTTTATCTTAAAAAAAACCAGGAGGATTTTTATGAAAGAAATCAATATACGCAGAATTTCAATGCAGTAAAGGCAATTACAGCCGGTTTCCCGGAACCCTGGGCTTATTCTTTTTTCCTCGGCAATGTTGTTGATTTTGTAAGGGGTGAAAATGATAAAAAGGTAGTGGGCAAGGGGTACAGCGGATTTCTTCTCAGTTACGGGAGTAAACATATTGTTGACAATATTATGGTGGATGACCACTGGTATGAAGCGGAGGTCAAGCTGAAAGGATCCGATATCAGAGAAAAGAGAAATCTCAGCTGGAGTTATGCGCTGGGGTATAAAGGTCACAGGAATATTGAGATCAGAGACGCTCTGTATATTTCTATCAAAAGGAGCAGAATTGACTATATAGAGAGCGATGCCAATCCCTTCTGGAAATTTTTTGTGAACAACAGCGAACAGGAAATAAGACTTGATTTTGATGTAAGAGAAGTGCAGAAGGGTAAAATAATCAGGTATCTTTTCCTCTTTGGCAAGAAGTTTGTTCTTGCACGCGGGAAATTTACTTTTTCTTTTTCTCTTGGAGCCTTTAAAACGCTTACAAGCGGTTATTCGGGAAAGCTGGAGCAGAATATTGATGACCATTGGACATTTATTTTGCGCCCCAACGTCCATATCAAATTTTAATGATATTTTTTAGAGGCAATATTATAAAAAACCTCTTTGCAGGAAGAATTCCAATATTTCTTGACAGGTTATTTATTTAGTTCCTTTTCTATAAAAGCTTTTAAAAATTCTTTGGGAGGGACGCCCGTAAATCTTCTGTTGGAGATAAAAATTGTCGGAGTTGCTTCTATATTGATCGATTCTCCAAAATCTATATGTTGTTTTACAATGTCATTCACTTTTTGTGAATTTATCATATTCTTAAATTTTAATCTCTTTTTTCCATCCTTTTTAAATGAAAGAATATCCGTCAGCAGCTCATATGGAGTTTTTTTTGAGTATTTGTGATCGATTTTATTGTACTTTTTAAAATGGCTTTCATGGTATTCTTTAAAAATACCCAGTTCTGCCGAAGCAGTAAGAGCTTTTGATGCGGTACAGGAATTCCCATAGATTGTTTTATCAAGATATTTATTGCAGTTTTTATCCAATGGGAAGTTATAATATACTATGCGGATTTTATCTTTATATTTTGTCAGAAGATCTTTCTCGATGTTGTAGAATTTATAGCATGCACTGCATAAAAAATCTGTAAAGACTCTGATCGTTAATGGGGCATTATGGTTTCCGATGGTCAGTTTGCTTTGAGGGAAAGATATATTTTCTTCTTTTGCAGCGTTAAAATTATCAAGGAAGGAGTTTATCTTCCCTTGATCAGTGTAATCCTTGTCTGCTCTTATTCTGAGCACAACCGTTGTTGAGTAGATCGAAAAAGCCAAAAAGAAGATAAACAGGACGTATGATGAAAAGGCGGCTCTTTTATCAGCAGCGTCATCGGTTTTAAAGAAATCCTTGTAAATGTCGCTGAATCTGATATTCTCAATAGCTGTCATATCTCTGTACCAGAGGAGGATGGTAATTAATAACAGAGTATTTACAATATAGGTTAAAAAGCATAGTATGCAGAATTCGCTGATCAGTATTAAGATAATGATTAAAATAAGATCAACAAAGAGCGATGTTAATATCAGAGGCAGAATAACTCCGAATGCTCTGCGGTAATATGCGCCTTCGGCATAATCTGCAATAAGTATGGTAAATATATATACCAGGTAGGTAAAGAGTCCCAGTGAGGCAATTGGTATGCCCATAAATGCAGCATAGGGCGACCGGCTTACTGCAATACAGGAATTATCAATAAGCTGTCCGCATGATACAAAACCCAGATCCGATTCCGGGAAAAAGTGCTGGATAAGAAGGATCGTACAGAGAAATGCGCCTGCAAGCGATAGTATCAGTATGGAATATACATATTTTTTCATCGGTTTTCTATACCTTTATCATGGGATCGGTTAATTTCATATGTTCCTCAAGGGCATATCTGTCGGTCATGCCGGCAATATAGTCT
>JAJRXZ010000090.1 GCA_024276015.1 Spirochaetota bacterium | reverse complement strand
GAGAACAATGAGCTTGTGGAAATAAAAAGAGCGGTAAAGCACCCACGGTCACAACTTATTGAACTTATATCTCCGGAAGGAATAGTTGTCAGGTTCAGAGATGATATTTCAATAAACTGTCGTAACTAATCAGCTGTTTAAACAGCTGATTAGTTACAATGAATCAAAAATACCTGTTGAAATTAATTCCGGCAAAAGCAAAATTGCTCAATAACATTTAAAGAAAGTCTGTTGAGGTTTTAATAATGTTCATTATTAACAAAAAACTGTCTGCGTCACTGCTTATTATTCTAATTATGACCGCATCAAGAGTTTCTGCCGATGATAGCTTCCTCAATGAAACCGGAATACCTTCGCCCCTTAAAAACAGCGACGACCAGATACAAATATACCAACTCCAGAGGTCTATACATAACATCTATGAATTATACAAAAATTCAGTGGTATTTATAACTACTGAAAAAACAATTCTATTAAGACAGCAAAATCCCTATATGCTGGACCCCTTTTTCAGAGATTTTTTCGGTTATAATAAGAGGGTCAGAACAAGGAGAACAAAAAAATTAAGAGGACAGGGAACTGGTTTTATTATTTCAAGCGACGGTTATATCTGTACAAATTATCACGTCATTGCAAAATTCGACAGCGTTACTGTAAAAATCAATGATAAGGAGTATCATGCAAATGTAGTTGGAGCCGACAGGCTGACCGATATTGCTCTGCTGAAGATCAACTCTCCGGTAAAATTAACTCCCGTTCATTTCGGCAATTCCGATGAAGTAAAGATCGGAGATTTTGTTGTGGCGATCGGCAATCCATTCGGGCTTGACAAAACATATACCTTCGGTATTGTGAGCGCAACAGGCAGGAAACAACTGGACAGGCTCGGCAACTCCCATATACAAACAGATGCTTCTATAAACAGAGGCAATTCCGGCGGCCCCTTAATTAATATTTACGGTGAGGTTATTGGGGTAAACAGGGCAATCGTTTCAAGCAGAGGCGGAAATGTCGGTATAGGTTTTGCCATTTCCATCAATACTGCCGTCAATACTCTTGTACAGTTAAAAAAATACGGCAAGGTGAAAAGAGGCTTTATCGGCGTTAAAATATCTCATATAACATCAGATTATGCAAAATCATCGGGACTAAAAAAGAAAAGGGGCGTGGTCATCAGCTCAATGAAAAGAGGAGGTCCGGCTTTCCGAGCAGGTCTCAGAGTAAAGGACATTATTCTCAGCATAGACGGGAAAGAAGTTAATAATTACAGAGACCTTATCAGAATAATTACCAGAGCGGAAATCGGGAAAAAGATCAGAGTAAAAATCCGGCGCTATTCAACCGAAAAGACTTTCATGGTCTCAGTAACTGAAAGACCCTGATCATAATTCCGCAACATTTTCATATTTTATATCGTTATTTATTTCTTTATCCGATCTATAATTTGCCCTAACGCCTCTTGAAGAACCTCTTTTGTTTACACTGCTGCCGGAATTCCCCTTATCTTCATACACTTTATCATCATCTTCTTCTATCAGATCATCGTCACTGTCATCTTTCGCAGTTGTCTTTCTTTCTTCTACTTCGCCTTTATCATCTTTGAGCCTGTACATGATCTCCTTCGTACTCATTCTGTCCCATTTTTTCGCAGTTTTAATATACCTGCCCTGAGGATAATCGTTCATGTATATCTGAAATTCTCTTGCGGCAAGGTCAAACCTCTTCGCCATAAAATAGGAATATCCTTTTTTCATTCTTGCCTGCTCGTCCCTGTGGCGGAATGAATTTGAAAGTACCCTGTTGTAATATTTTATTGCCGAATCATATTTTTGCAGAGAATAAAAGGATTCACCGATCCAGTAAAGTGAATCTTCGGTTTTTCTATATCCCGGGAAATACTTCAAGAGCCTTCTGAAAAAATGGATTGCGGGATAGAACCTTCCCCGTCTGTAATTATTAATACCGCTCTGATATACCTGAGACAGGTAGGCCTTTTTTATATCCTTTGAAAAATGGCTGAAATTTCCATAATATTTCAGAAAGTATTCATAGAGATCATAAGCAAGATCATCGTACCCAAGATGTTTATAGGACCTCGCTTTTCCGAGAATTGCTTCTTCATTGTTGCCGTTTTCTGTTAAAGCAATATCAAACATTCTTTTGGAACTGTTGTATTTTTTCATCTTCAAATAGGCATGACCAAGCTCACTGTAAACCCTGCTTCTGAAATCTCTGTTTGAGGACTTGTTCAGCATGCCAAGGAGTTGATTTATGCCCTCTTCAGTATAATGCTTCATAATATTGAGCCTGGCTATTCTGGTTCTTATTTCATTTCTCAATTCGCCGGTAATATTATTCTCTGTTTTTAATATATAAATATATTTCAGGTATGCCAGTCTGTTTAAACCCAATTTCTCGTAGCTCTGTCCAATATAATAATAGGCGTCATTGGAAGACTGCGTACCGGGGTATCTTGCAATAATTTTTGAAAATATATTAATTGCGCTGTTTAACGACTCTTTTGTCCCCCTTTCAAAGGCTATTTGCCCTTCCACAAGATACTCCCTGGCTTCCTTCTCAGGTTTAACCGATATATCATAGTATACAAAAATCCCTATACCTATAACTATTAGAAGAACTCCTATAATTGCTTCTCTTTTCATTTAAATCAACTCCTGGCTCTAAATGTTAAAGTAAAATTTTTCATCTTCTGTTAACCCGCAGCATCGCAAAATCACGCCAAAATTTTGTTTCATCAGGAAAATATTTTCTGGCATCTCTCATTATCAAATACTTTAATGCTCTTCTATATTGACCTATTTCGATGTAAGAACGTCCTAAGAACAATTTTGCTTTTGCAATATCACGTTTATTATCGGAATTTTTAACGGCTTTTTTCAATTCTTTTATGGCTTCTCTGAAATATCCGCTAAAAAATGTTCTCTTTATAATAAGGTCAATATCTCGCGTTTCTTCGCGATATTCCCGATCACCCGAATATTTTTCAACATATTCTGCATTTTTCCTCATTGAGATCGTTACAGGCTCGCTTATTATATTTATCCCCTTCAGCACTCTGTACCCTTTTGTCTTCTTAAGGGGTACTATACCGTAAAAATATTTCCCGACAGGTACATTTACATCGGTATATGACTTGTCTGTAATATCAACGGTTGCCAGGAAATTCTTCTCCTTCAAATTGTTTACAGAACTTATATTTCTAACTGTCCTGTATATTTTATATAATTTATCTTCGGTAATACCCGAATAATTCCATTTGACAATAATATTACTTCCTTCCGGTTCGGCATGTATGGATACTATTTTAAAAGTATTGGCAACAATTACCGGTTCATCCGTGTAGTTTTCTCCGCGTTCCAGAGTAACGTTTATGATCCCGCCTTTTCTCTTTAACAGGACCGCATAGAAAAATTCGCCTGTGAAGTCCACTTTATCTATATAATACTGCACACTCTTATCAAGAGACTTAATATGAATTGCAGAATCGATCTTATCGGGCCTATTGATCATCTCACCCGACCTGTATAGTTCAAATCCGATAATATCGGGATCTCCGGATTCACCTGTTAATTTCCATTTGATCTTAATATCTCTCAAATCGATCAGAGTTGCGGAAATATCTGTTATTGAAGCTGTCACGGTCTTCTTAAAAACCACAGCCTTAGTCGTATAATTCTGGTCAGGCACAAGATCGGGATTCTCTATCCCCCTGGAATCTTTCAAAGTTACTGCATAGTAATACTCCCGGTCGGTATCTTCTATATCTTCGTCAAGATACTCGTCATTGTTTACTACAACACCTACCCTTTTGGCCCTTCGCAAGTTGTTTTCCGAATCTATTACCGAATTACTCCTGTAAACATAATATACATTGCCGGGCAGAGACAAATGCTCCCATGTTACAAGTATTTTTTTGCCGCCTACGCTTTTTGCAAATATATTCATTACATGATTGGACTTGACTTCAGGAACATCTATAATTACAGGAAGCGACGTATAGTTTATATCCCGGTACAGTTCAATATCCCGTTTATATATTTTGTCCTTTGCCAGTATAACGTAGTAATATGTTCCGGGTTTTAATCCCTCATCAATATAAATATTCTTCGACTTTGAATTGATAACGGTTACCGATAGGGCGCTCAGAGCCCTCTCCTTAGTATCAATAATCTCATTTGACCTTCCTATAATAAACTGATCGTCATAATTGGGGTTTATATTCCATGATATTCGGATAGCGTCGTTAAGATAGGGGACTTTAATAGCTTTAATATTATAAGCGATATAGGCAGGGAGCGTGCCTTCCTTTTGAGACTCCTTTTCCAGAATACGTTTAACTTCCTTGGTATCTTCCTTTTCTATATCATTCTCCTCTATATACTGACTAAAGGATTTACCCAATCCCGATATCAGTAAGAGCAGTATAATACAGGCAAGTACCGGAATGGCCGGTTTTTTATAAAAAATTTTTTTCATACAATTTTTATTATTAAAAGTGCACTTTTTTATATTTTCGGTAAATTTCAAATTATCTTTACAAACTAAATATGTATGAATATAGTATCACTTCTTCTATTATATGATATAATTTTCATCAGAGAGTAACAATAAATTTTAATAATAAAGTTGACTAATTTCAACCGGATTATTTTCTTATTTACTATACTTATTCATTTATCCTATTCGTGGAAAGGTTGTCAATGCCTGAATTTGAATTAAAAATACGCAGCAGGGATATAGAGACTTTAATCAATCAAATTAAATCAAACGATCCTGATTCGGATATCGATCTAATAAAGAGAGCATACGATTTCGCTTCAGAAGCGCATAAAGACCAGCCCAGACTCTCAGGCGAACCCTTTATTATCCATCCGCTTGAAGTAGCCCTGATACTTGCCATGCTGAAACTTGATACGACAACTATTGCGGCGGCTCTTCTTCATGACGTTGTTGAAGATACGAAAATTACAATTGATACGTTAAAAACAACCTTTAGCGAAGATATAGCCCAGCTGGTGGACGGAGTAACAAAAATATCTTCCATGAAAAAGATGTCTAAAGCCACTGCTCAGGCAGAAAGCCTGAGGAAAATGCTTATGGCAACAATAAATGACATACGGGTTATTATCATAAAACTTGCCGACAAACTTCATAATATGCGTACAATTATGTTCCACAATGAGGAAAAACAGAAAGTAATTGCCCGGTAAACATTTGAAATATATGCTCCTATGGCCAGAAGGCTGGGCATATCAAAAATATGCTCCGAACTTGAAGATCTGGCCTTCCATGTGCTTTTCCCTGAGGAATATAACGAGATCAAATCCACACTGGCTGAAAGAAAACATGAACTTGATGAATATTTCAACAACATTAAGAACAGACTAAAAGCTTCTTTAAAAAAATTCAATATAGAAACGGAAATATACGGCAGAGCCAAACACTACTACTCCATATATCGAAAGATGAAATCACAGAATAAATCTCTTGATCAGATATATGATATCAGGGCAGTAAGGATCATATCAAGATCCGTAACAGACTGTTACGCGGTACTCGGAGTTGTTCATACACTGTGGACGCCCATAGCGTCAAGATTTAAAGATTATATAGCAGTGCCGAAATCCAATATGTACCAGTCTTTACACACAACCGTAATCGGGCCCGAAGGCCACCCGCTGGAAATTCAGATCAGAACTAAAGAGATGCATGCAACGGCAGAGATAGGGATCGCAGCTCACTGGCTTTATAAAGAGGGCGAGGACGTAGAGAAAAAATATAAAGAACTTATGCTTTTTGAGAATATTGACAAGCAGTATTCAAGCGATACCAATACCAAAGAGTTCATGAAAAGCCTGAAGATGGACCTCTATGAGGATGAGATTTTCGTATTCACGCCAAAAGGGAAAATAATCAAGCTCTCAAAAAGATCCACTCCTGTTGACTTCGCCTATGCCATTCACACTGAAATCGGAGAGCATACCACAGGCGCAATAGTAAATAATAAAATGGTGCCTCTGAAGACAAAACTTAAAAGCGGGGATATTGTGGAAATCCTTACAGGGAAAAACGCACACCCTTCCGAGTCATGGTTAAAATTTGTCAGAACCTCAAGAGCGCGATATAAGGTTAGAAGCTGGCTCAGGAAAAATTCGGGAAACAAATATAAAGATGATCAGAATAAAGAAGAAGCCAAACATCCGAAAGTTGAGAAGACCGCAAATGTTTCCATCCCCGACAAAGAACAGATCAAACTGAAAAAATTATCTAAAAAAGAAAAATTCGGATTAAGCGTCAACGGCACAACTAATGTACAGATAAAACTTTCTCAATGCTGCCAGCCTATACCTGGTGACGATGTCATCGGGTTCATCACAAGAGGTCGGGGCATAACAATTCATAAAAAAGACTGCCCTTCAATAAAAAGACTCTCAATTGAGAATGAAAGATTCATAAATGTAGTATGGGAAGGCAGCAGCAACGAATACTATCCGGTAAAGCTATCGGTTTCAGGGCTTGACAGGAAAAATCTTTTAAAAGACGTGGCCGATCAGATATCTCTGGCAAAAACAAATATTATTAAAATGGAAGCATCAGTAAAAGATAATAATATAGCCGAATTGAAATTCATAATTGAAGTTAAAAGCAAGGAACATCTTGATGAAATAATTTCCAAGATCAAAAAAGTTCAGAATATTACTGAAGTTTTTAAATTGAATGAAAAGGTAGTTCTTTCTCACAGATGAAAATAATCCTCGGTTCCGCATCGCCCAGAAGAAAAGAGATACTGAGCAGCATAATTAATGACCTTGTAATAATTTCTCCCGAGATAGACGAATCAAGACTCAAAAATGAACCGCCAATAGATTTTTCCCTGAGAATTTCCGAAGAGAAAGCTGCGTCTCTCATTAAAACGACCGGGTCGCCGAGCTATTCGTCGCTTCTGATCACATCCGATACGACCGTAACCATAAGTAATGAGATCCTGGGCAAACCGGCATCGTATGACGAAGCAATTGCCATGTTAAAGCGACTCAGCGGCAGAATTCACAGAGTTATAAGCAGTATTACAATTATGCAATTGGAAAAAGGTAAAAAAATTATTCTGTCCCGAACCGACTGTGAAATTACCGAAGTGACATTTAACAGACTTAATTCTGACGATATTGAAGCTTATTTAAAAAAGATCAATTATAGAGACAAAGCAGGAGCTTATGCAATACAGCACCACGGGGATATGATCATCCGCAGCGTTAAAGGTTCCATAACAAATGTTATTGGGTTTCCCCTCAGGCTCTTCTTCTCAATGATCGTAAAAAACCGGCTTGAAAATATATTTCTTATGTAACTTCAGGTAAATTATTTGCCCTCTCTTTTTTTAAGAGTTTCAACCATTTCTCTGAAAAGGTCATAGAAGTCTTTAAGCTCATCTTTAGTTCTGAGATTTCTCATTTCAGGATAATTGCCTTTGATCAAATCTCTGAGGTACATAGACATAACGTATATGGGCCCTGAAATTCGATGAGTTTTCCTTATCAACTGGTAATACAGCACAATTGTCCCTATGACAATTATTATTATTATTGAAATAAGAAGATAATTATTCATCCTCATTATTTCAGTGTTAGATTTCATGATATTATCATTGGAAGCCATGATATCTTTAAGCCTTTTCATATTATTTACATGATTTTTTACAACTTCCTTTATAGCCTGCTTATAAATCTTATCTTCTCTCGCTAAAGACCTGGACGAAAGAAAATGTACAATGTTATCCTGTATCTCATTTATATTCTTTATATTCTCATTATTTGCACTGATATTCTTATTATTAATATTCATTTTGCTGTTGTTAATAACAATATTTGCTCCGATAATAACAATAATAACTGCTATAATAACAGCTACAACTCCTATTATTGAAAAAGTTGTTTTTAACTGAAACTCTTTATCTATTATATACTGTTTTCTTTTTGACATAAGTCTTACTCCTGCTATTATTTATCATTTATTAAATTTTACTTTGGTATCATCTTCAACAGTGACTCAACGATCTCAGCAACAATCGGATCTCTGGAATTCTTACAATAAACCGAATATCTGAGAGGAGGCACAATCCTTAACTTATATAATTTGTAGTAATTTGTTTTAAAAATCAAATTATACCTGCCGTGGCGTTTGCTGAAAAAAAACTCGCACATAATAGTTGAAGGCGCATCCGGGTCATAAAATTTAACGGAATAACCGTCATTATATGGATAAATATCACTGCCGTCAGCAAGCTTAAATTTCAGGGTTTTCAGAGATTTCATTTTATAAGAATAATTCTCCTTGAATATGATACCGCTGATAATATCCCTCTTCATTTTTTCAAGCCCGTTAAAAAATTCCGATGAGGGTCTGCTCTTAATTCTGATTTTGCCGCTGTCAGGATAATATTCCAGGACCTTGTCTATTTTATTATCACTGTCTCTGTCAATAATCTGGGTAATAAGTTTTTTTGCGCCTGTGAAATCCCCTATTATGATATAGGAGTTATCATCTATTGACTGAAAAAAGAAATAATTTCTAAAGTCCATTGGGATCGGCAATAATTTCAGCCTCTCTCTTGACAGGGGGGAATTAAGCGGATTCGATGAAGAGTTCATTGAAAAACCGAATATAAAGATCATTAATAAAGTATTTTTTAACAGTTGTTTTTTCATAGTTGACTCACTTTTTTTAATAAAATAATATATAATATTTACAATATACTGATTTTATATAATGTTATAAACATAATCAATAGAATAATAAATTACAATAATTTTATTATGTCAAAATAATATTTTTTGTATTTTTTTAAATTTTATACTTTTATATTTTAATAAACAATTCAATTTGATCATTGATATTATTAAAGGGAACCCTACTATGCTTAAGGATTACTCGATCATTATCAGGAAAGCCAAAAAGCTTTCACAGCTCATTAAAAACAGCGAAATAAGCATAAAGTATAACAAGAGTTTATCTGAAATAAGAAATGACAGAAAATCTCAGCTGCTGCTTGAAAAATTGATATTTATAGGCAGTAATTTGAATAATAAGATCAGAAAAGGTGAAACTCCTCTTGTTGATCAATCACGAGAAATGGAAATAATAAAGGAAGAACTTGAAAACAACGAACTGGTAAAAAGACATATCAACAACCAAAAAGAGTATTTGGATCTCATCAGGCAGGTTCTCCAAAGGATCAAAGATCCCCAGGATGAATGACAAATCTCATATTTCCAATTTTATTATTGCTGCTCCCCAGTTATAATCGTCATCACTGAAATTTACAACATCAGGATGCGATTCGAGAATTTTGTAAAGCTCCCTCTTTTTCCGAGACCTGCCCTTGCCATGAATTATTCTTACTGTTTTATACTTTTTACGCTTTGCATTCAGTAAAAACTCATTTACCAGAGCTTTCGTATCACGGGGATGAAAATGATGGAGATCAAGTTCATTTCCCAGCTCAAATTCAGAATATTTAACATTATCCTTTGTTTCGTCCATAATAATTTTACTATAAGTTATTAAAAAATTAATGGCCATTCCGGTTTTTTGAAAGAAATGGGGAGCACTATTATTTTGTCAAGCCCCTTAATTTATTCTTGAACACCCCCCCTTAATTCTGCCGCAGCCACTTTAACTCTGCTTGCACAGGGCATAAAGCAGCACGATCCCCCTACTAAGATCCCTTCGGCGAGGCAACCAACGGAAGTGCCTGTGGCAGATTTAGGGGGATATTTTAGAAACTTATAGGCATTCTTTCCCAACAAAGCGGAAGAATCTTAAAAATTACAATAATTTTGCCATAATTCCCAAAAAATATCCGCTTTTTCCGATTCTCAATCGTAATAACAATAGAGACGCAAGTCAATATTAATAATCAGGAGAATACTATTATGAGAAATTACGCGACAGCAACAATTGAAGGATTTGTCACACACAGCCCGATCTTAAGAGAAACAAAAACAGGGAAGGCGGTCTGTTCATTCTCTCTTGCAGTTAATCACTACACAAAAGCCGATTCGGAACCGAAGGTCTCTTTTATCGGCGTTGAGACATGGGAAAAAACCGCTGCAATCTGCGCAGAGAATATTTCCAAAGGCAGAAGAGTCATGGTTATAGGAGCATTGCGGCAGGACAGATGGGAAGGGAAAGACGGCAAAGTCCAGTCAAAAATTAAGATAGTTGCTAATGAAGTCAGATTTCTTGAGCCGCCTAAAGGTTCAAAAAAAGGTGAGATCAGCGCCGAAGCAGTATAAGCAAACAGAGAAAAATTCAGCAGATATCTTACCTTTGGCGAGGGAGTGTATTACCAAACCCATTTCCTCGCCAACTGCTTAATGACTCCCATTTATCTAATCCTATCATCTTTTTTAAAAGATAGCTGTAGAAATATGGGATCCTTTAATTAAGGGAGAGATCAAAATGAAAATATGTTCTCTCTGAACAGCTTCAGGCATGCAGCAACAACATCAGGATCGTACAATTGTTCTCCGGAATACGGATTTTTGTTAGTCTCAATCTCGTCAAGCGCTGTTTTTATCGGTTTTGCCTCTCTGTATGATTTATACGAGGTGATTGAAGACACAACATCGGCAACTGCAATAATTCTTGCTTCCAGCATAATATCATCTCCGGACAGCTTTCTGGGATATCCGGAACCGTCCATCCTTTCATGATGCTGGAGTATTATTTCCGCAATGGGCCAGGGAAAATCTATATTGATCAATGCTTCATAGCCTTTAAGCGGATGATCTTTGATCAATTCAAACTGCACATCCGAAAGTTTACCCGGCTTGCTTAAGATTTCCGTAGGGACAAAAATTTTGCCGTATTCATGTATCAAACCTGCATAGCGGATCCCTTCTATAATATCAGGAGCCAGCCCCATCTCTTCTCCTATTGCAACAGCAAGTCTGGAAACTCTGTTCTGATGACGCGATGTATATGGGTCTTTCATTGCCACAGTTTTCTCCATGGCAACAATTGTCTGAATAATTGCCCTCTTAAGAATTACATTTTCCTGTTTCATGGTCTGATTGTGCAATGCAATTTCAATGTGCGCTTTGAGTGAATTGGAATCAAAGGGCTTCAGCAGATAGCCCGATGGATATGTACTTTTTGCCTTCTGGAATACATCATCATTAAACCAACCTGTCAGGTATATTATTGCGCAATCATATTTCTCTTTTATCATTTTAACAAGATCAATTCCGTCAACAGTACTGCTGAGATCAATATCCATAATTGTAAGGTCAACCGTATTCTTTTCAAGGAAATTCAGCGCGTCTTTCCAGTTATTGACAGTATTGACGTTTACGCATCCGAAAGACTCAATTATTCTCTTTGTTAATCTCGCTATTTCGATTTCATCATCCACGATCAGTATATGCGCATTTAACAGGGAAAGTTCATCCTGCATTCTTTTGATCTTATAATTGTCTTTAAGTTGTCCGCTCATAAAAAAGTTCATTCTCCAAATCCAAAATTTCTCTCCTTCAGCAAAATAAGCGCCGCATCAACAACCTTAGCGTCAAAATAGATATTCTTGTATATGGTTATCTCTTCAATGGCTTTTTCAAGACCAAGCCCGGGCCTGTAGGGTCTGTTAGAGGCAATTGCTTCAACAACATCTGCAACAGCGATGACCCTTGCCTCAATAAGTATTTCCTCGCCGGCCAATCCGAGGGGATATCCGGAACCGTCATATCTCTCATGATGCTGGTAAATTATATCCGGAAAAGGTCTTGGATATTCTTTTAAGAGGATTTTATAAGCAGTTACAGGATGCTCTTTAATGAGATCGAATTCTTTATTCGAAAGTTTTCCGGGCCTGCTTAGAATTTCAGAGGGAATCTCAATTTTGCCAATATCATGGATAAGAGATGCCAGCCAGATCAGATCGATCTTCTCTTCGGGCAGATCCATCTCCTTTGCTATATCCTTTGCAAACATAGCAACATTGTGCTGATGCCCCACTGTATAGGGATCCTTTGATTCAAGTATTTTTGCAACCAGATTTATACTGGCATTCAGCGCTTTTTTAAGCTTTTCCCTCTCATTTTTTAATTCGGTAATATCCGAAGCCACACATATTATTGAAGAAACAGCGTCTTTATTCATTATGGGCGTTATATCAAGCTTAAAGTGATTAATACCGCAAATGCATTCAATTGATGTACCCTGCCCTTTCTGAATAACATAAGTTATTGCTTCCATCACTTTATCAATTGAATCTCCGCACCAGAAAAAAGAAAAATGGATGGCATTATTGGCATAATCCATCTCTTTAATTTCATAATGATTTGAAACAGATCTGTTGGCATAGGTAACAATACCATCCCGATTGAGGATGAAGATCATATCATTGGTATTACCGAGAACAGCGGAATATATATGCTTTGATTCATTTATCAGCTTTTCGGTTTTTATTTTATCCGATACATCATCATACTTAACGACTATATTCCCTGAAGAGAGCCTGTATGTATATGTATCCCTCCAATGAAGGGACCCGTCCTTTTTATAAAAAGATATAGTATGATGTCTGGGATTTCCGTCATTCAGAACTTCCTGCATTATTTTAAAGAGACCTGTTATTTCCGCCTGAGGGAAAATCTCATTTATGCTCTTCCCAAGAACCTTTTCTTTTAAAATATTTTCGAACTTTTCCGCAGCTCTGTTAAAGTGCAAATGGACAAAGTCATTGCCGTTATTAATCGGTTTATACACAATCATGCCGCAGTTCAAGTTATCGAAGAGTTCTTCATATCTTTTTTCTTCCTTCATATTCAGTATTTCATAATTTTTCTCTAAAGAATTTTGTATCGCATAAAGCAGAATATCTTTCTCTACAGGCCCGTTTATAACGCCAAAGGGTCTTATTTCATCAAGCTTTTCACGGAGATCAGTGCCGCTGCTATCTGTTATTAAAATGACAGGAATATTCTTGGTTAATTCACCTTTTATTGTATTATAAATTTCAACAGGATCGAAACCCTTTGCAGGATTATCGGCAAGTATAACAATATGAGGAATATTGTCATCGAAATATTGACATATATCATCGATTGTTGAAATATATCGACAGGAATAATTCTCCGCAGTTGAGATCATATCTTCAATTTTTATGAGTGTTTCTTCATCTGCAAAGACTAAAATATTATATAGGTCTGATAATTTACCGTTCATTCCTTAACAAAACCTTAATTTATATCAGTTATTGAACCAGAGGCTGCACCTTTTTTTTAACTGCCCCCGATCCCGTATCATTCATAAATTCGCTGCCCGGAATTCGTCCAAGTACGGTTACTTCTCTCCCTTTTAGGACCCTTTCCCTATTACTATTATATAATAAAAAATCGTTCCTGTCAGGAATTTTATTGTTTGGGAGTTTTTTTATAAAATTTTCTGAAGGACAGATAAGCAGAACATTTCTGAAATTGTTCATGTCCGGTTTTCTTCCGGCAGAATATTTATCGAACCATCCCGGGATCATCCTGTTTATAAAATGAGGGTACAGTACCAGATTATCGTCATTTAAAAAAGGAATATCCAGATGATAATCAATTATACCTCCGTCACGGTATATTCCTTCCTGTGCTCCCCGGATATCGCTGACTCCGCGCATGATCAAGGGGATCGCACCGGATGACAACAGGGCATTTTTCAAATTATCAGACATTACTTAACCTTAAAATTCATTAACTTAACAAGTAAAACCTGAAGTTAATAAAAAACACTTATATTCTGTAAAATGATTCGTCAAATTCAGGTTTATCTTTATACTTTGACATAAAGAAACCGGGAGCTTTATCCAGATTTTCAAAAATAGCAGGATCAACTTCTATTCCGGCTCTGTGAAGCGCCTTTACCGCATCTTCAGGTTTAGGGGGGCATCCTTTGATCTCAATAAGTTCATTAATATCGGGATTATCTCTATTGAGGCTGCACATACACTTTCCAAGAAGAATTGTCTTCTTTTTGCCTTTAAGAGGCTTCATTATTTTACCGGTCAGCACTTCCACATCGTCCCAGGCTTTGCCTTTCCATGCAAAAGCAATTGAAGTAAGCATTGCTCCTGTGATAAACGAACAGTATGTGCACAGCGTATTGTCAAATTTGTAATAGGATACTCCCTTAATTCCGGCCCTATCCATTGCTGCCGGGAGAGTATTATCCTCATTATACGGGAAAGTATAATCATGGTAGGATTTGACATCTTCAATCTTCTCTCCGATTATTTCAATATCCGAAAGATCCAGCGCCCTGTTATGTTTTTCAGCTGCATATACTAAGTATTTGACCTGCTCAGGTTCATGCCCAAGTACTACTGCACCGACCATATCAGCTGAGATCATATCCGGGGAGGCAATAATAATATCGCTCCTCCTGGCTTTCCCGTCAAAGGTGGGCCCTCGTTCAATAGTATATATGCCGTCAATAACAGCTGCGCAGGGGGGCAGAACATCGGGCAGCAAAGATATCATGTAATCGAGATCATTCTCTCTGTCTGCGCTGTGACATTTTTTCCTGGAATTTATATCAATGATCCCTTTGAAATTTTTCATTCCCAGACTGACTCTTGTCTGAGCATGCGTTTTCAAAACGGGAACATTTATTATATAATCCGATTCGATTATATCTTCATTAAAGGCCAGTTCGCCTCCTCTGCCCATATCAATTTTCCTAAAAGGTCTTTCAAAAATATCGATACACTTAATGCCATATCTTTTCGCAAGGTTATAATAACCGAGCTGTTCATATGCATGTTTTGAAGTTTCGCTGTCATTATGCTTGAGTCTGATTATGCCCTCACCAATTGTAATATGATGGATTCCCATATCTTTCAGGCAGGAGACTATTTCTTCTATAACCCTTGATGTTGTTATAACGCCCCATTTGGGGAAAACAGTCTCTTTTGTCCAGAAAACTATATTAGGCTTTATAAAAACCTTTCCTCCGCGGGGAATTTTCTCAAAGGCTCCCGAAAGATCCACAGCTCTTTTAACAGCATCAGCATCATGCGCATAACGGGTAATTGCAACTTTATAGCGGGTCATAAAAACTCCTGATCAATATTTAAAATAGATTTTGTTAACAAATTTTCAACTCTATTATTAATTTAATCCTCTTTAAATAAAGTCAAGATAATTCTTACCGGCAAATATAATATATTTTAAATCATAGGGGATAGTACGTAATTTAAAATCTTACTTTACACATTATTGGCAAAATGAATAGAAATTTATTTCTTGATCTTATTTTTATCAATGAAGCCCAACCGTTTAAAAAGCGAGTGGGGCCAGCAGTTCCATGCTCTCTGAGATGATCCCGTCCGCGCCCGAATCTATCAGCCTTAATGCCTGGTGATCATTCAGGACATTCCGTATATATACTCTTAAACCTTTCTCCTTTGCGCTTAAAATTAAACCCTGATTTGCCACGTATGATGTTCCTATAGTTTCCGTTGATATAATGGCATCTCCCTGAAAACTCTTCTTCAAAAAAAGCAGACCGGTTCTGAAGAGAGCATACATCCCGATCAATTCATAAAAAGAGAGTGACGTAGCCATCTCCGGAAATTCAAGTCTTGCCATTTGGATAATTTTTTTGTTATAGCATGACAATAATATACGTCCCGATGCATCTCTATTCTTTACGATTCTGCAGAATGCTTTAACAGACTCAATCCCTCTGTCCAGTATCTCAATATGAAATCTCTGTTGAGGGAACATATCAAGCATTTCATCAAATGTCATAAATTGTATCCCTTTGTCCCTGAATTTATATTCACCATCCACACAAAATTTATATGCAGCATCAAGGTTTTTAACCTCCTTGAGTGTAAGCTGCCCTGCTTTCCCGGTCCCGTTTGACTGAGACGCAAGGTCCTCATCCCATATAACTATAACTTCTCTATCTGATGTTAAGCGGAGACCGATTGATATAACGTCGGCGCCTTTTTCAATTGCATCTGCAAATGAGATAGGACTATTGGGAGGCAGTTTGTTGCCGCTTCCAAGCAGAGCGAATTTGTGCGGTTCGGGACAAAAAAATTCTTTCATAGCGTTCAATACAATCCGGCTGAAATATGCATCTAAAATCCAAACTGTCACAGACAAATATTTTTCACTTAAAAAAAAATTTTATTGATTTTACAAATGACTTAATATATTTTTATCATAACAAAAAACAGAGTACAATATTACATGTTATCTTTTCATATAAAATAATTCAAGGAAAATAATATGGCTAAAGCGTTATCATTAATTAAAGCTTATCAAACAGAGACTATTCCGGCCAACGGCGGATTTATTATTTCTGCATTCCTTGAACCGGGGTCAATATACGCAATTTACGAAATAACGGCATACAGGAATGTTAAGGATATTTATCAGGTCCCTGAAGGAATAGTCTTTAAAACCGACGGCAACAGAATTCATATGATGGTGGAACCTTCAAGTTTCGCAAAAAAATATATTGAGCCGGTTAACCGAGAGGACGGTAAAAAAATACCGTACAGGTTTGACGAACTTGAAATTGTAAAGACTAAACATCTTGACAGAGTTATGATCGCAAAGGAACCTAAAATGTTATACTCATCATTCACTATATTGAAAAGCTCGGGCGATTCTTTCTCTTTTATTTTTTTCCCCACAAAAGACGTCTATATGGCCATCAAAAAGTTTTTAGCCGACAGTCTTTACAATGACTGCAACCTGTCAAAATCCGAAGCAATGAATTGTTCGAAACTTGCTCTTGAAACAATTAAGAAATTTACAATATGGGGGAATTAAGACACTTATTAAATTATTGACTTTTTCCTATTATATATTTTAATAGCTTTTTATTAAATTTATTCTGGAAGGTAATAGATATAATATAATGACATCTGACAATCCCGAGTCAAATAATCGTTCCGGTTTTTTCAAAACCCTGAAGAACATCTTTAAAAACACATCAAAAAACAATAATAACATCTATGACGCCAATGCATATGAAAAACTCGACACATCCCGTCAGGATATGATAAGGGGGATTTTTGAACTATCAGATGTAAATGTCAGAGAAATAATGATCCCCAGAGTCGATACGGTTGCTATTGACTCAAATACCGATCTTAAACCTCTGGTAGCTATCGTTAACAATGCCGGACATTCGAGACTGCCCGTTTATGAGGATACCATTGACAATATAATCGGGATTCTCTATGCCAAAGATCTTATAAAACTGCTTGCGGACAAGCCAAAAAAGTTCCTCTTAAAAAAAATACTGCACGAACCTTATTTTGTTCCGGAAACAATGACCCTTAAGGAACTCCTTTATGAATTTAAAAAAAGAAAACTTCACCTTGCCGTTGTTGTTGATGAATACGGCGGAATGGGCGGCATTGTTACTCTTGAGGATATTCTCGAAGAGATTGTGGGAGAGATAAAAGACGAATTTGACAGCGATGAACTGCCGGAACTGGAAAGGATCGGTAAAAATGTCTTTGAAGTGGATTCAAGAATGACCATATCAGATTTCAATGAGAAGCTGGGCCTTACTATTCCTGCAGAGGAATTTGACACAATCGGCGGTTTTATATTCGACCAGTTCGGCAAAATACCGAAAAAAAATGAAACCGTTAAATATGAAAATATTAATTTCAAGATCAAAGAGATCAACGGCACAAAGATCAACAGAATTATTGTAACACTATCAGACAAAAAATAAAGATTTAATGGAGATCCAAAAAACCACCGGAATCATCCTCTCTTCCAGATCAGCGGGAGAAGCTGACGTTTTGTGCAGCATCCTGACAAGGGAATTCGGCAAGCGAAAATTTTCATTTAAGGGTTTAAAAAAGAGCAAAAGAAGATCCAGATCTGCCGCCGATCATGGAACAATCTTAAAACTTGTTTACTATTATCACGAAAACAGAGATATTCATATAGTTAATGAATTTCACATAGACAGTGATTGTACTGAATTAAGAGATGATTTGAATAAGATATTTCACCTCTGCTACCTTCTCGAAGTAACGGATAAAACAACGGCCTTTGATGATAAAAATAATTATTCCTTTGAGCTTCTGTCAGCTGCGATAGATACACTGAAAAAGACGGATTTCCTTACCAACCTTTAGGTTTTCTATACAATACATCTTTTGAGATTTAATGGAATACTTCCTCAAATAGGAAGATGCAGCAGGTGTTCTTCAATAATAGACGGTAATTTCATACTGGGGATACCGGATCTCAACCCCCTATGCAGCCGATGCTGCAACGGAAGAGAAAGACTTCTCGAAGCGAATTCAAAATTTTTTTTCGATCTATCTCTGAAAAAAAGATTTACAGAAATAGACCATAATAAATTTGATGAAAATAAAACAATGGACCTTCTCTTTACTATGATACTCTTTATTGAAGACTATTTTAATATGGCAATTAAATCAAAACCCTTCATTCTGACAGATAAGACCTATAACAGAGCCGGGATATAATTTTTTAGCTTTTTGTCTATAGATTTTGGATCCTTCACATATTTTTCAAGCTCATCCCAGAACTCTTTACTATGATTTTTTATTCTGGTATGAACAAGTTCATGCATAATTACATAATCTCTTAATTCATCCGGCAGCATTGCAAGTTTTACATTAAGATTGACATTATTCTTTGCCGAACAGCTTCCCCATAGCGTTTTTTGGCTTCTGATAAAAACTCTGTTAAATTGAAATTCATATTTCTCCGCCAAAAATTTCAATCGTTTTTTTAACTTTTCCTTCAGCTCCTTTTCATTGCAGTTGTCGTCTCTGCAATTGTATTCACACTGCTGTTTCTTTTTAATTTCAATTTTTTGCAGCTGTCTTTTGATCCACCGTATCTTTCCGGCAGCAAATTCCTCGGCTTTTTTAAAGGACACATTCTTTGGAACGGCCACTCTGACTCCGGCAGCAGGATTTACATATATGATCACGCGCTTTGCTCTTTTGCTTCTCTCAAATAACAGCTTGACAGAATCGATTTTAATAATATATGACTTATCTGTTGATCTATTCATAATCAATAATTTCCGAATTAACTCAATCTGCAGATGTTAACTGATCCGCCCCTTATGAATATGTCAAGAGGATTTCTTTTAAACCAAAACAGACACTAAAATAATAATCAATTAATTATTGAAAATTATTATTTGATTATTATTTTAGCCATTAATAATACTTAACGGGCACTCATTCAAATAACTTGCGAGGATAAGATGATCGAACGTTACTCCAGAGAAAAAATTGCAGGGATCTGGCACCTGGAAAATAAATTCAGGATCTGGCTGGATATTGAAATTGCCGTATGTGAAGTCTATACGGAGGAAGGTATTATCCCCGGATCGGATATGGAAGTAATTAAGGAAAAAGCAGATTTTGATCTGGAGAGAATACTTGAAATCGAAAAAGAAGTTCACCATGATGTGATAGCATTTCTTACAGCCGTTGCCGAGAAGGTGGGCCCTTCCGGCAGGTTTATCCATTTCGGTTTGACTTCAAGCGATATTGGAGACACGGCTTTATCAATTCAGATGAAACAGGCAGGAATGATACTGCTGGATGGTATTGACAGGGTGATCAGATCATTAAAGAGACTTGCTCTCAAATATAAAGATACTCCCTGCATGGGAAGATCTCACGGAGTACATGCTGAACCCACAACATTCGGTATTAAAATGGCGCTCTATTATGAAATTTTCAAAAGGAACAGAAACAGATTTATCAGAGCTGTTGAAGGCATTTCAGCCGGCAAATTATCAGGAGCCGTTGGGACTTACAGCAATATTACACCTGAAATTGAACAGAAAGTCTGCGAGAAACTGGGCCTTATGCCGGACCCCATCTCCACGCAGATCATTCAAAGAGACAGGCACGCGGAGTATATGGCTGCTATTGCAATAACAGCTGCATGCCTTGACCAGCTTGCCACTGAAATTCGGCATCTTCAGCGAACAGAAGTACGGGAAGTTGAAGAACCCTTTCAGAAAGGCCAGAAGGGGTCTTCTGCAATGCCTCATAAGCGGAATCCCATCCTGTGCGAAAGAATTACAGGTCTCTCGCGGATAATAAAATCCAATATAAATACTGCGCTGGAAAATATAACTCTCTGGCACGAGAGAGACATTTCTCATTCCTCGGCTGAAAGAGTAATTCTGCCGGACTCAACAATTGCTCTGGATTATATTCTTGATAAAATGGCGTTCATTCTGGACAACATGACAGTCCATCCTGAAAGAATGAAAGAAAACATTAACAATACGGGAGGACTCTTTTACTCGCAAACACTTCTGCTGAAACTGATTGAGAAGGGACTTTCCAGAGAGGAGGCCTATAAAATTGTTCAGGATATGGCTATGAAAGTATGGGAGAAAGAAGGAACCTTAAAAGAACTTTCCCTGAAAAACAGTGAGGTTACTGAAAGGATATCATCTTCTGAAATTGACGATATCTTCAAACTTGAAAGATACCTGAAGAATATCAACAGCGTATATAACAGATTAGGTCTTATCTGATATCAGATGGTTCAAAAATTTTACATAGAGACATTCGGCTGCCAGATGAATAAGAACGATTCGGAACTCATGGAATCGTCTTTCAGAAATAACGGTTTTATAAAAGCTGAGAGCCCTGATGATGCAAAGATAATAGTGTATAACACCTGCTCTGTTAGACAGCATGCGGAAGACAGAGTAATTGCGCGGATCAATTCGGCAAAGAACTCCATAAGGAACAGAGGCGGCCTTATTGTAGTTGCCGGATGCATGGCTCAGAGAACCGGTCAGTCCCTTACCAGAGATAAAGTGGCCGACCTGGTGGTGGGGCCCTACGAGTCGCCCCGAATAGGAGAAATAATTAAGATCTATCTTAATGAGAAGAACAGAAATTCATTCCTATCGCAAAATTACGACAATTTCTCCCGCAGGATCAATATTAAAAATGTTACTGAAAACGATAAGAATATCTGGCACAAATGGGTTACGATCACTCACGGCTGTGAAAATTTCTGTTCATACTGTATAGTCCCGTATGTAAGGGGGAAATTAATATCGTTCAAATCCGAAAGTATTATTGAATATATCAGATCTTTGTCATTATCCGGAATTAAGGAGATCACCCTTCTTGGTCAGAATGTAAATCAGTATGGAACGGATAACGGCGATATTCCATTTTACAAACTCCTTGACAAAGTTGCAGAAACAGAGGGCATTTTGAAGATAAATTTCATCACATCACATCCAAAGGATTTCTCGGAAAATATTATTTCCGTAATCAAGGATCACAGCAACATATCCAGATCCATACATCTGCCTCTGCAAAGCGGCTCAGACAGAATACTTGATCTGATGAACAGACAGTATAATATGAAACACTACATGAAAATAATAGAAAAGATAGATAAGGAACTCCGAAATTATTCTATAACAACAGACCTGATCGTAGGTTTTCCCGGAGAAAGCGAGGAAGATTATTCGGAAACCCTTAAGTATGTAAAAGATATCCGGTTCGACGACGCTTATATGTATGCATACTCTCCAAGGGAAAATACGCCTGCTTTTGAACTTGAAGACTCAATAACAAGAAATGAAAAAATAGAGAGATTGAACAAACTTATCGGAATTCAGAAAAAGATATCTCAAAAAAAACTCAGAGCACGTATTGACAAAACCGAAAGTATGATCGTTGAAAGAATAAGTAAAAAGTCCGATTCCCAGGTGATGGGTAAAACCTTTCTTAACCACCCGGTTGTTCTGCCCGGGTCAGACCAGGATATCGGCAAAAATATCATAATAAAAATTAAAAGCCTGAAAGGGGCCACCCTCCAGGGAATAAGAATTGTTTAGAATAATCCAAATATTATCTCTACTGATCCTAATAATGACACAGCAGAACGGTTTTGCCATCCAAACCGAAAGAGACCTTTATCTCAATATAGCTGAATATTCAAAAATAGACATTCCTCATAAAGTTAAAAAACTGGGGATGAATTTCCTGAGAAAATATCCGCGAAGCAAATATGTCCCCTATGTGAGACTCCTTATTGCCGAAAATGAAGAAAGTCCCGGCAAGGCTCTCAAGGGATTGAAAATCATACTTAAAAAATACAGATATTTTAAAAAAAGGGATTATGCTCTGTTTAAAATTTGCGAGATACTGACTCTCCTGTCCAAATGGAAAAAATTAGAGTTAAATTCATTATACGGCATTAAAAATTTTAAGAAGAGCAGATATTTCACGGAATTCGGCTTTTATTATATCAACGCCTTAATTAACCTGAATATGTATGGCGAAGCCTTAAGGGAATGCAGCAAAATAATCGATACAAATCACAATTACGATATTCTTGCCAAAGCCCTGCTCTTTCAATCATATATAATAAAAAAGATTTCAGGGTTCTCAAAAAAATATATCTATTGCCTGAGAGAGATCCTCCTCGGTTTTGAAGAATCGCCCCTCTTTCCTGCCGCCGTATTCTTAACAGGCAGATTTTATGAAGAAAAGGGTGATTTTAACAGAGCCTATTCGGCTTACAGAGATATAGTAAAAAGATTTTCGGGTTCACCCGAAAAAATATATGCAGAAAAAAGAATTAAAATCCTTAAACAGCATGATCCCAAAGAAATCGGATACCTCCCGGGTGAATCCACTATCAGCAGTACCGATATTATTGAAATCAGCCCTGAAACGGATACTGGCAGTTACGGGATCAACAGAGATTCATATTACTCAATCTCCATCGGCCCATTTACTTCCTTGAAAAAACTGAAGGAAATAAAAGATTTGATCAATGGGATGGGAACAGTAAAAGTTATCAGATTAAGAATGGGCTATCTGATCTATACCGGTAATTTTGCAGATTCTGAAAAGGCAATGCAGCTAAAAATACGGCTTGCAGAAGAGTATGGAATAAACGGCCGGATAGTCAGGATCAGCGGTAAGGATAATAAAAAATATATCTATGAAGACTAATGGCGGATCATTTAACTAATAATTATCTGTGAGAGGCGTCCCTTTTGGAATCAAAACTTACACCCATGATGAAACAGTACATGGAGATAAAAAAGAAGCACCGCGCTGAAATTCTCTTTTTCAGGATGGGCGACTTTTATGAAATGTTCTTTGAAGACGCCCAGGTTGCTTCAAAAATACTCGATATTGCCCTCACCTCCAGACAGAATGATATACCCATGTGCGGTATCCCCTACCATGCTGCAGATAATTATATGGCCCGCTTGATCAAGGCCGGTAAGAGAGTCGCCATCTGCGAACAGCTTGAAACGGTTCCGTCTTCCGGATCTATAGTCAAAAGAGCTGTAGTGAGAATTATCACACCGGGTACTGTTGTAGAATCAAACCTGATACAATCGGACGACAACAATTTTCTCGGTTCAATAATTGTTGAAAAAACCGTAATAGGGCTTGCCTTTATTGATATATCAACGGGAGACTTTTTTATATCATCGGTAAAAAAATCCGAGCAGTTATTCAGAAGCGAATTAATAAGATTTAACCCCAGAGAAGTTGTTCTTAAAGAGGGGAACGATGCCGGCGATGAAGTCTATTCGGATTATTTAAAGGGCAAAGATATTCCCATCTATAAAATTAATGAATGGCTCTATGATACTGATTACTTGAAGGAACTTATATGCGAAGTTTTCGGGATCATTTCCGTAAAGGGGCTGGGGATAACAACAGAAACCGAACTAAAAACCGCAGGATCCATACTTCAGTACCTGAAGGAAACTCAGAAAAGATCATTCGGGCATATAAAATTCCCCGAAAAAATAATTTCAACGGACAGGATGATACTGGATGATTCGACAATCTCCAATCTTGAACTTATCCATAACCTCTGGGACAGAACAAAAAACAGAACTCTTTTTTCAGTGCTGAATTATACTAAAACCCCCATGGGGAAGAGACTCCTTGAAAAGAACATACTTCATCCGCTGTTAAAAATTGAAGATATTGAAAGAAGACTTGATATTGTTCAATACTTCTATGAATACCATAATCTGACTGCTCAGATTCATGAAATGATGAAAGGCATACACGACATGGAAAGGCTCATTTCAAGGTTATCCATGGGAAAAATCTTCGCGAGAAATTTCATTGCTATTAAAAATTCTATAAAATATGCTATGGAAATAAGAAAGATCCTTGCTGACCAGCCTGAAAATTCGGTTTCTGATCTGGCAAAAAGAATGCCCTATATGCAGGAACTCTGCAGCAGAATTGAAGCATCCATTGAAGACGAACCGGCTCTTACGCCCGAGCACGGAAGAGTAATAAAAAAGGGTTACAGCTCTGAACTGGACAGGTTATATGAA
This sequence comes from Spirochaetota bacterium, assembly GCA_024276015.1. Lineage (GTDB taxonomy): Bacteria > Spirochaetota > UBA4802 > UBA4802 > UBA5550 > JAJRXZ01. Next base: position 53,922 of record JAJRXZ010000090.1, on the reverse strand, counting down.
TTAAAATCCGATGCAAAAACCTGGATTTTGAATTACCAGGAAGAGGAAAAAAAGAGACTCAATATTTCCACACTGAGAATCAAGTACAATAAGATTCTCGGCTATTATATTGAAGTAAGCCAAGGACAGGCCGGCAATATACCTGAAAACTATTACAAAAAACAAACCCTTGTAGGTTCGGAAAGATTTACAACGGAAAAACTCCAAAAATTCGAATCGGAGATATTAAGCTCCTCTGATAAAATAATCGAATTTGAAAAAAGAGAAATTGAAAAATTAAAAAACGATATACTTTTGCGGCAGAAAGAACTTCAGCAGCTTGCCTCGGCTATTGCCGAAACCGACTTCTACCTGTCTCTTGCGGTCTCCGCCATTGAAAACCGCTTTACACGGCCGGTATTCAATACAGATAAGATCAGCACTGTTAAAGAGGGAAGACATCCTGTAGTTGAAAAATATTTTACCAAAGAAGTTTTTATACCAAATGATATCTATTTTGACAGCAGTGAAAATATTATCAAAGTGATCACTGGACCCAATATGTCGGGTAAATCGACCTACATCCGAATGGCTGCGATGATACAATTAATTGCTCAGATCGGTTCATTTATACCTGCTGCGGAAGGAAACCTCTCAATTGTTGACAGAATATTTACCAGAATCGGCGCCTCCGACAATATTGCCAGAGGCGAATCAACTTTTCTGGTGGAGATGAACGAAGCGGCTAATATAATTAACAATGCCACTGACAAAAGCCTGATCATTATGGATGAAATAGGACGAGGCACAAGCACATACGACGGACTTTCCATTGCCTGGGCAATTGTGGAATATATTTCACGCTATATAAAAGCAAAAACACTTTTCGCCACACACTATCATGAGCTTACCGAACTTGGAGGCAAAAAAGGAATAGTTAATTATAACGTAATTGTTAAGGAACATCTGGACGGAGTCGATTTTCTTCACAGAGTCGTAAAAGGTTCGGCAGATAAATCATACGGCATACATGTGGCAAAACTGGCAGGGATCCCAAAACAGATCATCGGCAGAGCATCAAAAATACTGGAAAAGATGGAAAAAAAATCTTCTAAGAAAATCGTTTCTTCCGAAGATGAAAGATCATCTGAACAGCTCGAAATTTTTAATGCTGCAAATCATATTGTAATTCAGGCAATAAAGGATATCGATATCAATAGTATCAGCCCAATAGACGCATTGAACGAATTAAACAGATTAAAAAAACTGATTGAATGAACAGTAAAATTATTATTGACTAATAGCTAACAATCTATTGATTATCCGGATTGGAATTAAGGAGGATCTATCATTGAAGACAGCACTGATTTTACCGGCATATAATGAAGAAGCAACCATCGAAGATGTGATCAGGGAATTTCACAAACAGAAAAAGGATATGTATATATATGTTATTGACAACAACTCAAAAGACAAGACAAATGAAATTGCAAGAAAAACACTCAAAAAACTTAAATGCAAAGGCGGTGTTATTTTCGAAGGAAGACAAGGCAAAGCCTTTGCCGTAAGAAGGGCATTCCAAACAATAGATGCGGATATTTACGTAATGGCAGATGCAGACTTGACCTATCCTGCTGAAGAACTTAACAAACTGCTTCAGCCCGTAATTGATGATGAAGCAGACATGGTAGTTGGCGACAGGCTGACTAAGGGGGATTATTTTGAAGAGAATAAAAGGCCATTCCATAACTTCGGGAACAAACTTGTTATTAAAATTATTAACATGCTCTTTAAATCGGATATAAAAGATGCTATGACAGGCTACAGAGTATTCTCAAAAAAATTTGTCAAAAACCTGCCGGTGTTGAGCAAAGGCTTTGAAATTGAAACCGAAATAACTCTTCATACTCTTGATAAAAGATTCAGGCTCCTTGAAATCCCGGTTGATTATAAGGATAGAATCGAAGGCAGTGTTTCCAAGTTAAAAACGTATTCCGACGGTTTCAGAGTAATAAAAATTATATTCAAAATATTTAAAGATTATAAACCTCTGACATTTTTCGGTATAATATCAATAATTTTTTTCCTGCTGAGCCTTGCTGCAGGGATACCGGTAATCCTTGAATTTATCGAAACCAGATATATAACCAAGGTTCCTTCCGCAATTCTTGCAACAGGTTTAATGATAGTTTCCATTCTATCCCTGTCAATTGGTATGATTCTCAGCACTATTGTTAAACACTTTAAAGCCGACTATGAAATTAAGATCAACAATTTCAAAGGCTGAAATTGGAAATCATAAGATCAAAAATATTCAAGCAGGCAATAAGATTTCTTATCACCGGATTTATTGCCATGTTCATCGACATAGCAGTATATCTGCTCCTGATCAATATCGTTGGAATTTTTTATTCAAAGGGGATATCATTTATCTGCGCAACAGTATTTACATTCCTGATGAACAAATACTGGACATTTGAAAAAAAAGAACTCAGCTTTAATGAAATAATAAAGTTCATTATATTTTATCTTTTTTCGGCATTTATCAATGCTGCTATAAATGAAAGGGTTTTTATTCTAACGGAAGACAAGACAGCTGCCTTTATTGCTGCAACCGGCTTTTGTACTTTTTTAAATTTCTTTGGCCTGAAATTTTTTGTGTTTAATAAAAAGAAGAGAAACAGCACAGAACCCGATTTAATTTCAACCGATTAGCACCTGTTAAGATCACTGACGGGTAAATTCGGTTCTTTCCATCATTTGCCGAAAACCGCTTACATCGGTTTCAATAATTTTGAATGGTCCCATATTGGATGACCGCAAAGCAATAACAAGGGGACTCTTATCATTTTGAAAAAATTTAACAATATCTTCCCCTCGGGAAAATTGAGGTTTTATTATAAAGTGGATCAGATTATTATTAATCTCAATCTTTTTTACTCGGGGAAGCCTGCTTTTGTCGGGCATAAGATCGAGAAAAACTTCTCTAACCAATTTCATGCTTTTCAAAGGCATACTTGTTCTTATATAGTAATAAAATTTTAAATTTATCCCTTCTTTTTTGCAGGCTTCCTTCAGATTAATCCCTTTTTTAATATGTTTCTGTATCCTCTTGTACATTTCGTAATATTTTACCGGATATTTATATCCTGAAACAATGGGGATCCCTCTGTTGTAAGCATTATTTATTATTTCAGTATATCGAATAAAAAGGCTGATTTTATGTTGTGAAAAATCGAAAGGATCATTGAAAAATTTTGACACTGCATTTTCAGGAAGTAAACCTGAGAAGCGCACAGCCACTGACAATGCCAAAATAAAAAAAACAATAAGAATATAAGTAAAAGTTTCACTTATATTCATTAATAATCCGGAGAATATATTATTCTTGAGAAAGGAGTATCTGCTTTTAAAGTAATCGTATAATTCAAAAATAAAAACAGAAATAACAAGCATCATAAAGGGAACCCCGAAATCGAGATAGACATCATTAAAGGGCATTGCCGGAATTATCGGATTGATGCTTTTAACTGAAAAAAGGGTAGCAATATAGAATATAAGTGCCGTTACAGTTACTATCTTTGTTTTAATATTGATCCTGAAAAAGAAGATAAAAAATGATGCTGCAAAATAAAAATAGAATTGGATTCTGGGCCATAACTGAAGTTTAGTAAACCTCCCGAAGAGTTCCCAAAAAGATATGGGCACATGTCTCTCCTGAGCAAGATGAGTCCCCATTATAACTCCGAGCCTTCCCAGTACATTACCGGGACCGGTATAGTAAAGTATTGTTTCGCCAATATACATTGTTAAGAGAAATAATGCAAATAGTATAAGATCTCTCCGGTTTTTAGTTATTAGCAATATGCCAAGGAAATATCCCGGCAAAAAATACAGATTTGTTACCTTAGATTCATAAGCGAGAAAAAAGAAAATAGCAGAAAAGGATATTGCAGGTATTTTGTATTTCTTAAAACCTTCAAGTTTCAGGATAATATAAAAACTCATCAGAAGGTATGTAATTGAAAAGGTTGACGGTAATATCTGCCCTCCGGAAGCCAGTACCCGGGGGAAAAACATAAACAGAAGAGAAGCGAAAAAACCTGTTTTTATACTGTGGATATTAACTCCTATTTTATACAATAATACAATCTGAAAGATTGTCATTAAAACCGGAACAAGTGCAGACACAAGCGGCGAAGTTCCAAACATTTTCATACTAAGAAGGAGAGGAATTATTACTCCAAAACGAGTGGTCTGATGATCAAGGTTTACGTAGGGTATACCGTAATACAGCGTTTTTGCTGCAAACCAGTAATTTATCGAATCACCGCCTGTAGTAAACATTCGAAAAGTAAGATATCTCACCGCAATGGTAAGAAAGAGCAAAACCATCAGAATTTTCGTTTCCGAATCCATTCCGATATAAAATAAATTTCTGCTTTTCAGTTTTATGACTCTCCATATTTGATCATCTTGGGAAAGATTATATTTACAAAAAAGCATCTCTTTTCGTCAATGATATTTTATCACCTCTGAGGTTATAGGTGAAAAAGTGCAGCTATGGAATTTGTCAATTAATATATACTATTCTAAAATTTTCCTTGAAAAATAAGATATTTCGATTGAATTATTATCAGCTTTATGGACTATTTCTTTACTTACATGATTGCACTAATTACAGATTTCGGTACGAAAGATAACTACGCAGGCATTGTGAAAGGTGTTATAAAAAGCATTTCACCTGAAACGGATATAATCGATATTACTCATTCCGTTAAACCATTCTCAATTGTTAATGCTCAATACATTTTATATTCATCTTACAGGTATTTCCCTGAAGGAACAATTTTTTATGTTGTGATTGATCCCGGAGTCGGAAGCGCCAGAAAAGCCCTGATAGCAAAAAACGAAAAATATATCTTTGTAATGCCGGACAATGGAATACTATCAGCTGTTTATCGCAGCGATTTCAAAATATTCGAGATAAACTACTACTTATTTAAAGAAGTATCGGCCACTTTTCACGGCAGAGATATTTTTGCTCCCATAGCTGCAATGCTGCGAAAAGGCAGAAAACCTGAAGATTTAGGGTCGAGAAAAGATAATTTTATTCAATTAAAATTTCCTCAGTTTAATATTTCCAAACACAGTGTCAGTGGGAATATTATTCACTCGGATATCTTTGGCAATATTATAACTTCAATCCCGAACGAAATTCTAAATCTGTCTCAAATCAGCAATATTACAGTTAAAGCCTCACAACAAGAATTCATAGTATTACCATGCAGAACTTACAGTGATTTAAACAAAAACACTGCAGGAATTTTATACGGTAGTTCGGGATTTATTGAACTCGCTTTAAATACCGAATCTCTATCCGAAAAATACAATATAGATATAGAGAATACAATACGGTTTTTTTATGAAAATCAGTTATGAAATACCGCCCGAAGATGAGTGTCTCAAGCTGTTAGAAGAATATGAGGTTCTGCCTAATATTCTTGAGCACTCGATGCAGGTTAAAAATGTTGCCATACTATTAATTGATAACCTGAAAGACGAGACTATACTGAACAGAAAACTGGTAATTGCAGCTGCGCTTCTCCATGATATTGCAAAATCAATATCAATAAAAGAAGGCACTCATAAACACGATTTCCTTGGCGGAACAATTCTGCGCCGCCTTGGCCATCATGATATTGCCGAAATCGTTGAATCACATGTCTATTTTAAAAAATTTAAGCCCACCGGCAGATTAGAAGAACGTGAAATTGTACACTATGCAGATAAAAGAGTTATGCATAATAAAATTGTTTCTGTAGAAGCGAGAATAGAAGACATAATAAAGCGGTATAATATTACCGGCAGTAATATTGAAAAGGTTAACTTCCATAAAGATCTGATCTTTGCAATTGAGAAGAAGATCCGGAGTCATCTGAAATCCGACATTGAGGATATACTGTCAAAATTATGACAAAAAGATTCCTTATTCTCGATTGTTATGTTGACGAACCTGCCTGCCTTGGAGTCCCGCCCTTTATTTCTCCATATCCGAGGTATATTTTCGGCGCCCTTATTGATGCAGGTATAGACCCGGATAAAATTGAATATCTGACAATAGATCACCTGCGCCGGAATGATTATTATCTGCATAATAAATATGAGATGGTCTTCCTTGTCGGCGGCGCTGTTGTACCCGGGAAATATCTTGGCGCGCGTATTGGAACTGTTGCTGAGATTAAAAAAATTCTATCCGGCAACATCACTTTATCCTTTGCTATCGGCGGGATGGTAAGCAGACTCATTCCTTCTGCCTTCAAGAACTCTATCCTGTTAAAGAATGATATTGAGAAATTTGCCCATACATTTGTCCTGGGGTCGCCTGAAGATACTCTCCGCAGCACTGAAGAAATCGCCCTCTGGTCGGTTTTCGGTTCTGAAGTTGTTAAATTTCATCCTCATTATCCCCATATTATCTGTGAGATTGAGACTTATCGCGGATGTCTCAGAGATGTTCACTGTTCATTCTGCTCGGAAGGATTGTTCCATAAAAAGGAGTTCAGGAACGAAGCTGAAATTATCAGCGAGATTGACGCTCTTATTAACCATGGAGTAAAAAGATTCAGGCTTGGGAAACAGGCTGATATACTACAATATAAATCAAGCTGCGGATCATTTAAAGGCGGATTCCCAAAACCGACAATTTCTCCTCTGAAAGATCTCTTCTCAGAATTAAAGAGAAGGATCTCTCATGGCAGAATAAAAACGCTCAATATTGACAATGCAAATCCCGGAACTATTGCAAACTTTCCTGAGGAATCGGTCCGAATCCTCGAAATAATTACCGATACAATTACTCCGGGCGACACCATAGCTCTTGGCATTGAATCCTTTGACCCGAACGTAGTCAGATTAAATAATCTTAAAGTAACACCCGAAGAAGCATTCACTGCTGTGAAAATAATCAATGAAATCGGCGCGGGAAGGATAGGCGGTATACCCGTACTTTTGCCGGGGATCAATCTTCTTCACGGATTAAAAGGCGAGACTATGGATACATTTAAAAACAATTATCTTAACCTTCTGAAAATTAAAGAATCGGGATTGCTTCTAAAAAGAATAAATATCAGAAAAGTTCTTCCCTTCCCCGGGACCGAACTATTTTGCAATAAAGGAAAAATATCAAAAAAAGTATTAAACAGGTTTGAATATTACAGGGACAGGATCAGACAGGATATTGATAATTATATGCTGAAAGAGATATATCCTGCAGGTACCATTTTAAATGATATAATGATTCTGGACAATTACGCAGGTTACTCTTATGGGAAAGAAATTGCCAGTTATTCAATAACAGTGAAATTTCCGGTTGATCTAAAAATAAAAAAATTCTATCATTCAATTGTTATGGGACATAGAGAAAGATCGCTCTCGGCCCTGCCCTGTCCTGTAAACATTAACGAACTCCCTCAAAAAGCCGTTGAATTGATCCCCGGAATAAGTAAAAAGCTTGCTTCAGATATAATACTACAAAGACCTTTTAAGGATATTGACCAACTCATTACATTTACCGGGGTTAAAGAGGGTTCTTTTTTAATGAAATTTAAAAAGTACTTTACCTGAATTATTTAGTCATTTCATCAAGATACTTTTCCCATTCAAAATCTGTGTTCTTTTCGCTCTCCTGTTCCTGCTCCTTTTCATTAGTATCGCTGTATCCTTTTATTAAATCCTCTTTTTCAACATATTCTTCAAGCAGCTTTGACAACATGTCAATTCTGTCATTATTGCGCAAAGCCGGAGCAGCCTCCATTAATTGCGCAACCTCGTCTAATATCAATTGATATTCTTCTCTTGTTTTAATGCTCTCTTTTTTCATGGGTTCCCTCCAAAGCATTAAGCTTTTATTATTTTTTGTCTATGGGTATGTCAATGACAATATTTTTCGAAATAACCATTGCTGCCTAAATTTGATCGGATTTTTCAATATTGCCGCTTAATCCGATCTGTCTGTACAGCCGCGGTGTCTGTTTAACCAGCCTGGCAAATGCCGAGTTAAAACACGATCTGGATACAAAACCGACTGCGCATGCTATCGATTGTATGGACCTGTTCGGTTCTTCAATGAGAAGTTTCATTGCCTCTTTAACCCTGTGTTCATTTATGTAAGAGTTAAAATTCTTTTTCAACTTTTCATTGAGGATGGTAATGAATATATTATTACAATGCGGTATCAATTATCAAGCATAAGACTATTATGAAAAAAAACCATATAAACAGAGCCTTAACAAAACCGGAAGGAGCTTTTTTTATCAATATTTTTATATCAAATTGAAATTCTCCGCTCCCTGTCTCGGTTTTTTCTTTAATCAGGAAACTGCAGAATATGCCGGCAATTACTGCTGCCGCAAAACCTGTAAGGTTCCACCACATCCATGACACTTCATTTTCAAAGAGCGCCCATAATAGAATATTAACCGAAACTCCTGAGAAAAGCCCTGTTATTGCAGAAGCAGTACCGGCTCTTTTTGCAATAAATCCGAGAACGAATACGCCGGCTATGGGCCCATAAAAGGCGGACCCGATTTTATTGACAAGTTCAATTACAGTTTCGGAACCCCCTGCCATCTTTACAGCAGCAGTAATTGTAAAGGCGCCCCAGAAAAGAGTAACTGTTCTTGAATAGAATATCTTTTTTTTGTCGGGCAGGTGATCAAGCGTCGGAAATATTTTTATAAGGAAATCTTCCCAGGTGGCAGCGCTCAATGAATTGATAGCTGAATCAAGACTCGACATGGATGCTGCAAAAACTCCGGCAACTGTGATGCCCAGAAGACCGGCAGGAACATAATCATTTAAAAAATAGGGTATCAGATAATCGGGAGGCAGAGAACTTATTTTTTCAGAGAATTCCGGATATTTATCCAGAAAGGGGATAAGAAGAATTCCTGCAGTACAATATGTAATAACAAGAGGAAATCTCATAAGTCCATTAATGAGCAGTGATTTCTGCGCTCCCCTGTTATCTTTTGTTGCCAGGAGTCTCTGAGCCTGACTCTGGTCGCATCCGTAATATGATATATATAGAAAAAAACCTCCCACCAGCATGGGCCACAGAGCAAAGGTATTGCCATGGCCGAATCCGGTTGACTTAACATCGAATACGATTAATCTTTCAGATGCTGAGTCAGTAAAAGTTATGGGATCTCCAAGAAGGCTCAAAAGAATCCCTATTACTACAAAGGAACTGCCCCAGAGTATTATCAGCTGCATAATATCGGAATAAATATCCGCCTTGATCCCTCCAAGGGCAGTATAAAACAGCGAGATTATCCCTATTATAATGATAGTCTCATTTAAAGGCAAAGAAATACAGACACTTGTAACATAAGATGCAGCAAGAAGAGCAACGCCGGTTGCAAGAGACCTGCTGATGAGGAAAATAAAACTGAGCAGAAATCTTACTGAAGAGCCGAACCGTATTTCAAGATACCTGTATATTGTGATCCCTCCGGTGGAACGAAGCACCGGCACAAGAAAGACAATAATAACTATCATAGCAAGAGGTATGGCAAGCTCATATTGAAGCCACTTTAATCCGCCATTCTCTTTAACTGCTATAAAAGCAGGAGCGCCGATAAGGCTTATGGCACTCACCTGGTTGGCTGCCATTGATGTTCCCACCTGCCATGGGAGGATCCTCCTGCCCCCGAGATAGTAATCATCCTGATCTTTCTGAGCTCTGCCTATATAAAAGCTCATAACAATGATAATCAGAATGTATATAACAACTATGAACCAGTCAAGCGATGTCATCTACCCTCCGCAGCATATATTTTTTAAAATAGTTAATAGGCAACATTAACACAGATAGTTATATCCTTCTGATAAAATTAATCAACACTTAATTATACTCGACTTAGGCGTTTTTGTATAATATAATTGAGTAAATTTGCGAATTTTATCTGTTTCTTTCGAAATGATAGATCTTTTTATAACAAAAAAAGCAGCTAATCGAGCAAATGGGTAAAATTCGCCTAACTTGAGTTAATTGGAATAAGTATGCGCAGAATTAATCTCCAATTCTCAGAAACAACAAATATTATGCTTGAAGAATAAATTTGAGTTGATAAAGAAGTGAAAAAGTTCTCTTATTTAAGGATAATTCTATGGCTGAAAGGGATTCCAGTTTGTCAAAAAGTTCATAACAGCAATTGCCTTTATATACTCACTATTAATTTTATCATTTGCAGTATCATTCAATATTACTATTAATGCAAACTCAAACCTTTTAAAGGATATTCTCCTTGAAAACAGCAGAGATCTGCTTCTGCAGAAAGTAACAATCCCCATAGAAAGATTGAAGCTCAGCAAACCGGACAACAGTAAAGACATTAAAAAGAACCTTGGGATTTTTTGCAGTGAAGAGAAAGGATTCTATTATATACTGCTCTTTTCGAAAACCTCTGACGAAAATTACTTCAGGCTCAGGGGAAAGGTTCCTCTTAAAAAGGACTTCCGGCTTCAAATAGAGATCGGTTCTGTTGTTAAAGAAGAAAAGAGCAAAAATTATTTAAAAGAAGCTCAATTATCCGGAATCGTTGAACCTGAGATATATTCCAACAAGGGTCTTTACTGGCAGAATGTTTACTTTCCCTTTAAGGTTAAAAGAAAAACATATATAATACAATTTATTGTCTCTGCATCAAAAACCGAATATCTTCTTTCTATCTATAACAGATCCAATAATAATGCGAAGTGGATTATTATTATTGTGAGTATTGTCATGATAATTGCAGCCGTAATTGCTACAATAATCTTTATGCATAATTATTCGCTATTAATAAAAAATCTTTCCCAATATATCGAAAAAGCTGCAAAGGGAGACCTCAATGTTTCAATAAAAACCATTAATGACGATGAATTGAATAAACTTGCCAATTCATTTAACAGCCTGATTCACGAACTCAAGGATAAATCATCCAGCGAACCTCTGAGCAGCATATTTGCTACGGCAGTGAAATGTCTAAAGGAAAATAATCTCGATGATGCAATTTCACTTTTTAAAACCATAACTATTTTAAGACCCGAAGGATTTGGCAGTTACTTCAATCTGGGAGTTGCCTTTGCAAAGAAAAAAGATTACCGGCAGTCTCTTGATATGTTCAATAAGGCGCTGGAAATAAATCCTCAGCATGAACTGACAGGAAAATATATCAGGAAAGTTGAAAAAATGAGGGCCATCAATAATGGACAGAGAGAAGATTAAATCGATAATATCGGCCCTGCCCGAGGAGCCGGGTACCTATATTATGAAGGACAACAGGTCTTTGCCGATTTACATAGGCAAAGCTTCGTCCATAAAAAAAAGAGTATCCTCCTACTTCAACAAAAGAAAGAGCGACATAAAAACAAGGATGCTTGTAAAAAACATAGAAGATATTGAATTTATTGTAACAGATACGGAAATTGAAGCTCTTATTCTGGAAAATAATCTTATAAAAAAACATAAGCCAAAATTCAATATACGCCTTAAAGACGACAAGAAATTCCCATATATTGCAATTTCCATTAATGAAAAGTTCCCCCGAATAATATTTACAAGAGAGCTCGTTAGAGACGGCAAAAGGTATTTCGGCCCCTATACTGACGCAAAGGCGGCCAGAAATATAGTCTCCATGATCAGCAATACATTTAGGATCAGAACATGCGGTAACAAGATTCCTTTTAAAAAGGGGGAACGTCCCTGCATCAATTATCAGATGAAAAGGTGCAGCGCACCCTGTACCGAAACCATCAAGAATAAAGAATACTGGTTCCTTGTTAAAAATGCAATCCGTTTTCTTGAAGGCAACATAGATCCTCTACTGGAAGACCTTGAAAAACTGATGAATAAATATTCTCAAAAAATGGAATATGAAGAGGCAGCGAGAATAAGGGACATTATTTTTGACATTCAAAAAATCTCAATTTCCCAAAAAGTAGATGTTCCGATTGGAATGGATAATGATTATATCGGTATTGTTATTAACAGAGGCGAAGCTGTCTTAGTGTTATTTGAATTCAGAAAGGGAGTACTTCTCGGCAGAAAAATATCTATATTTGAAAATGTTGAATACACGGAACCCGAAGATATAATCAGATCCTTTATTGTGGAACATTACGCAAACAATGAAGTGCCGCAGAAAATTATCACACAGTATAAAATTTCAGACAGAGACATTATTGAAAGCTATCTTACTGAAAAATCGGCCCGAAAAACATCAATTCTCCTTCCTCTCTCCAGTGAGGATAAGAGCGTTATGAATATGATAAGAAAAAATATCGATATTATTTCTGCCGAAAGGGCTGCCCATAACAATAACAGTACGGCAGAGGGCCTTGAAAAACTCCAGAATATTCTAAAGCTAAATGACTTTCCGGAGATAATCGAATGCTTTGACATATCCAACATTCAGGGTAAACAGGCCGTTGCCTCAATGGTCTCCTTTAAAAACGGAAAACCTGATAAAGATAATTACAGAAGATACAGGATAAGAGCATACTCCTCCGCCAATGACCCCGGAATGATCCACGAGGTTGTATCAAGAAGACTGCAGTATCTTATAAATGAAGACAAGGAACTTCCCGGCCTCATTGTCATTGACGGAGGCAAACCTCAGCTCTCCCGGGCGCTGGAAGCAGCATCAAATTTCAATCTCAATATTAATATAATATCCATAGCAAAAAAATTTGAGGAAATTTTCTTTGACCTGAAGACTCCTCCTATGAAACTGCCGCCATCTTCGCCTGCACTCAAAATAATCCGGAGGATCAGAGACGAGGCGCACCGCTTTGCCCTTGCTTATCACAAAAAGATACGCGGCAAAGAGATGATAGGATCTGTAATTGACAATATCCCTAATATTGGCGAAAAATCCAGGATATCATTAATAAAACATTTCAAATCCGTTAAAAATATCAGCAATGCGCAAATTGACGAATTAAAGGAAGCAGAGGGGATTGGAGAAAAATCGGCCCGTATAATTTTTAACTTTTTTCATAGAAGGGATTAGCGCAGAAATATCTTAAACCGCCTCTTCAGCATAGAGGCGGCTTCAATATGCAGAACTATTTTTTATTCAAACCGTACTTTCTGTTAAACTTCTCAACTCTACCGGCAGTATCGACAATTTTCTGTTTCTTTGTATAGAAAGGATGACAGTTTGAACATATCTCAATGTGAAGATCCTTTACAGTTGCTTTTGTCTCAATCTCATTTCCGCATGCACATTTGAATTTTGCATCCTCATATTTCGGATGAATTTTCGGTTTCATTATTATATTCTCCTTAAATTTATGAATTCATCAATTTAAAAAAGGCTTTATTATTTTTCGTTACCTTCATCTTTTCGATGAGAAGTTCCATCGCCTCCGTAGAACTCATTGAAGCTATTGCTTTTCTTAGTATCCATAATTTATTGAGCTCGTCCTCGTCAAGAAGTAATTCCTCTTTTCTTGTACCGGATTTGTTAATATCAATTGCAGGGAAAATCCTTCTGTCTGACAATTTTCTGTCAAGTACAAGCTCGCTGTTGCCTGTCCATTTAAATTCTTCAAAGATCACTTCGTCCATGCGGCTTCCGGTATCTATCAGGGCAGTTGCCAGAATGGTAAGGCTTCCTCCCTCTTCGATATTCCTTGCAGCTCCGAAAAACCTTTTCGGTTTATGAAGCGCATTGGAATCGACACCTCCCGACAATATTTTGCCGCTTGCAGGAACCACCTGATTATAAGCTCTTGCCAGCCTTGTGATCGAATCGAGCAGAATTACAACGTCCATCTTTCTTTCCACAAGCCTTCTGGCTTTCTGAATAACCATCTCAGCAACCTGGACATGCCTTGCGGCAGGTTCGTCAAATGTTGATGAAACAACTTCTCCCTTCACTGACCTCTGCATATCCGTAACTTCCTCGGGTCTTTCATCTATCAGCAGGACGAAGAGATAAACTTCAGGATGATTTGTTGTAATTGAATTCGCTATTTTCTGTAATAAAATCGTTTTCCCTGTTCTTGGAGGCGCAACTATTAATCCCCTCTGTCCCTTGCCTATGGGCGTTATTAAATTCATAATTCTCATCTCAATACCCTTTGCCTCCACTTCAAGGTTCAGCCTTTCGTCAGGATAGAGAGGAGTAAGATTATCAAAATGTACTCTTTTTCGGAGATTATCGGGATGCTCAAAATTTACAGCTTCTATCCTAAGAAGAGCAAAAAAGCGTTCATTGTCCTTCGGCGGCCTTATTTGCCCGGCAATTGTATCACCTGTTTTCAAGCCAAAGAGCCTTATTTGAGACGGAGAAACATATATATCGTCAGGCCCCGGAAGATAATTATAATTGGGAGACCTCAAAAATCCATAGCCGTCATTTAATATTTCCAATACACCGCTTGAAAAAATCAGACCGTTTCTTTCAGTCTGAGTTTTCAAAATCTCAAAAATAAGATCCTGTTTTTTCAGACCGGAAACTCTTTCAACACCCATTTCCCTGCATATAGAGTAGAGCTCATTAATGGTTTTTGCCTTTAATTCGGCAAGATCAAGCTTATTCTCCTCATTATTTTTTTTACCGTTTTTTTCATTTCCGTTTGATGTTAATACACTATCGTCAGTGTCTTTACCGTTTCCGAATCCATTACTGTTTTTTAATGATTCTTCTTTGATCTTTGCTTCCGATTTTTTAGATGCTGCTGTCTTTGCCATAAAATACCTGCATTTTATTAATTATATTTTAAATATTTTATTTTTTTTTATTTTTATTAAGTATTTGCTGCTTGCTATCTGAAGGACTTTAACAAATGCCTTGAAAATTCTTATTACTTATTAATTGATGAACTCAATGAACTATTATATGATAAAAGGTTACTAATACCTAATGAGGTACGGAGGTGCAAATTTCAATTAATCATCTGATGCGACAATAATATAACAATAATACTTATGTCAAGATAAAATACAAATATTTTTTTATTTTTCTTTTGAATTATTAAATGTTATACCGTAAGTGTTCATCTTATTTTTCATAGATCTTCTCGATATTTTAAGCTTTTCTGCAGCGCTATTCAAATCCTTTTCATTTTCAAGTGTTTTTACCAATAAAAATCTCTCAAAAGATTTAAGACTCTCTTCCAGAGACATGCCTTTCATATTGATACCGGGAATGATCCCTCCTGTCTGTTCTTTTATTATATCACAGAAGATCAGATACCCTACAATTTTACTTCTGCTGTACATTGGTATTTTTTCATAATATATATCAAGGTCTTTGTTATAAAAGATCATATCATTATTGCTGTTTTCAGAGAAAATTTCATTGCTGGCAGATCTTTTAAGACTTTTCTCAACCGATTTTGAATCAACTTCCGATTTGTTAAATTTTTTTATATAGATATCTTCAAAAAGACTGTTGTAAAAGATGGTGCTTCCTCTGTCATTAATTGCATATAAAGGCCGCGGTATATATTCAAGTATAAGGTAAATGATCCATTCCAGAATCTGGTCCTCTTTCTGATTTTCTATTTCTTCTTTCCTGCTGACCTTTTTATCGGGAGATTCAACAGCGGAAAAAAGCTGCAGCCTGGACCATTTCCCCTGTATTTCCCCAAAAATATTGATCACCGTATACTCTTTGATATTCCCATAGGGGATTAATTCTTCAAAGGACATTTTTTTTGCAAGTTTGGTAACGAACTTATCAATACTCAGTTTTTCCGTTCTTTCAATATCGCTTAATTCGGAAATGAGATCATTTTTTTTAAGTATTCCCAAAAGCAAACCTCTCTTGGAGATAACAGGAATAAGGGGCACATCATTTACATAAAAAATGCGGGCTATATCCTCAGGTTTTATTTTATGGGGATCAAAGGGGTTCTCCGCAAATTCCTTCTTATCGTCGCTCATCTACTCTTTTTTCCTGCAATCTATAAACCGAGTACGTCAAACATTGAATACAACCCCGGTTTTTTATCAACAAGAAATTCCATTGCTTTGACAGCGCCCATGGCAAAGGTATCTCTGCTTGTTGCTCTGTGCGTTAATTCTATCCTTTCGCCCATACCTGTATAGAAAACGGTATGTTCCCCTACAATGTCGCCTCCTCTCATTGCCATTATACCGATCTCATTTTTACTTCTCTCTCCGGTAATACCATCTCTGCCCGTAACTTCTCTGCAGTCTCTTAAATCATCAATATTCTCTTTAATGATCTGAACCAGCCTCTTTGCCGTTCCCGAAGGAGCATCTTTTTTAAATTTATGGTGCGCTTCAAATATCTCTATGTCATATTCGTTCCTTACCGCTTTTGAAGCAATTTCAGTCAGCTTAAATAAAAGATTTACTCCCACCGACATATTAGGAGAAAATAAAAGAGGAATTTTTTCCGATACTGCTCTCACCGTTTCAGCTTCATTTTCAGTAAAACCTGTGGTTCCTGTCACAACGGGCTTGCCCATCTCTGCAGCTATTGCTGTCAATTTTAATGTTGCACCCGGAGAAGAAAAATCTATAAAACCGTCGACCTCCCTGAGCTCATCCATATCGATTTCGGCACCTTTCTCAAGGGATTGGACATTTACAACAGTATCCCCATAAAATGAGAGTTTACCGGTTTTTTTAACATCAAAACCCGCGCCAACAGTATGACCTCTGTCAATGAGTATCCTCAAAATTGTACCTCCCATTCTGCCGTATATTCCGCAAATTCCAACAACCATTACAGTTCCACTCCAAATTCTTTAAAAATTTTCTTTATTTTTTCTCTTTTATCATCCCCAAGCGGCACCAGAGGCAGTCTCATTTCAGAGGTACAGAACCCTGCCATTTCCATAACAGCTTTAATTGGGATAGGGTTCGTTTCGATAAACATAGCGCGGCACAGAGGAAGAAGCTTATAAAATATATTCCTTGCTTTATCAATTTTTCCTTCATTAAAATTTGTTATTACCTTTTTGATCTCTTCAGGAAGGATATTCCCCAGAACAGAAATAACGCCTTCACCGCCTATGGAAAGAAGCGGAAGAAGAAGGTTGTCATCTCCTGATAATACGGTTAAATTATCTCCGCACAGTTCAATGAGACGCATCATCTGGTTAAGATCGCCTGAAGCTTCTTTCATAGCTGCAATATTATCAACTCTCTGCAGCAGTTCCTTTACACTTTCGGGTAAAAAATTAATTCCGGTTCTTCCGGGAATATTGTAAAGAACAACAGGGATGGATATGGAGCCTGCTATATGCTCAAAATGTTTTATCAGACCTTCCTGCGTAGGTTTATTATAATAAGGATTAACCGATAGAATACCGTCGGCACCGGCGTCTTCTGCAGCTTTGGAAAGATATATGGCTTCCTCTGTTGAATTAGCCCCTGTTCCGGCTATCACTTTTACCCGTTTATCTGCAAGTTTTACAACTCTTTCTATTATATCCTTATGCTCATCAAAGGATACTGTTGGCGATTCGCCTGTGGTACCCATGGGAACAACACCGTCCACACCGCTCTCTATCTGTTTTGATATTATCTTTTCAAGGGCGCTGTAGTCTATTTTACCACCTTTAAAGGGAGTGATCAGTGCAGTAAATAGTCCTTTAAACATATTCTCACCTTTCCGTTAAATTAAAATTATATTTCTTTAATAATAGAAAAGAGTTTATCCTCAAAAAGTTTCATACTGAATTTTTCTTCGGGAAAGTCTTCCTCAAAGAGATAGAGAAGCCTTACTCTGTCAGCTTTCAGTTTTCCGATTCCGGCAAGATAACCTTCAACCTTTATCCAACCGTCTCCCTGTGTTACAACTAACCTGATCTTTTGATTTTTTTTTAATACGCGTCCGCCAATTGAAACGTTTATCTTCATTAAAAAGTCTCTTTTTTCAAGACTTTTCAATGCTGTCATATCTTCGCTCCTAATGAAAGAACTGCAATTAAGAAAGACAAGTATTATTATAATAAAATATGATCTGTGAAAAAACATATTGCACCTAAAAAGTCACTGAATTAACAAAATATTTAACAACATTTCTGTAAATTATGTCAAGGATAAATTATCTCCTCCGGTTTCATTTGAATTTTTTATGATAGGCCACACCTTCGCCGCTTGCAATAAGTTTGCCCTCCGAATCAGTAACATTAACTTTCCACACGCTGATCTTCTTTCCGATATTAACAGGATTAGCTTCGGCATAGATCTTTTCTCCGTCTGCGGGGCCTGATATATAGTTAATATTAAAATTCAATGCAATGGCAGAATACCCCATCGAATTAGAAGCCACTGCCAGTGCCTGATCCGATAAGGCATAAACCAGCGCCCCGTGAGCTCTGTTCACTGCATTGAGATGCTGAGGCATAATAGTTATGGAACAGAGGGCATAAGCCTCCTTCACTTCCTCTACATGAATACCGAGATAAGATGCGAAGGGGTCACATCCTACGATCTCCTTTGCGTATTTAACAGGATCAATATCTTTACTCATGAAAATACTCCCTTTATTCTTATTATAGCGGGTGCAAAAATTTAAAGGAGTGTATATTTTATTGAATAGATAATAAAGTCAAGATTATTTCTCAACAGAAGGATTGTAATACCCGAACTGCAAATGGGGATATTTTTCATGCAGATAACGGAGCAGGTTGGAAATGCCCAAAGATTCACAATCATTAAAACCGATACTATCCAGATAAAAGTCCGGATCGATGTTCAGATTTCGTGTCTGTATCATATTCACAGGAAATTGGTTAAGAAATTTTGTCAGGCTATTGATTTCGCTTTCCGAATCGGTAAAACCGGGCAAAAAAAAGAGATTTACGGATGTAAATATACCGGAATCTATGGATATTTCAACCGATTTTTTAACGTCATCAAAAGTATAATTCACGGGACGATGGTATCTGTTATAATACTTTTCCGTAGATGAGTTAAGGCTTATTCTTATTGAATCTATTCCGGCCTTTATAAGTTTTTTCACCATTTGAGGCATTGACCCGTTTGTATTAATATTGATTGTGCCCCTCTCTGTTTTCTTCCTCACCTTTGACAGAGCCTTTACAAGATCATCTGTTCTTGTGAGAGGTTCACCTTCGCAGCCCTGGCCGAAACTCACTACGGATCTTTCAACATTAATTATATGATGAAGAATTACCTCCGCTATTTCATCAGGCGTCGGTTTAAAATTGAGCCTCTCCTGTGACTGAGGGAATCCCGAACCGCTTTCCTGATAAGAGAGACAGCCCATGCACTCTGCATTGCATGAAGGCGATGTGGGCACAGGAGCTTCATATCTTCCCAGAAAAAAATTCCCGGCGCACAGACATGAATATTCCACAGAACATTTTGCCAGTTGATGTATCAGCCTGTTCTTAGGGTACCTTTTTTTCATTTCCGCAACAGCCGCGCTGAGTTCCTCATGATCCTGATGGATCGCAGGGTCAGAACGGGGGTCATCGTCAATACGGATTGCAGGAACATAGAACTTTTCCTCTGCGATTACAACTCCGCAGTATGCCCACATTGGAAGCAGAGGAGCTCCGTCATCCTTAATATATCCCGGAAGAAAAGTCCTTAAATATCCGGATGCCAGAAAAGATGATACTGCATTAATATCATATCCTTGGGGCGAAACAGTTAAATAATTAAAATCTCTGTTTTTGCTGTTATAGAACATCGGAAATCTTCCGGGCAGCATATAGAGACAGCTTCCGGGAGGCAGTTCAATAAGATCATCCTTATCAACTCTCACATATTTTCTGCCGCTTCTGAAAACCGGTTCCATCCCGGGATAATCATATACATTGCCCCGCAGATCCGAATATGCAAGAGTGATCTCTCTGTCATTTTTTTGTATCATTAAAGTATTGTTTTCGATTAATCCTTCTTTCCAGGTGTTTAATTAAGAGCGAAAGTCGGCGCTGTTTTTTTCTCAGGTCTCTAAACTCTCTGTCTTTTCGTATGGAATGAATGTCATTCCCTGCAGTAAGCATTTTTTCTTTAAGTTTCAGCCTTTTTTCTCTTACCAGTCTCCACTCTTCTCTCAATCTGTTCCTTTCAGACAGCATTTTTTCATAACTCTTTTTTTTCACCACTTCAACTTCCTGATCATCTCAATACAGTTATTCTCAATGTCATTGTCTTTATAAAGCGCCGAGATCAGAGCAACGGAATCACATCCTGTGCCGCTCACCTTTTCAGCATTCTCAGCAGTGATCCCTCCTATAGCAACCACCGGAACATCAACCCTTTTTTTTACATCTGCAACAATTTCAGTACCAATGCCCTTTAAGGGGCTGCCGTTTTTACTCTCAGTAGAAAAAACAGGCCCTATTGCTATGTAATCGGGCCGGTACTCTGATGCGGCAATTGCTTCTTCCAGAGAATGAGTGGAAATTCCTATCAGCATTGTTTCGGGCAATATCTTTCTTACTTCGGGAAGAGGCAGATCATCCTGCCCCAGATGAAGACCGTCGGCCTTTGAAAGATAGGCAATATGAGGATGATCATTTACAAAAAATAATACCTCACTTTTTCTGCATAATGAGGATATTTTTTTTGCAGTATCCAGAATAAGGGGAAGAGGAGAATTTTTCATTCTTAATTGAATGACAGAAACACCGCCCCTGATCAATCTTTCGGCAAAATGAAGATAATTGCCCTTAAGAACAAACTCCGAATCAAGAATGCCGTAGAGGGATCTTCTCATCTTATTGATCTTTCTGCCAATAACGTTAGAGTTAAAGATCCTTTTCTCTATATCGTACAATGAAAATCTCAGTTTTTGCATATTTTGAGATCGGCCATTTTCAATGGTTTTCATCAGTTCTTCAAGGCACCTCACAGCTTCAACGGCCCGATTGATATTGGCAGTAAAAAGTTCTTCAGCTGAATCACGATGCATTTCGCTTTTCAGATCGGTAAATTTCTGTAAATCTTCATTAACATCCCTGCCGTTCAGCAGAAGATGTCTAGGTATTGACTTTGAGAGTTCTGCAATTTGGTGCCTGAATTCCTTAAAATATACCGAATACCCGGAGTTCAGGATAAATCTCAATATATCTTCACAGACCCGCAGCCCTTCCTTTGCACGGTTTATATTTGCATCAATTGCAGCATATATTTTTTTATCCATAAACATCTTCCCATCAGAGCAAATGCCCAATAATTACCGGAGATACTCTGCTATTGTACCTAACCTCCCCCCACAAAGGTTACAATTTCCACCTTGTCTCCTTCGTTTAACAATTCGCTGTTGTAATTATCCCTGTGAGTTATCTCGCCGTTTTTTTCCACTGCAATAGTATCTTTATTTAAATTATACAGGGTAATCAGATCAAGAAGGGTTTTGCCCCTGAAATCTATCTCTTTGCCGTTTAAAATAATCTTCATATATTCGCACTCCATTCATAAATAATAATTGAAGTTAATACAATAGCTGCCGTTTCCGCTCTCATTTCAGTAAAGCCGAAACTCAGGCTGATCCACCCGTTCATTTCGGCATCTTCTATCTCTCTGTCGGTAAACCCTCCTTCAGGGCCCACCAGAATATATACCGGCGCATTGCTCCCCCTGACAGCAGAAGTATTTTCCATGAAAAAATTTCGTATACTATTTCCGGCTCCGGGACGGGCAAGGATCTTTATGCCGTCATTCTTCTGTTTTACAAGATCGTTAAAAAGCACAGGCTCGCCAACCTGCGGAATAGAGTCTCTCATAGACTGTTTGGAAGCTTCAGAAGCTATTCTGTTCCATCTGTCCGATTTTGCCGTCATCCTTTGGCCGGGCACTTTTACGGTTCTTTCGGAAACTACGGGTATAATCTCTGCGGCTCCAATCTCTACGGTTTTCCGAACAACCATATCAAATTTCTTTCCTTTAATAAGAGACTGACAAAGAATCAGTTTAATAGGGACGGAATTATTCTCTTCGATTGAAAGAGCCTTTGCTTCAACATGATCACCGGTTATATCGGTTACTTTTGAAATTATGAGGGCGCCTTTATCATCGCGAAGATTAATTATGTCATTTTTTTTTATACGCCTCACTCTCGTTAGATGATAATAGTCTTCTCCTCTGATGTAATAGGCATTTTTTGTTTTATCAGAATAACTTACAAAAAATTGAGGCACAAAATTACTCTCCCAATCTTTCGGACCTGAAAATCGATTTATCAAACCTTATGCTGCTGTCGAAACTGAAAAAGGACAGTATGGATATGGTGCCGGTTCTGATATTCATCATATCATATCTCACAGGGACTATCCTGTTATTCTTTTTCCTCACTTTTGCAATAGTCAAAAACTTGAAGATCACATTATCCCTGTCATGATAATCTATTCTCAACGGGACAAAGTCATCCTTTGTTACATAAAGAGTAAGTCTGCCGTATCCTCCGGCTCTGAAAATGGGCTTTAACTTGAGTTTGTAAGCATCGTACCCTTTGATAAAGGCAGTACCAACCAGCACAGCAGTATAATTGCTCTGTAAGTCGGCATTCGAAAGATCGATATAGTAGAAGTTTGACAAAAAGAGAGGATCGTATTTGTCAATGCCTATCTTATGATAAAGTTTTACCGAATGTATATTATAAACCCATATATCTTCTCCCCCCAGATTATAAAGGACTTTAAGCTGGTCGCCCCTCTCCCGGCTGCTGAAAATAAAAAGAAAATCGTCTTTGGCAATATATGCCGTTACGTCAACAGAATAGGACATGCCATTGGGCTTAATATGTTTCATTCTGCCCCGTATCCGTCCCCTGGGGTATTCAAGAATTTTGTCAACTCTTGCCAGAATTGCCTGAGCGTTGACCTCAATTCTTCTTGTACCCTGCGAAAAAGATGAAGTATAAAGGGCACACAATAATAATAAGATCAATATAAAAAATTTTAGGTGATTCCTTTTCATCTCATATCCCCTGACCGGCTTCCCCTCCCCGATTATCTTGCGCTGCTGATCTCTGAAGTATAGTATCTGTCATCAACTCCGCTGTCAAGGTCGGGCCTGAGTTTTTTTGCTCCGTAAAGGTACACATGGACAATTTCCTCCTGCCTTTTTTCAGTATTGACATGCAGAAGCACCCTTATACATCCTTTAAGACTATTTTTTACAGGGATCTCTCTTGTACATAAAAGAGGCGTATATATCCATCCGAGCCGCCTTACTGCAACAGCAGGGAATTCCTCATTTAAATCTTCGGTAACGGAAAAGATCGCCGATGCTATATCCTCCATTTCTATCTGATTCTTATGGATCATCACTTTAACTAATTCTTCGGTTTTTGTCAATATTTCTTCTTTAGAATTGGAATCTACTGTTGTAGCTCCCCGTACTCCTCTCACAGCCATACCGTATCTCCTATTTTTTTTCTATATCCGCGCCTGTTTTTCTCATTAGATCAATAAAATCAGGAAAAGTCACAGCAACCGATTCGGCAGTATCAATTTCAATCCCATCTTCACAGCAAAGTCCCGCAACGGAAAGGGCCATTACTACACGGTGGTCGCCATGGCCATTCAACACTCCTCCTTTCAGAGTGCTTTTTCTTACTACCAGACCGTGCTCCAGCTCTTCAATATCAGCACCGATCCTGCTCAATTCCATGGACATAACGCTTATCCTGTCGGTTTCCTTCAATCTTGCCTGAGGCACATTTATAAGCCTTGTTTCCCCTTCGGCACAAGCCGCTGCCACTGAAAGAGCAGGCAACGCGTCCGGAATGGCATTGAGATCAAAGGTCCCGCCCCTCAGCTTTCCTCCTTTAATCTTGATATTCCTTTTGCCGATCTCAACAGAAGCTCCCATCTTTTCCAGTATTTTAACCACTTCCTTATCCCCCTGAGAATCATTGAAATCCAGCCCTTTAAGATTGACTTCTCCGCCCGTTATTGCAGCGGCAACCATAAAAAATGCGGCAGATGAAAAATCGGCAGGGATGTATTCTTTAAATGGCCTATAATTCTGATTCCCCTTTATATAGAATTCTTTATAATCAGTATTCCTGTACTCAATGCCCAGTTTATCAAGCCATCTTAATGTCATTGCAACATAGGGTTTTTCATTCAACAAGGGAACTCTAATTCTGATATTTCCCCCTGACATGGGAGCTGCAATTAAGAGCGAAGTCAAGTATTGTGACGTAACCGCTTCAATTGAAGTTACGCCTTCTTTCACGGGCCCCTTTATTACCAGAGGGGGTTTGCCGTTATTTCCGGAGGAAAAAGCTTCCCCGCCCAGGTCATTTATAGATTTCAGCAATCCCTCTGCGCTTCTGTTTCTTATCTGATGGTCTCCTGTAAATATCGTATAACCATTTATTAAAGAAGCAATCCCCATACCTATATAGAGAGAAGTGCCGGAATTGCCGACATCAATAATATCATCCGGGACAGGAAGATCCTTACCTACTCCTTTTACTTGCCACAAATTTCTTTCTACATTTACTTTTGCCCCGAATTTTTCAATCATTTCAGCACAGGATCTGGTATCCAGAGAATCTAAGGGATGTTCAATTATTGATTCTCCCCTGCAAAGAAGAGCAAAGGCAAGAGCTCTGATCGTATGCGACTTTGATGCGGGAATATCTATTTCACCCTTTATTTGAGATGCTTTAACAATATATTTCATCTGATAAATCTCAATTATTACAATATCCGGCAAATAATGTTCATTTATAGAAATTAAAGGGAGTAATTTATGTCAAGCGAAAGAAATAAAGAACTTATATTTTAGTATTGTTAAAATCGGGTTTTCTTCTTATAAAGAGTCCTGTAAAATAAGGGACCTTAATAGTTGCTCCTTTCAGTTTATATAATTTACTAAATTCCTCAATATGCTCTTCAATGAATTTTTTAAAATCCCCGGCCTCACTCCCAAAAAGTTTACAGAAATATTCATGTCTCATGGCCAGGTCAAGAGGGACACTTTCAATTTTGCTGTCCAGAAGGCTGAACTCATTGAGATTCATAACCGTGTTCAGATCGTTTTCCGGATAATAATCCGTGTGAAGCGGAAATATACTTCTCATCAGATCGTCAAATACTCCTTCCGCATCATCATCATGAAGAAGCAGACCTCCCAGGATAAAGTACCCTCCGAATTTCAGTGCGAGCCTAAATTCATCAATCACTGCGGCCGAATTGACGAAATCGAGTATGTCAAGACATATAAGCATATCTGCCGAATAATAATCAACCGGAAACTTGTC
Organism: Spirochaetota bacterium; assembly: GCA_024276015.1. Taxonomy (GTDB): domain Bacteria; phylum Spirochaetota; class UBA4802; order UBA4802; family UBA5550; genus JAJRXZ01. Next base: position 28,714 of record JAJRXZ010000090.1, on the reverse strand, counting down.
AAAATTTCCATTAATAATTTTTATTCCTGAGAAAAAGCTTTTTTCTTTATACTCTTCACGGAATTTATTAATTACGTTAAGACACGGTTCAACAATTACCAATAATGAATCTGTTTCTTCGGCAATGGAAGCTGCAAGCCCGGAATTTCCCAGACCAGCCTTAACGATTACCGCAGGTTTATGCTTTTTAACAGATTGAGCTATTATCTCTTTTAAAAAGCCGAGTCTCGATTGGGGTTCAATAATTACATTCTTATTATAATCATATTCGATCAATCTAACTATATCTTCGAACCTGCTCATAATAGGGCCTTTTTTAATTATAGGATCCAGAGAATTGGAGTTCTTTTAATCCTTCAAAACAATTATGCAACTATTTTTTATTGAGAAGAAGTTTTTTTTATTAATATCACTTTAATCTTCCTGCAAATATCTCTCAGTCTATTTCAATTTTATAATATTAAAGAGAATTATTATTGACACTGGCAAGCATCAGTCTGAATAATCCATATTATTCCAGTTGCTGTTCTATTACAGTAAATTTAATCCGCAATGCCGGGAAAAAAAATGAATATATTTAAGAAAGCAAAAAATAACCAAACATCTCCTGAAGTTGAATTTATAGCTGAAACAGAAGATCTGCCTCTTGATCATGTAATGAGCCGTTTTGCAGAGGGTGAGATAGCCATATTTAAAAACACTTTAAGAAATATTAACCCTGTGGGCGTGGGGAAAGGATTGAAGACAAAAGTGAACGCCAATATCGGTTCATCGCCAGACTTTTTCGACCTTGAAACGGAATTAAAAAAACTTGATGCAGCAATTCAAGCCGGAGCAGACACAATAATGGATCTCAGTATTGGCGGCGATATATCATATTTCAGAAAAAAAATTACGGCAAAGTCATCTGTTCCTCTCGGCACTGTCCCCCTGTACGAGACTGCCGTTGAAATGACCAGAAACAAAAAATCCATAATGGATATGACAATAAAGGATTTTCTGAATGTTGTGCAGAAACAGGCAGAAGAAGGCGTGGACTTTATGACTATTCACTCCGGAATAACCCTCCAGTCCATTGAATCGCTCAAATCGCAGAAAAGGATTATCGGGATAACCAGCCGAGGCGGCTCAATCCTTGCCGAATGGATGGCGCTTAATAAAAAAGAGAACCCTCTTTATGAGTATTATGACGAGATACTCGATATTCTGGCAGAATATAATATTGTCATCAGCCTTGGCGACAGCCTCAGACCCGGGGCAATTAATGATGCCAATGACAGAGGCCAGGTTCATGAGATGATACTTCTTGGCGAACTGGCCAGACGGGCAAGAGCAAAGGGAGTTCAGGCAATTATTGAAGGACCGGGACATGTGCCTTTAAACATGATAGCTGACAACATAAGGCTTCAGAAAAAACTCTGCGATAACGCCCCTTATTATGTATTGGGACCTCTTGTTACCGATATTGCGCCCGGCTATGACCATATAACATCGGCAATCGGCGGAGCCATTGCAGCATCCGAAGGAGCCGACTTTCTCTGCTATGTAACGCCGGCCGAACATTTGAAGCTTCCCGATATTGAAGATGTTAAAGAAGGAGTAATAGCATCAAAGATCGCGGCGCATGCAGGCGACATAGTTAAACTGGGTCATAAAGCAAAAAAATGGGATGACAATATGTCTATGGCAAGGAAGAAGCTCGACTGGGAAAAGATGTATTCCTTTTCTATTGATGAAGATAAGGCAAGACGTGTCAGATCGGAAATGCCCTCCGGCGACGACAGTCTCTGTTCAATGTGCGGCGAATTCTGCGCAATAAAAAGAAATGAGATGCAGTAGCATAACAGCAGTATAAAAGGGAGAAGCCTCATGTCTGACGATTCCAGTTATTACAGCTCTTATAAAGAGGAGAGAGACCTTGTTCTGGAGTATAACCAGATAGATATAGAAAATACCGCAATTATTAATATTTTAGGTACCGGTATTGATAATATCAGCAGAACTCAGGCAATTGCAAAAATTATCAAAATGATCAACTCGGGTAAAGTCCACCACGTAATGTGCCTTAATCCTTACAAAATTATGAGAATAAAGTCCAATACGGACCTGAATATTATTGCAAAAACAGCTGATATGCACCTGGCCAGCGGAGCCGGAATACGCTGGGCTTCAAAAATGTTTAAAACTCCGCTTGCGGAAAGGATCCCCACACTGAGCCTGATGATGGATATTATCAGAATAGCTGAAATAAAAGAATACACAATATTTATGGTAGGCGCAAAACCGGAAATAGTTGAAAAAGCCTTTTTTAATATAAAAAAATCATTCCCAAAGATCAGAATTGTAGGAAGGCACGGAGGATATTTCAGCGCGGACAGAGAAAAATCTGTAATTGAGGCAATGAGAAAATCCGAAGCAGATATAATCTTTGTGGGGCTTGGATTCCCTAAGGAAGACCAGTGGATCTATAAAATAAAAAGAGAATTCAATAATACTATTTTTATAAGCATAGGCGGCAACATTGATACAATTTCAGGCGAAATAAAAAAAGCGCCGGCTTACTTTATGGAGAGGGGGCTTGAATGGTTTTACAGGATCATAACAAAACCCTGGAGAATAGGGAGATTACTGAGAGTTGCTCTCTTCTATATAATGGTTATTTTTAAAAGTATATTTTCAAAATAATAACAGGATCACCTTTCATATTTATTCTTCTTCGCCATTGTTTCTCTTGCATCGGACAATTCCTTATTGGTTACTCTGCACCTGCCAAGGGTAAATTTCCCTACCTCTTCACTGCAGTTGCATGTTCTGCAATGGAAAAGCGCTTTGCCATTTTCAGACCACTGGGAAACCTCAACATATCGGGAACCGCAATTTCTGCAGAATATAAGGGAAACATAATTACTCATTATTCAGGCCTATTCAGTTTTTAATATTTGCAATATAAATCCGGGTATTTGTTTTTTATGCTAAAGTACTTTGAATGCAATTATTGAGATATCTTCCCTGATCTCAATACCCCCTGTGAAATCTTCAGCAAAACCGATCAATGCATCGATCAAATTTCCCGGATCATCAAATTCTTTTTGCAGAAAATTCATTATCCTTTTCAGACCCAGGGCAAGTCCGTTCCTGTTTTTAAAATTGACCATACTATCTGAGAATATTACAAAATAGTCGCCTTGTTGAAGCTTTACTTTCACTTTTTTTACTTCAGCGATATTTTCATTAAAACCTGAGCTTCTGAATTTCAGGTATCTTGAGATCCCGTCCCGAACAAGTATCGGATATGCCACTCCTGAATTTACAAAATTAATAATGCGTTCGTTAATATCGATGAATCCGTAAAAAAATGAAATGTTTGACAGTTCCTCCGCATCACCGGAGATCAGCTTATTTAAAGCCCTTATCAGCATACCCGGCTTGTGTCCCTTGACTGCAGTTAACGCTTTCAGCATCCCGTTCATCAGTGATGCATTTAATCCCCCGGGGATGCCCTTCTCATGAATATCGCAGAGAGCAACAGCAATATTGTTATTAACCGGATAAACTCCATGAAACTCTCCGCCGATCTCTCTTGCTGCAATCGATTTTGCGGCTATATAAATATTCTCATATTTTCGATTGATATAAGGGATAAGACTTTGCTGAAAAGACCTGGCCGAAGTCAATTCAACTTTAAACCTCTCTTCTTCAAGAGCATTCATAAAAAAAGTCGCATTCTGAACAGCCAGCGCTGCCTGATCAGCAAAAACATTAAAAAGGTCTATGTCGCCTTCATCAAAACCGGGTTTATTTAAAGGATTGATAGCTTGAATAACGCCGAGCAGTTTACCTTTAAACAGTAAAGGAGTGCAGGCGATCGCTTTTGTAATAAATCCGGTTTGTTTGTCAAAATTAGGATCAAAACGTTTATCTTCATACACATTGTTAACGACTGTATATTTTCTGGTTTCAGCTACCCAACCGGCAATACCCTGCCCCATCTTTACTCTGTATTTTTCCACAAGTTCTCTTCCGCTTTCACCGAGAGCAACTTTAAAAACAAGGTTATTCTCTTTTTCATCGTAAAGAAGAAGAGTGCTGGCCTCGGTTTCCATGATATCCTTAATAATTTCCATTATTATTGTGAGAAGCTTGCCAATATCGAGAGTCGAATTTATTATACCATTAATTTTTACAAGTTTGGAAAGATTTCCGACTTTTCGTTCCAGGCCGGCAAGGTCATCAATACTAACGGTTCTTTCTTCCATAACAGTTGTCTCATCTCTATTATCAAGAGTATTTTGTGCTATACCGATTATCATTAAAGTTTCTATATTAAATGAATCGGTATATGATTTAATCAGGATTTTGCCCTTTGTCAAGAGACAAAATCAATACTTTTCGATATATTTCGACATTTTATAAAAAATCTTTCATCACCGAAAAGAAGTATTTTTTTGAATAAGTAAATGTAAATGAAGCAGCCATATTAGTCAATAATTAAAAAAATAGCAATTATTAAAGTAGAGGACATTGGAGGGCTGCCCCCAATGGGCAGCATAAAATTGAATTTATACTTGACATAATTATTATTTCTAATAAAGAGATTTATTTAATATTTTTGCACATTATTACAATACTATGTAAAGGTACTATTATGGTTTTATCAGAAAGAATTTTAAAAGTTAAGCCCTCACCTACACTTGCAGTAACAAATCTTGCAAATTCCATGAAAGCAAAAGGAATTGATATAATAGGTTTTGGTTCCGGTGAACCCGACTTTGACACTCCTCAATTTATCAAAGACGCTGCAATTCAAGCAATTAATAACGGGAAAACCAAATATACTCCTGTTGGCGGGATTCCCGAATTAAAAGAGGCAATTATTAAAAAATTCAAAAAGGATAACGATCTGGAATATAAAACAACTGAGGTTACGGTAAACTGCGGCGGCAAACACTCTTTTTACAACCTTATGCAGGTATTACTAAACGATTCCGACGAAGTTGTTATTCCTTCGCCTTACTGGGTTTCTTATCCTTCTATGGTTCTGCTGGCCGGCGGGAAACCCGTAATTGTTAATACGGATGAGAAAAGCGGATTTAAGATGAACCCCCAACAACTTGAAGAGAAGATCACTGAAAAGACTAAAGCTGTTGTAATAAATTCTCCATCAAACCCTACAGGAGCAGCCTATACCGAAGATGAATTGAAAGAGCTGGCGCAAGTGTTAGAAAAGAGAGACCTAATTATTATTACCGACGATATTTATGAATCGATTACCTATGACAACTTTAAATTTTCAAATATTGCCAACATATCCGACAAATTTAAGAATAAAACCATAGTATTAAACGGTGTGTCAAAAACCTATTCCATGACAGGCTGGAGAATCGGATATATGGCGGGAGATGAAAAGATCATAAAGAAAACCGAAACGCTTCAGAGCCAGTCCACATCTAACCCTGCATCAATATCTCAATGGGCTGCCCTTGCTGCCCTTACCGGTGACGGAACAGCCGTTAAGGAAATGGTTTCCGCATTTGCAAGAAGAAGAAAACTTATTGTTGAGGGACTGAACAATATCCCCGGAATAAAATGTCTTAACCCTGCCGGTTCATTTTACGTGTTCCCAAGCATGGAAGGACTTTTTAATTCAAAGGGATGGGACCATATTAATAAAAAATATGAAGGCGAACACAACTCATCGAAACTGAGTTCATATTTAATTGAAGAAGCAAAAATTGCAGTTGTACCCGGAATAGCTTTCGGCAATGACAACCATATCAGAATGTCCTTTGCCACTTCAGATGAAAATATTACCGAAGGCTTAAAAAGGATTAAAGAAGCTGTTGAAAAACTATTTTAGTATACCGATCATCATTGAAAATTTCCACATTAAACGGATCAGCATATGATCTAATTCACCGCTATCCGAAAAAGAACCCCACTCCGGATATGATCAACAGTATTATTATAAAAAATGTAAAAAGAAGTGCAAAGATAGATGGAAATAAATAGATAAAAAGCGCTCTGCCAAAACCGGTGGAGTGCATCTCCGATATCCCCTGAATTGCAATAAATGCAGACCATATAGTCAACAATAATGTGAATAAAAAGTAAAAGAAGAGAGGCGCAAAATTCATAATCTTAAAAATGTAAATAATCGGCAGAAGAAAAACTCCGGGCAGCAGAGAATAGTTTAAAATAGAAACTAATTCCTTAATTCTGCCGTTAAAACCGAAGAATTGCGCAATCATATCCATCAGGGATGCTGAGATTATTAATTTCAGAATGATTATTAAAAAAAACAATATCCATCCGTATGAAATCTTATAATAAAAAAAAGAACTTTCACTTCCCAGCAGCGATATGGATAATATTTCAGTTATTGCAAGAAGAGCGGGAATAATAAAGCTCATACCAAAAGGCTTTGCATCCTTTCTTGCAAAGATCCTGAACAAGTTCCTCGGATCAACAAGGGCATTAATAAAATAATCCGCCCATGCTAATGATCTGAAATATGACAATGTCATGGCAGATACCTGTACTCAAGCCTGTAATTACCGCTTCCGGGATATTTTTCTTTAAAAATATTATTCCATTTTAACATTCCTTCAAGCGACATCAATATCTGTTCCACAGGAGTTTTGACCTCATCATAAACAGGCGAATTCTCATCAAGCTTTGCCAGTCTCCTGGCCTTATCTATTGCGTCTTCAAATGTTCCTAATTCGTCAATTAATTTATAGTTTAATGCTTCTTCCCCTGTCATGATCCTTCCGTCTGCATAGGGCTCAATTTCAGACTGGTTCATATTTCTCCCAAGAGCTATATCTTTTAAAAATTTCCTGTATGAAGAATCGATCATTTTCTGAAGCATTGCAAACTCTTCTTTTGTAAGGTCTCTGTGGCTGGAAAGTATATCTTTATAGTTTCCGCTTTTGATTACGTTCATCTTTATTCCCAGTTTCTCAAACAGACCCTTAAGATTGGGCGAAAAGGCAATAACTCCGATAGAACCGGTTATTGTCCCGTGATTTGCAATAATATAATTACAGGCAGATGCTGCATAATATCCTCCTGAAGCGGCAATATCTCCCATTGAAGCAACTATAGGAATATTCTTCTTTCTTAATTTCCATATTTTCTGATATATTTCCTGTGTTGCAGCAACAGTCCCGCCCGGAGAATTGATCCTCACTACTAGGGCTTTAATATCGCTGTTTCTACTTAAGCTATCCAGCCTGTCGATAATTCTTTCAACCTGTGATTTTACGCCAACCAGACCCGCTCCTGAGGACATGTTTATGGGCCCTTCTATTCGGATAATTCCAACTCCGGGACCGATTTGGGGCATACCTGCTTTTATACCCCTTTTTTCAGTGTCCTGAATGCGAAACGTAATATCCGTAACAGCCATAATTATTGACAGAATTAACAACGCCAATATGGATGCAAGTATCTTTCTGTTCCTGTCCATTTTTTACCTGCCGAACCTTCTTTATACAATAATATGAAAAGAAGGGGAACATAAGCCGAATTCTGTTTTTGCAGCCATCTACCTTGCATGTATGTTGCCATACATGTCCTTGCTACCTACCCTCAGTCTCGGACGGACAGCCCTCAAACGACTGACTGCTTGGTATTGCACCGGGCGGGGTTTGCACTGCCAACAGCCTTGCGGCTGATGCGGTGAGCTCTTACCTCACCATTTCACCCTTACCCCTGCGGGGCGGTATATTTTCTGCTGCACTTTCCATCGCCTCACGACGCCCGGGTATTACCCGGCACCCTGTCCTGCGGTGTTCGGACTTTCCTCACCGTCTGAAACCAGACAAGCGCGGCTGCTTGTTCCCCTTCTTAATTATATTGTATTTATTCCTCTGTCACTGTAAAGAAAAAAATTCGATTATTATACCGATCTTCAACCACATACCGATCATCATTGAAAATTTTCATATTAAATGGATCGGCATATGATCCGATCGGGATTTTACCCTCTGTCAAGAGACAAAACCAATGCTTTTTGATATACTTAAATGATCAATTAATAACAAAATTTGACAAAGGAATTGGAATTCTTTTTGTTAACCTATCATATCTTCATAAGCTTTATAGAGAACTTTCTCTTCCATTACAATTCTCTGAAGCAGTATATTCATGAAGGACTTAAAGTCTTTTTGTAATTTAGCTCCCGATTCATGACTAAGCCTATCAAAAAAATCCATTGCGAATGTGGCTATTTCATTCATCTCTTCCTTAAATTCATCAAGCATTTTTTTCAGCTTATTATTATTTACAGCAGCTTTATCAAGAAGAGGATATACTAACATATCTTCAAGCTCAAGATGTTTAACCAAAAGATTCTTTACCTCTGTTAAATTATTGCGGAAAGCTTCAGAACCGATCCCTTCGGATTTGGCTCTGGTAAGTAAATCCAGCATGTGAGCATGTTCAACTCTTAATTTTTTAATTATATCTGCCACAAAAAATTCCTTTAGTCATATTAATTGTTAGTTCACAATATTGTATTCACTATGGAAATATTCAAATTAAAAGGTCATCATAAATGTTTTTAATAACTATTTCAAATACTATAATGCTGTCAATAAAAAATAATATCAGACAAATTGTACACCGAAGAACTGCAATAAAAATACGCAGCAAAATTTCATATTACGCAGTTCAAATCATTCAAAACTAATTGACTTATCCATAAGGTATAAAAAATTATGCAATCTATATTATTAAGATTTTTTAATAATTTAAAGCATGTTTTTTACATATTCATAACAACGAAGGAGGAATAGCAATGCTGTTCAGGCGTCTGATTAAAATTACCGTACTCATCATTCTTTTATTTATAATATTTATAGTTATAAAGGGTATTAGCGTAAACAGATCAATGGCACAGCTGGTTGATGATCTGAACGAATATGCGCACAATAACTCTGTCAGAACTTTCAAGCATCATGAACTGGCCGGACTCCCGGCACCTGTACAGAGATATCTGAAAAAAGTCATTCCCGAAGGGCATCCATACATTCGGTTTGTCAAATTAAAACAGACCGGTTTTCTCTGCATGGAAGAGGATTCCCAAAAATGGCTGCCTCTCAGCGCACTTCAGCATTTCACAACGGATCCTCCCGGATTTATCTGGGATGCAAAAATCCAGAGTGCTCCACTCTTTACAGTAAGAGTTCTTGATATGTATAAAGGGGGAGCCGGTTCCCTTAAAGCTATACTTTTAAACAGCTTTACAGTGGCGGACGAATCAGGCAAAAAGGAATTGGATACAGGTGAATTGGTCCGCTACCTGGCCGAGTCTGTATGGTTTCCAACTGCACTGCTGCCCGACAAATATCTTACATGGAAAGCAATAGACAATAAAACTGCAATGGCCCTGCTGAGAGACGGAGACACCGAAGTCAGTATAAAGTTCTATTTCAACGATCAAGATGAGATCTATAAATCCGGTTCTATTCGGTATAAAATGGTTAAGGACCATTTTGAAGCTCTTCCCTGGTCAGGTTTTTACAGCAATTACAGCAGAGTTAACGGCATATTGATCCCTTTAAAAGCAAAAGTCCAATGGGATATGCCCCGCGGGGCTTATATTTACTGGAAAGGCAAAATTGACTCCATTAAGTATAAGTATTGACCGTTAAAGGCGATCCCTCTAATTCAGCATAATATTAAAATTTTACTATGCCGATCATCATTGAAAATTTCCATATTAAATGAATCGCTATATGATCTGATCAGAATTTTGCCCTTTGCCAAGGGACAAAATCGATGCCTTTTGATATATTTTTATGTGGAAATTTATACTTCTTTCCAGTATTATGGATCATATATTATTTATTATTGGAGCAGTCTATTTATGGAATTCTATGACGCACATATTCACTATTTCTATGAGGGGTCAATTGAGCCTATTTATAAAAATTTTTCAGATATAAAGGGTTTTCTCGGCGGCGCATTACTGATCTTTGAGGAAGCACCGGAAAGTATTGAAGAAGTTCTTCCAATGATCCCAAGAGCTTATCACCATCTGATCACCAAAGAAGCAATTAATCCCGGCCCCGAAGTGATTTCAATAATCGAAGATAATAAAACCCCCTTATTTATACCATACATTGATACGCGTTTTTTCGATAAGGACCACGTCAAGAAACTGGGATATTATACTGAAATGGGCTACAAAGCCGTTAAAATACTATATGTACCGGAAGTTGACGACATAATAGGCTTTGAAGGCTGGGAAAGAAGTCTTAGCAGAAGCGTTAAGGCTTCTGAACAGGTAACTTCCGATATTATGGAACAGTGCAGGCTCTATAACCTGCCGGTACTCTTCCATGTAGATCTGAGACGCTATAGCAGCTTTGTTTCGGATATTTTTTCAGCATTCCCGGATGTAAATATTAACATTCCTCACTTTGGGAGTTCACGCAGAGAAATGGCTGCATTCCTGGAAAACTTCACAAATTGTTATACGGATTTCTCATCCCTGCTGCCCTATATGAAAGAATCTCCCGATGCTTACAGAGATTTTATAAAAAACTTTAAGAACCGCATTCTTTTTGGAAGCGATGCAGTATTCGGCAACCCATCTATGATAACCGAGTATATCACCTTTATAGATAATTTTCTGGAAGACCAATTAAAAGATAACATAATTAGACATAATTACATCCGTTTCCATTATGGCGAATAAACTATTCATGTACAAAAAATGATCTAATGCGTATCTTTGATAATAGAGGGCTGGCGGGAACTAAAAAATAAAATAATTCATATTTATCAGAGGACGAAATCTGCCTCCGGAGAGGAAGTTTATCCCAGTTTCCTCTGCAAAAAACTGTTTGACAAAGAATGGTCTCCAAATTATAAATATTATCTGCGTTATAAAAAGGCGCGAGAAAACCGAACCATAGATTTTGCTGTCAAGAAAGCAACATGAAAATTGAACCCGTAAAACAAGTTAAACTGACAATTGCTCTTTTAATTTTATTCTTTCTGGCAATAATCCTCATTTCACTTTTTTATAACATAACAGAAACAAAGAAACAGTACTTACTCATGGCAAAGGAGAGCGCAAAATCGCTCTTTATGGAAATTGTAATAACCAGAAGATGGAATGCTATGCATGGAGGAGTATATCTGCCTGTCAGCGAATCTATAAAACCGAACCCTTACCTGAAGGATCCTCTCAGAGATATAACTACTACCGAAGGTATGAAACTGACAAAGATCAATCCGGCTTTTATGACCAGACTTATATCCGAATTTTTGGAGAAAGACCGCTCCATAGAATTCCATATAACAAGCAAAAATCCTTTAAATCCGAGTAATTTTCCCGACAGATGGGAGGAAGAGAGTCTTAATAAATTCAGAACAGGCGTTAAAGAAAGGCATTCAATAATTGGAAAAAAGGATAAAAAATATCTCAGATATATGGCTCCCCTTTTAACAGAAAAATCATGTTTAAAGTGCCATGCACTTCAAGGATATAAAGAAGGGGATATTCGCGGAGGTATAAGCATAAAAATTCCTTTTGACACTTATGAAAATTCAATTAGTGCTCTCAATAACAGATTGGTGATCCTTCATATACTCTTTTTCATCATAGGGGTCATTGTAATTTCTTCTCTCGGTTATATGTTATTAAAGAATTTACAGAGAATCACAGTATTAAAGGGCCTGCTGCCCATTTGCTCCAACTGCAAAAAGATCAGAGACGATCAAGGGTACTGGGAACAGGTAGAATCTTATTTTGAGACACATTCGGAAGTTTTTTTCACTCACGGGATATGCCCTGACTGCAGCGAAAAAATCTATGGTAAAAACAAGTGGTATAAGAAGAAAAAGCCCGCTCCCTGAAAGGGGCTGATATATTTTATAAAACAGATATCTACCGAAAATTGCATACAAAAAAATACAGAACCGGCATATCATTCAGGACTATAATAAGATATATACTATTTCAGCTGCCCGAATTATTATTGATATTTATTGCTATGCAGTATTTACAGTATTCTTTCTCAATTACCGATTTCGTTAAATGGACAGTAATACTCTTATGGATTATTAAGGATGCTCTTTTATTTCCTTTTTTATGGATTTACTACTGCAATGATGAGAAGGGGACTGTGCATACAATGATCGGAAAAGAAGGAATTACAAATGAACCTCTTGATCCTGCAGGCTATATTCATATCGGAGGCGAACTATGGAAAGCCGAAACAGCGGAAAATTATCCCTTCATCAATAAAGGGGAGAAGGTTATTGTCGTTGGAAGAACCGGACTTAAATTAATAGTAGTTCAGGCTGATAGATCCTCAGAATAACTTTGACAGGATCATTTACTTTTTCTACAGGGGGGGGAATATAACATGTTAATTAATAGAAAAGCCCGGCCCTTTCTAAGGGCCGGGCTTCTTTTCGGATTTGAAATTTACTTATATAACTGAAACATTTACGGCCCTGGGGCCTTTTTCACCTTTCTCAATTTCAAATTGAACTTCTGCACCTTCTGCAAGCGTTTTAAAACCGTCGCCGGTTATGCTTGAATGATGTACAAAATAATCATTCCCATCATTAGATGTAATGAATCCGAATCCTTTATGGTCGTTAAACCATTTAACTGTACCTTGTGTCATAGTACTGTCTCCTGTTATTTAATTATGGAACAATGTTCCTTTGGTTTAGCTAAAATACTACTACGAAGATTACCTAGAATAAATTGGGTAAGACTATAGAAGAATTTATAATGCTAAAACTCTTGTTAACAATATATATTATCTTCTATTTAATGTCAATACTTTATTAAAATATTGACATTTTTATTAATTTTTCCCTTAAAAAATGCCAAAACAGCGGCTTAAGCATTAATTTTTTCCATTGTAGCTTCAACTCTGGTACGTATCTGCTCAATGTCGCTCTCCGAATAATCTGAAACTATTTTTAAGAATTGAATATCATATTTATCCCTTACATGCCGGCCTATTTTATGTGATTCAATATTGTATGAATGACAGGCCTGCAATACAAAATCAACAATCATATCCGGCTTAAATTTTTCAATAAAGTTATCCAGTTCTTCAATTCTTCTTTTATTTGGCGTCATACAGGAACAGGGTATCTTCAGGTATTTTTTTGATATTGAGACAATAGGGTCATCACTCTCTTCTTCAGCATTATTTCTAAACATCTTCATGCCCATACAGGAATCAAGGGCAACAACCACACCGCCTGCATCTTCAATTATTTTATATATCTTGGCTGCATCCCCTCCGATCGGGCAGCCCGTAACCAGAACACGCGGAGCCCCTTCTCTGCCGTAACAATAACCGCTTTCAACTCGATTTTCCAGTTTGGCAATAATATCTTCCAGCTTCGGATAAATATCTTCTCCGGCTGCTGATTGGGCTAATGCGATAATATCATACTGTTCGGCCCAGCTTATAACCGGAGGACTCATTGCCGCATAATCAAAGATCTTTCCCATAAGGGTATTTTTACGGTTAGTATCTTTTATGGCCTTTTCGATCTCCTCATCTGAGATCTCTTTTTTTAACATATCTTGAAAATAATTTTTCATTTTTCTTATCATCAAAGCCCAGTTCAACACTGCTTCTTTTTCATCGGGTAATTGAGGAAGATCCATAACGTGCAAAGGTTTTTTCTCGGATATTAGCTCAAACATTTTCTTCTTGCCGTCACATGTGGTCTCTCCTATAATTATATCCGACAATGAAAAGAAAGGGCATGTATCTGAAACAATAAATCCGTAACTGGATTTGATCAAAGGGCATAAATTCGCAGGCAGAGTTTCTTCTGCGATCTTTATTGTCCCGTTTGAAAAAGCGCATAATACTGCCGGGACCATTCCGAAAGCATGTATTATTTCCGAAGGCGCATAACTGCAATACATCCCCACAACGTTTTTCCCCTTCTCGCGCTCTCCCTGAATAAAGGCAAGAAGTCTCTTTGTAGGAGGCTCTCCCGTATATTCGTCGTTAAATAAAGGTTCGATAGATTTATCCATTCTTAAGCTCCTTGATATTAATATGTCAGATTTTCGGACATATTAATAAAGCAGCCTCGGGTAAGTCAATTATTATTTTTTTTAATATTGATTATCTATTTTTTTGATATTTGTATTTTAAGGGACAATTATCAGAGACATGCCCCTTGATCCGGCAAGTAATTTTATTGACACTATTCAAGGATTATAATAACCTAATTTAAAATGAATTGCGCCGATACAACATGATCTCCGGAGGTTATATGAGAAAAATATATATCACGCTCTTGGCAGTTTTGATTACCGCGATTTCCGTTTCATCAATGGCTCAGAGAGGAAGACGCGGCAAAAGGAACAAAAAAACGGTAGTTGCAGTAATGAACTTTGCCAACTATGGGAACAGGAGCATCAAGTATCTTGCAAAATCGATTCCCGAATCAATATCCTCCACTCTGGCTGAGGTTAAAGGCATCAAGGTTGTCGAAAGAGCTCAGCTCGGTAAAATTATTGACGAAATAGCGCTCCGGCAGTCCGGAATTGTTGACAGCGATGATATTGAAAGGGCCGGGAAAGTATCCAGAGCAGATGTCTTGATTCTCGGATCCATTTCCGGAAGAAGCAGTAATATCATAGTAACGATAAAAGCCGTAAACTCCACAACAGGAAAACTTCTCAGCGGAAAAGTTGTAAAAGGGAATTCGGGAAATATTTTCGAACGCGCAAATCAGAGCGCCAGAGCAATGGGCGCAGTAATTTCGGGCCTCGGAGTGGGCAAAATATCGGTTTCCACCACTCCATCCGGATGCAGCGTTTATATTGACGGAGTTCTTGCGGGCAGATCTCCTGTGGTCGAATATAAAGTAATTGAAGGCAAACATAATATAAAAGTATCAAAAGACGGATATATCGATTACGAGACTACAATCTCGGTTGCCGCGGGAAAGCATAAAAGACTGAGGCCATACCTGGCAGAACAGAAATTCCTTAGCAGAGCGGAAACCGGGATCGGAGCTGCATATTTCTTCCCCATGAATTCCGAGTTAAAAAAATCTGTTTATTATTATGCATTTGCAGGCCAGTCCTTTGACAGATTAACTCTATCATTAGAGCTGGGTTTCACTACAATGGAATATGAAGAAGAAGTCAGTCTCGGTTTACTGGGAACAGCGACTCAGGAAAGATTTTATAATTTGATCAATCTGCACGGGCATCTAAAATATAAACTGATGCCCGGGGCAAAATATTTGCAGCCATATATCGGCGGGATTGTAGGTTTCACCAGATTGTCAGATAACAGAATTAATCCATCGGGTAATTATAATGACGGATGGTTTAAGGATAATGTCGAAAACCTGAAACAATATAATCTATGGGCGCTGGGAATAACTGCAGGGCTTGTTCTGATGCCCTATTCCAGAATATCCATATATGCCGATATCAGATATTATTACCATCCGCAAAAAGTTAAGAGAGACTTATACGGGGTGCCTGCGGGACTACAGGGAGACCCTGAAGTTATTGATACCAAAGAATTCCATCTTAACTACTTTATGATTGGCGGAGGCGCCAAATATTACTTTGACTTTTAAGGAGATTTTTATGGATCTGAAAATTAAGTATACTGATACAATAGTACTATTTATATTATTATTTTTTACACTCCTGTTTCAGCATTGCAGTTCAGCAGACGAAGCCGTTCCTCCGCCGCAGAACCCGGTAATCTCCGGTTTATCTAAGATTACATTGCAGTCCCCTTTAGACCAATCTTCAGTATCCGGAAATTCTGCCTCAACCGATCAGTTTCAATACAAAGCTCCGGACAATGTAACTGATATGATAATCTTTTTATGTGAAGGCACCGGATGTTCTTCTCAGGTTATAACCGACAACAGAGTTGATCTCAATGCGTCTCAATTGGCTGCCGGGAATTCCACATCATATACAATGGGTACCAGTTCTACCAATGTAAAGGGTCTATATGCCATTACCAGCGGAACTTTTGACACCTCGTCATATTTTAACCCCGGAGGTTCTGTTACATACGAGTGGTTTATTCTGGGCTATGCCAACGAAGTATTAGTTGCGGCAAGCCCTGCATGGCAGGTAACTATTGCCTGGTAATCGGTTTAGTTAACAATTAAAAATGGTGTTTGCCCTGCTTTAAGGCATCTCCATATTCAGCATAAAAAAGAGTTCCCGATTTAACGTTATATTAAAAATAACTTGTCATCTTTCAATATAGTCTCAATGATGGGCACGCGGAATGGATCCAATATGTTTGATCTGCTGCTGTATCCGGCTCAATATTTAATTTAATCCGGGGAATATATGACATTCTTTGAATCACCATCTTTAAACCTTGCATTTAACGGGCTAATTCTGATCATCTCAGTTTTATTTCTCTGGAAAGGGGCGGACAGCCTTGTGGAATCCGCCAGCCGCATTGCAGAGACCTTTGGAATATCGGAACTTGTGATAGGGCTTACAGTAGTGGCATTCGGTACATCCGCTCCCGAATTTGCAGTAACCGTAAACGCGGCTATCCATAAACAGGCCGATATTTCGGTCGGCAACATTGTGGGTTCCAATATATTTAACCTGGGGTTCATTCTTGGAACCGTAGCCATAATAAAAAGCATTAAAGCCACAAGAAAACTGGTTTACCGAGACGGGATATTCATGATCTCCGTTACTCTTCTGCTTCTCTACTTTTTCAGCGATTATCATCTTGCAAGATATGAAGGGATTATACTTATGTCTATTCTTGCAGCATACCTGATCTTTCTCTTTTATAAAAAAGAACCTCTCGAAGAAGAAGAGCTGGACCATCAAAAGGCAACCTTTAAAGATTTTGTGATCCTTCCCGTCAGTATTATCGTTGTTATTGCAGGGGGACACTTTCTGGTAGGATCTGCAAGCTTTCTTGCAAGAACAGCGGGAATTTCCGAATGGGTGATAGGAGTTACGATTGTAGCCGCAGGCACATCAGCTCCGGAAATGGCAACATCTCTTGCAGCAGCAATAAAGGGCAAGCACGGCATGTCCGCAGGCAATCTCATAGGAAGCGACCTTTTTAATATTCTGGGAGTTCTGGGACTTGCAGGAACGCTGAACCCTATGTCAATCAACCCCGGCGCCTACAGCTCGCTTCTGCTCCTTACCGGAATGGTTACCCTTGTAATAATTTTTCTTCGTACCGGATGGGTACTGTCAAGAGTGGAAGGTTTTATACTCCTCTTGATCGGTATAATTCGCTGGGTTCTCGATTTCATAAAATGATCTGTTTAAACATACCGGAGAAGTGACTATAGATCTTCTCAGCGTGTTTTTTATCTCTTCCTTCGGCAATAATCCGAAATATGGGTTCCGTGTTTGAAGGTCTCAGATGGACCCATCCGCCTTTAAAGTCGCTTTCTGTTATGAAATCGATCCTCAATCCATCGGTTTGCGTTATTTTTTCACAGTGATATTCCTTTACAATATCATCGAGAAAATTACTGTTAAGATTGCCGCCTTTAATCTTTACTTTCCCTTTTTTCATTACGTATTGAGGCAAAGCCGCCACTATTTCCGATAAGGTTTCGTCTCTTTCAAGCATCATTTCAAGAATATAAGCTATACCAACAAGGCTGTCTCTCCCGAGATGAACCTCAGGTGAAATAATACCGCCGTTTCCCTCGCCGCCGATTCTGGTTTCCTTCTGTCTCATCTCATCAACAACATTGATCTCTCCTACTTTTGTGCGTTTCACATTAACGCCGTGCTTTAAAGCAATAACATCAATAGCTTTTGTTGTTGAAAGATTGGTAACAACCCTTCCCTTCTTTTTGGATAAAAGATGTTCCGTAACAAGAGCCAGCGTATATTCCTCTCCTATGGGCTGTCCCTTCTCGTCAACAATTGCGAGTCTGTCAGCATCGGGGTCCTGTGCAAAACCTATATGGGCGCCGTTCTTCTTAACCGCTTCAGAAAGACCTGCAAGATTTTCCGGCAGAGGTTCTGCCCCTCTCGGAAAACATCCGTCGAAACTACAATAAACCGGAATTACGCTGCATCCGAGCTTTTCCAGCAGTCTCTGAGTTATACGGGAACCTGCGCCGTTAACCGAGTCAAGGACAACTTTGAATTTTTTTCTTTTGATCTTGTTAACCGCAACAATTTCAAGCACCTTATCAATGTGAATATTTTCGGCCTCCGGATCATTTGTAATTAAGCCGACTTTGTCCCACTTCATATACTTAAAATCGGAATCCATTAATTTGAAAAAAGTATCAATCTCAGAAGAATTCAGAAATGTACCGCTTTTATTGATCAACTTAAACGCGTTCCACTGTATGGGATTGTGCGAAGCGGAGATCACAATACCTCCAGACGCTTTCAGCTCCTCAACCATTATCTGAACCGTAGGCGTAGGCACGATCCCTATATCAACGACATCGCAGCCGCAAAGCGACAATGCCGATGCCATACCTCTTGCTATGGCATCTCCGGTGGGTCTGCTGTCTCTTCCAAGAATGATCGTGCCTCTGCTGCAGAATTTTGCGAATGCAGCGCCGGTTTTTAATATTAAATCGGGTGTAAGCGTATCTCCGACAATACCGCGTATTCCGGAAACACTCATCATAAGTGTTGATGCCATAATTATCTTCTTCTGCTCCTTCTGGTTTTCTTTCTTTTTACTCAGCCTGTTGTAGGTGAATGATCCTTTTTCTCCTTTGACCCCGGTCTCCTTTTAGGGCCGGATTCGGCTATCGGAATGCCTCCCTGCCCGAATTGTTCAAATTCGGCATGGAATTCATCCCCGAATTCTCTGTACTCATACTCAATATCTTCCACTACTTTTTCAACCTGCACTTTCATCATATATTCGAGAATATCCTCCTTCAGGGAATTCATCATATCGCTGAAAAGCTTGTAACCCTCAATTTTGTATTCAACGAGAGGATTTTTTTCTCCGTATCCCACAGTCCAAATACCGTCACGAAGCTGATCCATATTGAGAAGGTGTTCCCGCCATTTATTGTCAATCACCTGAAGAGATATAATTCTTTCAAGGACTCTCATATCCTCGGGGCCCGTGATCTCTTCTTTTTTAGAATACTCCGATTTGAATTTTTCGATCAAAGCTTCTGTGAACTCATGATATGTCAATTTAAAGGGATTGATCTCCTCAAGATCAATATCGATCAAAAAACGGCTCCTGAGCCAATTCTTCATTCCTTCAAGATTCCACTCTTCCGGATGACTCCCGCCGGCTGTAAAGTGTTCAAGCTCCGCATTAACCACGTCAACTATATAATCGTTTATTTTACCGGATATATCCTCGCCTTCAAGAATTTCGTTCCTCTCCTCATATATAAACTCCCTCTGAGAATTCATTACATCGTCGTATTCGAGAAGATGTTTTCTTATTTCAAAGTTTCTGCCTTCAACTCTTTTTTGAGCGCTTGCAATTGCCTTTGATACCATGGGGCTCTCAATTTCCTGGCCTTCCTCCATGCCCAGCCTCTGCATTATTGAGGAAATCCTTTCAGATGCAAAAAGCCTCATCAGATCGTCTTCAAGTGACAGATAAAATCTTGACGATCCGGGATCTCCCTGCCTTCCCGATCTTCCTCTGAGCTGATTGTCTATACGCCTTGCCTCATGCCTTTCAGTGCCGAGTATGTGGAGTCCCCCGGCATTGACAACTTTTATATGATTTTCAAGCCATTCTCTGCCGCCTCTGACTATACTGACAGCTCTGTGCTTATCCTGACCTGTCATATTTTGGGACAGCTTTTCAGCTTCTTCGAATTCATTTTTCAGAACACTTAACCTGAATTTTTCCCATAGATCAGCGTCATGAACCGGGACATGAGACTCAAGCTCGTCAACATAGCTTTTCTTGCCTCCCAGAACAATATCTGTTCCTCTTCCTGCCATGTTCGTTGCAATAGTTACGGAACCCGGCCTTCCGGCTTCGGCAATTATCTGGGCTTCCTTTTCATGGTATTTGGCGTTGAGAACATTATGTATAATTCCCTTTGATTTAAGGTGCTTGGATAAAGTTTCGGATTTCTCAATTGAAATTGTGCCTACAAGTATAGGCTGGCCTTTACCGCTCAATTCGACAATCTCATCTACTATGGCGTTATACTTTTCCTTTTCGGTACGGTAAACTTTATCGGGATAATCCTTCCTTATCATCGGTTTGTTGGTTGGTACAACTACAACATCAAGATTATATATCTTCTTAAATTCAACAGCTTCCGTATCTGCGGTACCGGTCATCCCGGCAAGTTTATTATACATCCTGAAAAAATTCTGAAAAGTGATGGTTGCAAGGGTCTGGCTCTCGCGAGCAATGGTTACATTCTCCTTTGCCTCCAGAGCCTGATGGAGACCGTCGGAAAATCTTCGACCGGGCATAAGCCTGCCTGTAAACTCGTCAACAATTACTACTTCTCCGTCCTTTACAATATAATCGATATCCCTTTTGAAAAGCGTATGAGCCTTTAATGCCTGATTCACATGGTGTACCGTATCAATATGTTTGTTGTCGTACATATTATCGATCTTTAAGAGTTTTTCAACATGCTTAACTCCATCTTCCGTCAGAGTTACATTTTTATCCTTCTCATTCACCTCAAAATCCACATTCTCTTTAAGGCTCGGTATTATTTTATTTATAAGAAAATATTTTTTTGTCGATTCTTCGGTTGAACCGGATATGATCAGAGGCGTTCTTGCTTCGTCTATAAGGATTGAATCCACTTCGTCAACAATACAAAAGTTAAGCAATTCCTGCACACGAAGGCTTTTATGCTCTACCATATTATCCCGAAGATAATCAAAACCGAACTCGTTATTGGTACCATACGTAATATCGCAGTTATATGCGTCCTGCCTCTCCTGCGGCCCCAGATTATGCTGTATTGATCCTACCGTTAAACCGAGAAAATTGTATATGGGGCCCATCCACTGGGCATCCCTTCTGGCAAGATAATCGTTTACTGTAACAAGATGGGCGCCTTTCCCCTCAAGAGCGTTTAAATAGAGCGCCAAAACAGCAGTAAGAGTTTTCCCTTCACCGGTCTTCATCTCAGCGATCTTCCCTTGATGGAGAACAATTCCGCCTATTAACTGCACGTCAAAATGTCTCATACCCAGGGTTCTGACGGATGCTTCCCTAACAAGAGCAAAAGCTTCCACAAGAATGTCGTCAAGTTTTTCCCCCCTGTCAAGCCGCTGGCGGAACCGGGAAGTTTTATTTTTCATTTCACTGTCGGTGAGTTTTTTCATCTCCGGTTCAAGAGCGTTTATTCTGCCAACATAAGGTTTCAGTTTCTTAATGTCCCTTTCATGTTTTGTACCGAAAATGAGGCCCAGTGTTTTATCTATCATTTTGTTACACCTTACAAGTTGTTTTAAAGAAAGATTATTAATTGAAATGACAAATTCAATTATTAAATCACCAGAGTAAAAAACAAGAATAATTTATTCAAAAATTATTGAATACCCCAATTTATCAAGATAATTTCAGCGCGGAATAAAATTATTGAACTACGGCTCTTTTGCTTCTCATCTTCTCTGAAGTATCATAGATCTCAACCAATCTCTTTTTAAGCGTATCTATTCCATCACCTTTTAAAGCGGACCCGATAATTGAACCCGGATATTTTATTGAGGTCAGGTTAATAATTTTTCCGCTGCCTGCATCCGATTTATTAAAAAACCGTATTACAGGCTTATTGAGACACTGAAGTGAGTTGAGTTCCTTTTCAACGGTAAGTATATTATTGACCATGTTCTCAGCGTTGATATCAATAACATGAATAATATAATCGGAGTTGGCGATATCCTCTAATGTGGATCTGAATGATTCGATCAGGTTTGCAGGAAGATTTGTAATAAAACCCACTGTATCGGTAAGAAGAGTAAATTTATTGTCTCCCAGAAAAACTCTTCTTGTATAGGAATCCAGTGTGGCAAAGAGTCTGTTCTCGACAAAGAGATCATCTTTGGCAAGATTATTGATGAGCGTAGACTTACCGGCATTGGTATAACCTACAACAGCTCCGAGAAGTTCACCGCTTCGGGACTTTCTGGTTCTGCTTCTGTTTGATTCGAATTTTTTTAACTGCTTTTTCAGCTTAACTATTCTCCTTGCTATGTGCCGTCTGTCTGTTTCAAGCATTTTTTCTCCGGGGCCTCTTGTTCCGATGCCTCCGCCCAGCCTTGACAATACGCCCCCCAGCCCCTTTAATCTGGGCAGTATATATTTCAACTGGGCAAGTTCCACCTGAACCTTCGCTTCTGCGCTCTTTGCCCTTCTTGCAAAAATATCAATTATCACCTCGTTCCTTCCCACTACTCTGCACTTAAAAATATCCTCAAGATTTCTTATCTGGGCGGGTCTGATATTATTCATATCAAAAACCACAAGCCTGATCTTTTTATTATTTATTATTTCACTGATTTTCTCAATGTAACCCTTTCCAACAATGTATGCGGGATCAATCTTATCTCTCTGAATTATCATTGAATCAACTATTATACCGCCCGCAGTCTTTACCAGAAACTTTAATTCCTCGAGTGAATACTCTTTTTCACTTTTATCCGAATTGTGCATTTTAATAGATATTAAGAGTGAACGTTCGTCCCGGGATGAAGGGATTCTATTTACCGAAGCATCCATTGAACTTTATAATACCGCCTGCAGATATATTATTTTTTCCGAACCAGCCTCTGTTAACTTCAAGAGAATATCTGGCAGGTAATTTTGAAGGATATGTAACTGAAATGTCAAGCGGTTTCATTTGATAGATCTCATTAATTATCCTGTCAGAACCGATATAAGCAATACTGAGCGGAATATAAGTATTCTTCATCCAGAAATTCCGATAATCTTCGCTGCTGAAAATAAAGAGCATACCGCTATTTTGGGGTAGATATCTTCTGAACATAAGTCCCCGCATTCTTTTTTCCGGCGTATCTGCAATTTCAACATTAAGAAATAGGGTCATTCCGTTCCGATTGACTATGCCGATTCGACAGCGTTTATTTAAGGTCAGAGCTTTTGAAGAAAATAAGAAGAGAAAAACAGAAAGAAGAGCCGCCTTAAAATTCATCATTATATATTATTCTGATAATTCTGTTAGGTTTCTGATCATTTTGCAGCATAAGATCAAACTCGATGCCAACCTGTTCCAGGTATGTGTATCTCAATCCGAAATTCAAAAGCCAATCCTCATGACGCCTGAAATTATAGTAAACCCTTTCTGCTTCGGCTTTGACCCTGAAGGCTTCACCGAGAGGAACATCAAAACATAAAAAATATGACGTATCCCCCGGAACATAAGAGGGCTGTGTTGGGACTCTTATGCCGTAACTGACATACTGTTCCGAATCAAAGAGATAAATCGGATTTGTTAAGGCAAGATAAGGACCGTAAACCATCCTGTTTAATTCATTATAACTGTTTTCAGATTTGCCTATACTGCCGATATAGAAGGAATCATAACCGAAAGCAATGGACACCGGGAAAGCGGGCCATCCTTCGGTAATACGGAGCCTTGCAATAACTCCCGGGATATTCGGTTCCGGATCGCCTTTGCCGATCGCATTTTGCATATCAAAGGAGATACCAAGAAAAAGAAGATCGTGAAGTCCTATAATGGTTTTCAGTTCAACTCCGCCGTTATCATAACCGAGAAAAGCAACCTGATACATCCCCCTCTGAATGGTAAAGGCAGTGGGTGTGTCAATACCCGTTGTGCTTTTAGACTGAGAGAAAACAATGCCCTTAAAGAGTAAAGAGAATATTATAATTAAAAATATTTTTGTCTTCATATCAAATATCCGCAATAATAAATAGATTGACTTATTATTCATATCGGCAGAATCGGTTGATTCGATAATCTATTATTTTTTTAAAATAAAATCGAAAGACTTTTAAGAAGTTCCGGCAGGAGTTACAATACTCTGTTCTGAAAATCGATTAATTCTTTAATGCCCTTTCTTGCCAGTTCCAGCATGTTATTAAGCTGATCCAAAGTAAATGTTCTATTTTCCCCTGTGCCCTGTATTTCAATAAGATCGTAATTACCGTCCATAACAATATTCATGTCCACGTCTGCTTTTGAATCTTCACTGTAATCCAGGTCGATCAAAAGTTCCTCTCCCACATATCCTGCTGAAATTGCCGCGACATTGGTTACAATTGGGTTTACCTTGATCAACTCCTCTTTCACCATTCTGTTAACTGCCTGTTTGAGGGCAATATATGCGCCTGTTATTGAAGCTGTCCTTGTACCCCCGTCTGCCTGCAAAACATCGCAATCAACAATTAATGAATAATTTTCAATCAGGGAGAGATCGATTGCTCCCCTGAGAGACCTGCCGATAAGTCTCTGGATCTCAACAGACCTGCCGTCTCTTTTCTGAAATTCTCTTCTGCTTCGCGGTGTTGTCGAATATGGCAGCATAGTATATTCGGCAGACAACCAGCCTGTTCCTCTCTTTTTTGCAAACTCGGGAACATCGTCGCTGATACTGACAGCGCAGATAACCTTTGTATTACCCATTTGGAAGAGCAGAGAACTGTAAGCTCCCGGGCAAAAATCCGGCTCGGCCTTGAGTTTTCTTATTTCATTGTATTTTCTTAAGTTCCTCATCAAGATCCAGATTCTCCTGCTGCAATCTCAATATTTCTTCAATTTCGGCTATCTTCCTGTCAATATTTTTATGGTATGGGTCAAAATCCCTGCAAAGCTTAAATTCATTTAAAGCAGCCTCAATATCGTTTGCTATAAAATATTTTATGCCTCTTCTGTAATGGTATTCCGCTTTCCTTTTATGCTCAATAGTAATAACTCTCGGTATAAGTTTAAAAGTGATATTTATTGAATATGAAGGTCCGAAAATCTTCGAATCCACATAGGATGTATCAACAAGAAAGGATACGTTTTTTATTACATAATTAAAACCGAATCCCATTGAAAAAGTACTGCCGTCATTAAACCTGTATCCCCCTCTTAGAGACAAAAGGTTCAGATAATTAAATTCAACGCCTGTATTGATCCTGAAGCTCTCATCAAATCCGTATGTAAAATCGTAGAGATCGGATGAATTGATAAAATTTTCAATAAAATCCGCATTAAAGCCGAACCATTTGGTAAGCTTATAGGACAAACCGAATCTTATCAGCCTCGGCAATGGGGAGTCTTTCACTTTTGTACCTATATTTTGAATAGAAAGGCCTATATGAAAATTCCTTACGGGAGCATCAAAAGGTGAATACATATACAAGCCTTTCAGAACACCAAAATCCACAGCTGCAGAATGAAGGAAAAGAGTGTCAATTCTCTGATAAATATATTTTAGCGAGCCTCCAAGGTAGAAATAACTAAAATTATATCCGTAAGCAACAGTAAAGTTTCCGTTGTAGAAATTTACTTCGCCTCTTTTATTGCCCTCAATATCAATTTTTTCAAAAGGCGGAACCCAGAACAGCGAATTTGATATGCCGAGGAATCCCTTGTAGAAAGGGAATGCAGTACTTATATGTTCATACCTTGAATCAAGAAGCAGTTCCTGATGTAAAACAGACAGCAAGGGATATTTAATTGATCCCAATCCTGCAGGATTATAATAAATTGAATTTATATCGTCAATTTCAGCAGTAAAGGCTTCTCCCATGGCAACGGGCCGGCTTCCGACCCCGATTTCAAGAAAATCCGCTCCCGATGTACCAATGGAATCGGCAGCGAAGAGGGATGCAGCAGTTAATATAACCAATGCAGTAAAAACATTGAAGCAAAAGATCATTCTATATTTTATATTTGTGATCAGACCTGTTTTCTCCTTTCAGGGATATAAGCAATAGTATCACATTTATTACGTTAAAGATATTAACAAACAGATAATAATTCAAAAAAATAATCATTAACATACTGTCTCATGATATTTATAACTATACTTCCCTAAAGCTATAAAAATGTAAATAAAAGGCATTTTCCGCTATTATTTAAGTAAAGCAAATATATATCAAAAATCGTGCTCAGATCATATACCGATCCATTTAATCAGAATTTTTCAATGATGATCGGTATATTCTTAATAATAGACCATAACAATAAAGTTATCGGACATATTTTACAAAATGTATGGTTTATTAATGTATTACGAGTAAATTAAATTTAAAAACAAAGTTTGATTAAAAAGGATTTGTATTCTCTGATATTTTCCCGCGTAATGGTACTAATTTCAATATAATCTCTATAAACACTATTGAAATCATCGATTAACGCATTTATTGAACCTATATATGATTTATCACAAATTATAAAAAGCTTATTATTGCCGATCCGTATTATAATAGAATCATCCGGCAGCACTTTTGTCAATTTTGCTTTAAGATATTTCAGTTGAAGAAGATTTCTTTTGCCATAGTGCCGGTTCGATTTTATATAAACTCCTGCACCGTGTCTCATCTTTAAAGCCATATTAAGAAAATTTTCAACAAGATCAACAATTTCTTCATAATTATCATACTGTTTTAAAGTCAGGTTAACAGAGCGGTAGCATTCCAGATTTAATAAAGGGATCGCCAACTCACTGACAAGATAATTATAAATAGACTCACAATCACTATGCAGGTCCTTCTCAAATTCTATTATCAACAGAGGCGACAACAGATCGGCCAGAGGCATATTTTTTATATTTCTATCTATTTCATATCTTATATTCTCTGTTATTCTACCCAGCAGAATGATAAAAAGCGATTTTGAATAGTCTTGGGAGTTTTCTATGTAAAACTTCTTTCTTATAAAAGGATTCTTAAGAATTTCCGAATTATCCAAAATAAAACCTTTCCTGTTTTTGACAATTTCTCCGTACAAATTATCATGAAGGCTGATTATAATATTTTGATTCATAGTATTATTAAGAGAGGAGGATGAAAAACATTTATCGGAAATATTATACGTCAATATCGAATATAAGGTTAACAATTCTCTTTCAAGCTTTTCGGATATATATTTTTCCAGGTCTCTTCGAAAATCATCAGATGAATACTCTTTTAGAAAGGGATTGTATAATGTATTGATATTATGTAAATTCTTCAGATTTTTTGTTTTATAGAAGAGTTGGTGCAGAAGATAAAGGACTTCCGATTCGGATAAATCATCAATATTAATATCATCATAGGAGTTTTCATTCTCTTTAATTCTATTTACCAATTCTCTTAACTCACTGTTAAAAGTCCTGTTCCGCATAAGATTAATACTTCCGTCAGTATAATCTTCGGCAGAAGTATTCTTTATTTCATTATAATTATCCATAATTATAAGTTATATTCTCCCATCATGAGAGCTCAAGCATTCTGTTTAATGCCGATTTTGCCTTCTCGCTGATCTCTTTTTGCACAGTGATTACAGTTTCTTCTTTTATAATAGACTGATATAGTTTTTCCGGAGTTATCTTTTTCATATTGGGGCAGATAAAATAATCGGATGCAGGGATATACTCAATATGCGGCGCTGTTCTTTTCAGTTTATGTATCATACCCGCTTCGGTCCCTACGATTATTTTTTCAGCATCGGTTTTTTGGACAAATTTAACCATATGACCCGTAGATAAAACTTCATCAGCCATATCTATCACATCGGGTCTGCATTCCGGATGCACAATAACAAGAGCATGAGGATGTTTCTTTTTTATCTCGATAAGGTCTTCTTTTGAAAAATTTTCATGTGTGGGACAAAAGCCTCTCCAAGGTATAATCTCTTTATCCGTAAATCTTTGAACATAATCAGCAAGATTCTTATCCGGCGTAAATATAATTCGGTCCGCATCAAGTTTCCGCACTATCTTCACAGCATTTGACGAAGTGCATATAATATCAGATAACGCTTTTACAGCAGCAGTTGAATTTATGTATGTAACAACCAGCGCATCCGGATATTCTTCTTTCAGCTCTTTAAGACCCTCCTCATCAACCATGTCAGCCATGGGGCAACCGGCAGTAACATCTGGAAGTATAACTTTTTTGTCAGGCGAAAGCATAGAGGCCGATTCTGCCATAAAATGGACACCGCAAAAAACAATCATTTCCGCTTCATTCTTTGCAGCTTTCTGCGCAAGTTCAAGAGAATCACCTGTCACATGGGCAATATCCTGAATTTCATCATTCTGGTAGTTATGAGCAAGAATTAAAGCATTTTTTTTATCCGCTATTCTCTTTATTTCGCTATGAATATCCATTTTGAACTTCCGAGTAGTTTTATTCAATTTATATTTTTTTGATAATTTAGCAAGAAAAATTTAATATCTCAAAAATTTAAAATAATAAAGAAAAACTTAAAAATTTATTGACACTATTCGGCCTTGTTTGCTATCAACCAGAATATCTTGTTGATATTCCCCTGTAGCTCAGTCGGTAGAGTCCCGATAAATCGGGATTAACCAATGAGATTGCAGGTTTTAATACTGATTTTAAAGCATAAGTGCTTTAAATATATTCCCCTGTAGCTCAGTCGGTAGAGCAGTTGGCTGTTAACCAATTTGTCGCAGGTTCGAGTCCTGCCGGGGGAGCATTTAACCAAAAAAAGCAGAGTAAAACTGCTTCTTTTCTTAATCAAATATGTTCTACACATATATTCTACAATCAGAATCTTCTGAAAAGTACTATATAGGGTCTACTAAAAATCT
>JAJRXZ010000089.1 GCA_024276015.1 Spirochaetota bacterium | reverse complement strand
TATTTCATAAGCCTGGCTTACAGGAACTCTCTTGGCAGAGCTTATTGATATTTTACCTTTAACTTTATCGTCAAGAATGATATTCTTTCCGATAAGCTGACTCATAATATTTAAAAACTCTCCAATATCAACATTTTTAAAATTAAGAGCAAACTTCCTGATCCTTTTCTTTCTTTTTTTACTTTTTTCGCCATATACTTTTTGGGGATGCAGCGCAATTTTCTTTTCACCCGAACTGATAAAAGAAAAAATGAGAATTAAGATAAACGTCATCAGAGAAGTATATATTTTTTTTGTATTAAGCATAATAAATCCCTTTTTTGGTTATTCAGTTATATTTAAATCAAAACTTATTAAATTTCCGCCTCTTTCAATATCAACGGTTATTTTAGGTTCATTTTTAAGCGATTCCCATAATTTCATTAACTTGGGGGTGCTGTCAATAACATGGCCGTTAACCCTTTTAACTATATCTCCGCTCCTTGCTCCCATCTTGTAAAGTATATTATATGGCCTTACCTTTTTTAGTCTGAATCCTACAATTTTGCCATTGACTCTGTAAGGCCCCGCAACGAGTCCTCTCATAGCATTGTCAAGATTATTCATTACTTTCTGTTTTATTTCAGCTCTGCTTATACTCTGTTTAATTGATCTTCCCCTTCCGGTATTAATGTTCCTTCTTGCGCCCGCTTCATTCTTCTTTTTAGCAAATAGATCAAGTACATATCTCTCATTGTTTAATTTAAGATATACCTTTGTGGACCGGATTGCAATAAGTTTATATCCGTATACTTCGCTCCAGAGTCTAAAGATCTCAGGGTTTCTCTCTCCTCTTTTTTTTATCATGGCCCGAGCAATACTTCTGGGGCCCGTTATAGTTCCCATCAGCGATAAGTTGTCAATGGAAGCGGATTCATTCCTGCTTTCTGTCAGCAGGGGCGACGAAACAATATCTGTTGAGGCAACCTTGAAAAAACCGGACTCAAGAATATGTTTATACCGGTCAAACGTTTTTACAACTTTTTTATGAGATATCTTTCTTGATTTTCTTACACTTTTTGCCGTAACGGGAGAGATATTATGTCTGACAACATTATTTATTGCAGACGAGCCTGTATAGGAAAATATTGTCACAGCCGCAATATTTATAATGTGATATTTTAGATTCTGCATTAATTATATTGATCCTGAATATTATACGAATTAATAAAATATATGTATTTAAAAAAATTGCAAGATTACTGTATAATAACACTTAAAAATTAGTAAGTCTTAATTCTAATTAGTTACAAAGTATTAATCAAGGTAAATTTACATAAAAATTTATATATTATAAAAAATGCAACATTTATATTTTTATAATATTTTATTCTTTTTCTTATTGTCAAATTTATTAAATCTTTTTCTTAGATACAAGAATACTATCAATAATATAAAAATTATAAAAATTACAAGTTTATATTTTTCAACATAGGGCATAATTTGCCGATAGTTCTTCCCAAATGAATATCCCAGTGAAAAAAGAATCACAGAAGTTACAGATAATGCCATCAAATCCACTGTAAGGAATTTTAAGATATCCATTTTAACAATTCCTGCTGTAATAAAAAGCATGTTCCTGACGCCAAAAGGAACAAATCGCCCGAAAAAAAGAGTTTTGCCTCCATATTTTTTGAAATATAATTCAATTCGGTTGATTTTTTCTTCGGGAATTCTATCTTTAAAAAATTCCATCTTTAGAATACGTCTTCCTGCAAATCTGCCGAGAAGATGCGCAATTATATCGCTAATATAAGCTCCTGCAAAACAGCCGGCAAAGATCATATATCTATTTTCGGGAACAATTGTTGCAGCAATTGAGGCGGAGATAATAAAGACTATATCTTCGGAAATGGGAAGGTTAAAACCTGCAAGAAGAAGCAAACCGAATGAAATAAAGTGCACATTCGGAGCCATCTGAAAAAGAATTTCTGAAATGTAGTCCATATTGTATTTATTTACTCAACAATGAAAGGTTCTGCAGCAAGACCGGGCATCCCTTTTTTTACCCAGACTCTGATCTTATATGCAGTTTCGCCGGATTCTGAAGTGATCGTTCCAAGATCTTCAATACTTCCGATTGAGCTTATTGGAAATTCATAGAATTTTTTATTGTTCGAGAAAGGATCGGTTAATAAGATCAGAATATTTTCATCATTGGGATGCTTTTTAGGAGTTCCGATAAAAGGCCTGTGAGTTGAATTTAGGTCGTTTTCTTTGTATCTATCTATTTCATAAGATCCGGAAATTTCCAGAAGCTTTTGAACGTAGCTTTTATCATTCATGTTAAATTTTCGTTCCCGCTGTTATAATATCGGTTATTGCCATTATCTTCCATATAATTTAAGAATATAAAAGAACAGAACATTTTAATATACTTGACTCACAATATTATAGTGCAATCTATTGTATTTATTAATGAATTACTTTAGAAAATCAAATCCGTAACCCATTTACTAAATAATAAATATATAATAAACAGTAAACAAAAATTATTATGAGAATTAAAAAAAAGTCAATTTTTTTAATGTTTATGATCCCGATTTTACTTACTTTTGCCGGTATTGTTTCATTAAAACTATTTGTCTTTGTCAATTTTAATGAGAATGATCTTAAAAAAATAGTAAAGGATT
The DNA here is from genome assembly GCA_024276015.1 of Spirochaetota bacterium. GTDB lineage: Bacteria > Spirochaetota > UBA4802 > UBA4802 > UBA5550 > JAJRXZ01. The sequence continues at coordinate 13,526 of JAJRXZ010000089.1, read as the reverse complement.
TCTGCAAAGAGAACCTTAACAAAGCTGTAAAATTTGAAGATATCTATATAGATAATTGGGGAGATCTTGTAATAACAAATTTCGATCTATCAAATTCAAGTGATTTTAATGACAGTCTGAGTCTGCTGAAGAGTGAAAAAATTGTATTTGGCCTCGATTTTTCTCAGTTCTTGAATAAGAATATATATATAAATAATATCAGATTCCTTAATTCGGTAATATCTTTTTATAAACAGTTCGGCAAAAGTTATAATGACAGCTTTAAAAATATTTTTATTTTCAGAAATGAATTGAAAAAGATTAAGTATATCGATTCAAACTGCTTTAATATTAAATTTGTTAACAACAGGATCCTCTATAAAGAAGTATTTAAAAACAAAAAACTTACCATTGCATTTGATAAAGTTAAAGGTGATCTGAAATTAGAAAGCGGGATTGTTACCTGTGATCTGGAAGGCATGATTCTTCCCTATAAACCGAAAACAATGAGCAATGGAAAATTTGCTGTGAATGGCATCTATAATTTAAATAAGAATAATATCTTTTCAGGCAAAATAAAAATCGATAATTTCGATCTGTCATATTTTAATGATTTTATAGATGAATATGATATTATCAGCTATTCGGTAAAAGGCGGCTTGTCTTCGGAATTAGGAGTAATATCAGATAATAAAGCGGTTAATATCGAAGGTATAATAGAAACAAATAACTTCTCGCTTACCACTCATTCAAGACCTCATCATAATGTTATTTCAAATAAAAATTTTAATTCAAAAATCAACCTTGATGTGATAAGAGATGGGGGAAAATATAAATTAAATAATTTTACTTTTTTTGACGAATCTTTTAAGATCGATCTATCAGGAGAATATGCATATAATAACACCGTAAAGGTTTTCATCAAATCAAGTGAAATCAACCTGGATCAGATCTCCAATTATTTTAGGCCGGTAAAAGATGTTTCCTATAGAGGGAAACTGAAATTCAATGGGGATATTCAGTATGATATAAACAGGTCGGTTCCTTTAATTAAGGATATTCATATTATATTAACCGATTTTAATGCGGATTGGTTCAATAGGGGAGTTAAAAAAGAGGTCATAAAAGGATGCAATTCCAGAATTGTTTTTGTAGAAAACAGGCTTGATCTGTCGTTCAGAACTAATATATTCGGATCCGATTTTACTCTGCAGGGACAGACGCAATTTAAAAATTGGGCCCCCCTTAAATCCAAAACGGAAATTGAAATAAATTCCGAGAAAGCCAGGCTCCATTTATTCTATACTTTTATAAAAAATTCTATAGATCATATATTTAAAAAGGCCTATGAAGATAAAAAGAAGGGTTATGAACATATTAATTTTTTGCAGACACCCCTTGCAAGATTTCTTACATTGAACGATCTTTTTCTGAAATTTAATGTTGATAATCTTTTACTGGGAGGAGATGCCGTTTTGCATAAACTGTTTTTCAAAGCAGATCTAATAAAAGGCTTACTGCAAATAAAGGATTTCAACATCCGAGGATATAATGCCTCTTATAACGCGGAGTTGTATGCATATTTTAATCGTGATTTCCCTTTTATTTTTTCCAGCGGCAGCGTAAAAGGTTTTAACTTTGAAGAATTTTCTGCTGATTATAATAAGAATATAAAAATGTCGGGTACGGGGTTTTTGGAATATGAATTTGAACTGAGCGCTTTCAGGTTGTCACATTTATTACAGAATACAAAAGCTTTTGTCAGCTTCAATATCTATTCCGGGTCTGTCAGTAACAGCGAACTGCAAAAACGTTTAAATGCCTTTCTTCTCGAAAGCGGTTATGATCTTATCGATATAAGCAGCATCAATTTCAGGAATTTCTCCTTTTCGCTTACCCAAACGGGAATGTATTTCTATATCGGAAATTTTGCAATGAACAGCGATTTAATCGATTACAATGCCTATGGCAAGTACGATTATGTTAAGGGCCTGAACTTAAATCTCTATCCCGTTTTCTATGATAAAGAAAATAGGATCAAAAGGGTGCCTATGAAGATCAGGGGCACCCTTTTAAATCCTGAACTTATTATTAAGAGAAAGAATAAAGTCAAAAAAATGAATTTATTTGACGTCAATTAACTCGTAAATCCTTACGGGCTGTTCCTTGCCTTTTACTCTGATAAGATCAAGTTCCCGAACCACAACATGATCTTTTACATGTTCATAAGTAAATTCGCTGATAATAATATTAGTTTTATATACTTTGTTGGTTCCTTCCAGTCTTGCTCCCAGGTTTACATTGTCTCCCATAAGAGTATAGTCCATTCTTGAAGACGACCCCATATTACCAACTACCATTGGTCCGGTATTTAATCCGATACCTATATTCAGGGTGGGTTTGCCTTCTCTTATCCACTGTTCATTAAGTCTGTGAAGAGCTTCCATCTGTTTCAGCGCGGATCTGCATGCCTGTAATGCATGATCCTCCATAGGTATGGGCGCCCCCCAGAAAGCCATGATCTCGTCGCCCACATATTTATCAAGGGTCCCATTATATTCAAAAACAAGATCTGTCATTGTCTGAAGATAGATGTTTAAATGCTCAACAAGTTCTTCCGGAGTCAGACGTTCCGATATTGACGTGAATCCTCTGATATCTGAAAAAAGAACGGTTAGTATCTTTTTTTCACCTCCCAGTTTCAATTTATCAGGATGCTTCAGCAGTTCGTCAACAACCGATTTTGATACAAATTTGGAAAAGGTACTTCTGATATATTTTTTTTCTTTCTGTTCCGTTAAAACCCTATATGTAATTATGACTGTAAAAGTTAAACCGCACTGAATGATAGGCGTTGCCAGCGCGGTTATAACGCTGTAAGAATCGAACAGCATAAATGAGCCGATACCGTACAGTACTGTGATAAACGCAGTAAAAATAATTGAAATAATGATTGATACTCTTGGAAGAATAAGCCCCAGAAGCAATGCCAAGGCAAGCATTACCATAACATTCTGCCTGTCGGATAATTTGTAAAGAAAGTCCTGATTTAATATAGTGTTAATAGCGTTAGCATGGTGTTCGATACCGAATGACGCCCCGTATGGAGATTTTTTTTCGTCAGTGGCAATGCCTGTGGAGGCATAAGCTGCAACAAGGACTATTTTATCCTTAAGAGAATCATTCCCTTCCAAAGAACCGTCTCTGTAAAAAAGATTATAGGAATAGTGCTGATAACTGCCTGAGCCGCCAATATAATTAATATCCATAAAACCGTATTCATCAATGGGGATCATTATCTCTCGCCTGTCGTTCGGTATTTTCATCTTTTCTTTTGGAACGTTTTTAATTTTAATGTGCCGGCCGACTTTTATTTCAACATCGTCTTTGCCTACTCCGTAATAGTGCATGGCAATTATGAGGTCTATATTGGGATAATACCATCCGTTGAATTTTAATACCAGAGGCATGGTCCTGTTTACTTTATCCCTGCCCGGAAATACGTTTGCAAATCCGATCCCTCTCGAGGATCTAATAAGATATGGGGTAGGGGGAACGGCCTCTTCAACTATCTGGGATGCCTTATCGTCGGGAGGCACTTTCCATCTTATCCTGTTGAGAAGAGCTATCCTCTCTTTCTGATCTTTATAATCGATGTCAACATCTTCTGTTTCAAAGGGATAATCGAGAAAGACATTCTTTGCCTTTTTAAAGGCTTTGCCAAGCTCTTTCTCAAAGGGTTTATGGTCCAGAAACATAATATCGAAGAGTATTGCAAGAGGTTTGCCGGAACTGACAAATCGGGTAAACTTTGTATGTATGTCCCAAGGAAAGGGCCAATTGATATTCATATCGGAAAAATCGCGTATTGTATTTTCATCAATTCCCAGAATAATAATATCCTTTCGCGCTCTCTCATTTATTCTGCTCATTTTTACGCCTTCTTCCAGTTTTATGGCTTTTTCGGAAGGATCGCGCAGAAAATATCTGAAATCTATTGCTCCCCATTCCATCCCTTCAATAAGGGTTGTCTGAGTGAAAATAAAGGACATGATAATAAAAACTATAGTTGATATTATAAGCTGGATCAGCTGCTCCTTTTTGAATTTGAAAAAATCCATTACAAACCTCTCAATTAAATGTCTTGTTGGCATTATATTAAATATTTGTATAATTTATCCTTTAACTGAAATAATTTCAAGCTATTAATATAAAATATTTATTAGTGTGAAGATATGATTTGAAATAAAAGCCCTTTATTATATTGTTGACAAATTGCAGAGATAAAAATTTATGATTAAAACAGGACAGATAACAAGAAATTTATCTTTGGGTTAAAATTTTGAATTTTAAAATAAAAACATACGAGATTATCACTCAATCCATTGAAAATGCAGTGAGACACGGTAAATTCCCTTCCGATGCGCAGTTGCCGGAAGTACGCATTGAATATCCCAGAGAACAGCACCATGGCGATACTTCAACTTCATTTTCTCTTGAATCTGCAAAGATCCTTCGCAGGTCGCCAATGAGTATCGGGGAGGATTTAAAAGAATATATTTCCGCTTTTAAGGAAATAGAAAGAGTTGAAGTTGTAAAACCGGGTTTCATCAATTTATTCTTTTCATTCGAAACAATTTGCAATTCTCTTGATGAAATTGTCAGAGAGAAGGATAAGTACGGTTTCATTAAAAAAGATAAGCCGGAAAAAATTAATATTGAGTTTGTTTCTGCAAATCCAACAGGCCCTCTTAATATAGTTTCTGCCAGAGCCGCGGCTATTGGAGATACCCTTGCCAATATTCTTGAAGCAAACGGGAATATAGTAGACAGAGAATTCTATATAAACGATTTCGGGAACCAGGTACGGCTTCTTGGGGAATCCGTTCTTGCGCGTATAAACGAAATCAAAGGGGAAAAGAGTGAATTCCCCGAAGAGGGCTATCATGGGCAATATGTTAAGGAAATAGCGCAGTTTATCATTGATAACTTTGAAAATGAATATGAAAAAATAACAGATCGAAAGGAACTGATCGATTATCTTGCTGTAAAGGCTGTACGCTTTAATGTGGAAAGCCAGAGAAAAGATCTGGAAGATTTTAATGTAAAATTTGCAAAGTGGTTCAGCGAAAGGAGCCTCCATGAAAGCGGAGAAGTGACGGCGACTCTTAGTTATCTTGAAGAGAGAGGAGCAGTATACGAAAAAGAAGGCAGAAAAATCTTCAGAGCAGCGGATTACGGTGATGATAAGGACAGGGTAGTTGTCAGAAATGACGGAAGACCCACATATCTTCTTGCCGACATCGCATACCATAGAGATAAGATAAAAAGAGGGTATGACAGAATTATAGATATCTGGGGCCCCGACCATCACGGTTATATTGCCCGTCTATCAGGGGCTATGAGATCTATGGGATTTGATGACGGCAAATTCAGAGTTTTAATTGCCCAGCAGGTAAACCTTGTAATGGAAGACGAGACTGTAAGGATGTCAAAAAGACTTGGGAATTTCTCAACCATGAGAGAATTAATTGATGAGATAGGTGTTGATGCAGCAAGATATTTCTTTATAATGAGATCCATGGAAAGCCATCTTGATTTCGATTTAACGCTGGCAAAAAAAGAGAGCTCGGAGAATCCAGTATTCTATCTTCAATATGCCCACGCGAGAATATGTTCGATTTTTCGCGAAGCTGAAAAGAGGGGTATTGATCTCAGCAGACATAACCGGGATATTTCTTACTTAAATAACCCCGAATCAATATATCTTATAAAATTAATGATAAAATTTCCCGAAGAAGTATACAGCGCGGGCCAGTCATGCGAGCCCCACAGGATTTCAGCTTACCTGATGAAACTTGCTCAGGGATTCCATAAGTTTTATACGGAACATAGGGTTCTTTCGGACAATCTGACAAAAACATCTACTTATTTGACTCTGGTGGATTCTGTCAGGATCGTTCTTAAAAACGGATTACGTCTTCTCGGAATATCTGCGCCGGAAAGAATGTAGCAAAACATTCTTTGTTCAACCGTTCAATTTATTGATCCTGTTTATCCGGCTAAAAATATTATATTTGCGTGGATTCTGTGATGAAAAGTATTGCCATTTTATCTACCGGGAATGAACTTTTATATGGGAGCACAATTGATACCAACAGTGCCTTTATCAGTTCCGCTCTCTTCACAACAAATTTTAAAGTAAAATTTCATTATGTTGTGGGCGACAGCATCGACGAATTAAAAAGAGCAATAGAATATTCAGCCGAACATAGCGACATAATTATAATTACAGGCGGACTTGGGCCTACGGACGATGATAATACCATTGAAGCACTGCGGCAGATTTTCGGTTTTTCTGTTATAATCGATAAACATGCCGGAGAAAAAATGAAGACTATTTTTAAACGGTTCGGCAGGGATGTTAATGATTCGGATATGAAGATGGCAGCGGTTCCGGATAGCGCCCTGATAATAAAGAATAAGTATGGACTGGCGCCCGGATTTATTCTGGACTGCAATAATAATGTTATTATTGCTCTGCCCGGAGTCCCCGTTGAAATGGAATATATGTTTACCAATGAAATTATTCCATATTTAAACAAACGCTTCAAAGTGGAAACAGTCAAAAATATAACGCTGCGTGTTGTGGGACTTAAAGAATCGGATGTCAATAATAGTATTTCCATGATGGATGTTGATATGAAGGATCTTGACTGGGGTATTACTGCCGGAGGAGGCATCTGTACTATTACATTTGTACCGCGGGGGACTCCTCTTAATGAAAAGAATATTATAAGTGAAGCAGAAAGGGTTTTTAAAAACAGAATGATCTCTCCTCAATATGAAAAACCTGAAGAGGAACTCCTTGCTGTGTTAAGAATGAAAAAACTAACTATAGCAGCAGCCGAATCGTGTACAGGCGGCTTGATTTCAAAAAGATTGACCGATATCCCGGGAGCTTCCTCCGTTTTTCGGGGCGGTATTATTGCTTATAGTGATGATATCAAGATCTCGCAGTTAAATGTTTCACCGCAATTACTTAAAAAGTCCGGAGCGGTCAGCGAAGAGGCGGCAGGCCTGATGGCAACAGGCATCAAGAATAGATTTTCGGCCCGGATAGGTATATCCGTAACCGGGATCGCGGGCCCGGGCGGGGGAACTGATGTAAAACCGGTTGGAACCGTATGTTTCGGAGTTGACTTCGGAGGTTATGTTAAGACATTTAAGAGGAATTTTACGGGCAATCGTGAAAGAATTCGAAATTATTCATCGCTATTTATAATCGACTATCTGAGAAGAGAATTAAAATAAATCGCAGAACGGATCTATAAAATTGTTGCATAAATGTCTTTTTAATTATAATAAAGTATATAAAAAGCTAAAATCCTTATTAATTGATAATTATCAAGTGATGAAATATAAATATATAATATGTAAAATTGCTGCTTTTTTTCTGATCTTTAACGGATATTTATATTCGGCAATTGATTCAAAAACATTATATGAACAGGGGCTGGAAGCTCTTAATTCCGGGAATTACGGATCCGCAGATCTTATCTTCAGAAAGATTATCGATTCTTCAAATGATGATGAATATAAAGATGAGGCATATTTTTACAGAGCTCTTACTATTTTTTATCAGAAAAAATATGAATCGGCAATTTTTGAATTTAACAGCTATCTGAATAAATGCAGAACAACCGGTTTATGTATTGAATCCAGGTATTGGATAGGTGAGTCATACTACTTTCTTAAAAAATATAACGAAGCAATTGAAGAATATAAAAGGTTTATTTTAAACAGTAAAGATGAAAAATTAATTGCATCCGCTAATGACAGAATCGGGATCATTTACTATTCGCAGGCAAGATACGATGAAGCTGTAATAGAATGGGATAAGGCTATTGGAGCAAGTAAAAACAACCTGTTGAGAATGGCTTTGACTATTAAGATAGGTGAGGCTCTGTTCAGAAGCGGTAAATACAATGACTCCATTAAGAGACTGCTTCCTGTTTTACGGGGAAAGGCGGATATAAAGACAAAATCAAAGGCCCGTTTGATAATGGGCCGGATTTACCAGAATTTAAACAAACATAAGAAAGCAATTAATATTTTTAAGGATATACCGGACAATCTTCTGAAGGAATATCCCTTTAATGAGGTGCAGTATTTTAAAGCACTTTCATATATGGAAAGCGGTAACTATAACAGGGCAGTCTCACTTCTTGAACTATTCATACTGATGGGGAAAGGATCCGATTTATATTACAATGCTCTTTTTACTCTTGGCAAAATATTTATGAAAACAAATAAAGAGGATAAAGGAATATATCTTCTCGAAGAGGTTAGGAGGAAATCTACCGAAGGAAAGCTTAAATTAGAGGCTTCAATTATATTGAGTAATTTTTTTGTTAAAAAGGCCCCTCAGCGAGCCGCTGCATATCTTGAAAAATTTCTGAAAGCCGGAATTGTTGATGAAAACCGAAAAGTAATACTTCTTATGGGTAAAGCATACATCGAAGCAGGTAAATTTGATAGTGCCGAAACTTTATTGGACAGGTATGTTAAGAAATATCCTTATGAAAAAAATAATGAAGAGATTGAATTCCTCAGAGGAAGAATATTTATTGGGAAGGGGAACATAGAAAGAGCAATAGAATTATTTGAAAATCTCGGAAAGGAAAATCCGTTTTCAAAGTATATAAACGAGTCCAATTACTACCTTGCGCTGGTAAGCTATAAAAAGAATCATTATAAAAAAGCGATTAAAATGCTCAATAAATACCTGAGACAGAGAAGAGTTGAAAACAGGTACAGCGCAAATATACTTCTTGCCCAATGCTATATATATTTGAACAAATTGAGAAGAGCCCGAAAAACCGTAGATCATATAATAAAAAAATATGGGAAACATACCGGAGTTGAGAATATAATATATAAATACTTTCTTGCTGCTTATAAAAATAAAAGAAGGACTCGCAAATATTTCAGAATATTAACTGAGAATTATTCTCAATCAGACGCCGCGATGAAATTATATTTAATGCTTGCAGGCGAACATTTTGCGAAAAAGGAATACGATACAGCGGAAGAATTTTATCAAAAATATCTTCTTGGAAAACATAAATTTAAACGCGGCAATGCTTTTTACAACAGATTAATATCTCTCTATTATCTGAAGAGGTATAAAAAAATATTAAAAATTCTTCATAATGTAAATATCCCGCCTCTTGACGAGAACCAATGGAAAGAGATCCCTTTACTTGTTAACAGATGCTATTTTTATTTAAAACAGTACAAAACCGTTTATAACAGGATGTACAGCGAATCTCTTGAAAAGTTCAGCAAAGAAGATCTTTTATTGTTTGTTAAAAGCGCAATTGAAGTGGGAGACCTTTCCGCAGCAAAATCCGCAAGCCGGATGTTGAGTGATAATAAAGAACTCTACGGAGAATCTCTATATGCAATAGGAGAGTACTATTACAAAAATGTACAGATTGACGAGGCGATCGGACTTTATTCGAGGATTATCATTGAAGCACCCGAGTCTAAATTCATTGATCTGACAAAATTAAGGCTTGCTGAAATATATATTTCAAATAACAGGTATAAAGATGCAATCGGTAAATTAAAAGAGATCAAAAATAAGCAATACAGGAATAAAAAAAACTCAATGCTTATTAGAGCCTACTTTAAAAACAATCAGCAAAAGGAAGCGATAAAGCTGACCAGCAGAGAATTATACAGACTGCTGAAAAGCGATGAGGGAGAAATAGTAATGAGAACCAATATGCTGTACTACTATGAAAAAGGCGATATAAGAAATTTCAGAAGATTCGGCAATTTTCTGAATAAATATAAAGGCAACGATTATTTAATTAACTATCTTTCCGGCAGGTTGTATTACAGAAAAAAAGATTTTAAGAAAGCATATTATTACTATTATAAATTGTCCCTTACAAATAATAAGTATATTGATGAAGCTCTCTTTTATCTGGGGAAAATAAGCCTTTATACGTACAGGAATAGGAAAAATGCCGTTAAATATTTCAAAAAAGTAGTGAACAAGGGCAGGCACAGAAGCGAATACTATATTAAAGCAAAACTCAATTTGGCAATAATCTTTAATGAGAAAAAAAAGTACAGCGATTCGAAAAAATACCTTATAGAAATAATAAATGAGAAAAAAAGCGGAATACCTGTAATCCAGGCAAAAAATTTGATTGAAATATATAATTTAAAATAAGAAGATATTATAAGTTTAATAACCATATAAGAATTGATTGGAATATGTCTGAAACATTAAAAATAGCTGTCATAAACGGGCCCAACCTCAACCTGCTTGGGAAAAGAGAATCTGATATTTACGGTACATTAACTCTTGAAGATATAAATAACAGAATAAGAGAATTTGCCATAGGTAAGAACCTTGAGCTTCTATTTTTTCAGTCAAACAGGGAAGGGGATATTATTGATTTTATTCACAGCAACAGCAGCGTACAGGGCATAGTAATAAATCCTGCTGCATTTACGCATACATCTGTTGCAATAAGGGATGCAATCGCAGCAGTTTCAATTCCTGCTGTGGAAGTTCATCTCAGCAATATATATTCCAGGGAAGATTTTCGCAAAGACTCTTTTATAGCACCTGTATGTGTTGGGCAGATCACCGGATTCGGTTATTATTCATATATTATGGGGCTTGAAGCACTTATTAACCATTTGACATAATATATTGAATATTTTCAATTTTTTTGTAATTTTATGATAATAAAAGAGATTGTAATGTTAAATAAATCCGAGATACTTTATGGATCTGCAATATTTATTTCCCGATGACCTGTTATATTCTGAAAATCATATATGGGTAAAGAAAATAAGCAGTTATGAAAGTATTCTGGGAATAACCGATTATATACAAAAAAGAATAGGCGAAATTATATATGTGGAACTTCTCGAAGTCAGGTTCGAATTAAAAAGAGATGAAAAAATCGGCACAATTGAATCTCATATTGATATTTTTGATATAGTTTCGCCGCTCTCCGGAAGAATTGTCGGAGTAAATTCCGAACTTGATGAAAACCCGAATTTATTAAATGTTGATCCCTATAACAAGGGATGGCTTTTTCTGATCGATTTAAAGGACAGATTTGAACCGGATTATTTAATGACTTCTGCTGAATATTCGGATACTATTAAACAACTCTGATAGAAAAAATATAGGAGCAAATTGATGAAAGGTCAAAGGGGAGGTCTTTGATGGATTTCGGAAGAAGTGCATTAATAGTTATCGATGTTCAGAATGATTTTTGCCCGGGGGGAGCCCTGTCAGTAAAGGGGGGTGATGAAATCGTGTCTCCCATAAATTCTATAATGAACAAATTTTACAGGGTTATCGCGACTCAGGACTGGCATCCTGAGGATCATCTCTCTTTTGCATCGAATCATAGAGGGAAAAGTATATACGACGAGGTTGAGATCAATGGGATCAAACAGGTGTTATGGCCTGCCCACTGCGTAATGGGGAGCAATGGCGCCGGTTTCCATCCGGATCTGGATCAGAATAGATTTCACCTTATTATACGAAAAGGGACGGATCCTCAAATCGATTCATATTCTGCGTTTCTTGAAAATGACAAAAAAACAAAAACCGGCTTGGAAGGATATATAAGATCCAATAATATTGAAGAAGTGTTTCTCTGCGGTCTGGCAACGGATTACTGCGTTTTTTTTACTGCTATGGATGCAGCAGAGTTGGGATTCAAAACAACTGTTATACTGGATCTATGCAGGGGTGTGGATATGCCGGAAAATAATATTCGGCGGTCAATCAATATTATGATTGGAAAGGGTATTACAATGATTAATATTTCGGAGATATTATAAGATGTATCTCCTCGAGAACTCGGCATTATTAACAGATTTTTATGAGTTAACAATGATGCAGGGATACTTTTATAATAATCCGAAGCAGGAAGCTGTTTTTGAAATGCTCTTCAGACATAATCCCTTTAATGGAGGTTATACAATATTTGCAGGACTGGACAACCTGCTTGAATTTCTGGAAGAAATTGAATTTACAGGTGAAGATATTGATTATTTAAATTCACTTGGAATATTTAAAAGCGAATTTCTTGATTTTCTCAGAGGATTCAGGTTTAAGGGAACTATATACAGCGTAAAAGAGGGGTCGCTTATTTTCCCCAATGAACCGGTGCTGAGAGTTCATGCCGGTATAATCGAAGCTCAGTTAATAGAAAGCATAACCCTTAATATATTAAACTTTCAGTCTTTAATTGCAACTAAAACTGCGCGGATTGTAAATGCTGCAGGGAATGGAAATGTTCTGGAGTTCGGATTAAGAAGAGCACAGGGAATGAACGGCGCAATATCGGGTACAAGAGCTGCATTTATCGGAGGCGCATCAGGGACATCCAATACCTATGCCGGAAAAATTTTTGGGATCCCTGTGAGGGGGACAATGGCGCACAGTTGGGTAATGAGTTTTAAATCGGAACTTGAGGCTTTTGAGAAATACTCTGAAATATTTCCCGGCAGCTGCGTTCTTCTTGTGGATACATTCGATACTCTTAAAAGCGGTATACCCAATGCAATTAAAGTTTTTTCAAAAAAAGATCCTCATGACGGTTTTATGGGCATTCGCATAGACAGCGGTGATCTTGAATATTTGAGCAAAGAAGCAAGAAAGATGCTTGATTCCGCAGGACTTGAACATGTGAAAATACTCGTCTCCAGCGATCTCGACGAATGGATAATCAGCCATTTAAAAAACAGCAATGTGCCTGTTGACGCGTGGGGTGTTGGGACAAAACTCATTACCGGCGACAGCGAAGCTGCTCTTCCGGGAGTATATAAAATTACTGCCAAAAAAGAAGAAGGCAAATCTGTTCCATGCATAAAGATATCCAACAATCCCAACAAGATAACAATACCGGGAATTAAAAATGTCATGCGTTTTTATAACGCTGACCATGAAATGCTGGGCGACCTTATATTTCTTGAAGATGAGAGGGAAGAACTGCTTGAAAGGATCGGCAGCAAAGATAAAATATATTTTAACCATTTAAACAGCAATTATGCCCACATTGAGCTTGAGGAGTACACTTCAACCGAAATTTTGTTAAGTAAAGTCATGCATAAGGGTAAAAGGCTGCTGCCTGAAGCTCCGGTGCAGGAGCATCAAACTTATAAAGATAAGAGTTTTAAATCTCTCCATGAAACTTATAAAAGGCTTTTAAACCCTCATATCTATAAAGTGAGCATTTCCACTAATTTAAGAGATCTGAAAATGAAGATGATCAATGAAGTGTCCCTTTGAGTTTTAAAATATATAACTTCCGATAAGATATATTATGTCTCATTAGGGAATAGGCTTATGCTATCTATAATCTTTTTTTCCGGATGCTATAAATAATTTTCAAAGATACTTGACAGAGGTCAAATAAAACAATTATATTCCCTTTCTATGCATGCGGTGATCTTAGGAGCAGGAGTTGTAGGATTTCAGGTTGCAAGGCAGCTTA
>JAJRXZ010000088.1 GCA_024276015.1 Spirochaetota bacterium | reverse complement strand
TCTTTTTCTTTTTCTGTCCGACATTTTATTCTCCTAATTGGTCAAATGTATCTGTGTATCTATAATAAATACGATCAAGGACAGAAAAAGGATGGAAAATGATGATTTTTTTTTGCTTTCTTTAAATTTTTTTCTGAATATGCTTATTTTTGCTCTGAGCAAAATAGTAAAATTTACTCTGAGCACTCTGGTAAAAAAAATTGCTCAGAGTAAAAATGATGATGATGAGCATGATGAAAAAAAAGCTGTCTCGAATCCGAGACAGCTTTTTTTAAATGCCGGATGTTTTTTTAATGTTTAAGATCAAACATTTTCCACGATCATAGTTACGGATTCACCGCCTCCCAGGCAAAGGGATGCCTGCCCAAGGGAACTATTGCTTCTCTTCATTTCATAAATAAGAGTGGTGAGAATTCTTGCGCCGGAAGCTCCGATAGGATGTCCAAGCGCAACCGAACCGCCATTGACATTTATTTTATCCTCATCAAGATCCAGCTCTCTTAATATACCTACAGATGAACCTGAAAAAGCTTCATTAATTTCATGCAAATCAATATCTTTCAGGTTCACACCGGCTTTTTTACATACTTTCGGAATTGAATTGATCGGTGCCATTAAGATATATTTCAATTCTATCCCGGAAGACCCTGATGCGATAATTTTTACCAGTGGTTTTACTCCCATTTCTTTGGCTTTTGCATAGCTCATAACAACAACAGCCGAAGCACCGTCGCTGATAATTGACGCATTCCCTGCAGTTGCATATCCGTCTTTCTGAAAGGCCGGTCTCATTTTGGATAATTGTTCATAAGAGGTTTCTCTGGGGCATTCATCTGTATCAAAAACAGTTACATTGCCTTTCCTGTCTTTCAATTTAACAGGGATAATCTCATCCTTGAATTTTCCCGTTTTTATGGAATTCAGCGTTTTTTCATAGGAGGATGCCGCGAATTTATCCTGATCTTCCCTGCTTATCCCCCACTTTTCTGATATAAGATCATTGCTGATGCCCATATGAAAGTCGTTTACAATATCCCACAGCCCGTCATTGATCATGTGGTCGCGAAGCTCCGTATGTCCCATTCTGGCGCCGTAGCGGGCTTTGGGCATATAATAGGGAGCCATACTCATATTTTCCATTCCTCCTGCAACGGCAATATCGGTATATCCCGATCTTATAAGCTCTGAAGCCATCATTACTGTCATAAGTCCGGATCCGCAGACTTTGTTAAGTGTTATTGAACCTGCTTCCATTGGGATACCGGCTTTTATTGCTGCCTGGCGTCCGGGGTTCTGGCCGTATCCGCATGGCAGAACCATGCCCATCATGACTTCCTGAATATCCTTTTTCTCTATTCCGGCTCTTTTTATTGCTTCTTCAATTACAATTGAGCCAAGGTCCGTGGCGCCTGTTTTTGAGAGGCTTCCGCCGAATGACCCGAGAGGAGTTCTTACCGCGCTTACTATTACAGGATCTCTGTCGTTTAACATTTTATGCTCCTAATATTTTATTATCGTATTTTCGTTAGATTTTTAACAAAAAATGTATTATTGTTAATACAATAGAATAGGAAAATTATCGGGTCGGGATTAATCAAGAATAAAAAATCCAAAAATCAAAAAAAAAGTTGATTTATACCGCGTAATAATTTAATTGTTATTAGCAAATATTAATAATAGCAAATAGTTTCATGAATGAAAGTATTATAGGCACTATAGTCAAATTAAATGAAATATGCAGTACCGATAATGCCGGCCTCTGCCGCAGCGCAGGCATTTCTCAGAGGGAGTCAAGCATATTGATCAGTATAAATCCCGGCGACAGAATTACCTGCAACGCCCTTTCGGAAAGGATGGAACTATCGCCTT
>JAJRXZ010000087.1 GCA_024276015.1 Spirochaetota bacterium | reverse complement strand
TTTGAATATAACAGTAAATATGAAACTACTGTTATTGCAGCAGCAAAAAGAGATGCCCTGGAACCTGTTTTATAGATTATAAATAATATTGCTGATATTGATATTATTTTTATTATTAATATTAATTTTTTTTTATTTACAGGGAATAAAATTACGAATGGAAAGAATATTGCAAGAATTGCCGCAAAGTTATTGGGATTCCATTCAAACCCTGTTGGCACAAAGTTATTTATTGTTTCTGCCCTTATTATTTTATTTTGTAAATAGATTCCCAGATTTGAATACCTCGACCCGGGCATATGATATGCAGTTAATGTCTCAAGAAGGCCTATTATTAATTCAACAGCTATTATAATTGATATTAATTTAAGAATTTTTTTTAATTTTTCTGATGAATCAATATAAAAAATGATCATCAGGGATAAAAAACACCCTGCAAAATACATTGCATAAGTCTTAAAACCCAGAATAAAATCCCAGCTCCAGAATAGAGATAAAAAATACCATATCATTATTATATAAAAAATATAATGGTGCTTTGTTGGAAGTTGATAATGAGGTATGCTGATTTTAACGTCATTATTGTCATTAAAATTTATCTGTTTCAGTATGAAAATAAAGAAAACAATTAAAAAAATTATATGGTATAAAGAGAATTTCCAGTATGAAACAGCTCCATTAAAAATAGCTGAAAATATAAATATTTTTAGCCAAAAAAACATATCTGCTCTATTTGAGATTTTTTTTATCAAATTCATTGATACTGAGACCTGTTAAAATAAATGTTTATAATAATTATATATTGAAATGATGATTATCAAAAAGAAAAATTCTGCAGCAAGAAATATAAATATTGCAGCAGGTAAATTATTTTCAACAGCAATTACTTCATTTTTGTTTTCAATTATTGATGTTTTGTATGTAAGGCCCGCCCGCGGTTTATTACTGCTTTTCTTATTATAAATTTTGTCATGCCTTCGAATGACCTTATTTAATAATATATTTTTTCTCTTTAATAAACCGGATTGATTTTGACTTATGTGTTTTATTATTAATACAATGTCCTTATATCTCAGTTTATACCCTTGATGGTTTATGCCGTCTGTGGTATTAATTATATCGAGAGAATCCCCTTTGGGGATGGCGGAGCCAATATATTCCATAAGGGGAGCATATTGTTCGATCAGGCTGCCATTAACTTTTCCAACTACTATTTTTGCCTCGCTTGAATATTTTTTGGGTATTACCAGTGTTATTATAATAAAAAGAATCAGGCTGATCAAAACGAAAAGAATTAAATTTTTTCTGTATTCGCTTAAGAGAGCAAAGATGTTAATAAAATCCGAATGATAGAACTTCTTTCCTCTGATTTTCCCGATTTCATTATCCATATAATGATTTATTGTACTTTATTTATGAGGTCTTTAATAATCTGTATGTCATCTTTTTCAACAATCAGAAAGAAGACCAATAACAGGTATACTGATGAAATTATGATTAAGTGCAAAATAAAATGAATTTCCATATTTAATAGATTGTTAGCAGTATAAATAAAAATATTTATAAATATAAGCTTAAAAAATACTATTAAGTAATTTTTTATTTTTATAAATTTATTTATTACCAGGTATGAATTAAAAAACAGAAAAAGTACAAAATAGGTTATAACCATTGATACTGCAATTCCTTCAGCTTTAAAAAAATATCCAAGTATTGTACAACTGATTATGTTTATTAATGCAGCAGCGAAATTGATTTTTGTTCTGGCTATCTGCTTGTCCAGGGATGTAATAATAGATTCTGAAGCTGAGAATGAAAAAATTAGCGCAAGTGATGAAATTTTTAATATATTTATCGAAGGAATATATTTTGTTCCAAAAACAGTTTTTATAATTATATCACCAAACAGTATAATAACAAGAGATGTATAAAAAGAGATTATTCCCAGAAGTTTGCCGGTTTTATCAAATGTAAACTGGTAGTTATCCCGCTCTTTTTGTATAGATAATCGGTATAATTGCGGCAGAAGAACTTTATCAAGGTTAATCGGTATAAATAATAATGATACAATAAAAATATATCCGTTATAAAATATTCCGCTGTAAATTGTACCGTGAATTAAAGAGAGTATAATAATATTCATTCTTTGAATGATATTGCCGAGAATTGTAATGATCCCAAAGGGTACTGCTGACTTAAAAAACTCAGGCACCGTTCTCAGTGTAAATCTGGCAGGCGTGTGTTTTACGGTTGTATAGAACATTATCATTAAAACCAGAATGACAACAGATAACCTTGAAAGCGTTATGTGAAAATAGTTGCCGTTAAGTTTTATTACAATGTATGTAATTGCCAGTACAGAAATATCAAAGCATATTGTATATATGGCAATTGTTGAAAATCTTTCGTTTGCATTATAAAAAGCATAAAAGGAGTTCATAAATTCATTGCCAATCCTTACCAGTCCTAATATAAAAATTAGGTAAACAGTAGTTATTGGATAATTCGTTAAGAATGCCGATGAGACCAATAATATATAAACAATAATAGATAATATTGATTTAATAAAAAAGGTGTTACCCAGGTGTTCTCTCTCCTTTCTAGGGAAAAGGTTAATAGCACGGATTAAAGCAGAAGATATACCGAATGTTGAGAAGATAGAAAAGAATGTTGCAAAGCCCAGTGCAGTAGAGTATTCACCAAAGTGCTCCATTGAAAGGTAATGGGTCAATAATACGTTTATTATAAAGAAAATAATTTTTTCAAAAAGAGATGTGCCATTCATTATGACATTATCTTTAATGAGCTTTTTTCTCTGTTTTAGTTGATTCATTAAATTTTTTAAAAAGTTAAATTATTTTTTTGATAAAATATACTGTTGGAATTATCATTAAGTGTAAAATTAAATGAATCTCAAAATTTAATTCATCGTTAAAAACATTAATTTATAGAAGTTTAATAAAAACAACACATTTTTTTATAATAGTGTGCAAAAAATCTTTACATTTTTTTTTAAAAAAACAATTATTCTCTTCCTGATCTTACTTTTCCGGAGCGTATTTATGTCTGTTAAGAAAAAAATTCTCTTTGTGATCCCAAACCTCGGCAGAGGAGGTATTCAGAGTTTATCTTCTGTTGTGAGCAAATATCTGGATAAATTATCAAAATATGATATTACGGCAATTGTTTTCCGCGAAGAGAACAACTACAAATTCTATGGAGAAGTGATCAATCTTAATGCTCCGTCTTCTGAAAATAGCTTTATTATGATGAAGAACTCTTTAAAAAAGATCCGGTTAATTAATAAAATTTCAAAAAAGGGAAATTATGACCTTATTTATGCTTCTTCCAGAATCCCGGCTTTTTTTTCGCTGGTTTCCAAATTCCTTTTCAGAAATAAGATTCCCCTCATAATTGCCTACCATAATACAATTGTAATGAAAAACAGAGAACTGGGCATAAAAGCAAAGATCGCCACTTTTATAAGCCGAAAACTTTCAAATTATGCTGACCGTGTTCACTCTGTTTCCAATGGAATTAAAAATGAACTTGAACTTCTCGGCTTTGATAAAAATAAATTAATAACCATTCATAACGCGGTGGATATAAGCGTTATTGAAAAAATGAAAAATGAGGATATTGAACCGGAGTTGAAAGATATATTTCAAAATTATAAGGTTATTGTGACTGCCGTGAGGCTTGAACCTCAAAAGAACCTTGCCCTTCTTATTAAAGCCTTTAACAGGGTTAAAGATAAAATCAAATCAAAACTGCTTATTGTCGGGGAAGGCTCATTGCGGGAAGAGCTTGAAGGGCTGGTTAATGACCTGAAGTTACATAATGATGTCCGTTTTATGGGGTGGCGCAGGAACCCCTTTAAATATATTAAGAATTCGGATCTATTTGTTTTATCAAGTTCCTGGGAAGGTTTCGGCAATATCATAATTGAGGCTATGGCGTGCGGCGCTCCTGTTATTTCTACGGATTGTCCCTTCGGGCCCAATGAGATTATTAATAACGGCGTTGACGGGATTCTGGTCCCTGTGAATGATCCGGGTCGTCTTGCAGATGAAATAATTAATGTTCTGTCCAATAAGAAATTGTCGGAAAAATTAGCAAAAAACGGCAAAGAACGGTCAAAGCATTTTGAGGCCGGAAATATTGCAAAAGAGTATGCAGAGCTTTTTGATGAAGTATTAAACGGTTAGACAGATCAAAGTTCTATCTGCTGTTAATAAATCCGTATAATTTTTTAACATTTGTCTTTATATTGTGATTTTCTTTGATGTAACTTGCGGCGCCTTCCGATTTAATGCTGTATAATTCTTTATTATTATACACTTCTCTTAAATATTGGGACATCAGAGTGAAATGGCCATTGCAGAAAAATCCTCCGTTGTACTTTGAGAAGAGATCACCGTAGTTTAAATTTAAAGAAAGAATCGGAATTCCCGAAGCCGACGCTTCAAGAACAACCATGGGCCAGTCCCCTTCCATGTCGGAAGTTATGCAAAATACTCCCGATTGGGACAGGATATTATAAATCTCTTTGTTCTTAAGAAAATCTTCAAATTTAAGGTTTTTCTGTTTTAATGCCAGCTCCTTTACTCTGTAAAAATAGGGATCCCCCGGAAAGGATATTGAGCAGACCATGAAAAAGTTTAAGTCTTTATTTTTTTGTGCAAGTTTTATGAACAGTTCAGGTTTTTTCCAGGCTTCGCAGCGGGCAATCCATACTGCGTGATATTTTAGAATTCTTTTCTTTTTATGAATTTTTGAGATATCAATTCCCTTTTTTAGAATCTCTACCCTGCCAATCGGAATTTTTTTAATTAAGTTGTCAAACTCGTATTCGTTTTGAGCGATCATGAGAAATGACGATTGCAATAAAAGGGGAAAGAGAAAGCATTTTTTTCTGTCCTTCTGGTACCTTCCGTGACTTTCTATGTCGTGCGCCAGCATAAAAATAAATTTTATTTTAAATATTTTACAATAAAAGGCAAGAAGGCATGAGAATAATGTAAGCCCCCGCTGTATTATTACATCCGGTTTGATTTTACGGATAGTTTTATGGTAAATTAAAAATTTTTTTAAAAGGCTCTCATTCTCATTATATGTTTTAACGAGGTTAAAACAGTCTTCATCGTCAAAGGAGATGTTTTTATATTCCGGAATGAATGAATATGTTTGAATATCCCGGTAATTTCCGAATTCTTTTGCGATCAGGTACATCTGAACATTTGCGCCGCCAAAGGTTCTTTTCGAATTCCTGTCAAATAGTGCGTCCGAATCGTTTGGAAAGATTATTGCAATTTTCAAATATTAGCTCCGGTGATATTAAATTCATTAAATAACATATTTTTTTATTTTGTTACGTCTATTGTCAATTAATATAATTTGTGAATAATTCTTGTATCTTTCCCTGCAATGTTTTTTTATATCCGATAATGAAATTATTTATTTTTCTGTTATTATCAATTTTATAAAAGGATTGTAGCCGCTCAATGGAAAAAGTTTCGGATAAAAAAAGAGTCTTTATAAATTCAATAATTGTAACTCTGGCAACTATTTCTGAAAAGCTGTTTTTCTTTATAATAATGATAATTGTTGCCAGGTATTTAAATATTGATAATTATGGCGAGTATTCAACAGCAATAGGATATGCAACTTTTTTTTCTGTTTTTACCGACCTGGGAATAAGCGCAGGCCTTATAAGAGCAATTAATCTTGAGAAAGACCTTGAGAGAGAGCACTTTGCAAATACTCTGTTTTTGAAAACGATCCTTGCAGTTTCTGTATATGTTATTATGGTTTTATCACTTATGTTTACTAATTACAACAGTGATACTATCCATTTAATTTTAATCTTTGGACTGGTTCGTTTTGGCAACCAGTATATGGCTACTATGTATGCTTTTTATGATGCTCGGGAAATGTTTGGCGTTACATCGTCCATTGTTTTCTCTTTTGGTTTATCTTTTCTTGCCGGTACAATTCTTGTAATTTTTCTAAAAGGGAATTACTTTCATTTTGCTTATCTTCGTCTAATTATCGTTATACTGGTTCTTGCTGTATTATTCTTAATTACATTTAAAAAATATAAATTTAAACTGAAATTTGACAGAACAACGACAAAAGGTTTCATTAAAAATGTAATTCCTTTTGGTTTAAGTTCAATATGCAGTAATTTTATTCAAAGGATCAATATTATAATCCTCTCAATTATGCATGGAACTGTTTACTCGGGAATATTTAATAACGGTTATATCTTTTTTTTAACTCTGTCTTTTATTCCTACAAATTTTCACAGGATTCTGACTCCCTATCTGTATAAAGTACCCTTTGAGGAGGATAAAAACAAATTTCAGTTTGCTTTTGATTTTTTTACAAAAGTGTATGGTGTTATATCTTTTTTTCTGGCATTGATTATATTTTTATTCTCGGAACCGATTATTACTAATTTTTTTGGTGAGAAATATACTGCTTCAATCGGCGTTTTAAGAATAATTGCCTTTGGAATTCCATTCTTATTTAATGTTGCCTTTGTTATAATCAGATCGCTTGACAAACAGGAGTATAATTCAATATTTATGGTTATTGCAACTGTAGTAAATATCATATCAAATTTAATTTTAATATATTATTATAAATCAATTGGCGCAGCAATTACAACAGTTATAACATTTATGGTTTTATTTATTCTATGCCACCTGTATCTTGGGAAACATAAATATGTATCATTAAGAAAAGCCCTGTTTATATACTTATCTTTGATATTAATTTTTCTGATATGCACTTCTGTTGAAAGCTATTTTTTAAAGGATCTTTTATGGATTTATTCTATAATCCTGATTTCATTTTTATATTTTATTTTAATAATTGCATTTTTAATAAGAAGCAATGATATTCGAATTGTAAAAGAGATAATTAGAGGAACCAGAACCTAATGTCAAAAATATACGCAATAATCCTTGCCGGAGGAAAATGAGGGCCGGCGGAAACATCCTTTCTTTCTACAGACAGTAAATCCTCTCCGCAGACAGATTTCGTCCTCTGATAAATATGAATTCGGGGCTCCCTCAATCATGATTACCTGAAAATTACTTGAAATATTTTTGCTCAATTAACATACTGTATTATCTATATAGGTAATTTTATCTTACGGTATAATAGCAGAATTACTACATCAAAAAACAACTAATACACAAAAACGATGTGACCAATGTGAGGTTATTAATGAATCAGGAAAAAAAGTTAGAAAAAATATTGAATATCGCTTTAAATGAAGATCTCGATGATTATATCAAACTTGTAAAGCTGTTAAAGAAAGAGCTGCCCTTTTTTAACAGCATTAAGAGAATCGCAGCTGCATTACTGAAAGACAAATTAGGTGATATATCTAAACTTGATCTCACTGACGGTAATTTACTAAAGAGAACAACGGAAACGGGCAAGATCGTTTTCGAGGATATTAAAGACGGAAAAGCCAGATTGTTTATTAATATCGGGAAGAATCACTATATTTCCACTGGAGATCTTATTCGTGAGATCGTCAAGAGAACCGGAATTGACGGTAAATCGATCGGGAAAATAGATATTCACTCTACGTATTCTTTCTTTGAAGTCCCGGAGTTGAACGCGGAGCTGGTTTATCATGCCTTTGATGACGCCAAGATAAAGGGAATTCCCGTTGTAGTTGAACCTGCTAAAAAGAGAAAAAAGTTTAATAATAATTGATCTTTCACGGCATATATGGCAGATCATCATAAATGCCCCCTCTGCAGTTCGGATAAAAGCAGATCTGTCAGCAGTAAATTATTTATCTGTAAAAACTGTAAAATTATCTATAATACGGCTTATAAACAATTCACCTATAACCGGAATTATTTTATTGAAGATTATCTGAAACAGTACGGCAAAACATATCGGGATGACTATGGGAATATTTACAGATTATCCCAAAAGAGATTGAGTAGAATTTTAGGATTGAACAGACTCACCCGGGATATAAGCAGATTAAGCCTTCTTGATATCGGCTGCGCCATGGGATTTTTTTTAAAATGTGCATCCGATAACGGTATTGGAAGAGTAGCTGGAGTCGAAATATCCGATTTTGGGGCCGATTATTGTAAAAGACATTATAATATAAATGTTATAAATAAACCGTTTGAAGAGATAACGGAAATAGAGATCTTTCATATCGTAACTGCCTGGTATTTTCTTGAACACTGCAATGATCCTGCTGCTGTGCTGAAGAGAATATTTGAACTATTGCCGGAAAAGGGAATTTTCGCATTTTCTGTTCCCTCTTTTTTCGGGCCGCAATTCTACTTTCACAGGTCAAAGTGGATAGATGAACATCCCTGCGATCACAAGATCGATCTCTCTCCTCTTTCGGCAAAGAAATTATTGAGAAGGATCGGTTTTAAGAGAGTTATAATAAGACCCGCATCATTTCATCCGGAGAGAATTATTCCGGAAAATTCGTTTTTTTACAGACCCTTTTCATATATCTATACAATTCTTGCAGGGCTTTTCTCATTTTCAGACACTCTGGAAATCTATGCTGTTAAATAGCGAGTTCGATTATTATATATATACTTCCCTTGGTTTACTTCCCTGTTGAGGCCCTACATAACCTTTATCTTCCATAAGTTCAATAATTCTTGCCGCACGATTATATCCTATGCTCAATCTTCTCTGAAGATATGATGCTGAAGCTTTACGGGTTTCTTCAATAATTTTCAGAGCTTCGGAGAAGAGCTCGTCAGCTTCCTCTTCTCTGTCTTTAGAATTATCAAATTCTGAAATACACTCTTCAAAATCCACATAACTGCTGGTGTAGTTTTGTGAAAGGTGATCTACTATGCCGAGAATTTCATCTTCAGAGATAAAAGCTCCCTGTATTCTCACCGGAAAAGAACTGATCGGGGACTGATACAGCATGTCGCCTTTTCCCAGTAATTTTTCAGCTCCATTCTGGTCAATTATTGTTCTGGAATCGGTTTTTTGAGCTACCTGAAAGGCAATTCTTGCCGGAAAGTTCGCTTTTATAATTCCAGTAATAACATCTACTGAAGGCCTTTGAGTAGCAAGCACAAGATGAATTCCCACTGCTCTTGCCTTCTGAGCAATTCTGGTGATGCTGCCTTCAACTTCCTTGGAGGAGACCATCATTAGATCTGCAAGTTCGTCGATTATAGTAACGATATATGGCAGCTTCCGGCGCTCATCGTTTTCAGTGCCGATCAGATTATTGTATCTTTCAATATCTCTGCAATTGAATTGGGAGAGCAGTTTATATCTTCTGTCCATTTCAAAAATTATCCATTTCAGGGCGATCTGAGCGCTCTGCGATTCAGTGATAACAGGCGTTAGAAGATGAGGCAGTCCGTTATATATCTGGAGCTCTACCATTTTCGGATCTATCAGTATAAACCGAAGGTATGAAGGATTATAATTATATATTAAGCTGGCAATTATTGAGTTTACGCAGACGGATTTTCCCGAACCGGTGGCTCCTGCAATGAGAAGGTGAGGTTGTCTTTTAAGGTCGAATGTGACAGGTTTACCCAGTATATCTTTGCCCAGAACAACCTTTAATAATCCATTTTGAGAACGGTATTCCTTCGAATTAATAATATCGCCCAGGGTTACACTTTCTCTGATCCTGTTTGGAATTTCGACGCCTATTGCAGATTTTCCGGGAATAGGAGCAACAATACGAACTCTCAATGCTGCAAGAGCCATGGCAATATCGTCGGAAAGCCCCACAATTTTATTAACTTTAATTCCCGGTGCAATTTGTATTTCGTATAATGTTATTACGGGTCCTCTGTTCACATTAACAACTTTTGATTCAATGCCGAAATCTGCCAGTGTATTGACCAGAAGAGTAGAGATCCTTTTTATCTCTTCCTGCCAGTTTTTTGAATCGGATCTCTCTGAAGACTGGAAAATTTCGGATGGGACAGTATATTCTCCGCTGACAGAATCGCTTGAATTCTTTTTATCAGCTTCCGCCTGTAAATGTTCATCTAAAACAGCATCATTTGGAGTGGTTTTATCCATATCAATATTCTTTATTCTGTTTGTGAGAATGGGGTCTGCATCCCTTTCGGTATTAATAAAATCTATTTTGTCCTCCCCTATTTCTTCACTCTCCTCCGGTTTTGATATTTTTTTAATTGAAATATTATCTTCATAGAAAACTTCCGAATCTTCGGTAAAGAATTCATTGCTGTTGTTAATTGCCGTTCCGCTTTTTTTATCGAGGATGATCTCATTGCAGCGATCTTCCTTATATGCAAAGAGGCCGGCATCCTCGGGTTCGTATAACATAGCGCCGCTGTGGTCATGCTTTTCCTGCGGCGCCAGCATTTCAATATATTTAATATCATTAAAGTCTTCTGTTTCGGTCAAGTCATTGTAGATCTTTACTTTTTTCCTGGTAACCCAGGGCATCTTTTCATTTTTGTTTCTAAGTTCCTCTTCGATAAAATTGTAGGGCACATCTCTTTTCAATCCGCTAAAGGAGTATTTTTTTAATATTGACAGGATTTTTTTGGGAATATCCTTTTTACTGCCGGCAATTTCAATTAGGCCGGTCAATGATATAATTCCAAGAATAATAAGCCCTATTAAATTTAATATTAAAATTGTCAGAAAAGAACCCACGCTTCCGATTACTGTTTTCAGAAATTTATAGATATAAAAGCCAAGTATTCCTCCATTGTAGTATAGTGAAGAATCGTTTATCAGTGTAATTAATGCTGATGAAGTAATGGTAAGAAAAAATATCGAGAATAGACTCTCAATAATAACAGCTCTTTTGTTATTCTTCAGTATTCTCCATCCGGTGAGCCCGAACATTAATACGATCAAATATGACGATATCCCGAATGATAATCTCAGGTAATAGCTTATTATGGCTCCTGCGGGTCCGGCAATATTGTTTATTTCTTTATTTTTATGTAATAACTGCATATCATGGATGTTAAATGTAAAAACAGCAAGAAACAATATGATTGAAAAAAAGATCAAGAGTATCCCCGAGATCTCTCTTTTTCTTTTATCCTTAAACAATACTCTCCTCCATGACAGACCCTGTTTTCCGGAAAATTTAAAAGGTCCGGAACCCCATTCAAATATGAGAATTTTGATATGTATATTCTATTTTCGGTAAAAATCGGAATAATTTTACTAAATATTAACTGTAAAAAGCCCTGAAGAGAATAATATTAAATTATAACCAGAAGATCTTTAATACAACAAATGACAGGAATATTAAATAAAAGGCGAATGGCTTAAATAGTGTTTTTCTGATAAGGAAGGATAATAATTGAAGAGATATTAAACTGAAGACCAATGATGAAAAACAGCCTGCAATCAATATATGTATATCAAGCCCTTTGATATCTGCATTTACGGATTCGAGCAGAAGGGCTCCTGATATCGCAGGAATTGCAAGTATAAAAGAATACTCAAATGATTTGTCACCTTTAAGTCCGGAAAAAAGGCCTGCACAGATGGTACTGCCCGATCTGCTGATGCCCGGGAACACGGCAAGCCCTTGGAATAGTCCGATCATAATTGAGTCTTTTAAGCTGATTATGGATCTGCCCGATCTTTTTTTCAGTATTTTATCTGTAAAAAGGAGAATAACCGCTGTAAATAAAAATGAGAATAAAAGAAATTGCGGTTTTTCCTTGATATAGTAAACAACAGGTCTGGTAAGAGGAAGCATCAGAGCAGTAATAACAGTACTAAGTAACAGAAAAAGAATTTCGATTTTTTCATTTTTTCTGTTTTTTTTAAAGAGAGAAACCGTAAGATCGGTTATTCTCTTTCTGAAGAAAATTACAACTGCAATGAGCGATGCCGCATGAAGATAGATATCAAAGATAAGAGGAGTATCGCCAAGTCCTAAAAAATGCTGCAAAAGCGTTAAGTGTCCCGATGAACTTACAGGTAAGAATTCGGTTACTCCCTGTAAAGTACCAAGTAAAATAGAATCGGTAATATTCATTTAATCTCTCTTTAATCCGTGAAGACTATATCTCAAAAACCTGAACTTCAACGAGTGAATTTCTTTTGCTTAATTTGTAAACTATATTTTTAAGTTCGTTTTTGATCTTTATTCTTATTTCATTTACAGATAGATCGTCCTTTAACATTTTACAGACTTTTTCCTCAACAGTTTCCGATATTTTGCCGAGAACATGACTGCTTCTTGCGCCAAGGAAGCCCTTGGCAGCAATCTCAGGTTTCATAATAAGCATGCCCTCGGAAATAAGAATAGTTGCAATTATAATCCCGTCTGTTGACATTGTCTGCCGTTCTTTTATTATACCGCTGTCAACATCGCCTATTTCAGATCCGTCAACATAAATTTGAGACAGATTTATTGAATCTTTTTTGCCGAAAAATTTTGATGACAACTCAAGGACATCTCCGTTTTGAGGGATCAGTATTCTTGACGATTTTATTTTTAGAGATTCTGCGATCCTGGCATGAGCTTTCAGATGTTTAAATTCGCCGTGTATGGGCATAAAATATTTTGGCCTGGTCATTGAGATCATCAGTTTTAATTCTTTTGCAGAACCGTGCCCTGAAACGTGAATGTCCGAATCCTTATTATAATAGACCTCTGCTCCGAGCTGCATCAGGAGGTTTATAACGTTAGTAACCAGCCGTTCATTCCCCGGTATTACCGAAGCTGTAATAATTACAGTGTCCCCCTTTTGGGCAGTAAAGTGCCGATGAAGTCCGTTAGCCATTCTGTATATTGCAGACATAGGTTCTCCCTGGGAACCTGTGCCGATAATGACCAGTTTTTTGTCGGGCAGTTGATTGGCTTCTTCAAGACTGACAAGAATATCGTCCTTAATATTCAGATAACCGAGAGTTCTGGATATCTCAACATTCTTGATCATACTGAACCCCGTTAATACCACCTTCCTGTGATATCTTTTGGCAATATCCAGTATCTGCTGGATCCTGTTAATATTTGAAGCAAAGGAAGCAACAATTATTCTTCCCTTGGATGTGGAAAAAATATCTATGAGCCTGTCATCCAGTATGGATTCCGATTTTGTGAAACCTACTTTTTCGGCATTTGTACTGTCCGACATGAGGAGTAAAACTCCCTTTTCTCCATATTCGGAAAAACGGTATATATCGGTAACATCGCCGTCTACCGGTGAAAAATCAATTTTAAAATCACCGGTATGTATGATCGTTCCGGGGCCGGTCTGTATTGCAAGACCTACTCCGTCAACAATGGAGTGCGTTACGCGTATAAATTCTATTGTAAATGAAGCTATATTTACTATATCTCTTGGTTTGATCTCAATGAATTCAGGTTCGTTAATGGGAGGGCGTTCCAGCAGCCTGCTCTGTATCAGGCCGATAGTCAATTTTGTTGCATAAATGGGGATACTGATCTTTTGAAGCAGAAAGGGAATAGCGCCGATATGATCTTCATGCCCGTGTGTAACTACGATCGCTTTTACTCTGTCTCTGTTTTTGAAGATGTAAGAAAAATCAGGGATAATGAAATCAATACCGGGCGTTTCTTCATTGGGGAACATAATTCCGCAGTCAATAATTATAATATCATTATTATATTCTATTAATGTAATATTCTTCCCAATTGTTCCAAGCCCCCCAAGGGGAATAATTTTTACTTTGTCTTTATTGTTTTTACTCATAGTCCGGAATGCCCAAAACCTCCTTCATTCCTCTCGGTAGTATTAAGAGAATCGGCCTGGACAAAATAACCTTTATAACATTTGTTAAAGATCATCTGCGCAATTCTCATCTCATTTGTCACTGTAAAATCTTTATTGCCAAGATTAGTTACAATGACCTTGATCTCGCCCCTGTAATCGGAATCGATTGTACCGGGTGTATTTAAAAGCGTGATCCCATGTTTTATTGCAAGTCCGCTTCTCGGCCTTATCTGAGCCTCATATCCTTCCGGTATTTCAATAAATATTCCGGTTGGAATTAACGCGGCGGCACCTTGCTTTATTGTTACGGGTTCTTCCAGAAATGCAAAAATATCCGCTCCTGCCGACCCGCTGCTCTGATATTGCGGAATTTTTGCTCCTGATTTAACTTTTATTTTTACAGGTATCATGATCCCTTTTATTTTAATTCAGCGTTAAAATATTAATAGATTGCAAAATCACTTATACTTTTTTATTTCCCTGACAATGCAGTTCATTATATTTTCACACTTTAAGCAGTAATCATCCTCATAGTTGAAGTCTTCTTCAACACAAATATTCTCATTCTCTTCGTCATACATAATTAAAAGATACTGCATGTGCTGGTATTCATCGTCGTTAAGAGAATTTATCCCGCCTGTTTTGATCTTTTTAAGTATATTTATCAGAAAATTTTTATTCTCTTCAATATTCGGTGAAATGCTTTTATCAGGTTTTCTTATTTCACTGTTAAAGTTACTTCTGATCTTTTTCGCTTTAAAGGTGATCCCGCGCCGCTTTTCAACTGCAAAAAATATCAGTCCGAACAATAAACCTCCGAGATGACCGATATGGGAAATATTACTTGAACCCATTGTTGTCATGAGTGAATAAAACTCAAATCCTCCGTAAAGAATGACAAGGTATTTTGCTCTTATTGGCAGTACAAAAAAGAGCAAGATCTGAGCATCGGGGAAAAGGATTCCAAAGGCAATAAGCAGGCCGAAAATAGCGCCGGAAGCGCCGATAGTGGGGATTACCATTGCCTGGCCGCCTAAAAAGATATTTAACAGAAAAATTGTTACGCCTGCGCCTGTGCCGGTAATTACATAATATAGCAGAAATTTTTTTGTGCCCCATGTCTCTTCAATTGATATGCCGAAGATCAGCAGGGCATACATATTTACAAAAATATGCATAAAACTTCCATGGAGGAACATGTAAGTAAAGAATTGCCAGATAAAGCCCTTCTCAATGATCAGTTTCGGGATCAATCCGAAATAGTATGTAAATAAAATCTGGTTGTCTCCTGCCAGTAAAGAACTCTGCAAAATATAAACAACAACATTAATTACTATCAGCTTGAAGGACCAGCTGCCTGTCATATAACCCGATCTATTCATTATCTTTCCTAAAACTTTTCTTATATTACTATATTATTTTCAGAAATACTCAAGTAAAGGAATTTTTGATTATCAAAAAAATAATATTATTAATTACGGTCCCAATTCCCGGAGGTGAAATTAAATTGTATTCTCTATTCAGATATCATCTTCAATAGAAGTTCATAAAATGAAAAAAGTCTTTTCTGAATAGTTCTATAGACATCCTCGCAGGAAACTCTTATGTTATGCGATTTATTAATTTCTTTACTAATAAGTGGTTTTACTATCTTAATATCCAGATTCTCAGGTTTACCGAGATTTATGATGTCAATGAACCCTTCTGCTATGCTTGTGATCTTATTATGATAATCCGTTGGATTTATTGTAATAATTCTGCAGCGGCACAATTGGGCCTCAAAAAGAGTTATTCCAAAATGTGCGGCAACGCACTTGGACGAGAGCAATATTTCCGAATAAGATTTATCGGTAATTTTTTCTTTTTGTCCGCCTGTTGAATAATAATTCTCAGTGCCCGATAACAGAACCGTTCTTGTGCCCTCAGGGAAGTACTGCATGATCTCTTCAATATATTCCCTGCTGCTTTCAAATCCGGGGTAAAAAGCAATGTCCACTGTTTTGTTATAGAAGACCTCTTTTTCATTAATTATTGAATTTGAAAAATTAAATCCGTAAATAAAATGTTCCAAAGTATATTCATTCTTGTCAAAATCCCTATGAGTATTCGGAAGGAGGTCTATAACATAATCGGCTTTATCCCTCCCGCTGCCGCAGTCGTCAATTACAAGGACTTTTGAGATTTTTCTTAATGATACAATGTCATTAATATGAGAATCTCTCATATCCCGTATAATAAGATCGCTCTTTGGATGAACCCCCTCAATAATATACTGTTCCAAGCCGGGGGGGATATGATTTTTATTATTTTTTACAAGAAAAGCTTTAATGCCCTTCTGTATGTTTAAAAACCGAAGAAGGTTGAGCATTCTCTGAAAATGACCGGTTCCGAGTTTTTTGCTGCGGTCAGTTAAAATGGATACTATTTTTTCAGCCATTATTAGTGTGAGTCATAGGACGTTGTACAACACTGTTATTAATATTAACCAGTTCGGGATTTATTGTAAGAAAGTTTATTACAGACTCAAGTGAGAAGGGTCTTCCTTCATAGAGTTTTTCAAAAATGATCTTTGCCAGTTTGTAATCTTCAGGAGTATCAACAGTTAATCTCAGATTTTTAAAAGGGTTTGCTATATGCACAGGATGCCTTTCGATATGAAAAAGCTCCGAATGTTCTTTAATAAAGGGAGTTACATGTTCGAAGTGATACTGCTTTTCGCTCATTTCAAAGGCCTCGTTTAAAGCTTCTCTTTTTATAACTTCAACTGCTGCTCCGAGCGGGAGATTGGGAATAGCGCAGAGATCGGCTCCCGATTCAAGGGCAATATCAACGACCATTGATGCATAGTCCGGGTCCGTAAAAGGATTATCTCCGGTAACTCTGACAATATAGTCTCCGCCGTAGGCATGGGCCGTATAATAGTATCTTTCCAGAACATTTTCGGGAGAACCTATAAAAAAGTCGATATCCATTGATTTTGCCAGTTCAACTAACTGCATATTTTCTGCGCCGTTTCCTGTAGCAAGAACGACACGGTCAATTCCGGCAATAGCGAGAGTTCGTTCAATTACGTGGGCCAGTAACGGTTTGCCGGCAAGCTCAAGCATTGCTTTACCCGGAAGCCGCACAGATTCCATTCTGGCCTGAATTACAGCAATAACCTTTTTATTTACTTTATTTGATTCATAATTCGGATAGTTATTCATCTGATCAATTCCCTAAAAATTAAAAGTATACCATTCGTCACAGTTATTGCAGTCAGGTTCTTTTGACAGTTCACTTTTATAGTTATTTACAAATATCTCTTTTTTTCTGTTCCAGATATCCGTAAGAGATTCGGAATTTATTGAGGCAGAGAAATATTTTCCGCTAACATCCTCTTTGCAAAATGTCACTCTGCCGTCCCACAGAATAAAAACATCTCTCTGAAGATGCCAGCAGGGAGTCCTCTCAAGAGGAGACAGATCCGAATAAGTTCTATCTTCTATCCTGCCCAGATAAGTATTCTGTTTCTGCAGTATAATGGGAATATTCTGTTTTTCCCAAAAATCATAATACCTGTCCAGGTAATCTTCCGTCTCGTTTATTTTCATTATTTGCACATACAATTTTTTTGATTGTTCGCTATTTAAAAATTTTAGAGATTCTATATTGTTAAATACTCTGTTGAAATAGTCCTCTCCGTGGAGCTTTTTATATGTTTCGTTATTATAACCATTAATATTTACTATTGTAATTATTTTATTATTTTCTGTTTTCTCAAGAAAACCACTGAAGTTGGAGTCCGCATCGATACCGTTAGTTTCAATAATGATCTTGTCTACAAGAGCGTCATTGTTTGCATGCTCAAGCATTTCATATAATCCGGGATGCAGCAGAGGTTCGCCTGAGCCTCCCAGACAGATGGTGTAGGGAAGTTCAAAGCGCCACATTTCTCTGATAATTTTTTTAAATGTGGAAGTATCCATATCTCCGTGTACTTTCTGAAGCGTCTTTCTGTAACAGAAAATGCAGTTAAGCTGACATCTTCCGGTTAATTCGATTTCTGCGTATGAGGGCCCAGCATAGAGTATTTCCGGATCGGTCTCGATTATATCTTTTATTTTTTCATACGCGGGGATCCCCTTTGCCGCTTTGTAAATATTTTCCATAATTTTTTTGCCGCGCAGGTTTCCTGATCTGAAACTTATTCTCTTATCCCTTATATCGGGATCTCTGTAGTAGAGCTCTACGTCAAACCGGTTTATATTGGTACGTACTACTTCGCTCAGAGACAGTGTTTTTTTATCAGTTTCAGGCAGATCTTTGACAAGTTCCATGGAGATTATTTCGCAGGCAAGCCCTTCCGGAACATTTTCAGAGAATGTAAATTCAGCAAGATATTTTTTATGCTGCTCAAGCATCTCTTTAATAATAGAAATATCAAAGAAGGGCGAATCGCCGTATATTTTAATAAGAGAAGTAAAACCTGTCTTTTCCAGTATTTCTTTCCAGAATACTATGTCGTCTATACTTTTTCTTATGAGAACGTTTTTGTAAGATTTCAATTTTCCGCTGTATGATTCAGGGATGGAGTAATAGATATTATCAACTATGCCGGAAGCCGACGCCTTTTCCCGAATAATATCAGGTATATACATATCCATAAATGACAGGTGGTCGTCGGAAATTTTTTCTTCAATAAATATTAACAGATGGGCACTCAATGGGAAC
The DNA here is from genome assembly GCA_024276015.1 of Spirochaetota bacterium. Taxonomy (GTDB): domain Bacteria; phylum Spirochaetota; class UBA4802; order UBA4802; family UBA5550; genus JAJRXZ01. The sequence continues at coordinate 17,014 of JAJRXZ010000087.1, read as the reverse complement.
TCCTAACCTTTGATATAATTTTTCATATAGATTTTGATCGAAGACTCTCTCTTCCTGTGAGAAACCCACTTTTTGAATTGATTGGATAATTTTTCATTATATAACTTGTACAATATCATTCTTTCAACATTCTCAAAAGTAACGGGTCTGCGGCCCAGATATTTTATAATGTGGTAACCAAAAGAAGATCTGATCACTTTCGAAATTTCGCCGTATCGCCTCATCCTGAAAACATAGCCGGCAAAAACCGGGTCCAGCGAAGCAATATTAACCCATCCGATATCACCACCCGCCTTTGCAGAGGCTTTGTCATGTGAGTATCTGGCGGCAAGTTTTTCAAAGGACTGCCCGGATCTTACCTTTCTTAAAATTTCGGATATTTTGTTGTTAGCTTTTCTTTCTTCAGACAGGGATCTGTTTTTCGGAGTAATTAAAATGTGCTTAACTCTTACTTCAAATCCCAGTTTCTTTTTATTTTTGTTATACCACTTTTTTGCTTCCTCTTTTGTCGGGGGAGAGACGCCAATTGCAATAGAGATAACCTGTTCCTTTTTCATCTGGGCTTTTATTTCACTGATAAAGTTTTCAAATTCAATCTTCTGGTTTTTTTCAACATATTTGATAAACTTATTCAGCAGGATATCCGCCCTTTTATTCTCGTCTTTGATCTTGCCGCTGATTTTTTGCTGAAGCCTCTCTTTAACAATTATTGTTATTTTTTTTAATTCCTTTTTGTCTTTGTAAATATGGCTGAAATAATTATTAATAAGCCTGTTTATCTGATTCAAAACTTTTTTATTGCTGATAACTATCGATTCTTTTTCAGCTGTTTCGTCAACAAGTACGTTCTCAATATACATATCTATTATTCTGGATTTTTCATAGTCGAGTCTCTTCTTTCTCAATTTTTTTATTTTTTTCAGCCGCTCCAATTTCAGATTTACCTCGCTTTCAATAATGGGGATAGTGTTAACTACTGCAATAACTCTGTCGTAGGGTTCCCATGCCTTAAGAGGATTGTTGTACAAAAGACCCATTAATAGGATAAAAATTGATAGAAGATTTCTTTTTTTCATGTATTTACCCGTTTATTACCAGTTTTGTAATTGATGTGTCATTATGCCCGAAAAACATCTCTTTTAATCGTTCAAGCGTTTCGGTAATATCCGACGCATATAATTCAATAGTTCCTTTATTATTGATGTCATCTTTTATAGCAAGATTTTTTTCTTTCAGTATTTTCTCAACTTCCGCTGCGATTTCAATTCCCGTATCAACAAGATCGAGATCGCTATAAATATCATTTATCGTTTTTTTCAAAAGAGGAAAATGAGTGCAGCCCAGTATTAAAGTTCTTACTCCCTGTTCATATAATTCCTGAAGATAGTTTTTTACTGTAAGCCTTGTTATTTCACTGTCGATGATCCCTTCTTCGATCAATGGAACAAAAAGCGTTGCCTGCTGCTGAAATATCTTTATTTCGGGATCAAGCTGCCGGATAGCTTTTACATAGGAGAGACTGTTTATTGTTGCTCTGGTTCCGATTACGCCTATAATCCTGTTTTTGATCCTTTTGCAGGCAGCTCTTACTCCGGCTTCTATTACGCCTACAACCGGAATGTTCACTTCCCCGCGGAGAAAATCCAGCGCAGCAGCCGAAGCCGTATTACAGGCTACAACTATCATCTTAACATTACGTGAAATGAGGTATCCGGTTATTTCTCCGGAATATCTGATTATGGTCTCCTTTGACCTTGTACCGTAAGGGAATCTTGCGGTATCGCCGAAATAGATTATATTCTCACCCGGAAGCAGGTCATGGATGGCCTTGCATACCGTAAGTCCGCCGATACCAGAATCGAAAATTCCAATTGCTCTCTCCGACATATTCAATTCCCCGATTTTCTATTTTAACGGTCTTTGCCATTTTCAGGATTTTTACTTTTTTCCATATACAGCATATATTCAATTCCGTCAACCAGTGCCTGCCAGGATGCTTCAATAATGTTTGTGGAAACTCCCACCGTACCCCAGTACTTTTTCCCTTTTTTCTGGTCAATTAAAACTCTTACGGATGATGCTGTTCCTTCTTTGCTGTCAAGAACTCTCACTTTATAGTCTGTGAGATACATCTCATTTATTTCGGGGTAGAATTTTTCAAGAGCTTTTCTGAGGGCATTGTCAAGAGCTTCAACCGGTCCCTTTCCATTTGCCGCAGTATGCTCAATTGCGCCCTTTACTTCTACTTTTATTGTGCCCTCGCATTCAAGGTGATTATTTTCGTCCATTTCGGTGATCACACGGAATCCTTTCAGTTTGAAAAAGGGGACATATTCTCCTGTTGCTTCGCGAAGCAGTAATTCAAAAGTTCCTTCAGCGCCTTCAAAGTGAAATCCCTTGTCTTCAAGGCCCTTAATGGTATCCAATACACGCTTGGAAAGGGTTGCATCTTTTTCGAGATCGATCCCAAGTTCTTCAGCCTTATATTGAATATTGCTCTTGCCGGAAAGTTCCGAAATGGCAATTTTCCTCCTGTTGCCCACAAGAGAGGGGTCGATATGTTCATAGGTTCTGGTATCCTTTTTTAAGGCAGATACGTGAATGCCGCCCTTATGAGCAAAGGTATTGTCTCCCACATAGGGCATTAGTTCATTGTGGGCAAGGTTTGCCGTCTCACTGACAAACCAGCTTAGTTCCGTAAGATTTTTCAACTGATTGAAGCAGCTGCAGTTATATCCCATTTTAAGGATAATATTGGGAATGAGTGTTGTTAAGTCGCAATTGCCGCATCTTTCGCCATAACCGTTTATCGTACCCTGAACCGAAACAGCTCCTTTTAAAATAGCGGATATTGAATTTGCTACGGCAACGCCGGTGTCGTTATGAAAATGAACCCCGATCTCAGTATCTATAGAATCTGTTATTGTCTCAACTATTGAGCTCACTTCGTGAGGAAGAGTGCCTCCGTTTGTATCGCAAAGGACGAGCATGTCTGCCCCTGCTTCAGAGGCTTTATTAAGGCATTCCCCAGCATAATGAGGATTTTCTTTGAACCCGTCAAAGAAATGTTCGGCGTCAAGAATGACTTCAAATCCTTTATCTTTTAAATATGAAATTGTTTCGGAGATCAGCTTCAGGTTATCTTCAAGTTCTATGTTCAATGCATTAATAACCTGAAAATCCCAGGACTTTGCTACAATTGTAATAGTGTCTGCTCCGGAATTAACCAGCGCCTGCAGCAGTTTATCCTCTTTAAGAGACATTCTGTGTCTTTTGGTAAAGCCGAAAGCGGTTATCTTTGAATGTTTTATATTTTCATTTTTTATCTCTTTGAAAAAAAGGTCGTCCTTTGGGTTTGAGCCGGGCCATCCTCCCTCAATGTAATCGATTCTGAATTTGTCCAGCATTAATGCTATTCTGATCTTATCCTGAAGAGAGAAGGAGATCCCAACAGTCTGGGCTCCGTCTCTCAATGTTGTGTCGTATATCTGAATATTTTTTTTTGTATCTTTCATAATTAATTTGCTTTTATTATAAGAAAGTATATGTTATAACATATATTAAATTATAATTTAACCGGTAAAATTATTGATTTTCCATTAACAGTATTCCTTATTTGTTTAAAACTGGCATTCTCATAAGAATATATGATTTTTCAAGTAATTTTTAGACTTTTTTTATTTTGAAAAATAATGGACAAATAATCTGGTTTTTTTTTATAAGCAATTTATCTCTTAATCCAATATCCCGGAGGATCCGATAATGCAAAGCCTGGGAATAAATATAGGTTCATCCAGTATTAAAATTGTCCTTCTTGAGAACAGAAATATAATTTGGAAAAAAGTGGTTGATCACGAAGGGAATTTTATTGAAACACTGAAGAGTATTCTTTCCGAATATAAACTTCCGTCCCATTTAAAATGTCTGGCAACGGGCACGGAAGGCCGTTATCTCTTAAACATGAATAATGTCCTCGAATCGATTTGTATTGAAGAAGCGATAAGGGAATTGAACTATCAGGTTGATTCCGTAGTATCTCTCGGAGGGGAAAATTTCATTGTTTATACAATTGACAAAAACGGCAGAATAGAATCGAATTTATCCGGCAATAAATGCGCATCCGGAACCGGCGAGTTTTTCAAGCAGCAGCTTGGAAGAATGAACATGCAGCTTAACGATATTAACCTTATTCCCAAAAATTCATGCATACATTCTCTTTCGTCAAGATGCTCCGTTTTTATGAAAAGCGACTGTACCCATAAATTGAACAAGGGAGAAGCTACGAAGGGAGATATAGTCTTATCATTAAGCAATGTTATGGCTGTGAAAGTTGCGGATTTTTTGAAAAAAGCTCACATAACAAGCGGCAAGGTGCTTCTGTCGGGCGGAGTTACTAAGAACAGCTATATTATAAAAATAGTCAAAGAACTGCTGCCCAATATCGATTTTATTGTACCGGAATACGCGTCTTTTTTTGAGGCCTACGGTGCAGCTATTCTGGCTCAGAAATGGGGCAGTGATCTTTTGTCCGATGATGATCTTTTTAAGTCGCATGAACTCGGTTTCGGCAGATATGCAAGTCTTAAAGGCGCGGTAAATAGGGTTAAATATCTCCGGAACAGGAGAGGCGCTATAGAGGCAGGCCGTGAGTACATTCTCGGGGTTGACGGAGGTTCCACAACAACAAAAGTAACTCTCATCGATATGGAAACAGAAGAGATCGTTGCTTCACACTACGGACGGACACACGGGGATCCGGTTAAGGCCTTAAAAAATTGTTTGAAAGAAGTTAAAGAGCAGATAGAGAAAGAGATCGGCCATCAGAGTATTAGTATAACAATTGCCGCAACAACAGGTTCTTCGAGAGAAATACTGGGCGTTTTTCTGGAAACAAATGCCGTATATAATGAGATCATTGCGCATACGGTTGGCACAACTTATTTTAAAGATGACGTAGACACTATCTTTGAGATAGGCGGTCAGGATGCGAAATATGTTTATTTGAAAAATAACGTGCCGATCGATTATGCAATGAATGAAGCCTGTTCCGCAGGAACCGGGTCCTTTCTTGAAGAATCCGCATCGGGCGATCTTAATATTACGGATGTTCGTGAAATTGGCGATATTGCTTTAGAAGCGGATGAACCTCTTAAATTCGGAGAACACTGCTCGGCTTTTATTAATTCGGATATCCGAAAAGCCATACAATTCGGAGCAAGCAGGGAGGATATTACTGCCGGAATAATCACATCAATAGTGTCAAATTATCTTAACAGGGTAGTGGGCAACAGATCAATTGGAAACGGCATAGTACTGCAGGGCGGAGTTGCAAAGAATAAAGCGGTCCCTCTTGCATTTGCAATGCTTCTTGACAAAGAGATAACTATCCCTCCCGAACCCGAACTGTTAGGCGCTTTTGGCGTTGGTATCCTTGCAAAAGAGAAATATAACGATGGTTTTATCGATAAAAAGGATTTTAATATCGATAAGATCCTTAATTCCGAGATCATCTATGAAAGAGAATTTATATGCAAAAGCTGCGACAACAACTGCCCCGTTAAAGTGCTAAGGATAAATGATAATAAATATATGTTCGGCGGGCGCTGCAATAAATATACAAATATGAGAAAAAAGGAAAAGCACGACGAATCAAAGATCTTTAACTATATTGAGAAAAGAGACCATCTGCTCTTTAAGACGTGCGCTCCTGATCCGGCTGAACTGATAAGGAAACGGGATTATATTGTGGGCATTCCCAAGGCTTTTTCGGTTTATACGCTGTGGCCTCTCTATTCATGGTTTTTCCACACGCTTGGGATTGAAATTAAGCTTTCGGAAAATATCTGCCACGAGGGAATAGCCCGAACAGAGGGATCTTACTGTTATCCGGCTGAAATTGCTCACGGCTGTGTTCAGGATATAGTTAATACCGGTTTTGATTATATTTTTGTCCCTCATTTCAGGGATATGACCAGCTATGAAGAGCACAATCATGCGAATTTCTGTCCCATTACTCAGGCTTTGCCCTATTATATAATGAAAGCTTTTCCGGAAATTGACAAAGAAAGATTTCTTACGCCTGTGATCAGTTTCAAATACGGTCTGGAAAAAGCCCTTGAATCTTTTGTAGAAATCGGCAATCAGCTTAACATACCAAAAAGTGAAATTGAAGAGGCCTTCAGAATTGCATATAATAAACAGGAAGAATTTTTTACTCTATATCGGGATATGGGGGAGGAAGTTCTGGAAAGGGCTAAGATATCGGATCAACCTGTAATAGCGGTGCTGGGCAGGCCTTACAATGCTTTTACCCGAGATGCCAATATGGGCATACCTTTGAAGTTTACCAGCAGAGGATATTCGGTAATTCCCTTTGATATTCTTCCCTTTGAAGATAAAGAAATTTTCGATAATATGTACTGGTATTACGGACAGCAAAATATGAAGTCCGGAGTAATGATAAAAAATATGAATAATGTGTTTATTACATTTATAACGAATTTTTCATGCGCTCCCGATTCATTTATGCTTCACTATATAAAGTGGATAATGGGGACAAAGCCCTTTCTTATCCTTGAGCTGGATTCTCACTCTGCTGATGCGGGAATTGACACAAGGGTGGAGGCTTTTCTTGATATTATTGAAGGGTACAGGCTGAAGTATAAAGGCACGGATAGCGAAAGATACGACAACGGATTGAGATTTATTAACAATGGCAAAGAGAAAATTCACATCCGCAATGTTAAAACAGGCGAGAGAATCGAGATTTACAATAATAAAAAAGTAAAAGTCCTTCTTTCGAATATGGGACAGCTTTCGTCGGAAATACTTGCGGCATCCATCAGGCAGACGGGAATTAATTCCGAATCGATGCCTCTGCCTGATATCTATACTCTTCAGATCGCTCGAAGCTATATGTCCGGAAAGGAATGTCTTCCTTCTCAGCTTGTACTGGGAAGCGCTTTAAGATACTTCGCTTCAGAGGATTTCAAAAAGGATGAGATCTATTTGCTCTTTGTACCGACTACAACGGGTCCCTGCAGAACAGGCCAGTATTTTGTATTCTATGAAAATCTTTTCAAGGATTTACAAATTGAAAATGTCCTTGTATTTACGCTGGATTCCGACAATTCATATAATGAACTGGGGCCGGATTTTTCAAAAAGCGCATGGTGGGGCATTGCCATAGCCGATTATATGAAAGACATTGAAACTTCTTTGAGAACCTGCGCCGTAAATCCTTCTGCTGCTCTTGCAAGTTATGATGAATTGTGGCAGGATCTGATCGAAATTGCCGAAAAGAACATAACGGAAGTAGTGCCGGCCCTTAAAAAAATAGCGCATGAGATAACGAAGATCCCTTTAAAAAGAGAGATAACAAAATTGCCGAAAGTCCTTATTGTCGGCGAAATTTATGTGAGAAGAGATGATTTTGCGGTTGATGAACTGATCCGCCTTTTCAGCAAGAAAGGCATTATTGCAAAAGTATCCGGCATTACAGAATGGATATACTATTGCGATTATATGAGAAAACATGATATTTTAAAACGTCTGAAACTCCTTCCCTGGTATAAAAAACTTTTTTCGCGCGAAGTTAAAGAACTTATACTGTGGGAGATAGAAAAAAAATTTAAACACAAAGTTGAAAAGCGCATCAAAAAAGCGCTTGCGCCGACAAATCTTATTCCTGATACGCCTCATGACATGAATAAAATAATGAGTAACACGGAAAAATACTTTGTATCCAATGAGCTTTACTCGGAAATATCGATCTCCAGCGGAGCTGCCTCAACTGCAATGCTGGAAGATTTTTCAGGCGTGGTGAATATTTCACCCTTTGCATGCCTTATAGGGAGAGTAATTGAAGGTCTCATTACCCCATGGTCAAGAAAGAAAAATTTTCCTGTTATTTCAATAGAGATTGACGGCAATATTCTGCCGCCCAATATAATAAATAATCTCGAAATATTTATGCTGAATGTTTTAAGGTTCAGAGACAACCCGGATTCCCATAGAATTATTGAAAGGAACGACGATATTGATGATTCGATAACCAGAAATAAGAGTAGTAAAGTAAAAGTCAAAGCAAAAAAAGCAGCATTTTAATTTAATGCTGCTTTTTTTTTGAACAACATTATTTTTGCTCTAATATTTTTTTATTTTCGGTTTGATATTATCCATGTTAATATCGCCCAGTATTTTCTTTTTATCTTTAAGATATTTACCCATTATTTTTTCATAGGCTTTTCTGTATTCCTCTTTTACAGCCTGAATAGCTTCATAATTTCTTCTCTGCTGTTCAAGAACCTTATTGGATTCTTCTTTTATTTTGTAGAAGAGATTATAAATATTATTTTTTCGGTTTTTATAATCATTCATGACCCCTTCAATTGAAGAGTTGGCTGCTTCATTTAACATTAAGTCATCCTGAATTCTCTCTTCAGCCGAGTTTATCTTCTCGCCGGCTTTCTTGATATCATCTTTATTGCCCGCACTTTTGACCATTGTGTTGTACTTTCCCATATTCTTGCTTTCGTTTTTATTTCTGTCGTCAAATTTTTTCATGTAAGACCTGTATTGTTCGCCCTTTTCCCCGGGATTTCTTTCAAGTTCTTTATCCTTTTTAGTTTTCCAACTGCTCAGCGACCCCTTTGTTCTTACGGGTTTGTTGCCCACTCCGGCCTCAATATTCTGGTTGCTTCTCAGATCGGTTCTTCCATAAGGATTCTTTACGTCCAGTTTTCCTTCTTTCAGGTCAACTCTTGAATCGCCGCCTTTACTAACCCCCATTTTAAATTCGGTTCCTCTTATAGCGCAGACAACCGTGGGGCCGTAAACTCTTCTTGATCTTCTGCCCTTGGCAAGTTTTGTGAATTTGCCGCTAATATTTCCCGAAATAAGGGCTACATCGTCGGAGCCTTTGATATTCTTACTCCCGATCCTCGCGGTACTGTTTTCCATAATTGTTATTCTGCTCCTGTCTTTATAAGTCAAAATAACCTGCGAGCGTCTGCCTGTTTTAATAATATCTCCGCTGTGTAAATAAGCTCCCATTGATAATTTTGATTTTCTATTATTTCTAATCAGACTCACTTTCCCGATATAAAAATTTACCTGCATTGTATAAACATCTGCCTCGGTAATTAAAAATAATATTAAAGACAATAAAACGATTTTTAAATAAGAGAATTTTCTAAACATAATTTTAGTCTCCTTGAAATTGAGTTATTTATGGTTTATAGAATGCCTGCTTAACTCTATAAATATATATAATAATTAAAAAAAATCAATAAAATTATAGGCCCTTTGCGTATAATCTGATCCCTGCCCAGTAAGCGGGGTGCTTATATTTATTCATATTTCTTAATTTAGATAGAGCTCTTTCAAATGCTGTTGCAATATTGACATTATTATCAAGTTCTCTATAGAAATAACTAATAAAAAATGCATTGTTAAGCTCATGGATTGCAGTATCATTAACCACTACTCCCGCTGCTCCTCGGGACAATATGAAATTTGCAAGATCATTTTTGCTCACTCCGGAGAAATTAAGAGCCGGCAGATACAAAAGATCAGGGCTCTTTATTACCATATTATAGGTATTATCACCTACAAATAATTCTTTTCTTCTTATGTTATATAATATAGGAAGTTGAATATGTCCCAGCCCGCTTTCTATACTCTTTGAAATCGAATAGTCTATTCCGGATTCGTCTATGGCTGTTTTTTCCAGACTGTTATAAATTTCTTTATCACTGCCTTTCAGCAGAGTTATGTCCTTTTTTCTGAAATTGAGTTTGTTAAATCCGGAAAAAATTGACGGCAGAAATATAATTGTATGCGATTCGGATAGAAATGTTTTTTGGCCCAGTATTTCAAAGGGTACATTTTCAAGGTTATTATCCGTAATAAAGTATATGATTTTCCTGTTCTGCCAATATTTTTCTATGGGTTTAAAGAGTTGTTCCAGTTCCTTTGATATGGAGATCGTACTGCTGAACTCGGATATTAGATCATTATAACGGAATAGAAGTTTCCTCACTTCGGAGTAACCATTTTTAATTATTTCGGTTCTTTTCAGATCTTTTCCCAATATCCAGACAAATATATCATTACCCACTTTTATTGTGTATATCAAAATTTTGTCATCAGTCAATTTGTTCTGCAATTGTTTCAGCGGAATTGATCTTATGATCTTCCTAAGATGTAAATCGGGGTAACTTCTAAGGAGACTGAGGAGAGCAAAACCCTTCTGATTGTTAATTGAGACAGGATCTTTTCCTCTGTACAATTCCGGAAATAAAAATTGTGCGGTGATTGTTTTTTTTGCTTCAGCATAGACAAGAGCATCGGTTTGAAAACCGGTTTTCATTTTATAGTTAATAAAGGAGTCTATAATTTCATTTATCAATTCTATGCGCTTTATTTTTAATAAAATTTTCGGATTTCGGTCTATAATATTCATACTTTGATAAAAAATATCTTCAAACTTTTTTGCATCTTTAACGGTTGCTTTTTTCAGTTTTGACAGTTTTTCCAGCTCAATTCTTGATCTTAAGAGATTGAGGATAAATAGATCTTCGCTTGGAATATTTTTTATTTCTGAGAGTTCGAGACTCCTCTTTTCAGCTTTTTTATGGAACCCGAGGGATATTTCACAGTCTATTAATTGCAGCAGGTATTTCTTAAAGAGAGGGTCATTTTTTGTAATGAGATCAAATCCTCTTCGGGCCGTACTGTATGACTTATCATACTTTTTAACTGCTGCAAGGAGAACACTATGGTTATAAAGAGCCTTTTTTATGAAGGCTGTGATCTTCCTGTTTCCTATCTCGGCAATTAATTCTCTGTTAAATTTTATAGCTTTTTCGATCAGATTTTCATCATAAAAGTATTTATATAAGGCATTAGTCATTATTGTTTTATCAAGCCAGAGAGATTTATTTAACATATTTTTTAAATCCGGATCAGATAAAAAGGAAACAATTTCAGCGGAAATAATACTCTCTTTAAACCGTTCGATAGACATTAATATTATAATAGGCAGTAAAGCGCTGTTTGATTTTTCGTTAATTTGTAAATTTATATTATTAATAAATTCTTTTATACTATACTTTTTTGAAAATATTTTTTGAAGCTGCATAATATTTTTCGGGATAGGGGACATTTCCGGAAACCCCTTTAAGTAATATGAGAAGAGGAGATCTCTGTCGCTTAAATGATAATGGGGCTTCCATTCGGACATAACCGATTCGATCTCTTTATCCGCATCAAACAATTTAAGATATGATGCAAATAACAGCTTCAGTCTGTTAAAATTGATTGCGCTTTTATCAGCGGTGCTCCTTTTAATCCCTTCATGAAAATATTTATATGACGATTGGGGACCCGATTCGAAAAGTTTTTTTATTGCATGGAAAATTATGTAGTCTCTGTATGTTCCGGTATCGTACTTTTTATTCTGAGACATCAGATGCAGGGCCTTATTGACATTGCCTGCATATAAGTTTAGAAATATATTATTGATCAGATAGATATTAAAATAATCGGATCCCGCTTTAGATCCGGCCTGCCCCGCAGATATAAATTTTATTGCCTGAGGGATATTCCCCTTTGCAAAATAGATCTTTGACATCTCGCGGTAGAACTTGATCTTGTCATTGCTGTTCTCTGTTAAGGCATTCCATCTGTTCAGATGGATACTGGCTCTGTTGTAGTTTCTTAAGCCAAAATTCTCTTTATAGAGTGAGTATTCCTTATCTGCAAGTGATCCGGGAGCTGCGTTATTAATGATCCCCTTCTCACCTTTGTATCCGATGGGAAGTATGTTATTGGTCTTATCAAAAGCGGGATATACGGAAGAAAACCCTTTCTCTCCGGATATGCTGATAATTTTGCGGAAGTCATTTATGCTGCCGTTTCTTGTAAAAAACAGGGTTTTGATACCGGAATAAAGAGCCGCTTCGGTAAAGAGTACCATATAATCAAAATTATATTTTTTAATATCCTTTACCAGAAATGTTGAACTGATGAGGTTGCTGAATAATACTTTGGGCTCCAAATATTTTCCCTTATCAATAATTGCAGAATATTCGGAATAATCGGTATCTTCATTTATTGTCTCGTGTATAGTAACCGATCTTTCTTTAATAAGTTTCTTGAGTCCTTTACTGCTGAATAAAATTTTATTGATGATTTTATTTTCGGAAGACAGATAATAGGGTGCTCTTTTAACGCACGGAATAAACATGAAGGAATTGATGGCCTTGATATTAAAATTTTTATCCAACAGATCCAGGATAGTCTGATCAAGTACAATAAAGATCGATTTTTCACTGTTCTCGTTAATATAGGATATTGCTTTACCGTAAGGATCGGCAGTTTTTTCTATTTTGAAGGATCTTACGCTGATCTTTCCCTTGTGGATACGCCAGAGATATAATTTTTCTCCGAAACTATACAATTTGTATATTGTATACCCCTGAATATTGGGGATATCTATTTCTTTGGTATTTAATAGTGAAGCAATGAATGGGTTAGTCTCATTTAATTTATTAATTGATTTTTTCAGATCATCCCTGATCTTTATATTCTCTTTTTCCAGATCCATTATTTCTTCACTTTTCGAGGAGGCTCCATTTTCCAGTAATTCTGAGATTTTTTGTTCATTTCCGATCATATTTTCAATTTTTTTGTTATATTCACGGTAGGCAAGCCTGTCCTTTTTATTGAAAAATTTTGGAGATGAAATTCGAATAAGAAGATTTTTAATAACTTCATATTTTTTCTCGGAAAGGATAAGAGCTTCGCGCCATCTTTTCAGTTCAATATATGTTTCTATGGTTCTGTTATAAATTCTTTTTATAAGATCTATTTTATTCCTGAATCTGAAGGGAAGCTCTTCTATAAGTTTTATTGCCCTATTGTAATATTTTATAGAAGCGTTTAAATTGTTCCCTTCGTCGATATCTTCTGCATATTTTTTGAGAAAATTACCGATCTTATACAATAACTTTAACTGTAGAAAAATATACCGGTTATTTTCGATATTCTCCAGAGCGTCAAGATATGAAAAGAATGCCTCGTCAAGATCGCCTGTTTTCTCGCTGCACGTTCCTATATTAATTAATAGTCTTGCGGCAAGTCTCTTATTCTCTTTACCGGCAATTTCAAGGGCATTTTCAAAACCCTTCTGAGATTCAAAATAGAGGCGGTAGATCTCATTATTCTGTTTATACAGGCTGTAAGCCTCTTTTACATTTTTAGCGTTAATTTCTTTCAGCTCGTTAAAGAGCAGTTCGGCTTTATAAAATTTAAGGGTACTTACGGCAATATCAATTTTATAATAGAGTTTTTTTGCTTTTTCGGATATTTTCTTTTTTAAGTTTGCAATTTCATCATCGGTGACCTTTGTTTTTTTCTTTTCAGCAATTTCCTTTAGTTTCTTATACTCTTCATCAAAGGTATCTTTCTCATAATTTTTTTTATAGGAGAGAGCCTTTTCTATAATAATTTCGATCTCTTTAAGAGGTTTCTCTATAATGCCCGGGTCGTATTCAAGAAGATACGCGTAGAGGTTGGTAAGATTCATAAGCGAATTAAAAATTCCGGGCAGATCATTTACATCTTCTTCAGATGCATACTTCAAGGCACTGTTAAAGTATTTTTTGGAGTCGCTGAAATTTCTTGAAACAAATGAATAATAACCGAGGTTGTTTAAAGCCGTAATCAAAGATTCTCTGTCAATTTTATTGTCTCTTTTTTTTATCAGAGCGATCTTTTTTTTAAGATACTCCTTTGCCATATTGTAATCGGATTTTTTTACAGATATTTCTTCCATCATGCTGATATTGAGCAGCTGCTTTTCTCTTCTGGACAGGCTGGTAAAAATTTTGCTGTTGCCTATAACAGCCGCATCCTGCCCCAGATCCCATACAGGAATTGACAGTATCCCAAAGATGCTTACCTTTAAATCGTATGACCTTTCATCGTCCGGATATTTTTTCAGCAACTCTTCGGTTCTGTTTAAATACCTTATTGCATTATTATAATCTCCAAGCTCTTTATAGCAGTAGGCGATCTCCTGAGCGTATCTGGCTCTATCAATTTTTAACTTGTATGCGTCCGAGAAATGGAGCAGTTTCCGGTACCATTGAATAGCTTCTTTGTATTTTTTTTCAAATCTTGTAAATAAGGCAAAATATTTCATAAGGGTATATATCTGATCTTTATACCTGCCTCTGTTCCTTTTGGTTGTCATGGAGTTATAAATTCGCAGAGCCTTATTGATCTCATTTCTTGCGCTGTTCAGATCCCCCTCCTGCCAGAAGCAATATCCCATGTGAAAATAAAAAAGGGCTTCTTCATTTTTAGTGCCGAACCTTTTTTTATATTTTGCCGCAAATTTATAATGATTTAATGCCATTGGATAGTTGGACAAAAGGAAATAGTTATTTGCCATATTCAGATGAATATTGCCCTCTTTTTCTTCGTACATTGTTTCATCGTTTACCGCAAGGGCCTTTTCAAGTATGTTTATATTCTTTTCCCACAGGAAAGAAGGGAAATATTTACTTATCTTTTTATCGTAAATCCCGCCTTTTTCGTTTCTTTTGAAGTCCATATACTGGTAGATCCAGCTTTTCAAAATGTATGGTTCCACAAAAGTATCATCCAGAAAAATCGCCCACTCAATTTGAGTCATGGCTTTTTTAAAATAATCCAGAAGTCCCGTGAGATCATGGGCGCTGTTATTGCCGGAATTTATCTTTTTAGATTCCTTTTCAAGATAGAGTCCCTTCCTTGTGTAAAGATAACCGAGCCCGTAAATGTATGCTTTATCAAAATCGAGCCTTCTCTTATTAAGAATTTTTTTTGCCGAATAATTTTTCTCAAGAATTTCCATCTTATCTTCGCCGTATAATTCTATAAAAGCGTCTATGTATAAAATATGAGATCTTGGGGCATACCTGCTGTAGAGCTTGCCGAATATTTTTCGGATATGGAGGAAAGTCATTAAATCGGTATACTTTTTGTACAGAGCAACAGCCTTTTTATAGTTACCCGAGGATTCGGCCCTTTCACCATAGGTTTCATAATATTTTATGAGCCATCGGGCTCTCTTATGGATATCCGGCTCTTTCCAGACTATTCTGTATTTTAAAAGGGCAGATGAAAAATATCTTTCAGTTTCGTCAAAATTTTTATTCTCCAGTGAAATTTTGCCTAAGTAAATATTGGATTTGTAGAAAAGAATATCTGTTGGTTTTACCAGTTTTATTGTTTTCCTGAAATATTCGGCTGCTCTGTCCCTGTTGTTTCTGTCAAGATAAGTCTTTGCAATGGCGAAGTTTATTAATGGGATTACCCTTTTTTCCTTTGAGTATTTTTTTTCAATTTTTTTCAGGAGAGTCAATCTTCTGCTTATATTTTTTTCTTTTTGAGCAATATTTATAAAATGTTTTTTAACTGCAATGAGTTGGTAGATATTGCCGTATTTCAGTATTCTTAAAAGCGACTCCGATAGTTCGTCTCTCAAGGACAGCTCAAAAAAACGGACAATCTTATTATGAACCGAATTAATTCGCCTGTACTTTTTAAAATTGCCTATGATCTCCCTGTATAATTTCTCGGCAGCGTGAAACTTCTTTATACTGTAGTATTCATTTGCCAGATCCTCAATTAAATATGGAATATAATACCGATCCTTTTTATTATTTTTTAACCGATTTAAAGCCCTGCGCAGAATTTCGTAAGCTTTATGTCCTTTTAATTTTGCCGTAAGGTATTTATTGATTGTATTTACATAAAAATTATTTCTTTTTTCAAGTTTATCAAATATATGTGTGATCTTTTTATATCCTGCTTTGTCATTCTTTTTATAATATGCCAGCGCCGCAGTAACAAGGGACTTTGCAATATATATCTGAGATTCATTATCTTTGTAGCTGTTAAAAAAGTGATATACTCTTTCAAGGGCCTGTAAGTATTTCCATTGATCCCCGACTTCATATAGATATCTGTTGGCAAGATTGTACTGTTGAATGGCGTTTCCCTTTTTGGGGATGATTCCCGATTCCGGAATAAAATTAACGTTGATATTGCCCTCTGTCATGTTTGAATAGACAATTATCCCGTTGGTTCTTTTGGTTTTATATATGGGGTACCACTTTGCGGAGAAGGACGAATCCGAATGAATTGTTAAGGGAAATTCAATTCCGGTTAATAAATTTCTATAAACCAGAACCGAATTATCCTTAAGATCAACTTTCTTATCGCCATTGGTATCTTTATCAATGAGGGTATAAATGATTTCGTTTTCCTTTCCCATGAATCCGGGGAAGAGTTCGATCAGTGAGTTGTCTGTGATTCGTTTTTCAGTGTTACGGGCAAGGTCTTTTATATATATTTCGCCTTCTCTGTTATCTCTGTAGGAAATAAATATTATTTTTTTGCCGTCACGGGAGAAGGCAGGATAAATCCCTCCTTTTGAAGTGATCTGCCTTAAATTTTTTCCCTTGATATCCATGATCCATATATTTTCATTTCCGCTCCTGTCCGAAGAGAAGACAAGCCATTTACCGTCGGGCGACCACACAGGGGACGAATCTTTAATTATTCTGATCGTTTTGGTAAGAGGATCTTGGAACTGAGTAAGATTTACCGCCGATTTATCGATGGTAGAAATTTCAGTTACGGATCTCCGGGCCTGTTTGATCAGATCTTCCGAATTAAGTTTAACAATATAGATATCTCCTTCGGGGTCTTCTCTCATTGAAACGAATGCAATATATTTCCCATCGGGAGAAACAGCCGGTTGTATATCCTTTGAGGGATGGTTAGTTAATCTGATCGTAGTTATATCATTCAAATCTCTCAGGTATATATCATAGTTGCCGTTTTCTCTGTCGGATGAATAATAAAAAAATTTACCGTCAGGTGAAACGTCTCCGTCAATTTCGACGGACTGCTCAGTAGTAAAGGGGATCTCTCTTCCTGTTTTGCGGAATTCCTG
>JAJRXZ010000086.1 GCA_024276015.1 Spirochaetota bacterium | reverse complement strand
TATTGATAATATCCGGCAGGAGCAGCTTTTAAGGTACAGATTTGCAAAATGCAGAGCTGCGGACAGACTGAATATCTGGATAGAGCATCTTTTCCTCAATGCTGCGGAAATTAATAATTATCCCTGCAGGAGCCTGCTGATATGTGAGGATAAGTCATGGATAATGGGAAGAGTAGAAAAAAGCACGGAATATATGGAAAAACTGTTGAACTTTTATTTAAAAGGAATAAACGAACTCATTACCTTTTTCTCTGAGTCCTCTTTTGAGTATGCATCTAATGTCCTTAAAGAAAAGAAAACTCATGATGACGCTCTCACTACAGCTTATGATAAATTGAAGGGATCGCCATTTAAGAGAGGAGAGCGGGATGATGCCTATTTGAACAGGTGTTTCGGCGGACATACCAGGGAAGATCTGGAAAAAGCGGGCTTTGCAGCGCTTTCTCTGGAGATTTACGGACCTCTTATAGAGCATCAGGAAGAATTTGAACTATGATACTTTTCGAACCGGAAAAATGCCTTCTGGAAGGTTCCAATCTCATTGAAGCGAGCGCAGGGACCGGTAAAACCTATGCCATCTCTCTTCTTTTCCTTCGCCTGATCCTTGAAAAGAGACTGCTGGTCAATGAAATTCTCGTTGTTACTTTTACTGTTGCTGCCACTGAAGAATTAAAAAGCAGGATCAGAGGCATTTTGAAAGAAGCATACTCATTGATGGCCGGCATAGATGATATGGCTGAAAGAAACGATGTGATAGCTTCCATTGTGGAGCCCTTCAAAAGTGACGACAGCGCACGTCACCGTGTTAAAGAATCGATTGCCGATTTTGACAGAGCCGCAATTTCGACAATTCACAGTTTCTGCCAGAGTGTTCTGCTTGAGAATGCCTTTGAAAGCGGTATAATGTTTGATGCGGAAATGGTATCGGATAATTCCGATACCATAAGGGAGATCGTACAGGATTACTGGAGAAAAAATCTTTACAGTGCACCAAAATATCTCATTGATTATGTTCTGAAAAATAGACTAAATCCTCTTACATTATCTGACCTTGCAAATGAAATACCTCCCGACCCGGACTGTAAATTTGAACCTGTTGTCAACAGGCCATATTTCGGAGAGATTGAAAAGAGGGCTCTAAAAAAGTTTAAAGAGCTTCAGGAAGAATGGCATAACAGCAAAGATGTGATCCGCAATATTTTAGATAATTCCGATTCGTTAAATAGAAAGAGCTATAGTAAGAAAAAGATTCAGGAGTTGTTTGCGGAAATGGATATATTTTTGAGAGGAGATGAACCGGCTTTTCATTTTGACGGCTTGGAAAAATTTTCCATATCCGGCATAAGGGCCAAATTAAAATCGAAACAGAAAGCACCGGAACATAAATTCTTTGACCTCTGCGAAGAATATATGAATATATATGACCAATTGCAGGAAAACCTTAACCTCTATACTTTGTATTTTAAAAGAGACTTTATCCTTTTCGTTAAAGAGGAGATAGAAAAACGGAAATTACGAAGTAATTTAAGATCCTTTAACGATCTCCTTACAGATGTGAACAGAGCTCTGGCAAAGGGTGGCAGATCGGGTCTGGCCTCGGCTGTGAGGCGAAAGTACAGGGCCGCTCTTGTTGACGAGTTCCAGGATACGGATCCCATTCAGTTTAATATTTTTTCAAAGATATTTGACCATCGGGAATCAATACTCTTTCTTATCGGCGACCCGAAACAGGCTATTTACAGTTTTCGGGGGGGCGATATATTTGCTTATATGAAAGCTCTGAAGAACATAAAGAAAAAATATACTATGGGCATTAACTGGAGGTCGCACGAAAATCTTGTAAGATCAATTAACAGGATATTTGCCGGAGCTGAAAAGCCCTTTATATTTCACGACATAAAATATAAACCCGTAAGACCATCTGATGAAAAGAGAGACCTGTTGAAAATTGACGGTAAAGAGCACTCTAAAATAAAGATCCTGTTTTTAGATGAAAGTCATGCAAAGAAAGATAAAACTTGGGTCAATAAAGAAAAAGCAGAAAGGGTAATTGCATCGTCGGTTGCTTTTGAAATATCAAAACTGCTGAGGCAGAGCAGCCAAGGGAGAGTTTATCTGGAAGGAGAACCGTTAAAAGCGTCCCATATTGCGGTTCTGGTAAGGAAAAATTATCAGGCTTCTGTAATAAAAGAATGTTTGGGGCAGTATGAAATTCCTTCGGTTCTCTACGGTGCAGAGAGTGTTTTCTCAACTAACGATGCCCGGGAAATGAACATAATTATCTCGGCAATTGCCGAACCGGGCTCTGAAAGTCTTGTTAAAGGAGCGCTGGCAACCCGTATCATAGGTTATACGGGAAATGAGATCTATGAGATATCAGAGGATCCCGAAAGCGGGCAGAAGGTATGGGATAGATTTAATGGATACAACAGATTATGGCATGAATCCGGATTCATTGTTATGTTTAATAAACTCCTGCTGCTTGAGAATGTGAAGGAGAGAATTATTGCAGGTACTGATGGAGAACGGATCCTTACGAATATACTGCACTGTGCCGAGCTTATCCACAGATATGAAGTTGAGAATAATCCCGATATGGATGGAATAGTAAAATGGTTTTCCGGTAAAATTTCAGATGACAGAAGCGGTGAAGATCAGATCCGCCTTGAGTCGGACCACAATGCAGTGAAGATCATCACAACTCACAGAAGTAAGGGGCTGGAGTTTCCCATTGTATTCTGCCCCTTTACATGGGAGGGGTCAAATATGGCCGAATCGAGAGGTAAACCCTTTATTTTTAAATTTCATGAACCTGGAAATAACAGGCCTGTAATTGATCTGGGTACAGGAGATGAGAGAAACAGACTCATTGCTCAAAAGGAAGAGCTGGCAGAGAATATAAGGCTTTTTTATGTATCCATAACCAGGGCAAAATATCTCTGTTACCTTTACTGGGGAAGGATCTCAAATGGCAAAACGTCTGCACCTGCATATATTTTTCATAACCGCGAAGAGATAGTACATAAGGATATTCTTAAATATCTTGCTGAAAAGATCAACGCCCTTTCATGCAAAGATATGAAATCGGATATAGAAAGAATTGCAGCTGATTCCAATGGAACTATTGAATTATCCATATTGAACGGGGACAGGTCAGCCGGGCATTTCCAAATAAAAAAGAGTTTTTCCGAACTCTCGCTAAAAAAATTTACAGGAAAGATTGACAGTAACTGGATGATCTCCAGCTACTCTTCGCTTTTAAAGGGGAGAAGTTACGATTCTGATTCCGCAGATATAGATGAAATATATTTTCCAGAAAGTAAAAGCGAACCGGATGAATTAAACATTTTTACTTTCCCCAGAGGCGCGGGCCCGGGTATGATGATCCATGAGATCTTTGAAAAACTGGATTTTACCCGTATTAACGAAAGAGAATCAACGGATATAATAAATAGAATACTGGAAAACTATAGATTCGGACTTCACTGGCTGGATATTATCTGCAATATGGTGAGAAATGTATTGACAACATCGATTGACGACAGGTATCCCGACTTAAAACTTTCAAAAATTGATGCAGGGTTGAGATTAAATGAGTTGGATTTTTATTTCCCTGTAAAAGAGATAGATTCGAAAGATCTCGCTCGGATATTTTCAGATTACGGCGGTGATGAACTGACCAGGTCCGCGGGTAAAATTATTAATGATCTCGGGATTACGGAACGTAAAGGTTTCATGAGAGGGTTTATAGATCTTGTTTTTTGTTATGGCAGCAGATTTTATATTATTGACTGGAAATCAAATTATCTGGGCAATAGTATAGATGATTATAACAGAGATGCCATGTACAGGGAGATGTATAACAACTACTATATTCTGCAGTATCATATCTATACTGTTGCGCTTCACAGGTATTTGAAATTAAGGATTTCGGATTATGATTATGATAAGTATTTCGGCGGCGTCTATTATATCTTTGTCAGAGGAGTGGACGCCCGAAGGGGGGCATCCCGCGGTATTGTGAAGGAAAGACCTTCGCCGGAGATAATTAAATCTCTTGACGAGTATTTTGAAGGAGAGGGGAAGTGAATCTGTCGTTACAGAAGAGGGATAACAGTTTGTTCACTATTGAGGGGTTTGACTGGATAGACAGGTACTTTGCTTCTTTTATCTGCGAAGCTGCCTCCTCTGATAAGAGTGAACTGGTTATTGCTTCTTTGCTGGTAAGTTATTTTACAAGCAGGGGACATCTCTGTATTGATATCCCCTTTCTCGCGGATAAATATCTCGCAGATATTTCCGAAGATTTTTACAATATTTCCGAACAGATAAAGCTGCCCCATAAAGAGAGATGGCTCAATGAACTAATCGCCAGCAGAGTTGTAGGCAGTGAGAATGATTACAAACCTCTCATACTTGACAGACAGGGACGTCTCTACCTTTATAAATACTATAAGTATGAAAGATATCTGGCAGACAGTATTAAAAGCAGGATATTATCAAAGCCTGAAGATATAGATCATGAATTGCTCAAAAAAGGGCTGGCGAGATATTTTTCTTATGATCCGAAAAAACCGGACTGGCAATGTATAGCGGCAATTGCAGCAGTAAGAAATATGTTTACAATAATATCAGGGGGACCCGGAACAGGCAAAACCACTACAATAGTAAATATACTTGCTCTGCTTATTGAGCAATACTTAGAGAGAGATATTAAACCTGTAATTGCTCTTGCTGCTCCTACCGGCAAGGCTGCCGGAAGGATGAAGGAATCCATTATGGAAAGGGTTGAAGAAAAGAATTTTCCGAGTGAAATTAAAGAGATCATCCCTATAGAAACATTTACCATCCACAGACTCTTACAGCCTGTAAAAGATTACCCTTATTTCAGATATAACCGTGACAATCTTCTGCCCTGCAATATTCTTGTAGTTGACGAATCGTCAATGGTGGATATTGCCCTGATCTCAAGACTCTATCAGGCAGTACCGCCGGAGGCAAAGATAATTATGCTCGGAGACAGAGATCAGCTTTCATCAGTTGAGGCCGGCGCAGTTTTTGCCGATTTATGCTCTGCCGGTAAGAGAGGAGGATATTCCATTGCCTTTACGGAAAACGTAGAGACCCTTACCGGTATTAAACTGTCTTCTCATAGAGCTGCTGAAAAAGAAAAGGGGATGTCGGATATGCTTATAGAACTTGAAGATAATTATCGATTCGGCAGTGAAAGCGGTATAGGGAAAATATGCGAAGCAGTGAAAAGAGGCAGCCATGAGGAAGCTCTGGATATCTTAAAGAGCGGCAAATACAGCGATATAAAACTTGTTATCCCTCAATACTCTGAGAACTTTTACAGTTTGCTGGGCGAAACTATTGCCCGCGGTTATAAAGATTATTTCGATTCCGCAGATGCAAATAGAACGTTAAAAGAGTTAGCATCTTTTAAAATACTTTGTGCTCTGCGCAGGGGATTTTTCGGCGTTTATGAGATTAACAGTCTGGTTGAAAATATTTTCCACCGTAAAGGAGCCATCAACAGGGCCGCCGGATGGTACAATATGCGGCCTGTTATGATCAGCAGGAATGATTACAGAAATAACCTCTTTAACGGCGACATGGGGGTTGCCATGGGGACTGAAAAAAATAACGCTATGTATGTGTACTTTCTTAAAGAGGGAAAAGAGTTGAAGAAAATTTCTACCGCCTTTTTACCGGAACATGAAACCGCTTATGCAATAACAGTACATAAAAGCCAGGGATCCGAATTTGGAAAAGTTCTTCTTATTTTGCCTGACAGAATGTACCCGCTTCTTACCAGAGAGCTTCTATATACTGCAATTTCGCGTGCCAGAGATAATGTTGAGATCTGGGCTTCGGAAAAGGTTCTGGTTGAAATGATTAAAAATCCCACAACCAGAATGTCCGGCTTAAAAGACCTGCTGATCTAATGCTTAATAAAAAATGAATATTCTGAAAAAATAATTGATTTATTATGTTATTCCATATATTTAATAACATAATAAACAATATATATCAAAAAGCATCGATTTTCTCCCTTGACAAAGGGCAAAATCCTGATCAAATCATATACCGATTCATTTAATATGGAAATTTTCAATGATGATCGGTATATTAATTAACGCACATAATTCGCAGCAGCATCTTATAAGGATCATAAATAGTCGCGGAAAAAATCAACTGTTAGGAACAATTCATTATGAAGAAATATACCGGGTATTTAGGGTTATTCTTAATATCATTACTTTTTATTCTATCTCCTGTTAAGGAGCTCTATTCTGCACCCGTTACCATTGAAAAGACTAAATATCATATTTCGATCCTGAAGGGAGGCGGATGCGAAATCTTATATCAGCTCACCTTCAGAGAGCATGAATCCAGAGACAGAATAAGAACTATAGGTCAATTCATTGAGCCTATGACCTTTCTTGAAAGTTACGGCACATATAACAAAAAAAGATTCAAAGTTACAATGGAGAGCAAAGGGAACGGTTTTTACTCGGCAATTTTCGGTATTACTACAGCCGGAAAGGGGCTCTATACTATTAACATGAGATACAGAATCGATAGATCCGTTATTGATGAAACCAGTATAAACAATAAAAGTTACGGAAAGTTCTGGTGGTCCCCCATTCAGTGGAAATTACCCGTAAAAAAGCAGATCGTGCAAATTATCCTGCCCATAGAAATAAACCGGAAATATAAAAGAGCGTCCATGATCAAAGACAGAGTTGTTAATAGTACGGGACTTATAACCGGTAAGGATACTGTAAAGAGTCACAGCAAGTGGATATATTATCCGACATTCTGGAAAAAGAAAAACTATCTTTCAATCCATTCGGAAAAAAACGATTTATATGCCAACCAGAAGGAATCTCTGGTTTTTTATATTCCCTATAAATATGTGAAAATAGGTGCGGCCGGAGGTGATTACAAGGTTGATAAGTTCAAGGCGCTGAAATTAAAAGAAGAGGGCGTTTATGCCATTAAAGAGTTTTATGCCCATATCAATATGGAGAAATCAAAGTACAGCGAGGTATCGATTGATGAAGGCGTCGGCATTGCTGTTAAAATAAGCGAAAAGGGAAGCAGGAATATTTACCGCGAACTTTTGACTGTGCCGAAAGCAGAGTCCGGATATCTTATGTCTGTAGGGGGAAGGGCTTATATAAACGATAAAAAAGTCAAGGCCAAGGTCAGACAATCCATTGACAAAAATAGAAAGATCATATCAGGCACCTATGACATAATACTGGGGAAAACCGTAAAGAAGGGAGATGTTGTTATTGTTATTTTTTCGTTTAAAAGGTTTCTTAAAGTTCATGTTAAACCTGAACTATTTAACGGGAAATTTATCGGGAATTATTCCTGGCCTCGGATGAAACTTAGGTTCCCGGGCGAATTTATGCAGATTAAATTTGAAACCCCTTTCCAGGGTACTGTTGACAAGGAATTCTCTGAAATAAAACCGGGTGACAATGATTTTATAATTAAAATAGAACCGAAAATTATCAAAAATTTTAAAAAATGGCGCTTTTCGGGCCGTACTGAACAGAAGGGACACTACTATCTGGATAATAAGAACAAGAGGAAATATTTCCCCTATATCGATCTCATTGCCCAATCCGGATCCTGGAACAATAATAATATCCCTGAGATCAGATTCGGCTATGAGATCGATCCCAAGGCGATGGATCCTTCATTGGGATTTATGGTTAAAACCCTATTCAACGATCTGCTGAAATTTGAACTTTCACGGTGGGACGGTTATTTCCTGATTTATATCTTCGGAGCATTTCTCTCTATTCTTCTGATTGCCTATCTATTAAATTCATTACTGCTGGGTTCCGAGATACTCTTTTTTGGCCTTTTCATCTACTATATAGGCAAAGCCCTTAATATGGATCTTTTCAGCAAAATATTTTTTCCGGGCGGAAGAAAGAAATTCAGTTTTACTTCCGGTTATATACTGAGTTTAAATTCCATTCTGGTCCCTTTCAGAATGATCTATTACATTTTAGCAGGAATTGCCGCTCTGCTCCTTAAGATCGCAGAAATTCATCCCGCAATTAAAAGGCTTTTTGAGAAAAAACCTCAATACCTTGCTCCGGAAATCATTGTTGAAACATTTTCAACTGATGAGGCAGCAGAGGGACTTGAAGCTATTGAGACCGCCATTTTACTGAACAGGCCGTCAAAAGCGATCAATCTTATTGTAATGGACCTCTTTAAGAAAGGATACATTGACATTATAAACAGAAATCCGCTTCAGGTAAAAATATTTGAAAAACCGCAGGATGAATTAAAGCCTTATGAAGTAATATTTTTGAAAAGTATTGCAGAGGATGGTACTATTTACAAAAACAGAATTCCTCTGATCCTTAAGTCTGTCTCCGAATCTTTGCAGAGCAAAATCTGGCAGGCCGATGTTGAAAAAACCGTAAATGTTTACAGGGACAAGATCGATAAGATACAGGCGGATTTCAGAAAAGAGGAAGATTTTACTGTAAAGAAGAAGTACTTTGACGATTACCATCCATGGATTATTATTCACGATAGGTTTGACATTGAAGGAACCGACTTTTTGAAAGAAGCGGCAGCCGACCCTGTTAAGAGTGAGGCAGTTGCTTTTTTTGAAAAAATATCAGGGACTTCGGAGAATATTTCAGAGAGCATAAAAAATTTTTCCGAAGGTATTGTGGAACATGTTGAAGGCATTTCCGGCAGGATCGTTGAAAAGATAGAAAATATCTTCACGGCTCCGGATCTGAAAGCCCTTGAGGAGAAGGCAGCAAATATCTCCGGTAATATTTCATCTTTCAGCTATGATGCCTGTCATTCGGCGTGCCATTCGGCCTGCCATTCCGCATGTGTTCACTCTGCCTGTCATTCGGCATGCCATTCAGCGTGCGTTTGTCATTCGGCGTGCCATTCCGCATGCCATTCCGCATGCGTATCCAATTTTTAGAAAAAATATCATGACTGAAATAAACGAAAAAAACATACAATCATTTCTTGATCATACAAAAGACGTTATATACCTGAGAAAAATTGATAAACTGCTTATTATCCGGCCTAACAAAATCCATCATCTAAATGATTCCGCCTTTGAAATTCTTTTTGAACTATACAGCAATAAAGGCAGTCCTGATGATATTGCAGGAAAACTGTCCCGTAAATATAACGTTTCCAAAAGAAGTATCACAAATGATATTATTGCTCTTTTGAAAAATATTAATTACATCATGAATGAGAATTATTCCGGAGCGGATCTGATCGAAACCGTTCCCTTTGATCCGGACAATATTGCATATCCGGTTCTGTCGGAAATTGCTCTGACATACAGGTGCCAAAACAGATGCGATTTCTGTTATGCTTCAAGCCCTTATCGGGGCAATGAAAAAGCGGAGATGACCTGCAGTGAGGTTAAAACCGTTATAGACAAAATTCATGGTGAGGCCTCTGTGCCTACTATATCCTTCACCGGCGGCGAACCCACATTGAGAGACGATCTTTTAGAGATTATCGAATATGCCTCGTTAAAAGGTATGAGAACCAATTTGATCACTAACGGAATTAAATGCTCCGACAGATCATTTGTAAAAAAACTTGCTGATTCAGGATTAAATTCCGCACAGGTAAGCCTCGAATCGCACGATGAAGAGATACATAACAGCATAACAGGTAATTGCAATTCCTACGGAAGAGTAATAAAAGGCATAGAAAACCTTAAGGAATCGGGTATATATACCCATACTAATACGACTATATGCGCTAAAAACAGAGATTCCCTTATTCCTCTTGTAGAGTTTGTGGATAAGAAATTTCAGTTCCCCTATCTTTCTATGAATATGATCA
This sequence comes from Spirochaetota bacterium, assembly GCA_024276015.1. Taxonomy (GTDB): domain Bacteria; phylum Spirochaetota; class UBA4802; order UBA4802; family UBA5550; genus JAJRXZ01. Next base: position 3,238 of record JAJRXZ010000086.1, on the reverse strand, counting down.
TAAAAACCGGGATCGCCAATGATAATGAAAACAGAGAGGTTAACTATTCAACGATCGAAGAAATACTGAGCCCCCTTATAAAATTTTGCGAAATAAGAGGAATAAAATTCGTATGGTATTCGCCGACTCCCTACTGTATCTTTAATCCGGTCGATCATAACCTGGGCTCCAAATCGTGTGCCTGCGTATCGGGGCTGCTCTCTGTAGATCCGGCAGGCGATATTCTGCCATGTTCCAGCTATGAGCGTGGTCTTGGGAATCTTTTGAAGAATTCCTTTCATCATATATGGAATTCCGACGAAGCGCTCTATTTCAGAGAAAAACGGTTTTTACCGCCTGTCTGTAAAGAATGCCGTTATAAAAAACTGTGCAGCGGAGCCTGCCCTTTATACTGGGAAAATGCCGGCTCCTTCAGAGAGATTGAAGAAGTGAATAATGTAAAACCGATATTTAAAAATCTATTATGGCAGATTGAAAACAGACTAAGAGTAAAAACGAGAGGAACCAGAGGATTGAATTCATAAGGAGGCAGCAATGGGCAGTCTTACAGGGATGATCACTTTCCTGAAAAAAACGTCTGAAAATCTTGAGAGTATTATTGAAAAGCTCGATAAAATTCAGAACTTTTTTAACAGTAATTTCTCCAATGTGAATATGATAAGAAACGCTGAGTATGAGTTTCTGCAGGATGAATTCTTTGCGAATAAGAAAAACTTTCCCTCGGAAATAATTAAAATGTATGAAAAACAGTTAAAGAAACAGGAACCGGAATTTGACAAAAATTTTAGCAAACTGAGCAATGAAAAATCGGAAGTTGATAAAGAAATGAACAAAGCCAATTCCGAGCGATCTGCCCTGCTGACTAAGAAGAGCAAAAAAAATAAAAGGCTGGACAGGAGAGAAGAGAGGATCAAGCAGGAAATTATTAAGCTTAATAAAGCCATTGCTGAATATAACCGAAAGATCGATGAACTTAATTCCGGTTTCGGCATAATAATAAATATTTTTCAGATGAGGAAAATTCAGAAGACGAAGGATGATCTCCTTGAAAAGCGGGATGACCTTGTTGATGAAATTGAAGAGATCAGAGGAAAGTGGCTTGAAAGTGTCGAAAAATTTTCCGAACAGGAAAAAAATATTCTGAATAAATGGAATGACATTAAAATAAAGCAGTCGCTCATATCTGAGAAGATAGAGACTCTTAAACAGAACAGAGACGATATAATAAAAAAAGCTGCTTTTGCCGCGGCATTGAATGAGTTGAAAGGGGATGAGCCTTTTCTTATTGTTGAGAATGAAAACAGGATTCCCGGAAAATGCCCCAGGTGTAAATCTGCAAATAGAGACAACAAGTATTTCTGTTTTTATTGCGGAGAAAGATTTTCAAAGGACAGAAAAGACATAACGGGAAGCCTTGCGGAAGTAGGGGAGCTCAATGAAGTGCACAGCAGCCTGCTTTCAGGCATTAAGCAGTCCGTTTCCTTTCTTGCCCTTATTCAAGGTATTTCCGAAGGAGTGGGAAAATTTACAAAGAGCATTCAATCCGTTAAAGAGACTCAGGACAGGTATTCTGCATTGTCAAGATTGAATATTAATGTGCCCTCCTTTTCAATGAAATTTTCTGAAAATATTAAGATACTGAACTCAAAGATTGACGTAAAATTTTACAATCTGCATCCTTTGGAATTTTCAAATTCCTTTAAAAAATATGAGGAAAAAGTTTTCACGGGCAGCCATATTGAAAATTTTTTTAAAAAAATGGGAAATGAATTAAACAAAACCACAAGAGAGCAATGGAAATGACACTTAAAATGATTTTTTCGGTCTTACTCTCCCTTTCAGGTGTGATCATCACGCTTCTTGGTGTTATCTTTTTGATCGCTTCAAAGGGTATTGCCTCAAGATTAATTACGGGAATTACTCTTTCATTATCCGGCATAACAGTAATATACCTTGGGACTAAGTATATCAGAAAATATTTGAGCATTTCTCCGGAAGGCATTAAAAAGAGATTGATCAAACTTGCCAAAATGAATCATGGCGAAGTAAGTGAAGATATGATCACAGGTGAATTCGGCGAATTTGATGCAGCAGAAGAGATAATTAAAGAGCTTGTTTTATCAGGCGCAGTCACTAAAACGGAAAGAGATAAAAGGGTCTATTATATATTTCCCGATTTAAAAATGAAGATAATATTAAAGCAGTGCCCCTATTGCGGAAATGATTATCCGGTCAGGGAAGATATAGAAAAATGCCCTTCATGCGGCGGGGATCTGAAAATGAATAAAAGTATTTTATTCGGCAAAGATGAAAGATATTCCATGGACGAATAACCTATATAGAAAAAGCCCTGAAAAGGGCTTTTACAAATTATTTAGGAATTTCTTAATTTCTTCTATTAGTTTATTAGTTTCTTCGCGGTTTAGCTACATTTACCTTTATATTTCTGCCTTTTAATTCGGAGCCGTTGAGCTGTTCAATAGCTTTATCTGCGTCGTCATTGCTTGACATTTCAACAAATCCGAATCCCTTTGATCTGCCGGTATGACGATCATTGATAACTTTCGCAGATGTTACTTCGCCGTATTCTTCGAATAACGTCTGCAAATTATCACTGGTGATTTCATAGGGTAAATTACCAACATAAATATTCTTTGACATAAAGACCTCATTAAAAAGATAGTTGTATCAATATCTACAAAATTAAGGCTTTTTATATTATCACCGCTTATTCATTTAATAAAAAGGTGAGCGCAGAAAAGAAGTAACTGCAAAAAAGCAAGAATTTTTCCCAAGAGTAATTATATAGATAGCAACTCCAAACTCGCAGAATTTTATAGTATATTGATATTAAATATATTATATAGACCTTATACTATATCAATGTCAAGTAAAATTTAAACATATTAAAAAAAATCGATTGCCAAAAATGAGTTGTAAATATTATTAATTGAATTCACTACTGTTCTTGATCATTTAATAGGTGAGGCTTATGAAAACCGCTGCTCTTTTAATAGTGCTGATTTTTGCTTATGGTCATATTTCATGTAAAGGCAAAGTCCCCTTTGAAAAAGAACCGAATAATTCCTGCGGCGCTTCCAATGAATTTGCCGTTAACAGCGAGATCAGGGGATATATAAATACAACTACAGACAAGGATTTCTTTAAAATTGATGTTAAAGAGGATACTCTTTACAGGGTCAAACTTTCAGGAATTAAAGGCGTAAATCTTTCTGTA
>JAJRXZ010000085.1 GCA_024276015.1 Spirochaetota bacterium | reverse complement strand
CAGGTCCATAATAATAAAAAAGAGTGTTCAACATGAGAAAGATACCGGCAATAATAACAGCTTTTATTCTTGCAGGAGTTTTTTCATTGAATGATAAATAAGGCGTTCCCATAGGCGACTCTCGCCCCCATAGGCGACGTTGCGCAACGTCGCCTATGGGATCAAATCCCTCCGCACAGAGGAGATACATAACACCATTTATTATCTTTCAATTCATGTTTAATCCATTGTTTTTTAATATACCGAATATGGTTTTTGAAATCGTTTTGATCATTAATTATATGATAATGAAAGGATTTTTGCCATTTGAACGGAATTTGATGATCCAAAGGATTTTTGTTTTGAATATATTTTTCCCGGTATGTATTGATTTTTTCATCAAACCATGCCAAAGGCGACGCTTTCGCCCCCAAAGGCGACGTTGCGCAACGTCGCCTTTGGGGGCAACGTCGCCTATGGGGTAAAGTTATTTTATTTACATTAAATGTAAAATTTTTCTTTAAAAAATGTATTATCCGGGAATAATCGGATATCCCTTCCGGTTTGATCAATAAATGAACATGGTCAGGATTGATTTTGTATCCGAATAATTTAAAATTGTGAATTCTCTGACATAGATTCAATTCTTCAACAAATAATTCACAGAAGATGTCTTCTTTAAAATAAGGGCGCCTCAAATGAGTATTTGTTGTTATAAAATATGAAGCGCCTGGAATATAATATCTTTTTTGGGAGTTTCTGTGTCTCTGCATAAATCATATCAACAGTTGTTTATAATTGATACGATTTGGAAGTGAATATGGTAAATTTTTTTCCCAAAAGCTGCTCTGCCCCCCATAGGCGACGCTCTCGTCCCCATAGGCGACGTTGCGCAACGTCGCCTATGGGGACTTTCCCGAAAAAGCGGAATCAGCCAAGTTTTCAGACCAGCCTGGTTTTATGTAATAGACTTGTTATACGTATAGAAGCGGTTGAATCGGGAAGGTAAAGCATCTGTCTGGTCTCACTACAGGTGAAGCCCGATTTGACGCACATTTTAAGGAAGGTTTTCATCTGGGGCCGGCCCGGATCGGATAATAATACTTTTCCTTCAGGTTTAACATATTTTTTTATAACAGACAGGAGCGGCTTGAAGCTTTTTTCAAAGTATACTATATCGGAGCCCACAACAAGATCAAATCTGTCTTCAATATCGGGATTGTACCAATCGAGGTAGCGTATTTCAATGGAATTGCACTTATTGATTTGAGCATTATAACGCGCCATAGAAAGAGTAAGATGATCGTAATCGGTACTGATTACATAGGCTCCGGCTTTTTCAAGAGCGATCCCGGGCGCTGCGGTACCGCAGCCCAGTTCAAGAATGCGGAGTCCTGCTGCATTATGATTAAGCAGAATGTATTCTGCAAGTGCAAATGCGGCAGGCCATGTGATCATCCATACCGGAGCATCGCCGTGTTTTATGAGCGCATCCGGATATATCTCTCTGACCATGCGGTCAACACGGTCAATTTGTGCTATTCTAATATTCAGTTCTCCTATTCGGTGTGATTTTATAATAAAACCGAACCGTTTTTTTATATCCTGAATATCCATATCATTGATCTATTTATACTTTTTCAGAGTAAGCGTTTCACCTATTTTAATCGGTTTAAACTGATCAAGCGGCAATTTTTCTGACATAACAGACTTTCTTAATAATTCAGGCGGTTCCAAAAAAGGTTCATGAGTTAACAGAAAAGTTCCCCAGTGTATGGGAATTGATCTTTCGGATTTAATATCTTTATGAATTAATACTGCCTGAGCCGGATCTGCATGTTGTGATAACATAAAATATCTGGGGCCGTAAGCGCCGATAGGAATAAGTGACAGTTGGAAAGGCCCCATGCGTTTCCCTATTTCCTTAAACAATTTATTATCATATGCAGTGTCGCCTCCGAACCAACAATTAAAATCATCTATCCTGATTGACCATGTCCCCCACAGGCTTTTATTAGTATCCCAGGGTGTTCGTTTTGACCAATGAATACCCGGAGTAAAAGTTATATTTACGTTGTCTGTAAATTTATGCGACTGCCACCAGTCCAGTTCAATTACTTTCTCAGGATTAATGCCGCGTTTCAGAAACCATGATTTTAAACCTAAAGGAACATACCATATAACCGAACTGCCGAATAGATCCACAGTGCGGTGATCCAGATGATCATAGTGATTATGTTAAATTACAATAAAATCAATTTCAGGCATTTCATGATAAGAGATTGCGGGCTCAGTGACTCTTTCGGAAACAATAATATTAACAGGGCCGGGACGTTTGGTAAGATGAGGATCTGTTAAAAAATTTATGCCGCGATATTGTACTAAAACTGCAGCATGACCGATCCAGGTCGCGCGCGGCAGATCAGACGGAGAATTAATAAGCTTCATGTCGGTTTTGCTCACGATTGACATTATATCGTTTTGATTTACCGAAGGGTAACTCCCTTCTTTCATACGCATTTTCAGCCATTGAAAAAATGATGCCGTACTTCTGCTTTTGAAACTGTTGATCCCATGGTGTGTTTTTTTTATATCGAATTTTACACTATTCGTATAACTCAATACAATATTACTAATTGCAAATACACAACTGATAATGATGAATGCAATAATATATTTTAACATTGGGATCTTTTTCGTTATATGATATTTTATTATATTGAGAATTCCGCAATACCGGGTTTAATTAAACCATATTGATCTGAAAACCAACATGTTTAAAACAGTTTAAAATCACAATAAAATTTCATCAAATGGAATTTTAAAATTTTGCTGTCCTGTTTATAGAGTTGTTTATAACCTGAAAGTTACACGGCATTTCCGGGAATATTCCAATCAGGTACAGTTAAAAGATCCAGCCGAATTTTTAATGGGGCTATACTCGTTTCAGCAGATGCGACAAAGGGCATGGCACCCTCGATTTGGAACCTTTTAATTTAGCCTTTATTAGAGTGAGCAATCCTGTTAAAGGGTTTATAGGGACAAGGTTTATCGGATTGACCTTCATAAGATGGAACATCGCCTCTGCTGTTGAACAGAGATCGTTGCATTCTCCGCTGAGATATACGTTTTTTCTTTTTAGCTTTTTGATCAGAAATGGTGAGACCTCTTCAATCGCGCAATGCCCGGCAATAAGTACCTTTCCTTTTAAAGTGCGGATCTTTTGCATGTCAAAGCCCTTACCCATCAAAAGAGTCCAACCGCCTTTACCGTTAAAATCATTATACAACACCTGTAGTAAGGTCAATGGGTTATTTACACACCCTTCACGGCAGGCCATTTTTTCCCCTTTAATAATTTTTACATCATCCGGAAAAGAGTTATACAAGTCCGTTGGATATGCCCCCGAATCCGGCATATCTCCGATCAGATCAATAGAATCAAGGTCGGTTATATCGCCTTTCAGATCAATATCGTGAAGATTTTTTACGTCTTCTCCAAAGCCGCGCTCAATGGCTATCTGCAAGTGCGGTACATCTTTCTTCTCAAGGCCGAATATTTTTGCTCCTGCAAGATCAGCGGCAACAACATTTGTGCCGGCAATAAGTAGACGAAATGGTTTGATACACTGGTCAGCAAGCGCAAGAATCGGATAATGACCGTAAATGGTCCCTTCAATTCCTTCAATCAGCGTTATATCCGGCTTAATGCAGGAAAGAACATCAACCAGTTTACAATGCAGATTGTAGTTATGGTCTATCCCCCTGCTTGTATGAGCAGGAAATCCCCACTGGTTTTTGATTCCCAGTGTAACTCCTGACATAGAGTGGGTCTTCAGTTTCGGTAAGTTAATATAGAGGTTTTCATGTGCTCTGTCGATTAGCTTTTTGGCAACAGTGAGCGGCATTTTAAAATCCGGCAGATCGTATCCGTCTGCATCGTTCCCGGTAATCGATTTTTTGCCTGTAAATCTGAAACTTTTTGCTGCTTCCTCGTCAAGATAGATGGGAATAGCGCCGGTATCCCGGCAAATTTTTTTATAGCCGTTGCTCTCGAATACGATGCGTGTATGATTCCCCTGAGTGGAATTTTCCATAAGATATACGTTCTTCGCGCCTGCTCTAAACCAGTACTCAATGACAGCTCTGACCACTTCCGGCCGTGTATAACAATATGGCTTGGCATCAATGCCGTTCGGTTTGATATAAACATCCCCGCTTGATTTGATAAGGTCTTTCCCGCCCATATCATCGAAAAGTTCCTTTACTGCGCTTCGTATTTCTGCTGTCAGTTCATAATTGAGGGGGAGAAATTTGGTAAAACTTTCAGTCTGGTGAGAGGCTCTTAGTCTTCGCACAAAAACAGTTTTTGAGATCATTACTCGGTTCTCTATTTAATAATTTGTTAAATTAACTGACATTATAGTATATTTTGCTCCTATGAGATGAAAAAACATCAATGTGACGATTTAAAAGATAACCGCAAAACTGAACCCCGAAGTTATTGAGTGCTTCGGGGTTCGGAGATGTACCGTCAAGGGTGACTGACGGGATTCGAACCCGCAACAACTGGAACCACAATCCAGGGCTCTACCATTGAACTACAGTCACCATCATCATATTATTATTAATATATAGTGCTGAGCATTACAATAAAACCCTCAAAATAGTCAATATTTTTTTAAATAATTTTCATTCCCTTCTCAACAAGCAGCTCAAATCGGTTTTTTTCCGAAAAGGCCAATGAAGTGAAATTTTTATACATATTCAGATCCAAATGATTTAGATTTATATTGGTTATATAGTAAGAATATCCGTTAACATTGTCCATCAATGTTTTTATCTCTCTGGCAATGCCGTCAATCTCTCCCGCGTTGTATATTTCCGAATAACCTCCATCTGGAAGTGTAAAACGGTATCCCATATCACCGGTTTCAAGTAAGTGAAGAGATAATGTTATAGGTATAATGTTTTTCCTGACATAGGAAACATCCCTATCAGATTCAATATCAATTTCTGTGATTGAACAACTGTGATTTGTATCCCGATTAAGTTTGTAAACTTCAACTCTTTTCTCGGATTCGGCAAAAACAGATTGTTGGTTCCCTTCACTTATATTTTTAATAACATTTAATGAAAAATCATATAGTCTTGCAATATAGTTAATAAAATCTTCACTCCGTTTTCTATAGAAGATTATCGAACCCCTCTCATCGGAAACAAAGAAGTAATTGTATTTATTGCCAATCTGGAAGTAAATTTGAATCGCGTTGTCTTTGTAATTGTCAATTATTGTTTTTAAATAATTCAGCTCAGGTACGGAAGCGTCAATTTTAATGTTATTTTTAATTCCCCGGTTATATGCAATTGTATAGAGTAATTTAACTTCAGTATCACATGGATAAAAACCGACAACTTCATTATTCCTCACTCTCTTATTGGAAAAGATGAAGTATTTGTTGCCGAGCATGGTGATGTATCTTTTTTTCTCATTGGATCTGTTAAAAACAAAGAAATTGTAAAGCTCCTGAGCAAGCAGCTTAATTCTTTTAAAATGTTTGCTTGAATTATAAGGTTGTGACGAAGTCAGCTTTATTGCGTTGTTGAAATCCAGCTCCGTGATAAGTCCGCTGTTAATTAATGTAATAAAAATTTGGGATAAATCAATTTCACTTCTGTATGATTTATATCTTGTTTCTCCCCAGCTATTATAAAAGAGTAGAACTATATCCTCTATAACTGAATTATATTTTGAGTAAGGATTGATAATAATATAACTCATTACCGGAAAGGCTTCTCTGAAAAAATAACTGTTTTTCAGTTTAAGCCTTTTAAAAGTAAAATTGTAAGAGAGTTCGGTAATCAGTTCTCTAATGAAATTCGGATCCAGAACGTACAGACCCGGGTCAATATCCAGTCTTGTATAATCCTTTTGGAAAAAGCCGTTTAATGCTATCCAGACAGTAAGCCCTATAAGTGTTTTATCCTTTCGTAATATTACTCCGGTTGATTTGTTTTTGTGAATTACTCTTTTACTGAGGATCCAGAATTCTCTGTTATTTTTGTCCCGCACAAATTCGATTCTTAAAAGTTTTTCAGGAGGGTAACTCTTTAAACTGAGAGTATTGTCTATTTTATCTTCTGCAGGCAGAAAATGAGAAAATATCTGATGAGAAATGCTCTGAAGAGTTGCTGTGGGAATATTGAGTTTGATCTTATCAGACTGCAGGTTGTTAAGTATCTGTTTATATCCCTTTAATATAAATTTTTTTGTATTTGTTAGAAGTCTGTTTACGGCCTCTATATCCCAATTTTCAAAATTATCAACATGTTTGATCGTGGCGTCGTGCCATTGCCATTCTTTGATTATATCTTTCATCACTCTGATCTTTTCAAGTTTTTCATCATCAGCTTTTGGAGAAGACAGATTCGGATCGACTTTTAAATAGAAGCAGGTCTTTAAGATATTAATTGAGTTGGGGTCATTGATTACCGCGGTATAGTGTTCATATACCTGCTTGAACATAATTAAATAGGCATCGACATTTTCCGAATCGATTTTATTGTTATGGACATTGTTCTTTATGTAATTGCTTATAAAAGGACTTTCATCAATATTGTAAAGATATCTTTCAAGCAGTCCCAATTTGATAATCGATTTGAAGGGGTTTCCTATGGATTTTAATATCTGGAAGAGGGCAGCAACGAGAAAATCGTCTTTTATAATTTTGTATAAGTTGCCTATATCAATAAAATCAGATTTCATGTTTGATCCGTTTAAAGATTTAAGCCAGAGTTCATAAGTTTCATCGGAACAGTATGCAGGCACCACCCACCAGAATGGGTATTTGCCGTTAATTACAATGGAACTCCTGAAGAACTCGTCTTTAAGAAGCTGGCCAAGCGAAGTTCCGGACATTCCGTATTCATCGTCTTTGTCAAAGATATTTTTTTTGACCTTGTCAATGTCATTAATAAAAAAGTGAACTTCCAGCCCGTAGTTTTCAGCGGCCCATTGTTCTATCTCTTTGCATTTTAATTTAAACAGCTTTAATGCTTCGTCATCAACATCTTTTTCATATACACATACCCAGAAATCGAAGTCTGATATATTCGAGAATGCAATTGTACCTGCGCTTCCCATAAGAGCGAACATCTGAACAAAAGGGGTTATATTCTTTGGAATTATAGCAGAGGGGTGTTTTGACCTGACAAAGCTCATCAATTCCTTTGAAGGATTGAAGCCATAAATTCCTGACGGAACTTGATCGGATTTTACATAGCCGGGAAATTCAGGCATATTTACGTGCAGTAATAATGGAATATATTCCAATACATTGATTATTTCAGGGTTGTTTATGGAGGAGCGGAGGTTTTTAAGTTTGAAATTATTAAATTTTTCAAATATTAATTTATTGCTTTTAATCTGTGCAAGGATATCGTCATTTTTTATATCATTCATTAATTATTATCTGCTCCGGTGAATTTAGACTATTTTTTTATTTCTGCAGGCTCTGCTCCTTCTTTTTTGATCTTTCAAAAACATTGGCTATATAGGTTTTGTAATCCTTTAACATATCAATCTGGATAGGTCTTTTAAGGGTTTCCAGTTTACTGTTTTTTAATATTCTTATTTTCGGATTCATAGGATAGAGTTTATTCATTTCTTCAATAATTGCAACTTCCCCGGAATTTAATCTTACCAGATCCCCTCTGTTGATAAAGAAGTTCCCCCTGTTTACGATGAAACCCAGAGATCTGATAAAATCTCTGAAATCACCGGGAAGGAAAGCATATTCCTTTTTATAGGGTGCATAAACCATATTAAGCATTTTTCTCAGAGCATTTCTTCCGGGAATAGGGTCGATCCCGGGCTTTGTTAGAACCAGTGATATATATACGTCACATAAGGAGAAAAGCCTTATTTCTTTTGGCACCTGGTCTTGATAGTGGTCCAGTTCAAAGCTGAAGGGATATCCTTGTCCATCGCCTCTTTCATGATGCAGAAGAATAAGCCTTTTTTCAAGATCCTGAAAGTATGCATTGTTTTCTACGGTTTTATAGGCAACATGAGGGTGGTTTTTGACTATATCAAATTCTTCGTCGCTCAGCATTGCTTTGCGAAGAATGTCTTTGGAAATTGAAGACATACCTATATCATGGAAAAGGGCTCCAACGCCCATAGCGGCTCTTACTTCCTCCTTAAAATCGAGCCTCAATGCCATTAGGGCGCTCAAAATAGAAACCTGAGTGGAATGCTGGTAGTAGTATTCGTCGTGGTTTTTTAATTTTATTACGGCAGTAAAAATACCGTCACTGTTCCCATCCATATTTTCAATCATTTTTTCAACAAGCTGACGCGACCGGTCGATTTTGGCCTTTGACATCAATTCGCCTTTTGAATAGATATTTCTTGCATGCTCAAGGATATCCTTTGTGTGCCGGAAAACTTCTTCTTTCAGGTCATCGTCAATAATATTTTTGTCAGTATTGAGGCCCGCGTCGTTTTCGGTTTTTGTTTTATCTTTAACGGTTTTGGAAGGATCGTAATAGAGGTATTCTATATTATTAGACAGCAGGTGTTTAATAAGTGAATCCGGCATAGGTTTATGAGCTTTAAGAATTAGATTGCCGTATTCATCAAAAAGATCATAAGAATATCTATTGTCAGGCCTCATAGTTCTGACAAGTATTTCTACCTGTTTCGAATCTGCCTGTCCTCCAGACCGGTTATTGTTGAAATTTTGTGTCATATTACCTGTAAACGATTTTTTATAGGATTTTTATAGAAAAAGTTTATTAATGTTTATAAAAAGTCAATAATAAATAATGAGATAAGTATAAAATTCTGCGGCCAGGCTTTTGAGCTTTTTTGCAGAGGAAACGGGGATAAACTCCCTATCCGGAGGCAGATTTCGTCCTCTGATAAATATGTCATTCTCTTGAACATATAGAACAGACTAATTGATCAGTCGCTTTCAGTTTGATGAGAAGTTATTACAGGTTGATTTCGTAATGAAAATGTGCCGGTTTTATTGTTTCAGGCTGTCAATAATGTTATTCATGATTGTTGCAATATTGTATACTGCCGTTTTTTTGTCTTTTTGACTGTGGATATAGGATCTTACTATTTTATCAATATCTCTTAAATCAATGGGATTGTCGTATTTCGGCGATCTGCCTTTTTTTATCAGTAGGTCAACACCTGTGTAGGAATCTTCTTCTAAATTATAAATGCTCCTTGCTCTAGCCATCCTTACTATACCTCCATCCCTGAAATTAAGGGCTATGCCCTTTCTTTTACTTTATGTTATATGATACACAAAGAAATTCTTTATAATATAATGAATATTCTAATGAAAGTCAACATGAAATGTAATGAATGCTACATAAATTGTAATAAACGCTACAATTTATGTAATAAACAGCATTGGTATAAAATTTATATGCAGGGAATTTGCGTGGTTAGGTAATTTTTAATAAACTGTTATGTGGTTCGTAAAATTTAAAGATCGGTGGACATCATAGAAGAGCCTATTTCAACGAAATGATCGGCATAAGTGATATGGGGAATTGCACCTGCCGGTATAATTTCAATTCAATTTTATTCAGAAATTCCATCGGCTTTTATTTCATCGGATAAAGCAGACCGAGGCTAATAAGAGATCCCTACAGCCTTTTTAACCTGGTCCAGCGTTTCTACGGCAACTTCTCTGGTTTTTTGAGCGCCTTTTTTCAATATATTGTATACTTCGCCTATGTCATTTTTCAACTCTTCTCTTCTGTTTTTATAGGGCTTGAAATATTCCAGTATAAGTTCAAAGAGTTCTTTCTTTACTTCTCCGTAACCTGTCCCGCCCTTTATATATTTATCCCTCAGTATTTCAATTTTGTCGTTATCAGCAAAGAGTTTATAAAGAGCGAAAATGTTGCACTTCTCAGGATCTTTGGGATCTTCCACAGGTGTTGAGTCCGTCACAATTTTCATTATTTTTTTCTTCAATGTTTTTTCGTCTTCGAAGATATTTATAGTATTATTATAACTTTTTGACATTTTCTGACCGTCAATACCGGGTATTACTGCAATATCATCGGATATCAGAGGTTCCGGAAGAACAAAAATATTGCCAAATTGATTATTAAATCTTTCGGCAATATCTCTGGTTATTTCAATATGCTGTTTCTGGTCTTTGCCCACGGGAATTATTTCCGCGTTATATAGAAGTATATCTGCTGCCATTAATACAGGGTAGGTATAAAGACCCGCATTGGGCACTATCCCCTTTGCAACTTTATCTTTGTAACTATGGCTTCTTTCAAGCAGACCAAGAGAAGTATTGCATGACAAGATCCATGTCAGTTCGGTAACTTCCGGAATATCGGATTGCACCCAGAAATAGCTTTTTTCAGGATCAAGGCCCAGAGCCAAAAAATCCAGCGCCGCTTCCATTGTGTTGTTCCTTAGTTCATTTCCGTCATTAACGCTTGTTAACGCGTGATAGTTAACAATAAAACAGAATAGATCATGTTCTTCCTGAAATCGGATCATAGGTTTCATCATGGCAAAGTAGTTTGCAATATGCAATGTGCCTGAAGGCTGAATTCCCGATAATACTCGTGACATTTTTTCCCTCTAAACGTAACTATTGTATAGTCATACTATAAGTTGTTTTATAAATGATCTGTTCACTTCAAAACAACAGTAAAAATAGTCAATAAAAATTTGGTTTTTCAAATATTAACATCAAACATCAGACATTAAAGATTGAGGAATTGTTTCAATAAAGGCTTTAATTTCATCGCGCACTCTTATGTAATGAACAAGCGCTTCTTCTTCATTCTCGGCATTTTCGGCAAGCTTTGGCGGATCTTCAAATCGAACATGAATTATTTCGGTTTTAGAGGGAAAGACAGGGCAGTTCTCGCTTGCGTGACCGCATACTGTAATAACATGATCGAATCGGATACCCTTCAGCTCATTTAGGTGCTTTGATTTCTGTTTTGATATGTCGATTCCGATCTGGTTCATTGCTTTTACGGCAAGACTGTTAAGGGGTACGGGATCAGTGCCTGCCGAATATGCTTCAACAATATCGCGTTTTAAATGGTTTGCCAGACCTTCAGCCATCTGGCTGCGGCAGGAATTGCCGGTACAGAGAAAGAGCACTTTCAGTTTTTTCGGATCAGGCATTCAGAGCTTTACCCTCAAAATATTTTTTCCTGAAATATAATGCAACATTTACGAGGCCGATCAAAACAGGAACCTCAACAAGAGGGCCTATAACTGCGGCAAAAGCCGCTCCTGAGTTAATCCCGAAGACGGCAACAGAAACAGCTATTGCCAGTTCAAAATTATTGCTTGCCGCAGTAAAAGAGAGAGTTGCCGAAACTTTATAATCGGCTCCGATCTTTCTGCTCATATAAAAACTGACAAGGAACATAATTACAAAATATATAAGTAAAGGAATTGCGATCCTCACAACGTCCATGGGAATTTTTACAATAAATTCACCCTTAAGGCTGAACATAACAATTATTGTAAAAAGCAGAGCAATAAGGGTTATGGGGCTTATTTTTGGAATAAATTTAGTATGATACCATTCTTTGTCTTTAAGTCTAATAAGCAAGAAACGGGTTATCATTCCGGCAATAAAGGGGATCCCCAAATAGATGAATACGCTTTCGGCTATCTGGCCTATGCTGATATCCACAATACTTCCTCTGAGACCAAATAGGGGAGGAAGTATTGTGATAAAGATCCATGCATAAACGCTGAAAAAGAGAACCTGGAAAATACTGTTAAATGCCACAAGGCCGGCTGCATATTCCGTATCTCCGCAGGCAAGGTCGTTCCACACTATCACCATGGCAATACAGCGGGCAAGGCCGATCATAATGAGTCCCACCATATATTCCGGATAATTGCTGAGAAAAATGATTGCAAGGGCAAACATAAGTATGGGGCCCGCAACCCAGTTCTGTATAAGAGAGAGGATTAAAACTCTGCGGTTTTTAAATACATCACCAAGTTCCTCATATTTTACTTTTGCAAGGGGCGGATACATCATAAGAATAAGGCCTATTGCTATGGGAATATTTGTTGTGCCTGATTGAAAGCTGTTCCAGAAATCCACAATTCCGGGGAAAAAGTATCCTGAAAAAACTCCTGTTAACATTGCGGCAAAGATCCACAATGTCAGAAACCTGTCTAAAAATGAAAGTCTGCCTGTGATACTCTCTTTCATGTTTATCTCCTATTAACTTAATATGACTATATTCAAATATAATCATATAGCGGATATAAAATAGTACTTTTAATATAATGTTTATCTATACTGTAGTTAACTCTTTACAGCTTATATTTCTCTTTTTGTAATTTTTCAGGCAATTAATGTCTTTTATGCAATTATTCATTGCAGCGGTTTTGCTTAAAATGTAATCAATTAAACTCCGGTTATTCTTTAAAAAATTTTTGTCAAGGCGGTAATAGACCCATTGAGATTTTTTTTGATAATTGATAATACCGGCATTTCTCAATTTGTTCAAATGCCGCGACGCATTTGACTGAGTGATCCCCAGGATGCTTTCAATTTCGCATACGCAGAGTTCGTCCTTTTTAAGCAGATTTATTATTCTGAGCCTTGTTTCATCCGTTAATGCTTTAAATATCTCAATAACTTCCAATTTTTCGACCATATTATATTCATATATTCGATTATAATCACATACTAACAAGTATGGATTTTGTCCTCTGATAAATATGAATTATTTTATTTTTTAGTTCCCGCCAGCCTTCATTAACATTTGCTATTAATTTGTCAATATTTTTTATTTTTCTTGACATATTTATCTGATATGTAGATGATTTACTAATTAATTAAGGAGTTTGTTATGGGTGATGCATATATTTTTGATGCTGTTCGTACCCCCAGGGGTAAAGGCAAAAAGGATGGTTCCCTTTACGAGATAAAACCTATCGATCTTTTAACCACGCTGTTCCATGCGCTTAAAGAACGCAATGATCTTGATACATCCGGAGTGGATGACGTGGTCATAGGATGCGTTTCGGCCATTGGCGAACAGGGCGCGGATATTGCAAGGGTAGCCGCGCTTTACAGCGGCTGGGATGAAACCATACCGGGAGTAACCTTAAACCGTTTCTGCGCCTCGGGCCTTGAAGCGGTAAACCTTGCTGCAATGAAAATTATGTCCGGTGTGGAAGATATTATAGTTGCAGGGGGAGTTGAATCCATGTCGAGAATTCCCATTGGGTCCGACGGAGGCGCATGGGTGGAAGATCCCAGAGTAAATGACACTCTTTCATTTATTCCTCAGGGTGTATCGGCAGACCTGATCGCCACTATTGAAGGATTCTCAAGAGAGGATGTTGATGCTTTTGCAGTGAGTTCCCAAAAGAAGGCGGCAAAAGCCAGGAAGGATGGCAGGTTCAAGTCGATAATTCCGGTCAAAGACATAAACGGAAAGGTTGTCCTTGACCATGACGAATTTATCCGAGAAAATACCACGCTTGAAACACTTGCAAAACTGAAACCGTCATTTCAGTTCCCCGGAGATATGGGATTTGACGCAACTGCAAAGAGAAAGTATCCCCATGTGGAAAAGATAGATCATGTACACCATGCCGGAAATTCCTCCGGTATTGTTGACGGCGCGGCTCTTTTGCTCATCGGAAGCAGAGAAGCGGGCGAGGCAATGGGATTGAAGCCCAGAGCAAAGATCAGGAGTCTTGCAGTTGTTGGCACCGAACCGACAATTATGCTGACAGGGCCCGTTCCTTCAACAAGGAAAGCGCTTAAACGGGCCGGCTTAAGCATTAATGATATTGACCTCTTTGAGATCAACGAGGCTTTTGCTGCTGTTGTACTGAAGGCTCAGCGTGATCTTGAAATTGATCCAGACAGGGTCAATGTTAACGGAGGCGCTATTGCAATGGGGCATCCCCTTGGAGCAACAGGCGCAATTATTTTAGGGATTCTTCTTGATGAGCTTGAAGAGCAAAACAAAGAGCTTGGCCTGTGCACTTTATGCGTGGGAGCAGGTATGGGTATTGCCACTATAGTTGAAAGAGTATAAACAATTACGAGGTTAAAAATGAGCATTAAATATGAAAAGGATTCTCAAAATATAGCAACATTAACATTTGATAAACCCGGCAGTCCCGTTAATCTGGTTGATGCCCTTCTTGTTGAAACTCTGTTTAAACATCTTGACAGCCTTGAATCGGATTCGTCGCTTACGGGAATAATAATTACATCAAACAAAAAGGATTTTCTTGCAGGCGCGGATATTGACAGACTCTATGCAATAAAGGATACCGATGAAGCCGTTTTTATGGTTGATGCTTTTAAGAAGGCCCTCCGCAGGCTGGAAACACTCGGCAAGCCTGTTGCGGCAGCCATGAACGGCTCTGCGCTTGGCGGGGGATATGAACTGGCCCTTGCGTGTCACAGAAGAATTTGTATGGATAACCCTAAAATTGAGATCGGTTTTCCGGAAGTTACGCTGGGAATCCTGCCGGCCGGAGGAGGAACCCAGCGTTTCCCAAGGCTTATAGGAGTGCAGAAGGGACTCCCTTATCTGATGGAAGGCAAAAGGATAAGACCTGAAGAAGCCCTCAAAAATGGCCTGGTAGATGAACTGGCTTCGGACAGGGATGATCTGATAAAAAAAGCAGTTCAATGGATCAAAGACAATCCTGAAGCAAAACAGCCCTGGGACAGTGACAATTTCAGATGGCCCGGCGGAGATCCCAAAAGCCCCAATATGGTACAGATGTGGGCAATTGCACCCTCTTTTGCAAACAAGAAAACTTACGGCAACTATCCGGCAGTAAAAAACATTCTTTCTTCTGTATATGAAGGAGGGCAGGTGGACTTTGAAACCGGATGCCGTATAGAATCAAAATATTTCGCCGAGCTTGCAGCGGGCAAAACGTCAAAGAATATGATAAATACCTTCTGGTATCAGCTAAACGGCATTAAAAAAGGTAAAAGCCGCCCCGACGGTTTTGAAAAATACAGCGTCAAAAAAGTCGGCATCTTGGGAGCAGGAATGATGGGGTCCGGTATTGCCTATGTATCTGCACTTGCCGGAATAGATGTAGTGTTAAAAGATGTTGATATGAAAACTGCTGAGAAGGGCAGAGCTCATTCGGCAGAACTTCTGAATAAGAGAGTGTCGCGGGGAAAAATGACAGAAGAAAAGAAGGGTGAGATCCTAAGCCGCATTAAGGCAACCGGTAAGGCCCAAGACCTCGATGGATGCGATCTCGTAATTGAGGCGGTATTTGAAGACAGAAACCTTAAGGCAGAGGTCACGGCAGAAGCGGAGAAATATATGCTTCCGGATGGAGTATTTGCCTCAAACACATCAACTCTTCCCATTACGGGACTTGCCGAAAAATCGGGCAGGCCCCAACAGTTTATCGGCCTTCACTTTTTTTCACCGGTTCATAGGATGCCTCTTGTTGAGATCATTGTGGGCAAAAAAACGGGCAAAGAAACTCTTGCAAAGGCATTCGATTATGTTTTACAGATAAAGAAAACTCCCATTGTTGTGAACGACAGCAGAGGATTCTACACTTCAAGGGTTTTCAGAACCTATACGATGGAGGGTTTGGGTCTGCTTACAGAAGGACAGGACCCGGCAACAATTGAAGCTGCTTCATTAAAAGCAGGTATGCCAATCGGGCCTCTCGCTGTTTCCGACGAGGTGAGCCTTTCGCTAATGCTGCATATAAGCGAACAGACTAAAAAGGATCTGGAAGAGGAGGGCGTAAAAATGCCCGACGTTCCGGGAATGAAACTTGTGGAAAGAATGGTAAATGAATATGAAAGGGCAGGAAAGAAAGCGGGGAAGGGATTTTACGATTATCCTGAGAAGGGCGAAAAAAGACTGTGGCCCGGATTATGGGATCTTTATCCTGCAAGGGGAAAGCAGTACAGCCAGGAAGAGATGATAGACCGCATACTCTTTGTCCAGGTTCTGGAAACAATACGGTGTTATGAAGAGAAAGTTCTGACAACTACAGCGGATGCCAATATAGGAAGTATATTCGGATGGGGTTTCCCGCCTTTCAAGGGAGGCACTCTTCAGTTTGTAAACGATTACGGAGTTAAGGAATTCCTGAATCGTTCAAAAGAACTTGCAGACGAATACGGCGAACGCTTCAATCCGCCTGAACTGCTGGTAAAGATGGCGGACAAGAATGAAAAGTTTGAATAGGATCATTCTTTCTTGTCAAAGATTTTCCACATTTCGTCATCGTCAAATATTTTTTCCTGTTCATCACCGGCGTTTTCCGCGTCAAGTTCAAAGTTTCTGTATTTACCGGTTTCCTTTAATACTTCGTTGTAGTATTCATGCTGGATCAGCGCATCCATGATCTGGCTGGTGCCGGTCCATATCTGCGTAATACGCGCGTCGCGGACCGCTCTTTCCACAGGGTAAATATCGGTATAGCCGATCCCTCCAAGCATCTGCATCGCAATATTGCTCACTTCCCAGAGGCTTTCGGTGGTAAATTTTTTTGCTTCGCTCACGAGCCTTCGAAGTTGCGGGTGGTTCATATCTTCATCTGCTGCGGATGCAGCCTGATATAATAGACCCATACTGGCATCCATTAGAGTTACGCCGCGGGCAAGCATTGTGTTGACTGCCTGAAATTTGCGTATATGCCTGCCAAAGGCCTTTCTTCTGTTTGAATACCTTGCAGCAATTTCGAGACAGGCCCTCATGCCTCCCACACAGGCAGCGCTGCTCATCCGTTCGGGCACCATCATCCTGTGGAATATCCATGCCCCGCCGTTGAGCTCTCCTATGAGATTTTCCTTGGGCACTTCCACATTGCGGAATGTTATTCTGCCTGTTCCTCCGCCCCTGCTTCCCATCAAACCATAGAGATAATCCACAGTAAGGTCCGGAGTCCTGTCAACAATTAATGCGCTTATCCTGCTGTACTGATCTGCATCATGATCGAAATTGGTGCGTGCATAAACGAGAAAGAAATCGGCTCCCTCTGCACCAACCACGAAGCGCTTTTGTCCGTTGAGCAAAAAGTAATCGCCTTTATCCTCTGCCCTGCTGGTAGCACCAAAAAAATCCGAGCCGCCCCGGGGTTCGGTCAATGCCTCTGCGCTTACAAGCTTTCCTTCAAGCATCGGTTTGAGATATTTCTTTTTAATTTCTTCAGAACCAAAAGTGTTTATGGCTTCACCCACTATATCGGGCATTACGTAAGCGCAGCTCAGAGCAGTGCTGAGGCATCCGATCTCTGCAAGAGCTGCAATATTGGCGCGCCAGTTCAGCCCTCTGCCGCCGTACTTTTCGGGGAACCTTAATCCCAGGAGTTTATGTTGGGCAAATTTTTCATATATTTCTCTGGGAAATTTTATTTCATCCCTGTCCATCGCTTTTAAATATTCCGGATCTACTTCGTTTTTAACAAATTCTCTTGCTTCTCTGGCAATCTCTTTTGATTTTTCATCAAGAATAAAATCATAGAATGACATATTCCGTTACCTGCCTTTATAAAATATCTTATAACTCGATTATTTTATAAATTCAATATATATGTCAAACAATATAACAAAACTTTTAAGTTAAAATCAGAAAGAGCTTGTTATTTATTCAAATTAAAACAGAGGGGGTCGCTTCGCGATGTGTACGCATGTTCTGTGCTATTTAGAAAAAATATCCTCAAAAGAAACAAATTTTGTTTTACCTTTACTCTCTTTCTTCTCAAATTTTTCAATTATTTCCTTATCTCTAATATCTTCATACATATCCATTAAAGATTTTTTTAAAAGAGTAGAAGTATCACAATTGTAATAGTCTTTTAAGAATTTTAAAAGTTTTTCTTCTTTTGAATTCAATCTTATTGATGTTACTCCCATGAGTCATATACCTCATCTCGTTTTCCGATATGAATAATATAAAAATTTTCTTTTTCTATATAAAATATTGCTCGATATTTTCCTTTACGTAACCTGAAATAATCCCTCTTGAAATTACCTTTAAGTTTTTTAATGTCAAATAGGTTCAAATCTTTTGTCAAGTCCAGAGATTGAAAAGCATGATGAAAAAGTTCGAATTTGTTTTTAGGGATTTCCCCTTTTTCGAATGACTTCTCAACAGACTTTTCATAGCAAATCATGTAAACAATGTAATACGGGAGAGGGAGGTTGTCAAGAAAAAATACGAAAAGTTAGCGCAAAATTTCATCCAATTCTTTATATCTGAAACAGTCAACAATATGGTCATTAACAATACCTGTTGCCTGAAGAAATGAATATATAATTGTTGAACCCAAAAAAGTGAATCCCCTTTTTTTAAGATCTTTACTTATTATATCCGACAACTCTGTTCTGGCAGGAATTTCAGATAATTCCTGCCAGGAATTTATTACCGGTTTGTTATTTGTGAATTGCCAGATATAGTTATTAAAACTGATAAATTCCTTTCGTATTTCCAGAAATTTTTTTGCATTATTTATTGAAGATTTTATTTTCAGTCTATTTCTTATAATGCCGGGATTCTTTAACAATTCATTTATTTTAATGGCTGAGTACTTTGATACTATCTCCGGGTCAAAATTATCGTATGCTTTTCTGTAATTTTCTCTTTTTTTTAAAACAAGAAGCCAGTTCAATCCGGCCTGTGCAGATTCCAGAACAAGAAATTCAAAAAATATAATATCATCATGTACCGGCTTACCCCATTCCTCATCATGGTATTTTATGTAAAGTTCATCATGTTCGCACCAGCCGCATCTTATCATAATGTTTAACAGTCTCCTTTTGAATTCATTACATGATCAACAGATATTATGGCAGGATTAATTAAATCCCAAAAATATTGAAATATCCTAATCCGTTTCTGACAAAGATCAGCGAAAAAAATATCAATGTTCCGCCGAGAAATCTTATAGTGTAAATATAAGTTTTTCCATGTAAAAATTTTCGTGATCTATCGGCAAGCAAAGCTATTGTGATCTTTGATGCAGCCATACAGAAATAAAAAGAGAAAAGAAACAGGGGAGCAGAAAGAAAAGCGCTGTTCCATGCCTTAATTGTTACAGGCGCGCCTATTGTTAACCAGAATATATATGGATAGGGGCTCAAGAGATTTACAATTATGCCCTTTTTTAATGATCCCGGCGCGGCGGTTTCCTTTGTAATATTGATCCCTTCTGTTTTAATGCACCTGTAACCCAGATGCGCAATAAAAACAGCTCCTGCAAAGGATATTATCCCGAATAAATAGTTAATATTGGAGAGTCTGCCTAACAGCAGCAAAGTTAACGCAATAATGGGCAGGTCGGTCAAAAGGGGGGCTGCTGCAATTTTTATCCCTTCCTTTTTATTGTGCCGCAGGGTTTCAGAAATAACAAGCGTTAAAAGAGGCCCGGGTGTTATGCCTGCAGCGGTTCCGAAAACTATGCCGGAGATCAGAAATGGTAAAATGTCTGCCAAAATTTTCCCCTGAATAAATATCTGTTTAAGTAAATAACTCAAGTTAGGCGAATTTTATCTATTTTTTCTATACCGATTATTATTGAAAATTTCTATATTAAATGAATCAGTATATGATTTACTTAAGATTTTGCCGTTTGATAGGGGGCAAAATCGATGTTTCTTGATATACATTATGTTAACGAATAAATAATATTTCTCCTTGAGCTGCTGTCAATTATTATTACAAAAAGAACAAGTAATTTTGTTTACCCTTATCCCGGCGTGCAGTAATGCACGCTTCGGATAAAGGATAAGTTGTATGAAAAGATGTTACAGTGAATATGACGCTCCGAATGCAGCAAAGGTTCTGTTTTTGTCTTTTGTGCCCGTATAAATAGTTGCCTCGTAAAAATCTTTGCTCGGAACATATACCCAGTTAAAACTTCCGCTGAAGGTTACTCCATAAACAGTAGCTGAAGCACTTAAAGTTGCAGTTACATCACTGATACCTTTCTGTTCTGTGGAATCCGCATTATAGTAACCTGCCGTAATTCCCCAGCCAACTTCGGCATCTTTTATCTCATAGGATCTGCCGATTCCCAGTTGAATATAGTAATCTTTTTTAGCTTTTGAATCTGTGTAATAATCGTGGTTGTATGTAATAGTGGGAGTAAGGGGCATCATATCCAGTGCTAAAGAGATTGTACCGGTTGCAAATGATAATGTATCGTCATTGTAAAAATGAAAGTACCATACTCCAACGCCTATTGTAGCTGTTTTGTCAATTGAATATGAATAGTCTATTCCAAAATCAGCAGCATGAAAGGCGCCGATTCCCGGATTTGAAACATCGGTATCCTTTTTTGTTATTTTATCCTCGCTGTATTCCCCTGCATAAGCGATCGATAAGTCTCCCGTTGAGTATGAAACTGTGGGGAAAACAGCACCGTCTCCGCTGTACCAGTATGACCCTCTCCAGAGATATGTACTGGTATAATCAACTCCGAATGACAGCCCTATGGAGTCCGAACCTGCTTCCTCTGCATTTACAGATGCTGTTAAAAGCAAAATTCCTAAAAAAATTGTTGCAAAATGTTTCATTTTATCCTCCTTTGTATTATATAAAGATTTGATCTATCTTTAGTTATGGCAAAGGGAACACCTTCCTCCGCTGAGCTTGATGTTCCCTTTTGCCATACTGTTCCTGTGTTTTTGCTTTTTTTATCCAATTGCTTCTTCGCCTTCCTCTTCTGTTCTGATTCTTATACAGTTATCGAGGCTCACAATGAAAATTTTTCCGTCGCCGATATTCCCCGATTTTGCGCCTTTAATTATTGCTTTAACTGTTTGATCAACAAAATCATTGTTAACGGCGATCTCAAGCCGTATTTTCTGGAGCAGGTTTACTTCAATATCCACTCCCCTGTATGTCTCATGAAATCCGCCCTGCTGTCCGCATCCCAGAGAGTTAGTCACGGACATTTTTTTTATTTCATTTTTAAAGAGTTCCTGCTTGACATCATTAAGCTTTTCAGGCTGAATATATGCTATAATAAGTTTCATTATGGTTACCTCCTACTGGTTCCTGAATATCTGGAATCCTGAATATGATTCCATTCCATGCTCTTCAATATCAAGCCCCCTCAGTTCTTCATTGCGTTCAACCCTTAAACCGATGGTTTTCTTTAATATAAAGAAAAGGATTCCGCATGTAGCCACTGTCCATACAAATACCGATAAAATACCGATAGCCTGAACACCAAGGAGTTTAAATCCTCCCCCGTTTAAAAGGCCGTTCATGCCGCCGCCGTAATTTGTGTCGGCAAATATACCAACCAAGATTGTTCCAAGGGCGCCGCACACGCCGTGAACCGATACAGCTCCTACGGGGTCATCGATTTTAAGAACAAAATCGAAAAACTGAACTGAAAGCACGACTACAACTCCGGAAATCAATCCGATTATTATTGAGCTCTGCGGTGAAACAAATGCACAGCCTGCGGTTATACCGACAAGTCCTGCAAGTGCACCGTTCAGGCTCATACTTACATCCGGTTTGCCTGCCCGGATCCATATTGTGATCATTGCCGCAACAGCTCCTGCAGCAGCGGCAAGGCTGGTATTAACGGCTATGAATGCCATGGAGAAACCGTCGCGTCCCGACGCTGTTAATGTGCTGCCCGGGTTAAATCCGAACCATCCGAACCAGAGTATAAATACGCCGAGAGCAGCCAGGGGGATATTATGTCCCGGTATGGCTCTCGGTTTGCCGTCGGGCCCGTACTTGCCTATTCTGGGGCCCAGGAACAGCGCTCCTATCATTGCTGCCCATCCGCCTACTGAATGTACAACCGTTGATCCTGCGAAATCCTGGAATCCGAGTTTCGTGAGCCAGCCGTCGCCCTGCCATATCCAATGCCCGGAAATGGGATAGATAAATGCAGTAATGAGAAAGCTGAAGATCAGGTAAGTTGTGAATTTTGTTCTTTCAGCCATACCGCCCGAAACTATTGTAGCCGCAGTTGCCGCAAATACCGCCTGGAATATCCACTGCGCATACATTAACATGCCGCTGTTGTCAACTACGCCGTTAACCGCTTTGGGAAGGAGCGGTGCGGCATCTGAGAGGAAGAAATTGGATCCTCCGATAAATGCGCTGATAGAATCACCATACATCAATCCGTATCCGATAACAAAAAATGCTATTGAACCGACTGAAAAATCCATGAGGTTCTTCATTATAATGTTGCCGGCGTTTTTTGCCCGTGTGAAACCTGTTTCTACAAGGGCAAATCCGGGCTGCATGAAGAAAACAAGAAATGCAGCGAGAACCATCCATAGAAAATCTATTGGCGGAGTTTTGTAACTTACGGCTGCTGCAGTTTCATCTGCGAAGAGAAGCGATGAGTTCAAAATTATCATCAATGCTGCAGGAAACCATCTGATCATGCGTCTCATATTTACCTCCTAACACATGTTAAAATATTTTTGTATATCTAATACAATTAGAGTAGAAAAACGGGAGGTGTCAATTTAATAAACCGGGGGACAGGCTGAAACGGGAATATTTAACAATTGCGTAATTTCAGTGTAACATAGATGTAACAATGTGAGCCGTGATCCCGTTTACATGAAAAAATTCTCAAAAGATATTTCGGGGACTCTGTTTATGCCGAATCGCGGCATATCAATTATAATCTGTCTAAAAGAAAATTTCTTCAGGTACTCCATAAAAATGGTCTTTGTATCATTTGCAATTTCCGGTTTCTCTTCCGGGAATTGATTGTAGATCAATCCCAGAATATTTATTTTTCTGTAAGCCGACGTTTCCAGTGTAAGGAGCGTATGATTTATACTGCCAAGTTTTGCTGCTGTGACAATAATTACAGGGTACTTCTCTCTTTCAATGTAATCTATAATGGTAAAATTTTTCTTTAAAGGCACATGGAATCCGCCTGCACCTTCAATGAGCACATATTCATATTTCTTTGACAGTTCTTCCGTTGATCTTTTTATCCGGTTTAAATCTATCTCGCTCTTTTCAATGCGGGCAGCCAGGTGAGGAGAGGCAGGAAATTTAAAGAGGTAGGGGCATGTGAGGCCTCTTTTATCATCTTCCTGCAAATCAATTCCCATTATTTTTCTGTGAAGAATAATATCTTCGGATACTCTTTCGCATCCGGTCTGTACAATTTTTTGAGTAATAACAGATTTCCCCTTCTCAAGGAGGTACCTGGCCAGCATTCCCGCTGCGTATGTTTTACCTGAAGCTGTATCTATTCCTGTTATGAATATTGCCGGCAATTGTCTCTTCTCCTGTAAATATTAATTGTTCAGACTTCCCTTAATAATTTCCGGGATATTTTTAATATCATCCCAGAGTATATCTGCAGTCAATGATATTCTTATTCTGGACGATCCTTCAGGCACGGTTGGAGGCCTGATTGGAAAAAGGAGAAAACCATTCTCCTGTAATTTTTCCGATATTTGAACGGTTTTTTTATTTTCTCCGATTATTGCCGGAATTATCTGGCTTTTTCCCTTTGTTTTAATCCCCCGGTTGTTCAGCGCAGTACGCAATTTATCCGCTAAATTTTGGAGATATTTTCTTTTCTCTCTGTAACCGGCTATTCTTTCCATGAGAAAAAGATTCCAATTCACTGTTACAGGGGGAAGGGCAGTTGTGAATATGAGCGTGCGCATCCTGTTAACAAGATATTTATTTAAGATCTCATTTGTAACAGCATAAGCTCCCTGTGAAGCCAGCGCCTTTCCGAATGTTGCAACAATAATATCGATATCATCTATTAAGTTTTTTTCTTCACAGATTCCCAGTCCCGTGCTGCCATATAATCCCACTGCATGCGCTTCGTCAATGAAGAGCATGGCGTTGTATCTTTTTTTGATTTCCACGAGTTTATTTATATCTGCAATATCTCCGTCCATGCTGAAGAGAGTTTCGCTTACTATGAGCACATTTTCATAGTGGTGACGGTTTTCTTCCAGCAGTCTTTCAATCTGTTCATAGTTAAGATGTTCATATATAAAACAACCGGCTCTTGAAAGCCTGACCCCGTCAATAATACTGGCGTGGTTCAGCTTGTCCGAGAGAATAAGGTCATTTTTACTGGTAATTGCGGGAATAATACCTGTATTGGCATGGTATCCGCTGTTAAAAACAAGAGCTTTCTTTTCTGTTTCTATATTGATATCGCTATTGGTGATTACTTCATTATATGTGCCGGCAATTTTTTTTTCGAGGTCACTGTAAAGCATGTAATTTCCCGTTAATAGCCTGGATGACGTACTGCCCAGCCCGTATGAATTAATAATGTTATTATAATTGAGTTTACTGTAGAATTCATTGAGGAGTTCTCTGTCTGAAGCAAGTCCCAAGTAATCGTTTGACGACAGGTTCAAGAATTCCTTTCCATTGCAGATAATATATTTTTTGTCTCTTTTTTCAATTATTTTCAGAGATCTCAGAGAGTTGTTTTTATCTATGGATTCAAGTTCATTTATAAAGCAGTTATATGGATTATGAGGCGTCATTTAAGGGCTCCGGTCTGAATTACTTCAACAATGGCTGATGTTAATCTGCTTAAATCGGGAGGTTCTATTATATAGGGAGGCATAACATATACCAGTTTTCCGAAGGGGCGGATCCATACTCTTCTTGTTATAAATTCTTTGGTAATCCGTTCCATGTTTACAGGTTCTTTCAGTTCAACAACTCCGATTCCACCAAGTACTCTCACGTCTGCAACATTCTTTAATTCCGAACATGGCGACAGTTCTCTTTTCAACTGTTTCTCAATTGCGTTAATTCTCTTTTCCCAGGGAGTTGAAAGAAGCAGATTAATGCTTGCTGCTGATACTGCGCAGGCAAGGGGGTTGCCCATGAATGTGGGACCATGCATGAATGTTCCT
>JAJRXZ010000084.1 GCA_024276015.1 Spirochaetota bacterium | reverse complement strand
GGAGATCCTTTAAATTATATTGCCATCGCTTCTTTAAAGGAATTATACCATCTCATAGTCGATTCGTTAAAATTATTGACTATTCCCATATCAACATAATAGTCTTTAAGGATCTTAAGATGACGGATCTCCTTATCATCTTCGCTCTGTTCTTCCTTGCCAAGAGTTATTAACTCATAATATTTATTATCAACCCATTCAAAAAAATCCGGTGTCTGCTCCGAAAATATTATGTAACTGGAAATTATATCAAATTTTATCGTTTCCACAGCAGCTGAGAAATCTTCGTCGCTGTGATTTACAAGAGACGATGCCAGTTCGGTCTGAAAATAATCTCCCCATGTGATAATGCTGGGCGTTACTCCGTATTTTTTATTGATGTCCTCTACAGTACGTCTTTCGATATACTTTTTTGTTGAAAGGGAATCAACAAATTCTTTTATCTCTATAAGCTCCTTAATTCTGTTCATGGAGAGCATTCCCTCATTAATCATGGGAATAATTGCTTCATTTATAATTTTTCTCATAATCCTACCCGTTTTGATAATAATTATTATGTCCTTTTATTATCATCGGTAAGATAAATTAATATAATTACTTTTTTTGGATATAAGGGTATATTAAAATTATTCCCCTTCTTTTTCTCCGGGGACGCCTCTGCCACAACTCCTCTCTCGGGAGTTTCAATACGCACTTTGTCCCCTTTTTTTACTTTAACAGAGGCTTTATTTGAAGGGTTCAGTATCGAATCCGGGCAGAACTTCAGGGCATTTTTTTCAAAAGATCCCTCACGGCTTCTTCACTTATATCCTGAATGTACTTCATATATGATTTTACAACCCTGAAGGAGCATTTATCTATCATATTTAATGAATTGGAAAAGGGAGGCATGGACCCGGGCGTTACTCCTCCTACATCTATTGAGAACATGATCATACTGAAAATCCGGTTATATTATTCAGCGCCGGCAATGAATTAGTCTTCCGAATAGATTATCGATTCTATTTCCGAAATTCTATTTTTTGACAATAATTTTTTTGCATAGGATTCCGATCCCTTTACAGAGATCTGTGAAATTGTATTTTTAATTTTCGGTATAAATACAGGATCTACGCTGAAAGTCCTTATTCCTATACCCAGCAGAAAGGGGATATACTTCTCATCCTTGGCCATATCGCCGCATATTGACACATCAATGCCTTTCCCTTTGCCTGCATTTACAATTATTTCAAGTGACTTTAATATTGCCGGATGATGAGGGATATTAAGATGAGCAACCTTCTCATTTGTTCTGTCCACTGCAAGAGTATATTGAACCAGATCGTTAGTCCCGATGGAAAAGAAATCGGACTCATCGGCAAGGGGGTCAATTATATGTATAATGGATGGCAGCTCAACCATGATCCCTAGCCCGGGATCCGAATTGTGTTTAATACCTTCACTGCCGAGATCATTAATACACTCCCGCACTATTCTCTTGGATTCAATAAGATCGTCCAGAGATGAGATCATTGGAAACATAATATTGATCTCGGTATCGTATCCTGCACGCAGTATTGCCCTTATCTGAGCTCTGAATATTTCAAGATGAGTTAAAGTAAAACGCAGAGACCTCATCCCCAGAAAAGGATTCTGCTCCTTTATATTGCTGTAGTATGGAAGCACTTTATCCCCGCCGATATCGAGAGTTCTGAAAGTTACGGGCCTCCCCTTCATGCCTTCAATCAGTTTCCTGTAAATATGGTACTGTTCCTCCTCGGTTGGAAAATCGTTTCTTATCATAAATGGGAATTCCGTTCTGTAGAGCCCCACACCTTCAACCGCATCTCCGGCTATTTTCACATCATTGAGGAGATTAATATTTGCCAAGATCTTTATTGAGACTCCGTCTTTGCTGACCGGAGGCTTAAGAAAAAGTTCCCTGTTTTCATATATCTTATTTCGGGCAAGTTTGCTTTCATTGAATTTTGTAATAATATCGCCCGAGGGATCAATGTAAACATTTCCGGTTTCCGCATCCATCAATATTTCTGTGTCATGGGGCAGCCTCAGCAGCAGAGGATTGTCCGCAATGATCAGAGGGATCTGCAGCGATCTGGCAAGAATCGACAGATGAGAGGTTACACCTCCGCTTACAAGTATTATTCCGCTTACTCCTTCAGCAGACATTTTCAACAGATCCGACGGGAAAAGTTCTCCTGCAACTATTATATGGTCTCTGTATTTTACCGCTTCATTATCTCTCCCCAGAAGGCTGTCTATGATACGGGCCGTTAAATCTTTTATATCGTTAACCTTTTCCCGGATCAGAGGAACCGGGCTTTCGGAAAATATCTTCTTAAATTTATAATATACTTCAACTACCGCATGAACCGGGTTTTCCCCGGCCTGTATAAGTTCCTTCATTCGACCGGTAAATGCCGCGTCCTTCAAGATAAGAAGGTGAGAAGCAAAGATCAGGGACGGTGCGTCAAGAAGTTTCTCTTCAACTATTTTCTGCAATTCTTCAAGATGCTCTTCGGTTTCTTTAAGAGCCGAATTAAAATCATCAATAGTAAGATCCATGCCGATAACTTCATTGAGAGTCAGATCAAAATTTTCGCTGTTATCTATTGTCACAGCAGGCGAAAAGGCCACCCCGCTTGACGCCGATTTCCCTCTGATAAACTTCAGATCTTTAATCGCTTCATAAGAGACTTGAGGCTCTTTTTTTTCGCCCTGCATTAACATTAAGATCTTAATATGCTCGATCATTGATGCAAGCTGTGACGCTGTTGCCTCCATTGCCATTACATCTTTTTTTGTAAAAAAATTATTCTTTTCTCTCTGTACAACAAGAACTCCTATTCTCAGATTCCCTCTTAATATGGGCACTGCAAGAAAGGACTCATAATCGTCTTCCTGCAGATCCGGTATATACTTAAAGCCCGGATTGTTTCTTGCAGAATTTTCATGTACCGGTTTTAATTCTTTTATTGCGAGACCTACAAGTCCCTCCCCGCTTTTAAGTGAAAGGCTGTTGACAAGTTCGGAATTCAAACCTTTTGTTGCTTTAAGGATCAGTTTCTCTTCCGATTCATCATAGAGATATATTGAAGAGACATCCGCCATTTTATGCTTTGCAACCATATCAACAATACACTGAAGAAAACTATCAAGGTTTATAGTATCCGTGAAGAGGTGATTCAGCTCTCCTATATCGCAGAGCATTTTTATATGATCTGTTTTCATTTATTCTTCCTGTAATGCGGTTTTATTCAACATCCCGGCAAGCTACTTCCGTTAAAATCTATATAATCTTTCCATTTCATAAAATATCTCAACCGGGATCATTTCACTTTCGGCAAAATTTCCCATTATTTCTTCTTTGTCTCCATGAAAATCACTGCCTCCGGATATGATCAAATTATATTTATCTGCCATTTTCAGAAAAAAAGTCACATCCTCCAGTGTATGCAGATTAGAATAGACCTCAATCCCTTTTCCTCCCTTTTCAATAAAGTCGGCCAGCATCTCTTCAAAGAGTCTTTCATCGGAAATATTCAGAGTAACGGGATGGGCAATTATGGGGATCCCGCCTGCGTCCGCAATGAGTGACAGAGCGGCTTCAAGCTTAAGGCGTTCCTTTTTTGCATATCCTGGTTTTCCCTTTACCAGAAAATTTTGAAAGATATCATTAATATTTTTACCGTACCCATGTTTAACCATTACCCTCGCTATATGAGGTCTGCCTATCGTACCGTCGTGACTTTCATCTTCCACTTCTTTTATGGATATATTAATATTATGCCTTTCAAGATCTTCAATAATTTTCTGCGCTCTTCCATTCCTCAACTGAGCCAATCTTTTACACTCTGACCGTAAACTCTTATTATTATAATCAATATAGAGCCCTATCAGGTGAAAGGTACCTCCGCTGTATTCAATGCTGAATTCGATCCCGGGAACAAATCTCACAGAAGTCCCCCTGGCATATTCATCAGCTTCTAACAAGCCGTCTATCGTATCATGGTCGGTTACAGCCAGAGCGATTATATTGTTTTCCAGAGCTTTTGCGATCAATTCGGCAGGAGCGTAAATACCGTCGGAGGCGTTGGAATGCGTATGAAGATCTATTTTTCGATTCATAATATCCATTATAAACATTTTAATATAATAGTACAGTAAAGAACTTTTTTCTTAATCTGCCGGCATTGTAAAGTATATTTTTTAAAAATGGCTTTACTAAAATTGATAATTATCATGTTTTGTCTTTTGTAATTTAAAGCATAATACATGATATAGTTACGGAGAGATCCCATGTTTGTTGGTATAGATATTGGCGGCACAAATATTAAAGGAGTCCTGGCTGATAAGTCGGGTAAAATATTGAGCAGCAAAGAAACCTTTACTCCTGAAACTGCTGAAGGTATTCTTGATGCAGCATGTTTGTTGATTGAGAATCTTGCCACATCATCGTCAATATCAAAAATCGATATAAAGGCAATAGGGATCGGAGCAGCCGGTTCCATTGACAGAAAAAAAGGAATTATTATAACAAGCCCCAACATAAAAGTCTGGAAAAAATATCCCCTTGCAAAAAATATTGAAAAACGTACAGGTGCAGAGGTATTCCTTGAAAATGACGCAACTGTTGCTCTGATCGGCGGCTGGTGGAAAGGTCACGGAAGCAAATTCAAAAACTGGATCATGCTGACCCTTGGTACCGGAATCGGAGGAGGAATAATAATTGACAACAAGATCTATACAGGCCAGTCCGGAAGCGCCATGGAAGTGGGGCATATGACCATCGATTACAACGGCAGGGAATGCAAGTGCGGCAGCAAAGGGTGCCTGGAACAGTATGCATCGGCAACCGCTCTTGTAAACTATGTTAATGAGCATTTAAAGGATCACAAAAGATCAACCATACGGAATAGGATCAAGGATGAAGAATTATCGTCAAAAATGATCTTTGAAGAAGCTCTTAACAATGACGAGCTTGCTCAAAATGCTCTGAAAGAGATAGCCTCATACCTTGGTATCGGAATATCCAACCTTGTAAACATATTCAACCCCGAAGCAATAATTCTGGGCGGCGGTCTCTCCCTTGCTCACAAAATAATTATTCCCATAGTAAAAAAGACTGTAAGTAAAAGGTCCCTTGCAGGATTAAAAGAGAATATCAAATTTATGCCCATAAAAGACCAGTCAATAATTCCGGCACTGGGAGCCGTTAAAATTGCAATCGATTCAACCGCTTCTAATTAATACGATGACTCATTATTGATCAACTTTAAAGAAATTCACATTGTTTTTCAGAGTTTCGGCATTTTTGCTCACTTCCACAGAGTTTGCCGCCATCTCTTCCGCACCGGAAGCGTTTGCCTGAGTCAATTCATTTATCAAAGAGATTGATTTGACTATTTCCGATACTGCGCTCTTCTGCTCATCTGTGGCTGTTTTGATCTCTTCGGAACTCTCTTTAACAGCGTCCGCTTTCTTAGTCACAAAGGCGCTTGCTTCAAGCTGACTTTTCATATTCTGCCCGATACTGTATATCATGCCGCTAATGGCATTTACTCCTTCAATGATCTTTCTGGTATTTTCCACAGTTTCCGAAACATTTGCCATTCCTTTATTGATCTCTCCTTCATTTGCATTGATAAGAGTATTGATCTCACTGATACTTCTTGCAGTCTGGTCCGCAAGCTTAGATATCTCATCTGCAACCACGGCAAACCCCCGGCCTGCATCACCTGCCCTTGCAGCCTCAATGGCAGCATTTAAAGAGAGAAGGTTTATCTGATCGGAAATATCATTAATGATATTTATTATATTGATCATTTCGCCCGAACTTTCGCTGATAGTACTCATACTTTGGTTCATTGCCCTCAATGACTCATCACCCATCTTTGCAAGCGATGAAACATCAGTGGCCACCTTCTGCGTTTCGTCGATCTCCTTACTCATACGGGAAATTATATCTGAAAGATTATCTATCTGTTCTATGAGCTCTGCAAGATTCTCAAACTGTGAAGAAGCGCCGTTTGCTACCTGATCCATGCCGGCCGATACTTCTTCCACAGTTGCAGTGATCTCTTCGGCTGTTGCAGCCTGATTCTGAGCATTCTCGGTAAATGAAGACGTTGTGGCAGCCATCTGTTCGGACGACGCCGCAAGCTGGTCCGAAATACCAATTATGCCATTGATGACTTTTTTAATATTATCAACAAAGCTGTTAAAGTTGCTTACAAGCATTCCGACTTCGTCATTCCCCTTTGATTTAAGGCGTATTGTAAGATCTCCGGCAGACACGTCGCTCAGATTCTTATTTACTTCATAAATAGGTTTGGATATTGCCCTTGCAATAATGCCTATGAAAAAAACGGAAGAAACAAGAATGGCCATGAGTACAATAATAAGATAAATTATTAGTCCGAAAACTTCCTTTTTAACGTCTTCAACGTACATCCCTGTTCCTATGATCCAGTTCCAGGGCTTAAAGGCCTTTACAAAAGATATCTTGGGAACTATCTTGTTCTTCTGGTCCTTCCACTGCCACATATAATCCACAAAGCCCTCTCCCTTCTCTTTGCATACCTTTACAAACTCCACAAAAAGCCGCTTTCCGTGGGGGTCCTTATAGTTGGTCAGATCTTTTCCGTCAAGACTGCTTACCCAGGGATGCATGACCATTCTGGGATGAAAATCGTTGATCCATATATAGTCTTTATTCTCAGGGCCGTATCTGAAATATTTTATATATTGAGCTGCCTTTTTCTGGGCTTCTTCCAGTGTCATTTCGCCCTTTTGGTATTTCTTTTCAACAGTATCAAGAAAGCTTATACCAACCTGTACTATTTTTTTCAATGTTTCTTTCTTTTTATCAACGGCAATGTTGTATATTTTAGGGATACAATATGCAAAGATCACTATTGCAAAAATAGTAATAATTATTATTCCCATTGACATGATCTTTTTATAAATAGGTAAATTATTCCAAATTTTATTCATACATTCCTCTCAAAATAATTTTCTTTTCTATATATTTATATTCATTTATCTAATATGTTAATAAAAACATCAAGATAATTTTCTTTACGGAGAATTTTTATTAAAAGTCGGATCTTAATTATACCAACAGCCCTCTAAAGATAGTAACCGTAATATGAGAAAATGTAAAAGTATTAATATTGTTGCAAATCAGGAAGTGTGTAATAATTTTGAAAAAAGATATTGATATCCGCCTTAAACTTAAAAGAATCATTTATGAAATTTTTTCTGATGATCTTTTGGATAAATCGGAACAGATGGAACAGTTTATAATTTTATGAAAAAAAATATTTTTAGGAGGTTTTAATGGATCTAAATAAAGTATCAGCAGTTGTTACAGGAGGGGCTTCCGGTCTCGGTCTGGCTGTGGTCAAGGCAGTAATCTCATCGGGGGGGAAAGCGGCTATTCTTGACATGAATGAGGAAAGGGGGATAAGTCTTGCTCAGGAACTGGGAGAAAATGCCATTTTTGTCAAAACCGACGTGTCAAGCGAATCCGAAGTATCCAATGCTCTGAATGAAGCGGCAGATAAATTCGGATATATCAATGTTGCTGTAAATTGCGCCGGTATTGCTGCGGCTGCAAAGACTGTCAGCAAGAAGGGACCCTTCAGTCTCGATATTTTTGAGAAGACCATTAAAATAAACTTAATAGGAACTTTCAATGTTATAAGGCTTGCGGCGGAAAAAATGTCAAAGAACGATCCCGGCGACGACGGTGAAAGAGGCGTGATCATTAATACGGCTTCCGTTGCGGCATTTGACGGTCAAATCGGGCAGGCTGCTTATTCGGCTTCCAAAGGCGGAGTTGTGGGAATGACGCTGCCCATTGCACGGGATCTTGCATCCTATGGGATCAGAAATATGACCATAGCCCCGGGCATCTTTGAAACTCCTATGGTTGCACAAATGCCTGAAAATGTTAAGGAATCCCTGAGCAGCCAGGTTCCCTTTCCAAGCAGATTCGGCAAACCGGATGAATATGCAGAGCTGGCTCTTGCGATAATTCGGAACAGAATGCTCAACGGTGAAACCATCAGGCTTGACGGGGCAGTAAGAATGACCCCTAAATAGGACCGCAGCAGGATACATGACAGCATTGTTACTGCTTAATGACCAATTTAAACAAATAAATTCATCAGGCACAGTATTGTTGATATAACCTGATGAATTTATTTTATATTCTATAAACAATTATATTATTTTCTTGATTTTAATTTAATTATAACAGAATATATGTTTTTATTAAATTAACTATATGGATTTATATTATGTCAAAAATAAATAGGGATAAAATCAGTGCGGTTTTAAATAAGCTGAGAAGCGAACTGCACAAGGGGATCATCGGTCAGGAAAAATTTGTTGACGGGTTAATATTGGCGATACTTGCAGGGGGGCATGTCTTAATTGAAGGAGTACCCGGTCTTGCTAAAACAAGGGCTGTTAATCTTTTGTCTCTGATCTCGGGATTGGATTTCAAGAGACTTCAGTTTACTCCGGATCTTCTGCCTGGCGATATTATAGGAACAAGAATTTATAACCAGTCAACTTCGGGATTTGAAACAAAGAAGGGGCCTGTTTTTGCAAATTTTATCCTTGCAGATGAAATTAACAGAGCGCCCGCAAAAGTTCAATCCGCTCTGCTGGAATGTATGCAGGAGAAACAGGTCACAATAGGCGAAGGAACTTATGCGCTTCCGCGGCCCTTTTTCGTGTTTGCAACTCAGAATCCGGTTGAACAGGAGGGAACATATCCTCTTCCTGAAGCGCAGATCGACAGATTTATGATCAAACTGATTGTTGATTATCCCAGCAGAAAAGAGGAAGCGGATATTGTAAAAATGGTGATCCGAGAAACGTCACTTCCCCATGTTGACAGAATATTGTCAGAGGATATAATAGTCAAACTTCAGAAAACGGTGAGGGATGTATACATCGAAGACAGACTTATAGACTATATCACGGAAATTGTTGATGCTACGAGAAATCCGCGGAAAATCGATCCTCAATTGGAAGGAGTTGTTGCTTACGGCGCTTCTCCAAGAGCCTCAATATATCTGGCTCAAATATCCAGAGCAAGGGCTCTGATGGACCGGAGAGACCATGTACTGCCTCACGATATTAAAGAGTCCATGGGGGAGGTTCTGAGACACAGGATAATCCTCACATACCATGCCGAGGCTGAGGGAGTCAAGAAGGAAGAAATTATTAAGGAAATTGCATCAAAGATCAAGGTCCCCTGATGAAAAGAGCTGCAGGAACATCTTTCTGGGAACTACCTGCAACAGATTCCATGAAGGAACTGTTAAGCAGAGTTCGCGAGCTTGAATTGATATCAAAAAGAAATTGTCATAATTTCCTTCACGGCAATTATCTGACAGAAGTGCGGGGGAGAGGGCTCGATTTTCATGAAGCAAGAAAATATGTTTACGGAGAATCTATCCGGCAGATAGACTGGAATATCACCGCAAGAATGACTGAACCCTATGTTCGCGTTTACAACGAAGAGAGGCAGAGGGAGATATTTATTGTTCTCGACGTGAGTCCATCCATGCATATTGGCCGGCAGAACAAAAGAAAGATTGAATATGCAGTTGAAGTGGCGGCTTCACTTGCATACTCTGCTGTGTTATCCGGCGATAAACTCGGTTTTATCACATATTCCGACAGAGTAAAAATATTTTCGCCTCCCCGTGAAGGGAGAGTGCAGCTCTTTAATACTCTGAAGGCCTTTTATCGCTCCGCAGTGAACAGCCCCGATCCGTGCAATGAATCCGATATGAGGCAGGCAATACACAGTATCCGGAGGCTTAAGGGCAAAAGGTTTATGGTTTTCTTTCTGTCTGACCTGATAGATTATGACATCCCTGACGATTTAAACTATTTACGGGCAAGACATGATGTTTACCTCTATCATATGATCGATCCCTTTGAATATGAGAGTCTGGGTGATATCTCATTTATTTCATCTTCCCCGGAGGGGAAATACAGACCCTTCTTTATCAGCCCGGGAGAAACCGGAAGTCTGAGCAAAATGTGCAGTGAGATCTTAATATGTGCGGATAAATATAATATTAAATATAAACCGATTTCCACATCGGTGCCTGTTGAAAAAACGCTGGCTGAACTCTTCTATCTTTTAAAAAAGAGATCAAGATGAAACCGCTGCCTTTTCCCATTACAGATCCGCTTCATATTCTGCCATGGTGGTTGTCCCTTATTAAATGGGCTTTTGTTTTGTTTCTGCTCTATTTGATCATTAGATATCTATACAAGAAATTAAGGCCCTATTTCTACAGATTGATGTCCCTGCTGACCCGAGAAAACCGCAAGGCAGATATCGGCAAAAGAACAGGAAAAATCGATTCAATAATAAAGAGTATAAAGATCAGAAATCTGAAAAAGAGAACATACAGGAGAGGACTCTTCGAACTTTCCGAAGAGATGAAAACATTTCTTGAAAAACAGACTGGTGTTCATGTTGAGGAGATGACGGCCTATGAAATTGGATCCTTCTTCTCTTCGGAGGAGCCGGGCAGATTTTTCAGAGTAATGGAAGAGCTGGAATTCGGAGAAAAGGAGCCGGAATGGGATGATCTGGTTGAAATGTGCGGCAGAGCTGAAAAGCTTGCAAAAATTAAGCTGAAAAGAGAAAGAGGAGTTACAAAATAATAGTGCCTGACGGAATAAAATTTACAAACTACTGGGCCGTATATCTTCTTTTGCTTATTATACCATGGCTTATGGTGCGGATTTTTCTCAGAAAGGATCGTGAAGTCAAATATTCCACACTGCAGTATTTTAAGGGAAAATTTTATTCCGGAATTATATACTATCTGCCCATGCTCTTCGAAGCGCTAATTGCCGCGGCAGTTATCATTGTAATAATGGGGCCCTACTCTGAGACTCAGGAGGAGTTCATTTCAGATGAAGGAGTGGATATAGCCATGGCGCTGGATATTTCGGCAAGCATGCAGGCTGCGGATTTTAAACCGAGCAGGCTTGAGGTATTAAAAAAGATTTCAGCGGATTTTATAAAGAGGAGCGGTTCCAACAGGATCGCCCTATATGTTTTTGCAAGGCACGTCTTTACTCAGGTTCCGATGACTGCGGACCATGCACTATTAATTGAGCTCATAGAGGGCATCTCTTATGAAATGATCAATCACTCCAAGAGCGGAGGAACTGCCATAGGGGACGCTCTTCTGATGGCAGTGGAATGTCTTGACAACAATCAAATCCAAGGCCGGGACAGAGCAATAATTCTCATAAGCGACGGTCAGAGCAATTCCGGTATTGATCCGATGATTGGCGCAAAGCTGGTTAAAGAAAAAGATATAAACTTATATATTATCGGGGTGGGAGGAGATAAGCCGGTTCAGGTTTATATAAACGGAAAACCGTTTATTAACAATCTGAATCAGATACTGACTACGCAGCTTGATGATAAGCAGTTGAAGGAGATTGCCGCTGCAGCAGGAGGAATCTATTACAGAGCAAAAAACAGCGATGTTCTGTCGCAGATATTTGAAGAGATATCCAGACTGGAGACCACCCCTCTTATAGTTGATAAGGTACTAACAAGACATTACTACAGGTCATATACAGGATTGGTCATTTTTGTTTTATTTGTTTCTTACCTTGTTCTTGAAGGATTATATATAAGGAGGCCCTACAGATGATCGATTTTGAGAGCCCCTTTATACTATTGCTGACGATTCCCTGGACGATTTTCATCATACTTTTTTTTAGAGTAAACAGGAAGTCCTTTCATCTTTTGAAAAGAAAAGTATCTGATAGATTTCTTGATACAGTCACATACTACAGCGCTGTAAAATTAGCAGTTCATTCAGTTATTATATTTATAAGCGGTTTATCTCTTATAATTGCTTCTGCGGGTCCCTTCTTATGGGGGGAAATAAAAGAAAATGTTAAATCAAAAAACGTTGTGTTAATAATTGACGGGTCACTCAGCATGGTTGCCGGAGATACCAATAAGATAGACGGATTGAGAAAGGCATATAAGAGGAAGGAGGAGGCTCTTAATATTGCAAAATTAATTCTGAAAAGCCTCCCTGATTACCGCTTCGCCCTTATAAGTTTCAGCGGAATTGCTTCATACCATTCGCCTCTTACATGGGACCATGAAGCAGTAGAAAAATATTTAAAGAGGTTCAGACTTCACTATTTTCAGAAAATGGGGTCCAATTTCAAAGCTCCCCTTGAAGCGCTGATACATCTTGCGGAATACACTCGCTCCGAGGGAATAGAAGCAATAATAATAAGCGACGGCGAAGCAATGGACTTTGACGATTATACTGCCGAACTTGACGTAATTAAGAGAAGGGGTATAGTGCTGCATGCCATAGGCGTGGGTACTGAGAAAGGCGGAGGTATTGAAATATATAAACCTGAAGATGTAATTACAGGAAAGAGAAAACCGCAGATCATAAAAAGAACAAATACATACAGGCAGGACAAACATCTGAAAAAAATAGCCTCTGTCACCGGCGGTAAATATCTCATAATGGAGAAAAAGGGCAGTATCGACGAAATAATAGAATCCATAAAAAAAAGCAGAGGGGAAAAAACTGTTTCCGGGATCAAAGGCAAAAAGGACTTAAGCCATATTCCTGTTATCATTTTTGCCATATTGTTTTTCCCCGATCTGCTCTTTTTTGACAATATAAAGTTCTGGAAAAAGAGGATCGCTCTTGTGCCCGAAATGTTAAGAAAAAAGAAGTAGAATGTTTAAAAAAAGTTTAATAAAAAGTTTCTTACCGGCAGTTCTGATCTTTGCGGTCAGCTGCAATCACCCGCTGTGGCTTTCGCACAAATTAAACGAGGCAGGTATTAAAAAGTATAAGGGGGGCAGGTATGGGGAAGCAAGAAGTCTCTTTGAGAAGAGCGCAGCATATAAATTCAGAGAGAATATCCCCTTGTATAATCTTGCAAACAATTACTATCTTGAAAAGGATTATCCAACCGCGCATAAATATTTTGAAAAGGCAATTAGTGTTAAAGCCAATTTCCCCGAAGCTTTTTATAATGACGGCTGCGCCCTTTATGACTGGGGCAGGGGAGAGCTGGATAAGAACTTCTGTAAAATCAAAAGAACGCTTCTTCTGTGGGAAAAATCGATTGGTCGTTTCCGGCGCGTTATAGACATGAAAGGATTGAGATCAAGTATCGGAACAGAAGCGGAACTAAACATAAATTATATCAGGGAGCAGATGGACTTCATTAAAATAAAAAATGAAGAGAACAGAGAACTCTGCAGAAAGAATAGATCCGAAAATAAAAATGAAAAGGATAAAAATAAGAAAAGGAGAACCGACAAACCCTCACGCGGGAAAGAGAAAGAGCCGGTTCAGAGGAATAAAAAGAGTGGAGAAGAAAACAAACCGGTCAGGCTCACTGCCGATGAAAGGGAGAGCATCAAAAAGGCTTTGATGAGAATAAAAAAAGATTCCGGCAATAATAGTTTTTTGCAGGCAAAATCCCAGCAGATAAGAGGAAAAGAAGTGAGAGAAAAGGAAGGTATGAATATTTCATGGTGAACAGAAAAAGATTGCTCTTTTAATAGAAAAAAGGTAACTAATCAGCTCTTAAACAGCTGATTAGTTACCAAAAATAAATAAAAGTAACCGGGAGAAAAAAATGAAGAAAACGCTTTCAGCAATTATCTTAACAGGTCTCTTCCTCACGTCCTCAGAAGTCCTGAGCAGCATGAGAAGAGGCGGATTCAATGTTCAGAAGGAACAGAGAAGAATGATTTCTGCTTTAAGAAGCGGCTCAAGAGGAAGCCGATACTTCATGACAGTCAGATGGAATGTCTTCAGCAAAACCAATGTTGGCGCAAAGATTAGCCTTATCGGCGAAAACTGTACAATGAATTATTACTGCATTCCCGCTCTTCTTGGCGGTTTCAGGAACAGAGATGCCAAAGTCAGAACCGCCGTATACAGAGAACTTGCCATGCAGGGGTACAGCAAAAGGGGTTTGAGGAGGCATAGAAAGGGCAGGGTCTATGAAAGATTAATTAAAAAAGAGATAAAAAGAAGCGAAAGAATTGAGAGGGACAGAAGCGCTAAACAGGCTTTAATGAGGTTCAAAAATATCTTTGCCGTAACAGTGCCGGAAGCGCTGAGGATGAGGGACGTAAGGTCCCTTGCGGCTATGGATCCGGGCCTCTTTATCAGAACCAATGCTTTTGAAAAAATGACTCATATAGGTGCAGGTATGCAGCAGGGAGGGAAAAAAGGAATGAACGTTTTCAATCTTTGCCTCAATGCAGTAACGTTCAGAAGAGGGAATATTGAAACACAGAGATATCTGGTGAATGAGATGATGCAGGCGGTATATATTTTCAATCCTAAAGAGAAAAGAGCAATGGCCAAAAAGGTTAAACGAATGATGAGATATGCCAATGATCCCAATATCAGAAGTTCCCTGGATAACCTTTCGAAGAGATTATCACGGTAATTAAACAGTACATGCGCAGTTCAGTTGATTCAGATTGTCGGAGCATAAACCCTCAAAGAAAAAGTTCAATTTTTAATTTGTGACTTCAGGTAATGGTCAAATTTATCCAGATCATAAATTTTCTGTTCCCCTGTGATCATATCCTTAACAATAAATTTCCCCGATTCAATTTCGTTATCACCTATAATAAGCGCATGTTTTGCATTTTCCCGGTTTGCTTTTTTAAATTGGGCCTTAAAGCCGGTTTTCTCAGGATCGATGTCTATGGATAGATTAAAGGATATTATCTTAGGGATCAAAGCGGTTATAACTTTTAATGACTCGCTGCCGGAGTGAATTAAAAAATAGTCGATCCCTGTTTCACCCGCTTCTTCGTCCATGAGGAGGAAGAGCCGTTCAATACCTGAGGCAAATCCTACTGCAGGAGTTGCTCTGCCGCCGAATAGTTCCACCAGGTTGTCATATCTGCCTCCGGCAGCAAAGGCATTCTGGCCTCCAAGTTTATCAGTCACAAATTCAAATGTTGTTTTAGTATAATAATCTAGTCCTCTGACAAGGCGAGGATCTTCAGTATAAGCAACTCCGCTCTTTTGAAGATAATCCATTACTCTGTAATGGTGATTGCTGCAGTTATCACAGATATATCCTGTTATGTCGGGCGCGTCTTTTTTGGGTTCCGCACATGATTCTTTTTTACAGTCAAGCAGGCGAAGAGGATTTTTGTCAAATCTGTTATTGCAGTCCTTGCACATGGAGCCGAGAAGAGGTTTATAATATGCTTTTAATACTTGTATATAGTCTTCTCTGCATTCTTTGCAGCCTATGGAGTTGATCAATAAAGTATAATCCTTAATGTTAAGCTTTCTTGAGATCAGGTCCATCATGAGAATAACTTCATAGTCGTAGTAAGAGTCACCGCTGCCGAACATCTCCGCACCGAACTGGTTGAACTGTCTCAGCCTTCCTTTTTGGGGGCGTTCGGCTCTGAACATCTGACCCCTGTAAAAAAATTTACATGCTGACAGTCTGTTGTATTCGCCGTTTTCCACATAGGCTCTTACAACCGATGCCGTACCTTCGGGGCGCAGAGTAAGACTTCTGC
Organism: Spirochaetota bacterium; assembly: GCA_024276015.1. Lineage (GTDB taxonomy): Bacteria > Spirochaetota > UBA4802 > UBA4802 > UBA5550 > JAJRXZ01. The sequence goes on along the minus strand of JAJRXZ010000084.1, from coordinate 1,453 downwards.
CTCCCCTGTCTTCAAAGGTGAACATCTCTTTTGAAACGATATCTGTATCTGCACCAATGCCTCTGGCAAAAACTTCGGTAAATTCTATTACAGGTATAATTATCTCCCTGTAATTAAACATGCTGAATACGTCTGCAGCAGTGTTGAGGATATGATTCCACTTTGTAATTCTGTCAGGAAAAACGTCTTCTATTCCAGGCGGTTTTTTTAACATATTAAGTTCCCCGGTTTCTGTTGATCTTTGTTCTTAAGTTTTTTTCTGAATATTGCGTTATCCGCTACGGGCCCGTCAAATTCGATTCGCACAGTTTCTCCGGGCCTTCCCATGTCGGTTTTATTTCCATCTTTGTCAAAAATGTTTTTTACAGTAAAAGATTTGTCCAATATTTTGTCGTTTACTATTGGGAATATAGAATCGATTTTATCGTTAATATATACAGGATTATACAGTTTTACATCTGCAATATTGTTTTCTCCGCAATGCCCGTACTTGTAGCCCAGGAAGAGCGCTTTCTTTACATAGGGGACGCCGCTAAAGGCCATATTGTTAAATTCATTAAAGAGGTCGTGAGTATAAGGTCTGTGATTAATAAGATCAAGCTCTTTGATCCAGAAGGGCAGGTATTTTTTAAAATCGTCGGTGCCGGATTTCTCAACAGCGTGTTTATAAATGCGCGTAGTATTTGCTACATAGTAGAGAGATTTCATTCTGCCTTCGATTTTAAAAGCATCAACGCCGGCTTCAATGTAATCCTCTATTCTCTCAATAAGGCAGAGGTCCTTTGAAGAGAGGATCTCGGTGTTTCTGCCATGTTCAATAATATCCATAAAATTTCCGGGGCGTTTTTCTTCGAGCAGAGAAAATTTCCACCTGCAGGGCTGTGAACAATCGCCGCGGTTTGCGTCTCTTCCGGAAAGATATCTGCTGAGCAGGCATCTTCCCGAATAGGCAATACAAAGAGCTCCGTGAACAAAAACTTCAATTTCAGCATCGCAATTATCTTTTATCTTTTTAATCTCATCCGGAGTCACTTCTCTTCCAAGGACAATTCTTTTAAAACCGGCATCTCTCCAGAATTTTACTGACAAATGATTGAGAGTATTCATCTGAGTTGACAGATGGAATTCGGCTTCAATACCCGATTCTTTTAACATATAGAGCATCCCGGGATCGGAGACCATTATGGCATAAAAGTTCAGGTCTTTAATGGCAGATATAAAGTCCAAGGCTGCTGACAGGTCATCTTCATGGAGAAATGAATTCATAAGAAAAACCGTTTTGACGCTGTTTTCAGAACAGTACCTGATACTTTCAATAAGGTCGTCAAATGAAAAGTTGCCGGCCTGTGTTCTCAGATTAAATTCATTTCCTCCGAAGTACAGGGTGTCTGCGCCATATTTTACTGCAAACTTCAATTTCTCCGGATTTCCTGCCGTCGATACTATTTCATGT
>JAJRXZ010000083.1 GCA_024276015.1 Spirochaetota bacterium | reverse complement strand
TTACATCGCTGGCGTTTCGGCCCTGCCCCAGCCGGATCTTACCCATCTGAGTAAGTGAGCCCACAGGCAGTTTATAACCTTTTTTGATCAGGAAAACTCCGGTAATAAAGGTTGTGCTTACAGCGCCGAGGCCTGGAATTACAACTCCCAGTTTCCCTTCGGCAGGTTTTATCTCTGTGTTTCTCAAAACTATTACCCTTCTTCTTTAATTTAGTAATTTTAATAAATCAAATGAAATTGCTCTGTTCATTTTATATGCAATTATAACAATAAGTCGATCGTTAAGCGTTTTTCAAGATATTTTTTGTTATTTAGTTCAATGTAAAAATTTAGTCAAGGAAAATAACTTCATTTGTTTATAGCGGTGATTTTTCAGATATTTTTTTGCCGGTAAAAATGAGGTAATTAATAATAATATTGATTTTTTTTTATATTATATATAAGATATCTCAATTGTTTATTTATAATAAATTGTTCTTATTAGCCGATTTTTAAAGTAATAGCGCAGAATATAATATGTCGGTAATTTTATTTCAGGTGTGATTATGGCCATTCCAAAAGCTCAGAAAGCCGCTTATAATGACGAAATCAAAGATATTAAAGTAAAAGTTGACGAATTATCAAAAAAAATTAAAGATATTGATAGTAAGATCAGAAAAAACGAGAAATTGAAAAGCTATTATTGCATAGAAAAAACCGTTTACTTGATCAAAGCTATAAGTTTTTATATGAAAATGAATGATCTTTCTCTTGAGATGCTCAATATTAAGAATGAAAAGTTTTTAAATGAAGCGAGAAAGGAATTTTATAAAGTTCTGCAGACAATGGAAAGCATTGTAGGCGGTGATATTGACAGATCTCTTCGCTCAAATGATGAGTATCTTGCAAAGATTGATAAATTGAATCCCAGACAGATCCTGGATATTGTCAGAAGGATCCATGACGTATTTGTCGATTTGAAGACCAAAGTTGGAGAAGGGTCAAAATGGAAATGGTCTTTTGTTGAACTGCAGGCAAGAGTTGCGGTTATTACAAAGAATATAACAAATTTTTCAGATACGGCAAAGTTCAGGGATCCCAGAGTCGAATTCTATAATGACAGACGTGAGTTAATGAGGCTTTGCAAAGAGGGTCTTGCCGAGGCAGCAAAGCAGTACAGAACAAAATACGAACTTTCAGGCAAAGCCAGAGACGATCTGAAAAGATCTATTGAACTTCTCTCTGCATTAAGAAAGATCCATGTTCTCTTTGGAGAGAGTGAAGAAGCAAATAAATTAAAAACCACAATTGATGCTGCGAAACAGGCTCTGGAAGCCAAGGATGCGGCAAAGGAGAAAAAAAAATAAGAAAATAGCATAAATTTATTTTTTTTTCTTTTTTCCTCTTGACGATTATTTTTTTTTTAGTATTTTACTATTAGCACTCGTTTTCATTGAGTGCTAATAGAGTTTGTTTGAGGGTATAGTTGTGCCAAGGGATGTAAAGATGAACAGACCCCTTAATGAAAGAGAAGCAGCAGTTTTAAGCGCAATTGTTTACGAGTATATTGAGACAAAAAAGCCTGTGGGGTCCAGATCATTTGTACAGAAGTACTCTTTTTCATTGTCTCCTGCAACAATGAGAAATATCATGTTTGATCTGGAGGGAATGGGTTATCTGAAGCAGCCTCATACATCGGCAGGAAGGATCCCTACAGATATTGGATACAGGTTTTATGTGGATTCTCTGCTGGAAAAATATAATCACAGCTCGCCGGTCAACGTAAAGGTAAAAGAGGAGCTTCTGAAAAGGGAACTTCAGCTTGACAAGATCTTTTGTTCAATAACTAAGATGATATCGCAGATATCAAAATATGCCGGTATTATGTTAACTCCCAGGCTCGATTTTACCGTAGTGAAACGGATAGAGCTTGTAAATCTTGACAATAATCAGGTTTTATTAATACTGGTAACGAGAACCGGAATGGTGATCAATAGAAAAGTTCAGCTTTCAACAAGTTTTACTCAGGATGAATTATATGAGTATTCAAAATTTCTCACTTCAGAGTTGTGCGGTTATTCGTTAAATGAGATCAAGAATAGGGTCTTTGACCAGTTAAGGCAGCTGGAAAATCTGGGGCTTAAAAAGTCCATGGCAATTGATATAGCTCAGCTGGCTCTCAGCAATAGTGATGAATCCGAATTATGTCTGGATGGGATAGAAAATCTATTAAAGATACCGGAAATGGTTGAACAGGAAAGGCTTAACAGCCTTTTAAGTATCATTGAAGAGAAAAATATTTTGCGGGCAATTATGGAAGCAAGTATGGAAGTTGACGGCATCAATACTCTTATTGGAGAAGAAATTTCAGATGAGAAGGTTTCCGGATGCAGTATTGTTGCAACATCGTATAAAATAGGAAATAGAAAAGTAGGTGCAATCGGAATAATCGGGCCTACCAGAATGGATTATGAAAAAGTTGTACCGCTTGTTGACTACTCGGGGAAGGTGGTATCCGATCTATTGACGCAGATATCGAAATAAAAACTGAAAATTTCAATTAAATTCTATATAATGCGGAGTGGCAGATGATGACTAAAAACAAAGACAATGCAAAAAAAAATGAAAATAGTGTAAATGAAACGGCAAAAGAGGAAAAAGCACAATTTGACCGCGAGAAGGAAAGAAGAGAAGGTGAAAGAAGAAGCAAAGAGAGAAGAGTTAAAGATAGAAGAGCCGGTCATGAGGAGGATCCTAAGATCGCAGGTTTAAAAAAAGAGCTTTCGGAAAAAGATAATGAAATTCTAAAACTGAATAAAGAGATTGAATCGATCAAGGAACTGATCCGGAGACGTCAGGCCGATTTTGAAAACTTTAAGAAGAGGAGTATTAAAGAGAGAGAGGAATATAAGAAATATGCAATAAAGGATTTTGCGCTGGAAATAATCAATATCAATGATGATCTGTTAAGGGCAATTGAAGCATCACGGGATATTCCTGAAGGAGAGTCTCTGGAAAAAGCTCATAATTCTTTTGTGGAAGGCGTATCTATGATCTCAAAGCGTATTGAGAGCACTCTTCAGAAGTATAATATTGTTGAGATTGAGGCGCTCAGTCTGGAATTTGATCCTAATTTTCATGAAGCGGTTGAGATTGAGCAGAGTGAAAATGTCAATAAAGATATTGTTACAAAGGTTCACCGGAAGGGATTCAGAATTGACGATCTTGTTGTTAGATCTGCAAAAGTGAAGGTAACAAAACCGTTGAAGCAGGATGACAATAATGGAAAGACGGAGCAACCGGGCGATGAAGCTGATACCGGCAGCGATGATCCTGAGAACAATACGTTAAACTAAAGCTTTTGAGTAGAAATTTTAAATAAAAGAGGTATATTAAAATGAGTAAAATTATTGGAATCGACCTTGGAACTACAAATTCCTGTGTGGCTGTGATGACAGGCGGAGAACCGACTGTTATACAGAATTCTGAAGGTCAGAGAACAACTCCTTCAATTGTGGCATATACTGACAAGGGAGAGAGATTTGTAGGACAGGTTGCAAAAAATCAGATAATTACAAATCCCGAAAATACTGTTAGATCCATTAAAAGATTTATGGGGCGTAAATTTGACGAAGTTCAAAATGAGATCAAAATGGTCCCATACAAAATTATAGATGACGGTAAAAACGGAGTTAAAGTAAAAACAATTTCCGGAGAATTTACTCCGCAGGAGATATCGGCGCGCGTATTGCAGAAAATGAAACAGACTGCGGAAGATTTTCTTGGAGAAACAATATCAAAGGCCGTAATAACGGTACCGGCATATTTTAACGACGCCCAGAGGCAGGCAACAAAGGATGCCGGAAGGATTGCCGGACTTGAGGTTGAGAGAATAATCAACGAACCCACGGCAGCAGCCCTTGCATA
>JAJRXZ010000082.1 GCA_024276015.1 Spirochaetota bacterium | reverse complement strand
TCTGATACGTATATGTTTATTTTCTCTCAAATAGTTAACAATTGCATATATATAGGGTATGTAGTCCGGTTTTAACCTTGCTGAATTATAGTCAAAATAAATCGGTTTAAACTCTTTGAAATAGAGTTCATCTTCGCTGTTTTTCTCCTTGTCTTTTAATGGACCTCTGTTTTTGGGGGTCGATAATTTAATTATTTCATCTCTGATCTTTCCTCTTTCAACAGAGTATTCTCTCTCCGGTTTCTCCCATTTTCCTTTATCAAAAATAATCCGTATCCCTTCCACATCCGGTTCGGTTATAAGCGTTAATGCTCCATTCCTGTCGGTTTCTTCATATATCTCCTCAGGGGAGGCAGCGTCTTTCCTGTTAAGAAGGATCTTCATTTTAATGGAAAGAGGTTTTCCGGTCCCCTTTTCAATTATCCTGAAATTAAATCCCGTTTCATTCTCTTCTTTTTTTCTTTCATTATCCTTTTCGGCAAGAGTTATTTTAGCGAATTCAACCGGCACCTCATAAGAATAGATGTCATAACCTCCTGCCCCCCCCTGTCTATTTGAGCTGAAATAAATAAGTTTTGCCCCGTATTCCGATACGGATATTTCATCCCTTTCGGAATTTATTCCGCGTCCAAGATTTATTACTTCTTCGAATTCTCCGAACTTTGTTTTAACAAAGTATATATCCCAGGAACCGCTGCCCCCATCCCTTTTTGATGAAAAATAGAAACCCTCTTTATAGATCGATGGGACCAAACCGTAATCACCCTGCCCCGAATTGATCTTAGACGGCAGCTCTTTAATATCACCAAATCCCGCATCTATTAAAGTCGCGGAAAATATTTTTGATTTAGACATGTCATCTTGGGACCACCTTGAAAAATATAATGTTCTGTTATCCGAGCTTAAAGCGGGCGACTTTTCATTGGCTGATGTATTAACAAAGGGCGACAATTTCTCAGGTTTTGACCATTTATTATTAACCTTGAAGGATATATAGATATCGCTGTGCAGGGACTTTTTATTTTTACCGGAGTCTTCTTCAGCCCGATTTGATGCAAAGAGTATCATCGTACCGTCCGAAGAGATGAAAGGAGTGTCATCATCGCCCGAAGAATTGAGTGTTTCAAAGGGTTTCCCTTTTCCCCAGACTCCTTCCTTTTTTGTGCTGATGTATATATTGCTGTCATTATTCTCTCTGTATGAAAATATCATGATCTTTCCGTCCGAAGAGACCGAAGGATGCAGTTCGTTTCCGCTGCTGTTTATATGCGGAACAATATTCACACTCTTACTCTGAGAATATGCAGTAATGTGCAAAGCAGAAATTAAAATCAGTATTATCAAATATTTAACCCCGCTGGAATCTGCTGACATTAATTATATTCCGGATCCATGATTAAAATAGTATTCAGCAGCCTTCTGCTGTACAACCTTTGTGCCGGGCGAAACATCCGTAGTTAACCATACGTTTCCGCCGATTTCAGCACCCTTGCCTATTGTAACCCTTCCGAGAATTGTAGCTCCCGAATAAATTATCACATCATCCTCAACAATGGGGTGTCTGGGAATTCCTTTGATGGGATTGCCTGACTCATCAAGGGGGAAACTCTTTGCGCCCAGAGTAACTCCCTGGTAGATCCTGACATTATTCCCGATTATACATGTTTCGCCTATAACAGTGCCAGTTCCATGATCAATAAAAAAAGACTTCCCGATCTCGGCTCCGGGGTGTATATCAATTCCGGTATCGGAATGGGCAAGTTCGGCGATTATCCTGGGAATTATGGGAACATCAAGCATGTAAAGTTCGTGCGATATTCTGTAATTTGTAAGGGCAGTTATACTGGGATAGCAGAAAATAGTCTCTCCTACGCTTTTGGCAGCAGGATCCCCCTCAAATGCGGCAACTGCATCAAGAGACAACATGTACCGTATATGAGGCAGCTTCTCAATAAATCTGTTGGAGATATCCTTTGACTTGAATTCGCATTCATGACAGACAGAACCGTGGCTATGACTGCATGAAAAACAGAATCCCCTCTTGATCTGTTCTGCGCATATTCTGCAGACTCTGTCAAGCGTTGAGCCGATATAAAATTTCATAGTGCCGGGACGCAGCTCGGAATTGAGAAAGAATCCCGGAAAAATTATCGATTTTAAAAGCTCTACCAATTGATTCAATTCATCAACAGAAGGCATAGGCACATCGTGATGGTTTGTTCGATGATAAACCTTTTCATAAGAATCTTTTTGAGAAAGTTCTTTGGCCACATGAGCGATTGTTTTTTCAGTCCTATTGTCAGACAACACTTCATTTACAGTTTTAACTTTCATATATTTTCCTTATTAAGCATTCGATAAATATTAATATAATATAAATACTCCTCTTATCAAATAATAATTATCATTTATAATTATTATATTCTGCATATAAAAATATTAATGTCAAATAAAAAATTACTACATTGGCCCAAAGTACTGGTAGAACCGGCATTTGATCTTGCCATTATATAGTTTTCTGTTTTTGTCAGAAACTTTTCCGTAAATTTTTTCAAAATCACGATAAGACGTAAGAATAAAAAAGGACCATGTTTCAAGAGATGAAAAGACTTGACCCATCTTCCTGTATAATTCAATAACCTCCTTTTCGCCTCCAAGTCTTTCACCATATGAAGGATTAGTAATAATGCATCCCTTTTTTTTCTTTGAACTGAACTCTTCCAAAGGCTTTTTCTGGAATATTATGTCTTCCTCCACTCCTGCCCTTTCCGCATTATCTTTTGCTTTCCTTAAAGTCTTCCTGTCTATATCCGAAGCATGGATTTTCAGGTTAACCTCTTTGATTGCCGAATTGGCTTCAGCTCTGTATCTATCCCATAATTTTTTCCAATTTCCGGGCCAATCCTCGGAAACAAAGGCTCTCTTTAAACCGGGAGCAATATTTCTTCCCATAAGAGCCGCCTCAATAACAATTGTTCCTGACCCGCACATGGGGTCGGCAAGTATACGCTCCGGCGTCCATCTGCTCAAATACACAAGTCCTGCTGCAAGGGTTTCCCTCAAGGGGGCTTTACCGGCATCCTGCCTGTATCCCCTTTTATGAAGCCCGGCGCCGCTTGTATCAATTGTAATAGTTGCAATATCTTTATAAAGAGCTATCTCTATCTTATAAAGAGGTCCATCCTCACTGAACCATGAACGATGAAATCTCCTTCTCATGGCTTCAATAACGGCTTTTTTCACAATAGACTGACAGTCCGGAACACTGTACAAGTCAGATTTTACAGACTTGCCAGTTACATGCATTACTCCGTTTTCAGGGATCATATTTTCCCAGGGTATATTTAAGGCCCCCTGGTAAAGCTCTTCAAAATCCTTTGCTTTAAATGAGGCAAGCTTAATGAGAATTCTTTCGGCACATCTGAGCCATAAGCTGCATTTTACAATATCGGATTCATCTCCCCGAAAAATAACTTTCCCATTTTCCACAGTAAGCTCACTATACCCAAGCCGTCTTAATTCCCCTGCCACAACAGATTCAAGACCGAAAGCGGATGCTGCAATAATGTCAAACATTGGCATATCTATCTTTTACCTTTATATTTTCGCATTAACCAGTGCATCTGCCTGTAAAATAATTTACAATTACTTTTTCGGCATCGACCTCAGGAGAGCATAGGAACAGAGTAATTTTTTCTTGACATAGAATTTTTCAGAAGGGAAAACCATATAAATTATTGTAACTGATAATATAAATGATCTGCAAAGATAAATTTACCGGTTTAAAATACTGGCGTCACAAATGGGATAAAAGAGTACAGCAATATCCCAGTCTTGAAGATGGAATACAAGTAATAAGAGAACTGTCAACCTGTCAAAGATGCGGTAAAGAGAAATATATACTTGTAAATTTATCGGGACGAAAATATAAAAAAAACAATTTTCGTGACGATCTCTGGATAGATATTTAACCTTGCGTCAAAGATGGCCCGTCCTGAAATAATTAATTATCTTCGCAACAAAATAAGCCCCCAGAAACAAAAAAAAAGGAGTCGAAGCCATCATTATCAGAAATTCACTCTTTTTTATAATTCCGTCATTATATACTTTTTTGCCGAAATAATTCAGATGGTAGTATTCCGGATCTTTTGACCTTCTGTAAATCCTCATAAAAATAACGATCTTTAATCCCAGAAGGAAAAAAAATATCAAACCCGATAATGCCCACAGGAGCAGCCTTATATTGATCTTTCTGATCTCATGAGGATACTTAAAAGCAACTATGCTGAGAAGAGTCATTAAGAGAACATTGATAATCGCAGTAACAATAAAACGGACTAAAAATTTTTTCTCTTTAATAGTCAGATAATGCGCAAGAAACACTATATGTATAAAAAAGGAAACAAATAATACCACTAATAAAATTGTTGCTAACATTGCTCTTCATCACCTGCCACGATGAGATTAGATTAAAATAATTTCGCTTTGTCAAGCAAGATAAAAGGCGAGGCTAAATTTAAGCAGAGATATTTTTGACACCGTAATAAAGATACTACGGGACGTTATATTTTTTTATATATTTTAAAAGCTGCCTTGCTCTTCTGTTCCCGGGATCCGCAGTCAAAGCCATCTTCGCATATACAGCAGCTTTTTTTCTGTTCCTGTGTTTCATATACAGCTCCGAAAGCGCTATATTCGATTCAACATGAGCCGGATCAATGGAGATTACCTTTAAAAAGTAATCTCTTGCAATTCTGTCGAACTCTCCCGGTTTTTTATAATAGAACATTCCAAGCATATAATTGACTTCTTCCGAATCAGGGAATATTTTAAGAGCTTCTTTGCCGTATTTTATTCCTTCCTCTCTGAATTTTTTCCTTATGTTGTCTGTCAGATAAGAATAAAAGACTTCACGAAATCTAATGTCCGTCATTCCTTTCAGTAAACGGAACTTATCTTCATTATCGTAAAATCTTCCGATTCTCTTATATGCCTGCAAATACTCGTGAAAGGCAAACTGAAATAAATTCTGCTCAAAATATATTTCACCGAGAGCAAAATGGGCTTCGGGACTTCCTCTGTCAAGCTTTATTGCCTTTTTATATTCTGCAATTGCTTTTCCGGTTTCATTTATTGCGCTGTAGTAATCGCCTCTGGATTTGTGAATATATGAATACTTCGAATACTCGTCCGTGATTCTGCTAACAACTCTGTCGCCTTTTTTGCATAGAATAAAAGCGCCGTAACCTATGAGCAAATGCCCGAATGTTGCTGATTTGAATATTATCCGGATCTTTAATTTCCCTACTACCAGGTTTTCACTATTTACGATATAAAGAAAATTCCCCTCTTTCAGCCCTTCACTGTCATATAATCTTACAGTTACTTTAGTTCTGTCCTGCTTATTACCTGACAGGTCATTTTCATCCGGTCTTTCCCTGGAGGAAAATGACAGAACTTCCCCCTTCACTATACCTTTCCAGCCCTTTACATCGGATTGAGTATCAAAAACTTTTATCTTTCGGTACAACGGGTCTGAAATAACATCGGAATAAATACTTGCAGGCGCGCATATAACAACTAAAAAAATAATTACTCTTATTGTAAATTTCATTACAGCTCTGTTTTTTCTCATTCTCTATCTTAATAGTCTCAACGGATTAAGAGGAGTTACATATTTTCTGATCTCAAAATGCAGATGAGCGCCCGTTACTGCTCCGGTCATACCTGTTAATGCGATAATATCTCCTGCCTTAACATTGTCATTTGCCTTTAAAAGATTTTTGCTGTTGTGCGCATAAACAGTTATATAACCGAATTTATGCCTTATTATAACAACATTTCCATATCCCCTTTTCCATCCGCTGAATATAATAGTGCCTGAGGCAGAGGCCTTTATCTTTCTTCCCACATTTGAACTTATATCTATGCCGCAGTGAAACTGCCTTTTCCCGGAGAGGGGATCTTTTCTGGTTCCGAATCCCGATGTCAATTTTCCTCTGATGGGCCAGATAAATTTAATCTTCCTTTTGGCCGTAAGACCCTTCATTTTAACTTTTTTTACTGCGCTTTTTTTTCTTTTAAATGTCCCCGCAGCTCCCGGGATGAAGATCTTGTTTCCTGCAATTAACCGGCTCTTTCCAAGTCTGTTATTAGAGATAATTTCAGATGTTTTAACTCTGAATCTTTTTGATATCTTTTTCAGAGTATCGCCCTTCTTAATCGTATAATACAATCCGATCCTGTTAGGCACATTTATATAGTTGCCCGGAAGGAGTCTATCAGGATCTTTTATCTTATTTGCTCTGATAATGATCCTGTGGCTTACGCCGAATTTCATGGCAATTTTCCACAGATTATCCCTCTTTCTGATCTTATATTTAGTAAGATGCCATCTCTTATCTCTTTTCCTCAGTGAATCAATAAGTGATATGTTTTTACGGGAAGCTTTTTTCCCAATCTTACTGTTTCTATTTTTTTTAAGAATTTTCCTTTCGGTTTTTTCTCCCTGAATGATCGTATCTTTAAAGGAATTATCATAGATAATTTTACCTTCCCAACTACTTTCATGATCATCAATTATATCTTCTATATCTTCATTACGCTTTTCATCCGTGATACGGTCGTTCATTCTCAGAGACCTGACAATTATTGCATTCTCCAGAACAATTCTTTCATCTTTTTCTGACTTATTGCTCTCTCCGGAAACAATGCCGGTATAAATGGAAATAACAGAAACGGAAAAAATTAATAATATTATGATCTTTACTATTTTATGCTTCATATAAAATAAATCGGAATATAAAGAGCTTAAAGTTACATTAAAAACAGCTTATTGCTGAAAAAAGTTTTGACTTCAATATCAGTGATAAATTAATATTATCCAATGCCTGAAAATAATAACAAAATATCTATAAGAAAATTTTTTTCAGATTGCGGGATCCATCTCAGCAATAAAGAAGAATCGCAGTTCCGCAGCTTCTACAGTCTTATAAAAAGATATAATGCCCCATTTGATCTTACAAGGCTCCGTTCCTTTGCCGATATTATAATAAAGCATTTTGTTGATTCAATATACTTTACCAATTTTACCGAAATTGAACCTCCCCTCCTGGACATAGGTACCGGCCCCGGGTTCCCCGGCATTCCGTTAAAAATTATGAATCCCCAATTTCACATTATCCTTGCGGAACCGAGACACAAAAGAGTAGAATTTCTGAATATGATAATAGATGAACTCCAACTGAAAGGGATTGAAGTATATCCTCACCTGGTTACTGACAAATCCTTCTTTCAGGTAAAAAGCGTTATAACCAGAGCCCTTGAGGAGATCAATGAAACACTTGACAGAGTAAGCCACTTTCTCCCCTCAGAGGGAAGAGTAATTTTCATGAAAGGACCCGGATACAAAAAAGACCTCCGTAACATTTCCGGCGAGAACAGAGTTAAATTTATTCTCGAATCCGAAATCATTTACACAATCCCCAAAACCGGTTATGAAAGAAGCCTGCTTATTTATAAAAACATGTCTGAAAGCTTTAAAAAAACATACAGAATAATGCTTAGTGAAAATGAGACTCACGGAATTGTCATTTCATCAAAAGATAACAGAAGATTTAAAAATTTTAAAAAAATGATCACAGTAAAAGGCATTAAAGAAACAGAGCGCCTTATTGTTTCAGGTAAAAAAATTATCAGTGATCTCTGCAGCGAAAATAATATAAAAAAATTTTCAATGATAATCTATGACGGCTATTGGGAAGGTGACAGAAATTTTGACAGTATCATAAAGAATTTCAGCAGCAGCAATGATCTTTTCATTCTGAAAAGATCTCTTTTCAATGAACTTGATCAATTTAAAACAGAAAAACCATTACTTATTACAGAAGCGCCCAAGGTTCCTCAGTGGGATTTCAGCCTCTCCGAAGGATGCAGCCTGATCATACCATTTCAGGATCCTGTTAATACCGGGGCAGTAATAAGATCGGCGCTGGGACTGGGAATAAAAAAGATCATTATGCTCAGTGAAGCATCTTATCCTTTTCACCCGAAGTCAGTCAGGACTTCGGGAGGGGCTGTTTTTAAAAGCAATATTGTCATGGGGCCCTCTCTTAAGGAGCTGCCCGAAATAATAAAGTCTCATAGGATGGAAATTATCACGCTTGATAAAAACGGAAAGGATATAAGAGAATTTAAGTTCCCCGAAACTTTTCTTCTTATGCCGGGAATTGAAGGCCCCGGCCTGCCGCCTCAATTTAAGATCAACTCCCTTGCTATACCGATGGCCGGAAGTATAAATTCATACAACGCCGCAGTTTCCGCAGCCATAGCAATTTATGAGTGGATAAGGGGGAAATAGTTATTCACCTTCAAACTCACATAAGGTAAACATATTATAGCCCGCATCTTTTACGGCTTTTCTGCCGCCCACATCGGGCAGGTCAATAATAAAAGCCAATTCTGCGACTGTTCCGCCCAGCTTTTCAATAAGCTTTGCAGCAGCGATTGATGTTCCTCCCGTTGCCAGAAGATCGTCAAAAAGCAGCACCCGGTCTCCCTCTTTTATTGCATCAATATGGATCTCCATTTTATCTGTTCCGTATTCAAGGGAATACTCCTGAGAAACGGTTTTATAGGGAAGTTTCCCGGCTTTTCTGACAGTAACAAACCCTTTACCAAGATTGTAGGCAAGAGCGGTACCTATTGTAAATCCCCTTGCCTCAATGCCTGCAACAACATCAATATTCATACCGGAGTATCTTTTAACAAATTCATCAATTGTGATCTTTAATCCTTCCGGGTCCTGTATCAGGGTTGTGATATCTCTGAAAATAATACCCTTTTTGGGAAAATCGGGAATATTTCTGATCTTAGATTTTAATTTTTCAGATATATTCATCTCTGTCCATCCTTATTCAGTTTTATTCAAAAATCGAATTAAAAACGCAAAAAGTCAACTTATTATACCGATCATCATTGAAAATTTTCATATTAAATGAATCGGTATATGATCTGATCAGGATTTTGCCCTTTGTCAAGGGAGAAAATCGATGCTTTTTGATATATTTTCCCGAATTGAAGTTTGAATTCGGGAAGTACTTTATACTTCAAGGGCTGGCGGGAACTAAAATATAATGTCACTGCATTATTATCCGCTAATATCCACACAAAAAATATCTCCCGCCTATTTTTCAAAGCGGGAGATTTAAGAATATTATCTATGAGCTGATAGAGATAATGATTGCTATCTTTTACCCGACTTTGCTCTTTTACCCAGTGTAGATTCAGGATGAATTGGGATCCCTTTACTCATTATATCAGATTCCGGATTATTTATTCTTTCCCACTCAAGATAATGCTCATGTTTGAGGTGCTCCTCGGATATCTTACCGGTTATCCACTTGGTATCGAGCGGATAAACATCGGGATTAAAAATCACCCAATAAAAATGCCAAATGAGAATAGCAAGCGATGCAAGTATTGCTTCATAGAAATGAAGGGTCTGTGCAAGGTCAATTACCCAGTAAGGCAGGATCTTCAGCGTTATTTCTTTGAACCACAATGCTATACCTGAAACTGCCATGACTATGCTCCCCCATACAAGAGCCCAGTACTCAAATTTTTCTATAAAACTGAATCTATCAAAAGAGGGATGTTTTCTTTCAGCACCGGTGTTGTACCTGAAAAATTGTACTGCATCCTTTAAATCTTTTCCTCTCGGCAGCAACGCCTTTAATTGCTCTTTACCTCTTTTAGTTGTAAACATCAGAATAATCTGAATCAGCAGGTCCAAAGTAATTATGACACCTGCTATTCGATGAAGGTAATCTCTAACCGTATGAGGCATATACTTTGTTAAAGGGTAGGCAAATGCCGAATCAGGGAAAGACCTTGCAAATCCCGTATAAACCAGAATGAAAAATGTTATCATCAATGTCATGTGCATTGCACGCTCGAGTTTATTAAAACGTTCAAAGTATTTTGGAGGCTGTAACGGATCAAGATGATGTCCTTGATCCTCATGCATCAGCTTTCTTTTCCGTTTCGTTTTTGCAACTAAATCGATCATACAGAAGATAAACATACCACCAACGCTTATCACAATTATTGCTATATATGCCTTCCTGACAATTTCCACGATCCTGTTGCCCAGTAATTCGGATGAAGAAATTTCCGCATGAATTTTTGAATTCTTTACGTCAAGAATTATCCCGGGATGACAGGCTCCGCACGTCTTTGAGAGATTTTTAGAGTTTACAGTTGATTCGGGATTATCAGACTTCAATATTGCATGAGCGGCATGACAGCTTGTGCAGTCTGCAGCTTCATAATTGCCCGATTTCAAAGCCAGACCATGAAAACTTTTCAGATATGAATTCAACGACCTTACCGGCAGCCCGTAACGTTTAGCAATACGTGTATTATTATGACAGTCCGTACATAGAGTAGGGACCTTTTCATGTGAAACCATTGACTTAGGATTTTCCGGAGACAAAATTTCATGTTCCAGATGGCAATCCGTACACACAGGCGCATTGCGTACTCCCTTCAGAAAACCTGTCCAGTGAATACTGCTTTTATATTCATCATATATCAGATCATGACACTGAGAACATGTTTCAGGCACATTCTTTTTATTTATGGGAGACTTAGGGTCTGTCAACGGCAGAATATCATGCCCCCCATGGCACTTTTCGCAAGTGGCTGCATCAAGATTGCCGCTTGCAAGAGTTTTTGCATGAATACTCTTATTATAATGAGAAAGAGGATTCAGCATGGGGATGCCAAGTTTTTTTGCCATTGCCGCATTGGAGTGACACTTTGCGCTTCCACAGGTGCTTGGGATATGAGTGGGATAAACATGTGAATCTATATTCAGTTTTGAAAGCACATCATGACTGCCGTGGCAATCCCAACAATGAGGAGCTTCGGTAATTCCTTCTTTTAACGCTCGGGCGTGGATACTTCCGGAATATTCTTTTGCAGCCTTTTTGTGACACCTTTCACATTTCACAATATCAACTTCTTCATTATGAGGGATCTTTTTTATATCCTTATGACAACCTGTACAGCCTATAATATCATGTTTAGAACTTTTAAAAGTATTAAAATCAAAATCGTCATGACATTTTTTACAAACTTTCGGGGAAAGATCGCCGGCTCCCCATACAACTCCGGGAACTGCCAATAGAATTAAAAAAGAAAAGAGTGTTATTACTGTTTTTTTCTTTTCACGGATATTTTTGCTTAACTTTTTTATATTTTTATAATTAATCATTTTTTAAAAAGCTCCTTATAGATAATGTTTAAAAGAAGAATTTGTTTGCGATTATTGACCAACAATAACCGCTATAATTATATTCTATCAACAATTATTATACAATTATATAATATATTTATGACAAAAAAATATAAAAAAGTTTACTTATTCAATCTTAAAAGATTATATCCGAATCGGGAGCAAATTTGAAATGTAATATATATTTGGAAAGCTTTATATAAAGCCCGGAATTATTTCACCGGGCTTTATGAATTCTCTTACTTTACTCGAATTATATCGCTGATCTCTTTCGGAAGATCCGATAACCGCCCGCCTTCAACTATAATTGAATGACAGAGATCACAGTCCTGAGATATCTCTTTACCATCTTTGCTGACATGCTCTTCGTCGTGGCATCTGAAACATCCTGCTTCTTCATCTTTATGGCCAATATGATTCGGATAAGTGCCGAATGTAATTTTCATTTCGGGAAAAACATTGTTCTTATATATTCCATATACGGCTTTTGCAGCCTTCACAATATCCTTCTCTTTGGCAGCTGCAATATCCTTATAATTCTCAGAATAGTACTTTTTAAAATCATCCACAATACCATTTTCCGCTTCTTCCTGAGATTTATACTTGTTGCTGACTAATATCTTTAGAGATACTTTTCTTATTTCAGGCAGGTCAACAGGGATGTTTCCATGAAAGATCTCCCTGTCCACAGCATCTTCAGGGTCGTCATAGATATGCGTCGGACGATTATGGCAATCTATGCAATCCATTACTCTCCACTGGGCATGTCCTTTAGGGTCTTCCATATCCTTATTCACATATTCGGTAACCTTTCCTGTTTTGCCGTCCGTAACTCTGACTCTTTTTATCTTCATTCTCTTTTTGTCGACAGCAAGATATTCTACTTTATTGTCGTCACTTACGTGCCAATGTATTCCTTCATACTTACCGGTTTGTATATTATGCCCTCCTATATTGATGGCTACGGCTGTTATGAGAGGATCATTAATTTCAAGATTATTATCCAGCCTTTTATAAATTTTCATCCTTTTCCCATGAAAGACCTGAGGTCTGTGGCACTGTTCACATGTATCACGAGCCGGTCTGAGATCCTCTACCGGTGAAGGGATAGGAGTGCTGTAACTGTTAGTCAGTACCGCAATAACCTGCCAGATACCCGAAATCTTCGCTTTAACGAACCACTTCGCTCCTGAGCCGATATGACAATCTGCACATTTAACACGGGAATGAGGAGATCGCCCATGGGCAATGAATTCAGGGCTCATTACAGTATGACATATTTTCCCGCAGAAAGTATTCGATTCAGTGAAATGATACGCGTTATAGAATATTACGGAAAAAAGTATTACATTTAAAAATGACATTACAAGAAAAAAGAGAACACCGCTGACATGTTTCTTATTGCTGAAGTCAATTTTCAACGGCTCCATATTTCTGTCTTCAAGCGCGGCCTTCCTTCTCCATAGCCATGCCCCAAGCGGAATAAGTATAAGACCTAAAACAAACAGTATTGAAAAAAATCCGAATGTTATGAGATTCTGATATGGATTAAATTCAATATTTAAAAGATTTAAAATTATTGCTATTATAATGATAATAGCTGAAACAGTTGTGATGGCAACTCCAAGCAGACTGATCCGGTTGCTCCACAAACCTTTCAGAAATTCTTTTAGTGGCTTCATTTACCATCCTCCAGGTTAAACATTCCAATTAATTTTATAAATGCCAAACTATATTATTCTATCTATTTTTCAACTATTTTCATTGATCGTAATAATATAATTCTAATTAAGGATGTGTCCCTTTATGCGGACACATCCTTAATTGTAAAAATCAAGAAAGAAACTCTGCTTTTCTCAGCGGAATTAACCGGAAAACAATCTTGAGAACATTGCTGTAAATATCAATAAAACGAGTATTAACCCTGTACAGAATGCCAAGAATCCGCCGGGCAATACGATCCATTTCCATGACTCCCATTCGTCACCGGCTTTATATTTTTCAGTTACGCCGTCCCTTTCCCAGTGATCCCACTGTCTCTTCCTTTCGTGGAGCATCTCCTCTTTACTGATCCTCCCGGAAAATATACATGGATCCATCGGGAACTTTTCAGGTCTGAAGTGAACATTGAAAAAATGGAACGCAAAGATAAAACCTGCCGCGAGAAGAGCTTCGTCGGAATGTATTATCGCTGCAATATTTATTATCTTACCCGGAAATATTGCCGTAAAAGTCTCGGGAAACCATAATATCAATCCGCTTCCGCCAATTACCGCAACACCCCAGAATACTGCAAGATAATCAAATTTCTCCCAGTATGTCCATCGTCCGAATTCCGGTTTGGGGCCTTTACCGAAGAACCATTTATTATGCGCTATTATGTCCTTCAAATCCTGAACATGAGGCATCAGAGAGTCAGGGCCGAAAATTATATCTTTTATTTTAGCAAAATCAATGGCCCCTGTTTCGGGATCCTTATATGTTTTCCAGTCTTTAAAGAACCTATATAACACATTTATTATATGCGTAACAAAGTAGAACATAGTGATAATCGCTGCAAACCTGTGCATTACTGCAGCAACTTCCTGGCCGCCCATCAGATTCAGCATAAATTTTGCCCAGTCCGTATAATAGAACTTAATAGGCATCCCGGTCACTACCGCCAGCATAAAACTGATTATAATCAAAGCATGCAAAAACCTGTCAAGAGGGGCAAACCTCTGATACATCTCAGTATCCTGTTTGATCTTAAGCTTCTGTTCAATCCACTCTTTGGAATCCCCTTTAAAAAGGGCAAAGGTTCTGAAGAGCCATAGTATCGTATGTATCAGAAAAAAGGAAAAGGTTCCGATCAGCAATGCTGTCATAAAAAAGAATGTATAGTAAAGTACGGGATAATCTTTCTTATTGGTATGGTCGGCATGAACCACAAACTCTGCAAAATTTTCGTTCGCCTTAGGATGACATTTTTTGCAGGTATCAACAATCCTCTTTTTGCTTATATACGATCTGGGATCATTCTTTTTGTAGATATCATGATGACCATGACAATCGAAACAGGCCGCCACCTCCTTTCTTCCCAGAGCCAGCGCTTTTCCGTGAAATGTATCTCTGTAATTCTCAAGCCTGTTCATATGACACTTACCGCACATTAAATCGCTGTGAAGCTTAAACTCTTCGCCGGTAGGTTTATGAATAGTATGAGAAGTGTGGCATGTAATACAAACGGGCCCTCTCTTATCATGCTGCTTCAACAACTGCCCGTGTATACTGTTTTCATATATATCTTCAACCAGCACGTGGCATTTACCGCATGTTTTGGGGACTCTTCCTCTGCTTATTCTCGAATCCGGGTGAGTATGAGGAAGGATATCATGAACTCCATGGCAGTCATTGCATGTGGGAGCAACAATAAGGCCGTCTTTAAGCAATGCCCGTCCATGTATCGAATCAACAAATTGTGAAACCGCTTTTTTCTGATGAATATTTCTTGTTTCAAGCAATTCCCTCTTTTGATGACATGCGGCGCAGGTTTTATGAAGGTTGAAACTGTTAACTTTGGACCTTTTGTCAGAGGCCGGAAATATCTGGTGTCCCCCGTGACAATCGGAACATGTGGCTGCCATGACATCTCCCTGAGCCGAACTTATCCCATGGATACTCTTTTCATACACTTCGTCAACTTCGCTGTGACACTTTTTACACAATAGCTTTAAAGGTTTACCGTCGTTGTGCGGAGCTTCATCCCATGTCTTTGCTCCGCTATGGCAGTCGGTGCATGAGAATCCCTCATGGACAGAATCCTTTAACGCCGTTTTCTCTACAAAAAGTTTTAACTTTTTCCCCCTTTTACTTTCAGGTTCCAGATCCTTATCACCATGACACTCAAGACAGTCATCGGAAGAAGGTTTGGCATAACCTGAATTCGGGAAGATAATCCCATGAATAAATATTATTGATGAGATTAAGATCAAGGTTAGACCGAGCTTTTTTTTCATCATTATCTCCATCTATTTATATGTTTTTGTTATGAAGGATCAGGATCCTTCATTTTGTTAATTAATTAAAATTAACCAGTGCTCACTCTTTCTTTATATTGTATGATATATATAAACTTCAGCATCTATATATAATTACCGGGACTATTTAATTTAAAACTATAAAGTACCCTTTTTTAGTCAAGAAAAAAAGAAGTCTCAACACTCCCTTTTTCGATAATATCTTAAAAAAAAAGAAGGTGTTGAAAACACCCTCTTTTTTTTATTATTCATTTTCAATTCTTTTAAAATTTATCGTATCTGATATTTTCAGGTTCAACGCCGAGATCATCCAACATTGCTTCCACAGCATCGGTCATAACAGGTGGACCGCAAAGATAGTATTCAATATCTTCCGGAGCAGGATGATCCTTCAGATATTCGTCAAAGAGTATTTGATGAATAAATCCCGTATAACCTTTCCAGTTGTCTTCAGGCAGAGGTTCCGATAAGCCTATATGAAATTTGAAATTCTTAAATTTCTTTTCAATAGCTCTAAAATGATCTTCATAGAATACTTCACGCATGGACCTTGCTCCATACCAGAAACTCACCTTTCTTTTAGTTTTCAGTGTGTGGAAAAGATGAAATATATGAGATCTCATTGGAGCCATTCCGGCGCCGCCTCCTATATAGATCATCTCTGCATCACTATCGTTTATAAAGAACTCACCGTAAGGCCCGGAGATATTTACCTTATCCCCCGGTTTTCTGCTGAATATATATGATGAACATATACCCGGAGGAACGTTCATAAACGCATTTTTATTTCTGTCCCATGGAGGAGTTGCAATACGTATATTCAGCATAACTATATTACCCTCGGCCGGATGATTTGCCATTGAATAAGCTCTTACGCACTCCTCGGTATTCTTTGCTTTAAGATTAAAGATACCGAACTTATCCCAGTCTTCTCTGTATTCATCCGGTATATCAATATCCTTAGCAAAATCTATTTCATACTTGGGGACGTCGATCTGAATATATCCACCGGATTTAAAATCGAGATTTTCACCTTCGGGAAGTTTAACAACAAACTCTTTAATGAACGTTGCAACAGATTTATTGGAAACAACTTCGCACTCCCATTTCTTAATGGAGAATATCTCTTCCGGAATTTCGATCTTCATATTCTCTTTAACCTTTAACTGACAAGCAAGACGCTGCCCTTCTTTGGCCTGACGCCGGCTTATATGCGCCTCTTCAGTAGGCAGGAGATCCCCGCCGCCTTCAAGAACTTTACATCTGCAGACTCCGCAGGTTCCCCCGCCTCCGCATGCTGACGGCAGCAATATTCCCTCATTACTGAGAGTGCTTAAAAGCGTTGATCCTGCCTCCACAGACAAAGGTTTGCTTTCATCATCATTGATTATTATATTAACCTCACCTTTGTTAACAAGCTTATATTCAGCTCCAACAATAAGAGAAGTCAAAAGAACTGCAACAACCGAAAAAACTATTAATGTACTTATTATGGTAATCATAATCTACTTCCTATAATTGTATACCTGAGAATATCATAAAAGCCATCGCAAGCAGGCCCGTTAAGATCATAGTTATTCCCAAACCTCTCAGAGCCGGTACCACATTCGAATACCTGATCTTTTTTCGTATTGCAGCCATTGTAACAATTGCAAGGAAATAACCCAGACCGGAACTGAATCCGAAGACCGTTGTTTGCGCAAATGTATATTTTCTTTCAACCATAAAAAGAGCTACACCCAGTATAGCGCAGTTTACGGTAATAAGAGGAAGAAAAATTCCAAGCGCAGTGTAAAGAGCAGGCGAAAATTTCTCTACGATCATTTCAACAAGCTGAACCATAGCCGCTATAACGGCAATAAAGAAAATATACGTCATAAAACTGAGATCCACATTTTTAAAACTGTCGCCCAGCCAGACCAGTGCGCCTTCTTTTAATATATATTCATTCATCAACCAACTTACCGGAGCGGTGATCGTTAAAACAAAAACTACCGCGGCACCCATCCCTATTGATGCGGAAATTCTTTTGGATATGGCAAGAAAGGAACACATACCCAGAAAACTTGCAAGGAGGATGTTGCTGACAAAAATCGAATTTATAGCTAAATTTAAAAGTTCCATGATCTATTTAATCCTCCTCTACATAACCGTTTAAAGTTCTCTGCACCCATATAAAGAGACCGAGAATTATAAAAGCACCCGGTGCCAGCATCATAAGCCCGTTATTCAGATACCCTGCATCATATAGAGACTGAGGAACTACCTGAAACCCCAGTATCTTACCGCTTCCAAAGAGCTCTCGGCAAAAACCGACAATAGCAAGAACAAAGGCATAACCCAGACCGTTGCCGAGACCGTCAAAAATCGAAGGGATGGGTTTATTGCCCAGTGCAAATGCTTCAAGCCTGCCAAGAACAATACAGTTTGTAATAATCAGACCCACAAATATTGAAAGCTGCTTTGAGACTTCATAAGCATAGGCCTTTAATATCTGGTCAACAAGTATAACCATTGTTGCAACAACCGTCATTTCAACAATGATCCTGATCTTATTCGGTATTAAATTCCTTATAACTGATACAGTCAGGTTCGAAAAAACAATAACTGTAGTAACAGCAATCCCCATTACCAGCGAGGGCTTCAACTGCGATGTTACGGCTAGAGCCGAACATATACCCAGTACCTGTATGGTCAAGGGGTTTGTTTCGTTTAAAGGCTGTTTAAATGTCTTTCTATTTTTAGCTGAAAGTATAGGTTCTTTTTCGGAAACACTCATTATTTTTTCTCCTCCCTCAGCGATTTAAAATATGGTTCATATTTCAACAGGCTATCCTTTAACAATTTATTTACGCCTCTTGCTGTTAAAGTAGCGCCGCTTATTCCGTCAACCTCATGTTCAATGTTAGGAGAACCGGGGTTAACCTTACCTTTTACAGCTGTAATCGATACAAGTTCGTTATTTTTATTTAGAATTTTCTTTCCTATGTAATTTTTCTGAAACCATTCCTTTTCAATTTCAGCGCCGAGTCCGGGAGTTTCAGCATGTTTATAGAAAGTGATCCCCTTTACGGTATTAAGGTCGTTCCCAAGAGCAATATACCCGAAAATAGTTGACCAGAGCCCCTTCCCAATAATCGGGATACAATAAGAATCTATTTTCCCATTGATCTTTCTTGCGAAAACAGGGTAACTTCTCTGATCCTTCGGCTTTTCCATCTCTTTTACAGGGTTTATCCTTTCAGGAACAATCCCGCCATCCTTGACTTTTCCATTTGAATCAATGGCAAAGCTCTTTATATTCTTCTTATAGCAGCAAATAACATCACAATTTTCTATAAATTTATTCTGCTCATTATCAAAACATTTCTCTTCTTTCATTACTCCAACTGCTATAAGTATATTTTTTTTCATATCAGTCTCTACATTAAACTGCTGTTTCTCCTTTAACGACTGAGATGTAACAGCAAGAACAAGAGCAGCGACTATTGCTGTAATGATAATAAATATAAATGTATATGCATTAGTTTGACGCACGGCTAAGCCTCCTCTTTATGTTTCGCGAAACAATAATATTATCAATAAGAGGTGCAAAAGCATTCATAAACAGAATTGCCAGCATCATCCCTTCCGGATAAGCAGGGTTTAAACCTCTTACCATAACTGCAAGAAAACCTATTAAAAAGCCATATATATACTTTCCTGTTTCCGTTTGAGAAGCTGAAACCGGGTCAGTGGCCATAAAAACCGCTCCGAAGGCAAAACCTCCCATAACAAAGTGATAATAGAAAGGCAATGCAAGGAAGCTTGACTGCGAAGGCGCAAGCAAATTGAGAATAAGCGCCATAGCAAATCCGCCGGCAAATACAGAAACCATAATTCTCCAGCTTGCAATCCCGGTTATGATCAGAAAAATTCCTCCCAGAATAATGAGCAAAGCGGAGGTCTCGCCAACGCTTCCCGGATGCAGCCCCAGCAGAAGTTTTTTAAAGGTATAGCCCTTCTCCGTAAGATTCTGAACAACGGAACCGCTGCCTCCGTCCAGAGCCGCGGCAAGAGGCGTTGCCTTTGTATAAGAATCAACAACTTTGTCTCCGAAAATTGTCCATACCTTATTGCCTGAAATCGCAGCAGGATAAGCGAAGAAGAGAAAAGCCCTGGTAACGAGAGCCGGGTTAAATATGTTCATCCCTGTTCCTCCGAAAACTTCCTTGCCAAGTATAACGCCGAATGATATTGCAACTGCAACCTGCCACAGAGGAATTGATGCGGGAACGATCAATGGTACCAGAAAACCTGTTACAAAGAGACCCTCATTTACCTCCTCTTCCCTTATAATGGCAAACAGTATTTCCCAGAAACCGCCAACGATATAACATACCAGCATGATGGGAATAACATATCCGGCACCCTTTAATATATATGATATTGCCGATGCGCTTAATCCCTGTGATACATAGTGCTGATATCCTACATTGTACATCCCGAAAATGAACGCCGGGAAACAGCCGATGAGAACAAAAGCCATCAGTCTCTTAATATCAAAATGATCCCTTAAGTGGGCGCCGCTCTTTGTTCTATCCGGTCTAACGAAAAGCATTGTTTCAAACATTTCATAGATCGGATAAAACTTTTCGAATTTACCACCCTTATCAAAAAGATTTTTCATATTTTAATCCACCTTCTGTTATTCAAAACATAATTTAATAAATATCTTAACCTTCTCTGAATATAAGATCCAGACCGTGTCTGACAATTTGCTGAATATTGTTCTTCGAAGGATCTATATACTCACAAAGCGCCAGGTCTTCAGGAGCAACCTCATAGATGCCGAGCCCTTCCATCTCCTCAATATCTCCTGCTAAAATGCTTTTAACAAGGTAAACAGGAAGAATATCCATTGGCAGCACTCCTTCATAAATGCCGCTTACCACAAAGGGTCTGTGACCGCCGTTCAATGCCGTTGTCTGAACGAATTTTCTGTTATTACCGAATAATCCCGACAGGAACGATCTTGACCTGCTGGCCTTGTTAAACCCCGGTTTTATCCAACCCAGGAATTCATATTTATCTCTTTCGGGGATAATGGTTATAAGATTGTCATAGAATCCGATATAACTGTCGCGATCAATCATCTTGCCCGAGAGAACATCGCCGGAAATATATCTCACATTAGTGAATTCAACCAGATCTTCTATATGTTTTTCACCGGCGCAGCTGCATGTTATTATTGATGCGCCGAGGATAGTCTTGAAATATTTTCTGTCATTTGCCATGGACCCTGCCACAGCTACAACTATTTCAGGAGAAAGTTTCCCTTTCTCAAAGAGCCTTCCTATAAGGATCACACCCTGGACAGAACATGTCCATACAATATCATCCCTCCTTTTAATTGGAGCAATATGGTGAATTTGAACACCAACATTTCCAGCAGGATGGGGGCCTGTAAATTTATGCAATTCAATATTTTTTGCATTTGTAAAAGCCTTGCTGTTGTCACTTCTGCTTCCATCTATTGTTAAATGGACTTTTCCGCTTGTAAGTTTCTTTAATATATCCAAACCTTTCTGAAAAGCCTTTTCTTCTCCCTGAACTATAAAATTGGGGTCAGGAGACAGCGGTGCGGTATTCATTGCAGAAATAAAAATATCCCTTGGTTCGTCATCGGGATTTGCGATAATTGCAAAGGGCCTCTGTATAAAGAGAGGGAATAACCCTGTCCGGAGCAATACATCGATTATCTTTTCACGCTTTAAAGCGCTCCCTTTGGGAACAGTCAATCTTTCAGCGGTCTTTTTACCGTCCGTTTCAATGATAATTTTCTCCAGAACTCTCCTTTTGCCTCTGATTATTGCTTTTACAACACCACTGGCAGGCGATGTAAACTTGATACGCTCATCATTTTTAGAATAAAATAAGGGAGTACCAATCTTTACCTTATCGCCTTCCGCTACATATAATTTGGGCTTTATACCGACAAAATCTGTTGGTTTAATAGCAACAGTTGTCGGATAAGAAGTCTCAATTATCTCCTTATCGGTTTCGCCCACTAAATTGATATTAAAACCACGTTTTAAATTAATCTCTGCCATAGGTTCTCACACTTTTTTAAATTTAGTTTGTAATATAAAAATTACCTGCCCACTAATGAACAGGTATTCTCTTTATTCTGATTGCACAAGGAACAATCATTAGATTCTAAATCTTTATGGTTATCGGAGCAGCAGGCTCCCTTGATTCTAGATTCGCCTTTTACAATAATCTTTATAGCCAGCGAAAAAGAAAAAAAGATTATTATTATCAGGGCAAGTAAAAATATTTTAATCATTTCATTTTTTGGCTACAGTTTTATTTCCAAATAACAAAGACAATCCTATTAACGGGATGATTTCTGTCAAACATTTTAAACTAAAATCACCTAAATATAATAAAAAAAAAGTATGCTCCCCGCTCTCAAAAATTGTTAGTATTCTACCTATGCTTTTTTCTATTCGATTATTATTCGTAAGCGTCAAACTAACCCCAGACCGAATATTGCAAAGAACATGATCTTGAACCCTACTGGTATCTTCGGTATCTTTATACTAAATTGCCGTATTGTAAAAATAACGATGACTTGAGAGAGCTTCTCCCATACATACTCACCATGGAAAAGATCCGGAAAGTTTTTGCGGAAAATTAACTTT
>JAJRXZ010000081.1 GCA_024276015.1 Spirochaetota bacterium | reverse complement strand
TCAGCCCATCTTAACTGTACATCCTTCAGAAGCTGATGAAAATTTTTCTCAAAAGGAGGATATTTGACCATTAATTTGTTAATTGATAAAATATTTGCTTTATATCTTTCGGTTTCATTTTCAATGGTAGGCTTGCAGCCTATAATTATAACTATAAAAATAGTGAAGAGCAGAAAAGATCTTGTTGTTCTTATCATCTTTTGATCATTGAGTAGAATGAGTATAATATTGATAGAATATATATGAAATTTTGAAAATTATCGGTAATTAAATCAAGTAAAAAATAATTAAAATTCATAATCGAGGGCTGGCGGGCTGGCGAGAACTTGAATTCGGGCGTAATTATAATGAAAATATATCTCTTTTTCTTGACTTTTTTAAATTGAAAAAATTAATTTACCTTTATGCCAAAAAATAATTTCCCGGATGTAAAAGATGAAAACAAAATTGAAAACAATTAGGGATAAGGCCCTCTCAGCAGTATCGGCGTGTCAAAATATTAATGAAATTGAAGATGCGAGGATCAAATTCCTGGGCAGAAAGGGCGAACTTACAAAAATTCTCAGATCTCTGAGCAGCATAACCTCGGAGGAAAGAGCAGCAATAGGCCAACTATCCAATCAATACAAAAGGGAAATTGAATCTGCTATTGAACTTAGAAAAGATGAATTAAGCAAAAAGAATATTGACATGCTCCTCAGAGACGAATGGATCGATGTTACTCTGAATCCCCGAGGCACCATTTCAACAGGCAGACACGGATATCTTCACCCTCTCTCACAGACTCAGTATGAAATAGAAGATATCCTCACATCAATGGGTTTTCAGATCCTCGACGGGCCCGAAGCGGAAACCGAGTATTATAATTTTGAAGCTCTTAATATCCCCGAATTCCACCCGGCAAGAGACCTGCAGGATACTTTCTGGACCGAAGACGGAAATCTCTTAAGAACCCATACTTCTGCAATTCAGATCAGGGGAATGGAGAAGATGGAGCCTCCCTTCAGGATAGCAGGGCCCGGCAGAGTTTTCAGGTATGAGGCAACCGACGCATCCCATGAACACACCTTCTATCAGATCGAAGGCATGATGGTTGATCGTGAAATAAGCGTATCCCATCTCATTTACGTCATGAAGGAGATATTAAAAGCTATCTTTAAGCGCAGCGTTAAAGTGCGCTTAAGGCCTGCCTATTACCCCTTTGTCGAACCAGGCTTTGACCTTGACTTCAACTGCATGATATGCGAAGGCAGGGGCTGCAGGGTCTGCAAACATACCGGATGGATAGAATTTCTCGGATGCGGTCTGGTACACCCCAATGTTTTAAAGTTCGGCAATATTGATCCCGAGCAATGGTCAGGTTTTGCCTTTGGCATGGGTCTTAACCGCCTCATAATGATGAGATACGGAATAAACGATATCAGGCATTTTATGAGCGGGGACCTGAGATTTCTATACCAATTTTAATTCCGGAGCATAACTATGTGGCTTTCACTTAATATATTATCCAATATGATCGATCTGAAAGGAATTGACCCTGAAGAGCTTGCACACCGGTTAACCATGTCAACTGCCGAAATAGACAGCATCGATTATATGAATGATCACTTTAAAACTATTTTTACGGCCAGGGTTGCGGATATTAAAGCCCACCCCAACGCGGACAAACTTACGCTGGTTGATGTAGATACAGGCAGTAAAAAATACAGAGTTGTCTGCGGAGCGAAAAATTTTAAAACCGGAGACATTGTTCCCATTGCAACTGTGGATACGCGCTTCAGCGACGAATTCACTATCAGAAAAACCAAGATCAGGGGCCTGGAATCCGAAGGAATGCTCTGCTCCGAAAGGGAACTGGGGTTGTCCGACGACCATTCGGGCATTATGATCTTACCCCGCGATACTGAAACCGGCATTCCCCTAAGCGAACTCTTCCCCCAATGGGTGGATGTTAGGCTTGAAATTGACAACAAATCCATTACCCACAGGCCCGATCTGTGGAGCCATGCCGGTTTCGCCAGAGAGATCGGAGCGCTTTACAAAAGGCCTGTAAAAAATGTGATCAACTATTCCCTTACGGAAAACTTTACAAATAAAGAAAAACTGAAAGTGACAATTGAAAATGCAGATGCATGCCCCAGATACAGCGGCCTTGCCGTATCAAATATTAAAGTCGAAGAATCCCCGCAATGGCTTAAAGCTATGGTTACCTCTATCGGCATGAGACCCATCAATAATATTGTAGATATAACAAACTATGTAATGGCAGAGATTGGCGAACCAATGCATGCCTTTGATAAGAAAAAACTGAAGGGAGACGAAATAATTGTAAGAATGGCGGAAAATGGAGAATATCTTAAAACCCTTGACGACCAGGAGCATGAACTGACTCCGGAGGATATTGTTATTGCAGACTCCGAAGGTTCTGTTGCCCTTGCAGGCGTTATGGGAGGCGGCAACAGCGAGATAGAAAACAACACCGAAACAATTGTTCTTGAAGCCGCAAACTTCAACCCTGTTAACATAAGAAGAACCTCCCAGAAGTACGGACTCAGAACAGAGGCCTCCGTGAGATTTGAAAAGTCCCTTACTCCTCACCTCACTAGAGATGCAATTATCAGGTGCTATGACCTGATAAAGCAGGTGATCCCCGAGGCTGAGGCCGTAACCGAAATAATCGACGCTTATCCTAAGAAACAAAATGATATTTTTGTAAATACTTCAACCGAATTTATCAGAAGAAAGATCGGTGCAGAAATTACAGATGAAAGAATTATCGAGATCTTATCATCTTTAAACTTTGATATTCAAAAAGAGGAGAAAGATCTTAAAATAAAGGTCCCTCACTACAGAGCCACCAAAGATATATCAATTCCCGACGATATTGTTGAGGAAGTGGGCAGAATTTACGGTTACGACAATATTAAAGAAAAAGCCCCCTTTATATCATGCGCTCCTCCCGAAGAAAACTCCTTCAGGCTCTTTGAACGAAAGGTAAAAAATATTCTCAGCACTCACTGTAACATGACCGAATATAGCGGCTATTCCTTTGTGGGCGAGGATATTCTCAATAAACTTGAAATTAATCATGATAAAGAGTTGCGGTTAAGAAATCCCCTTTCTCAGGATCAGGACAGACTCAGGAGAAATCTTATTCCCAACATTATCAATGTCATTGAATTGAATCAGAAATATCACGAAGAATTTTTCGCCTATGAAATGGGGAGAGCCTATATTAAGGATAACAGAAAATCCCCTGACCTGGTTTCGGAAAAACATATCACTGCAGGCGTAATTTTTAAAAAGCAAAGCCAGAGCCCTGTTTTTTATGAAGCAAAAAAATCGGTTCTCCTCCTGTTTGACAGACTCCGTTTGAAGAATGTCAAACTGATCCCCTCACCGGATAATCTTCCTCCTTACGCTCACCCGGGACGGTCAATGACCATCGAAATTGACGGGACCTATGGAGGAATCATCTTTGAGCTTCATCCGAAAACAAGAAATACCTTTGGTATTAACGGACACGCAGGTATTTTTGAGCTGGACCTTGACCTCATCTTTAATTCGGAAAAAAATGAAATTAAATTTACAGAGCTGCAGAAATTTCCGGAAGTTCCCTTTGAGATCTCAGTTATAGCGGATAAATTTGTATACTCTGAAAATATTTGCAGAATAATTGAAAAGAGCCGCAAAAATTATATTAACAGTGTTGATGTTATTTCAGTTTATGAAGGAGATCCCATCCCTGAAGATAAAAAATCGGTTTCACTGAAAATAATATTTGCGGCAAAAGATAAAACCCTCACTCCCGATGAAATTGACAATCTGCAGAAAAAAGTAATTGCAGATCTTAACAGGGAAGGATATACATTGAGATAACTGAATTTCAACTCTGCCCTTCCAGGATCATTTCAAGGTAAGACTTCTTTACAAAGGAGCCGAGTGAAAGCTTTTCTGCAAGGGCAAGAAGTTCATCTTCAGCTTCTTTTTTTTCAGTTGAGATCTTTTCCAGTTCAATAAAAGTTCCAAGACCTTCAACCCGATCTATACATATTGTAATATCATCAAGGATGTAAATGTCTCTGGTTTTCTTTACTTCTCCGCTTTTTCTAAAGCCGAGATTAATGAGAATTCTTTCCATAGAGCCAGCCTTGCCCACATTCACCTCTTCCTCTGTCCTGCTTTTTGTTATCCCCGGCAGTTTAGGCCCCTTATATGTGAGGACTACTCCGCTGCTGCTCTGTCTGATGCGAAGCGCCTCGTCCGTTATAATAAAATCTCTTTCAGGATGATTGAAATATATATCGTGCTGTTTCGTTGTCTCTTTATACTGCGCACCTGCAGATCTTATCTCTGAAACTATTTGTTCATAACTTTTGCAGTATGCCTTGATCTCTATCTCCAGCAGCTTTTTCCCTTCCACCTACTCTCTCCTGTGCAGGGGGCCTCGGATAGACAGACCGTCGCTTCCCAGCGTGCGTTTAATTCTACCATTGATCTTTATAACAACACTGTCAATATCATCGAACTGCGTTGCCGTATATACAATCTGATCAATCCTGCTGATAAGAATATTGCCCGCGGCCCCCCTCTCTATTGAACTGTTAAAATCCAGTTCCGCAATTCTGTTTCTCAACCTGACGCTCCGCAATTTGAGATTAGCCGGTACAGCGCTGAGTAATCCCCTTCTCTTATCTGCAGGAGAAAGCCCCTTTATCAATTCTTCTATTGCATCTTTAACCTTATTCTTCACCTTAACATTCCGTTTCACCGGCGTTAGATACATCTTCTCATTCTTTTCATTAAACCTGATAAAATATATTTTTGCTCCTATCTGATTTTGCTCTTTAAGGCCTGTTCTTTTATCCCTTCCGGAAATTTTCCTCCGGTTCTCGCCGGCATTTTTTTTATCAGCCGGTTTTTTATTCTCTCTTTTCAGATCCTTAGATGTAACAATATGCCCGCTACCCTTCTGTGTAATACGGCCCTTAAAATAGAGCTTATTTACCAAAAATGCTATAACTGCAAGAAGTATCACAATTATCAGAATATAAACCGGGCTGCTGTTCCTGCTCCGCGATGATCTTCTTTTCCCTTTTACCGATTTCTTTGCAGCTGTTCTTTTTCTGTTTTTGCCTTTTGCAGCGTTTTTAGCAGTTGTTTTTTTCTTAGTTCCGGTCTTTTTCTTTGCAGTTGATCTGTATTTTCTCTCTGCCATATCTTTTCTCATTACTTAAAAAGTCTTATTATTATAATTTCGGATATTTTTTCGCAAGTTATGCAATAATTTTTGCCGCTTTGCATTTAATTTCTTACTTAAATTCAATCTTAATCGTATTAATTTTTACAGTCTTATTAAAACAATAATACTTTATCATTCCAAAACTTTGAGAGGATCAAGTGTATGAAAATTAAAATTGAATCCCGCTCTGACTGCATTATTATTAAATTCGCCCATTCGGACAATCTTGTCTCAAAAGTCAAGTCAATCAGAGGCAGCAGATGGCTTAATGAAAAAAAAGTGTGGGCAGTCCCTAAAAACCAAAGAGCTCTGAAAGAAATTTTATCGTTTTTTTCATGTTGTGAGATTGAATTCGACAGACCTCTTGCTTTTCAAATCAATAAAATGATTCTGAATGACATTGAAGTTCTTAAAAGAGAACTGATAATCAGGAAATACAGTAAAAAAACATTCAACTCATACGTCTATTATAATCTCCAGCTCCTTCGCAGATCAATTAAAACTTCCGATCTTATAACTAATAACGATATTAAAAATTACCTTCATTATCTTATTGATGAAAATAACTTTTCCACTTCAACGATCAATACAGTGCTGAGTGCCCTGAAATTCTACTATGAAAAATTATTAAGAAAAAATTTCTTCTTTGATATTCAGCGGCCTAAAAAGGATAAAAAACTCCCCTCTGTTCTGAATAAAGACGAAATTATGAGTATTTTTAAAGTTCTTTCAAATCTGAAGCACAGGGCAATTTTGATGACGATCTATTCATCAGGCTTGCGCGTAAGCGAAGTTGTGAAATTGCGCAGCAAAGATATTGACAGAAAGAGAAAAACAATTTTTATAAAAGGTGCAAAAGGAAGAAAAGACAGATATTCACTTTTGGCAGACACTGCTCTTGTTATTTTAACAAAATATTTCTATGCTTATGAACCGAAAATATGGCTCTTCCCCGGCCAAAATCCTGAGAACCATATCAGTATACGTACTGTTCAGGAAATATTCTATCAGGCTAAGGTAAAAGCAAATATCACAAAAGATGTTACGGTTCATTCTCTTCGTCACAGTTTTGCAACACATCTGCTTGAAAGCGGAGTCGATATCAGGTATATACAGGAACTTCTGGGACACAAAAGCACAAAAACCACAGAAATCTATACGCATGTAAGCGTTAAGAACTATAAAGAAATAACAAATCCTCTGGATAAAATATTTAATGATGAGAAATAATTTTTGTATATTTTAAAATATTTTTGTTGATTATTTTTTCAATATCTTTAAATTCTTATCCACAATTTCACGCAGATAAAAACAAGTTAAGTGAAAGTGACGCACAACATTCGTTTAATTGTTTAAATCGTCATTTTATCCGCAATCACATTCATATATAAATCCACATCTAACCATTATACGAAGTTAAATTCATTACGGGTCAATCTCATTCTCAGGTTCAAATCGCTATTCGTC
>JAJRXZ010000080.1 GCA_024276015.1 Spirochaetota bacterium | reverse complement strand
ACCTTCTCCTCCTCCGTGGGGATGATCAATGGGATTCATTGCAACACCGCGAACTTTCGGTCTTTTGCCGAGCCATCTTGATCTTCCGGCTTTGCCGATCGTTATATTGCTCAACTCCTTATTCCCTACCTCTCCAATGGTTGCAAAACAATCCTTATGAATTTTTCTGATCTCACTGGAAGGCAGTTTCACAAGACAGTAGTTTCCCTCTTTGGCAGTTACTATTGCGGCTGCACCGGCCGCTCTCACTAATTGTCCGCCTCTCCCTTTATGAAGTTCAATATTATAGATCAAGGTCCCAAGGGGAATATTCTCAAGCGGCAGCGAATTACCGGGTTTGATCTCAACATTTTCTCCCGAAGTTATTTTATCGCCAACTTTAACTGAATCCGGCGCAATAATATAACGCTTATCTCCGTCCAGATAAGAGACCAATGCAATATTTGCAGATCTGTTGGGATCATACTCTATAGAAACGATCCTCCCTTCAACTCCGATCTTATTACGCTTGAAATCAATAACACGATATTTTTTCTTATGCCCGCCGCCTCTTCTTCGGACTGAAATTCTGCCTTTATTATTTCTTCCTGCATAATCTTTCTTTCCTTTTGTTAAGGGTTTATAAGGTTTTTCAGCAGTAATTTCATCAAAATCCAATACTGTTTTATATCTGAGCGCAGGAGTTACCGGTCTGAATTTTTTTATACCCATCTTTCTACCTTTATATCATCTTTAAAAAATATTATCTACTGTCCTTCAAAGATCTCTATTTTATCGCCATGTCTTAAAGTTATAACAGCTTTTTTCCAGGCAGATTTTTTTCCCGATTTGAACCTCAATCTTTTTGTTTTGCCGCGGACCATCATTACATTGACTCTCTTCGGCACAACACCGAATATATTCTTAACAGCCTGCTTTATCATTAATTTATTAGCGCGTACGGAAACTTTAAAGACATATTTATTATGTTCCATCAATTCGGTTGTCTTTTCCGATATTACAGGTTTGATTATTATATCATTTGGATCCATCATTACACCTTCTTAGGAATATTTTTCATTAAGGTATTTCACAGCGCTTTCTGTAATAATTATATCATTACAGTAAAAAATATCCCGGCTTGAAATCCTTCTTACATTATTGTAACCGAACCATGATATATTCTTAATAGATCTTTTAAGCATATCACTTTCATTATCAGAGATCAGAACACCCTTCTTCACATTCAGGGCATCCCCGATCTTAACCATTTCTTTGGTCTTGCCGTTTACCTGAAAATCCTCAATGATCTTAATAGCGCCCTGTTTTAATTTTAATGACAACAATGATCTGTAAGCGGCTTTCTTTACATTCTTCGGAAGATTTATCCTGTAACATCTTGGCTTAGGGCCAAAAACAACTCCTCCGCCTCTCCAGATAGGCGATCTGTTAGTACCGGCCCTTGCTCTTCCGGTTCCTTTTTGTCTCCACGGTTTTGCGCCGCCGCCTCTCACTTCAACTCTGTCCTTTGTTGAATGGGTGCCCTGACGGAGATTCGCATTTGCCGATTTGATCAACTCATATATTAAAACATCATTTATTTTGCTGCCAAAAACAGCTTCCGACAATTCGACCTGACCCACTACCTGGCCATCTGTTGAATATTTATCTGCTTTCATAATATAATACCTTACTTCCCTGTTACTTTTATAATAGAATTTCTTCTACCGGGAATTGAGCCGGATATCAATACAAGATTTTCATCTTCAAAGACTTTCACTATTTTCAAGTTCTTAACAGTTACTCTTTTTGTTCCGTAATGTCCGGGCATTTTCTGCCCTTTCCAGATTTCACCCGGATATGCGCAGGCGCCGACC
This sequence comes from Spirochaetota bacterium, assembly GCA_024276015.1. Taxonomy (GTDB): domain Bacteria; phylum Spirochaetota; class UBA4802; order UBA4802; family UBA5550; genus JAJRXZ01. The sequence continues at coordinate 51,368 of JAJRXZ010000080.1, read as the reverse complement.
GATCCCGGGGCCCGGTGGTGATGGGATCCGTGAGTTTTCTTACCGCCTCTGAAACCGTACCTTTTCATAACTCCGGCAAATCCGCGCCCCTTTGATATTCCGGTTACATTCACAATATCGTCTTCATTAAAAATCGAACACTTCACTTCGCTGCCCACATCGAGACTCTGGTCAAACAGACCGATCTCAGCCATAACTTTTTGAGGAGCTATATTTCTTTTCTTAAAATCCTTTTCAAGCGGCATAGGCAATCTGCCCTCTTTTTGTTCAATAAAACCGACCTTCAAAGCCGAATATCCGTCCCTCTCGGCTGTCTTCTTTTGAACAACAACACAGGGGCCCAGCTCACATACTGTAACCGGTATAACCGTACCGTCATCTTTTATATATTGTGACATACCTATCTTTTTCCCAATTATCGCCTTTGCCATCTTTCTTCACCTGTACAATCAGTATACGTCCTTTTATTGTTCAATTCATCAATCCGATGAAAAAAATTACTTCCTCAAAAAAAAATCACCACTATAAAATCTTTTTTACAAAGATGTTGCTTATTCGGATATTAAGATTTTATATCAACTGAAACACCGGCTGGGAGTTCAAGCTTCATCAAAGCTTCCACAGTATCGGAATTCGGATCAATAATATCAATTAAACGCTTATGAGTCCTGATCTCAAATTGCTCACGGGACTTCTTATTCACATGCGGCGATCTCAAAACACAAAATTTCTCAATCTTTGTCGGAAGAGGAATGGGACCTGCTACTTTTGCTCCGCTTCTGTTTGTAGTAGCCACTATCTTCTCTGCCGACTGATCCAGGAGTTTTGCATCAAAAGACCTCAGCTTCACCCTTATACACTGTCCTGTTAATTTAGCCACTTTTTATTCCTATACAGTATAATTATGTAGTGTCAGCCTGAACATACCGACTGACACTACAGAAATATTTTCCAATCCAAGTTAAAAAAGAATTTTACTCAATAACTTTTGTTACAACACCGGCACCGACTGTTCTTCCGCCTTCACGGATTGCAAATCTGAGTTCCTCTTCCATGGCAACAGGCGTAATAAGTTCAACGACCATATCGATGTCATCGCCAGGCATAACCATTTCAACACCTTCAGGCAGATTGATCACGCCTGTAACGTCAGTTGTCCTGAAATAAAACTGAGGCCTGTAATTCGAAAAGAAGGGCGTATGCCTTCCGCCTTCTTCTTTCTTAAGAATGTAAACACGTCCCTCAAATTTCGTATGAGGTGTAATTGAACCCGGTTTGGCAAGGACCTGTCCTCTCTGAACTTCCTTTTTATCAATTCCTCTTAAAAGACATCCCACATTATCGCCGGCTCTGCCTTCATCGAGAATTTTTCTGAACATCTCAACGCCGGTACACACGGTCTTCTTTGTTTCGGCAAATCCTATTATTTCAATTTCGTCGCCTGTATTAACAATCCCTCTTTCTATTCTTCCGGTTACAACGGTTCCGCGCCCCGTAATAGTAAAAACATCTTCAATAGGCATCAAAAAGGGCTTGTCAGTAACACGCTGCGGTTCCGGTATATATTCATCAAGCGCTTCTGCAAGCTTAATTACAGAATTAAACCACTCGCCATCGGTCTTGCCCGCTTCCGCTTCTTCAAGGGCTTTTAATGCTGACCCGGGAATTACAGGAACCTCGTCACCTGGAAAATCATTTTTCTCAAGAAGCTCTCTGATCTCCATCTCAACCAGTTCTAACATCTCATCCCTTTCAGAAGGATCAAGCATATCCGCTTTGTTAAGATATACGATAATATACGGCACATTAACCTGGTGCGCCAGCAACACGTGCTCTCTTGTTTGAGGCATTGCGCCGTCAGTTGCCGCAACAACAAGAATAGCGGCATCCATCTGGGCAGCACCTGTTATCATATTTTTTATATAGTCAGCATGACCGGGGCAATCCACATGAGCATAATGCCTTTTGTCAGTTTCATACTCCTGATGTGAAGTAGCTATGGTTATCCCTCTGGCTTTCTCTTCCGGAGCATTGTCTATCTGATCAAAATCTATAGCTTTTCCGGTCCCATACTTTAAATTCAAGCATTTTGTAATTGCCGAGGTCAAAGTAGTCTTGCCATGATCAATATGGCCGATTGTTCCAACATTCACATGCGGCTTAGACCTATCAAATTTTTCTTTTGCCATTTAATTTACTCCTTAACAATATTTTCATTACTAAAATTATCTTTCAATAAATATTATTTCAAAATTATACAATACAGCATTTAGTGAACATGTATAATTGCATATAGGTATAAAAATCACCTTCTTCCGACAACGAGGAATAGGAGTTTAATGATAAAAAAAAAATATGCTAAATCTGTCAAGTGATTTTATATAAAATATATGAAATTAAAAAAAATTAATCCAAAACGTAAGAATTTCACTATAATATATGATCTTTAATAAAAGAGGCCGCTCATTCGACCAATTATATTATCAGTTATATTTTTCGGCACTATTTCATAATGAGAAAACTGCAATGTATGAGAAGCTCTTCCCTGACTCATAGACCTGACGCTTGTCGCATAACCGAATGTTTCAGATAAAGGTATAAGCGCCTTGATTATTTTTAATTCTCCTCTGAAATTAATATCCTCGATCTTGCCCCTTCGGGTGTTAATATCATTGATCACATCTCCGGAATATTCATCGGGCGTCACAACCTCAAGGGACATTATCGGTTCCATCAATGAGGGCTCAGCCCTTCGGGCCGCATCTTTAAAGGCCATGTTTGCCGCAATTCTGTAAGCGGTATCAATAGAGTCCTGTTCATTATAGGATGCCCCGGTAAGAATAACTTTTACGTCGTCCGTTTTATAACCGGCCAGAACCCCCGATTCAAGGGAATCCTTTAATCCTGCCTTTATATTGTCAATATATTCCTTCGGAATAGTTCCCGGAACAAGCCTGTTCTCAAAAATAAATCCCGCTCCAGAGCCTGCAGGCTCAATGCTGATGGCCGCGTGACCGAAATGATTTTTGCCTCCCATCTGTTTCTCATACTTATATTCCGAATGGGACTTCTTAGTAATGGTCTCTTTATACGTAACCTGAGGATTCCCTACATTTGCCTTTACATTAAACTCCCGGAACAGTCTGTCCACAATAATATCAAGATGCAGTTCTCCCATTCCGGAAATTATTATCTGCCCCGTATCTGAATTATTATCAACATGAAATGTGGGGTCTTCATCTTCCAATCTTTTAAGGGATGTTATCAGCTTTTCCTGATCGGCTTTTGTTTTCGGTTCAATTGCGATGGATATAACCGGGTCGGGGAATTCCATCTTTTCAAGGAGTATGGGATTGCTTATGTCAGAAAGGGTATCGCCTGTTCTAACGGTTTTAAGCCCCACAACCGCCACAATATCACCCGTATGGGCTTCCTTGATCTCTTCACGGTTATTTGCATGCATTCTTAAGAATCTGTTTATTCTCTCTTTTTTATTTTCAATAACATTTAATACAGTTTCGCCCGTTCTTATCGCCCCCGAATAAATTCTGAGATAAGTCAACCTGCCGACATGAGGATCGCTCTGAATTTTAAAGATCAGCCCGCAAAAAGGCTCCTTATCACTCGCCTTTCTTGTGATCATCTTTTCATAATCGTTTACGTCATGCCCGCTCACAGGTTCTATATCAGCAGGCGAAGGCAGGTAATCGACAATTGCTTCGAGAAGGGGCTGAACTCCCTTATTTTTAAGAGCAGACCCGCACAGTACCGGGAAAAATCCGGCTTCAGTGGTTACTTTCCTTATGGCCTTTTTTATCTCTTCGGTTTTAAGTTCAATCCCTTCAAGATATTTCTCCATGATCTCGTCGTCATACTCGGCAATCAGTTCAATCATTGCATCTCTGTATTTGTCCGCTTTTGAGCGCAGTTCTTCTGGTACTTGATCTTCGGCCATATCACTCCCTTCGGCATCCTCCCAAAAGTAAGCAACCATCCTGACAAGATCAATGACTCCCCTGAAGTTTTCTTCGGAACCGACAGGTATCTGAAGAGGCAAAGGAACGGCAAAGAGCTTATCCTTGATCATGCCGAGACATTTCTCAAAATCCGCTCCGATCCTGTCCATTTTATTTACAAAGCAGATCCTGGGGATATTGTACTTGTCCGCCTGGCGCCATACGGTTTCCGACTGCGGTTCAACGCCTGCAACGCCGTCAAAAACAGCAATTGCAGAATCCAATACTCTGAGACTCCTTTCAACCTCCATAGTAAAATCCACATGACCGGGAGTATCAATAATATTAATTCTTGTATTCTTCCAGAAACATGTTGTGGCAGCGGCAGTTATTGTGATACCCCGTTCCTTCTCCTGCTCCATCCAGTCCATTTCTGCGGTACCTTCATGGACTTCTCCCATCTTATAAGTCTTTCCGGTATAAAAAAGAATTCTTTCCGTCAGGGTTGTTTTCCCGGCATCTATATGAGCCATTATGCCAATATTCCTTGTTCTGCTCAGCGGCAGTTCTCTTCCCATAATATACCTGTTAATTGAATAATAAATTTCCCGATCATAAACGCCAAATACCAGGGAATACCTGGTATTTGATTGAGTATATCTTTTGTATAATAACCGTTAAAATTTAAAATGAGCAAAAGCCTTATTCGCTTCGGCCATTTTATGCGTATCTTCCTTCTTCTTGATTGAGCTTCCGGTATTATTAAAGGCATCCATCAGTTCGCCGGCAAGACGCTGATACATTGTTTTTTCAGGTCTCGACCTTGAGTAGTTTATGAGCCATCTGATTGCAAGAGCCTGCCGCCTTTCAGGCCGGATCTCAATGGGCACCTGATATGTAGCGCCGCCTACCCTTCTTGATTTAACTTCAGCTACAGGCTTAACATTTTCAAGTGCTTTAATAAAAACTTCCATAGGATCTTTCTGAGTTTTTTCCTGAAGCATATCCATTGCTTTATAAAAGTTTGTTTCGGAAACTCCCTTTTTCCCTTTAAGCATCATGCAATTTATAAATTTGGTTACCAACTTACTGCCGAATTTAGGGTCGGGAAGTATTTCCCTCTTAGGTGGTCTTCTTCTGCGCATTTTAATCCTCTTTCATTAATCCATTAATCATTTATATATACCTTAGGTTCGATCATGCCTTGGGTCTTTTGGTTCCGTATTTTGATCTGCCCTTCCTTCTGTTCTCAACCCCAAGGGCGTCAAGAGAACCGCGGATCATATGATAACGCACGCCGGGAAGGTCCTTTACCCTTCCCCCTCTTATCAAAACTGCCGAGTGTTCCTGAAGATTATGGCCTTCACCGGGAATATAAACCGTAACCTCAATCCCATTGGTCAGTCTTACACGAGCAACTTTTCTCAATGCCGAGTTGGGCTTCTTCGGAGTAAATGTCATTACTCTTGTACAAACACCTCTCTTCTGGGGGCACTGTTTCAACGCCGGCGATTTGGTCTTCTTCTTTTTACTCTCTCTTCCTTTTCGTATCAATTGGTTTATTGTTGGCATTTCAACTCCTGTATCTTTTCTAACTCGAATATTCTATATCAATATTCCAATATTGTGAAAATAATTTGTTATATGCTTATTTTAAAGCTTTTCTTGTCAAGAATTTTTATATTTTTCCTTATGCCGGCGCTATTCCTGAGTTATTCCATCGGCCCCATTCATATCAACTGCCGATTTATCGGTCTCAAGCTTTAAAGGAGCGTCCTTTGTTTCATCAATCTGAGCTTCTTCGCCTTCGTCGTCCCTATCGCCTATAGGAACATCCAAATCACCCGGTTCATTCTGATATATCTCAATATTTTCATAGGATCTTGATCCGGTTCCGGCAGGGATCAGGTGGCCAATAATCACATTTTCCTTCAAACCTCTCAACTGATCAACCTTTCCTTTTATTGCTGCATCCGTAAGAACTCTCGTTGTCTCCTGAAATGACGCAGCAGAAATAAAGGATTCGGTATTCAGCGCAGCTTTTGTAATACCCATCAAAACAGGTATTGCAGTTGCAGGCTTTCCGCCTTCATTTTCTACTCTTATATTCTCTTCAAGAAAATCAAATTTATCGATGATCTGTTCAATGACAAAGTTTGTATCGCCCGGGTCCGAAACCTTTACCTTTCTCAGCATCTGCCTTACAATAACCTCAATATGCTTATCATTTATTGCAACGCCCTGAAGTCTGTACACTTCCTGTATTTCATTAACAAGAAATTTCTGAAGCTCCCTGGGGCCTTTTATCTTCAAAATGTCATGAGGGTCAATAGGTCCGTCGTCAATTTTTTCGCCCTTTACAATTCTGTCTCCATCCTGGACTCTCAAGTATTTGGACACAGGGATCGAATACTCTTTTGATTCACCATTATCGCCCGTAACAATGATCTTTCTTTTCTTCTTTACCGTATCGCCTATTGTAACAACTCCGTCAAATTCGGTCAATGTTGCCGCATCCTTGGGAGTTCGGGCTTCAAACAGTTCGGCTACCCTGGGAAGTCCGCCGGTAATATCCTTGGTCATTTCAGCACCGCGCGGGATCTTTGACAAAACAGTACCGGCCGTTACTTTTTCCTTATCGTTTACCATCAGATGAGCGCCCTTGGGCAGCAGATATGTAATGGGATCTCCCGAAGATCTTATTATATTTATTCTCGGTTCAAGCTTTTCAGTTTTGTATTCTACTATCACTCCTCTTGTGATATTTGTCTGAGGATCGATCTCTTCGTGCAGGCTTTTATTGAGTTCAATATCAACAAACTCAACAGTGCCGTTAACCTCTGTAAGGATCGGCTCAAACCACGGATCAAATTCGGCAAGAACAACGTTTCTGTCATAAAACTTGCCTGTTTTAACATTTATTTCTGTTCCTACATTGATCGGGATTGAGTGCGGATCGCCAAGTATATAGACCTTCTTCTTATCAATCTTAACAATTCCGGAATTCTTTGCAAGGATATCCTCTCCCTCGGAATTTTTGCCCACCACAATTCCTGAAAAAACTCTCTCGCCGTCTTCAATAGTAAATTCCGCTGTTCCTTTTACTGTTTCCTGAGAAATTACACGCTGAACAATAAGATATCCCTTTCTTACTGAAATAATTTTTTTATCTTCTGTTTTTATGGTTTTGGGAGTGAGTTCTTTAACATAAACAGGATAGTTTAACTTTACAACGCTCTCTTCAACAGATCTTGAGGCAATTCCGCCGATATGGAAAGTTCTCATGGTCAACTGTGTGCCGGGCTGACCGATTGATTGAGCAGCAATAATCCCAACAGCTTCTCCGCTTTCGATTGGTCTTGCAGTGGCAAGATTTCTGCCGTAACACTTCGCGCATACTCCATGTTTGGCTTCACATGTCAGTACCGATCTGATCTCAATTTCATCGAAATTCAGTTTATCGAGAGTATCGGCAATTTCTTCGTCAACGATCTCATCCGCTTTGCTGATGACCTCTCCTGTGACAGGATGAATTATATCATAGAGGAGAGTCCTGCCCAGTACTCTTGATCCGAGAGATTCGATTATATCGTCGCCCTCTTTGATGGGGTGAATATCTATCCCCGAAGTTGTTTTGCAGTCGTCAATTGATATAACAACATCCTGAGCAATATCCACAAGCCTCCGCGTTAAATATCCCGCATCTGCGGTTTTAAGTGCGGTATCGGCAAGCCCCTTTCTTGCTCCGTTTGTGGAAATAAAATATTCCAGTACTGTTAACCCTTCTTTAAAGTTTGCTCTTATGGGCACTTCAATTATTTCTCCGCTCGGCTTTGTCATGAGGCCCCGCATTCCGGCAAGCTGTCTGATCTGGGCTTTGCTCCCCCTTGCGCCCGACTGCGCCATTACATATATGGGATTAAGTCCCTTCTGGTCTCTGGAAAGTTCTTCGAACATTTTATCTGCAATTATCTCATTTGCATTTGTCCATAAATTTATAACTCTGTTATACCTTTCCTCATCCGTTATAAAACCGTTCCTGTATTCGTTTTCAATGACTTCAACCTTCTCGTCTTCTTCTGCAACGATTTTCTTTTTCTCTTCCGGGATTATAATATCGGACATCGATATTGTGGGAGCAAAATGAGTTGCATAAATATAACCCATCTCCTTGACATCATCAAGAATTCTAATTGTTACATCGGGCCCGTACTGTCTCACAATACGTGAAATAATTCCCGCTAACGCTTTATCGTTTATAACATAATTAACAAACCCGAAATCATCGGGAAGCAGTCCGTTGAACATGAGTCTTCCCGCTGTCGTTTCTATAAATTCGTCATCTTTAAGAAATTTTATTTTGGACCTTAAATTGATCTGTCCGTAATCCACTGCCCTGAGAACATCGCTCTCATCGTCAAAATATTTGACACTTTCATTATCTTCTTCCAGCATGGAAGTCAAACAGTATATTCCCAGTACGATATCCTGAGTCGGCGTAATAACGGGATGTCCGTTTGCCGGCGACAACAGATTATTTGACGAAAGCATCAGCGTCCAGCACTCGAACTGCGCGCGAGGGGACAGAGGCACATGAACAGCCATCTGGTCTCCGTCAAAATCCGCATTGTATGCATGGCATACCAGAGGATGCAGTTTAATGGCCTTCCCTTCCACCAGAACAGGTTCAAAAGCCTGAATCCCGAGCCTGTGAAGAGTCGGCGCCCTGTTAAGAAGAACCGGGTGTTCCGAAATAACCTCTTCAAGAACTTCCCAGACTTCCTTTTTCTCGTTCTCTACCATTTTTTTGGCCGATTTTATATTCTGAACAAAATCCTTGTCAACAAGGCGTTTCATAATAAAAGGCTTAAATAATTCAATTGCCATCTTCTTGGGCAGACCGCACTGATAGAGCTTTAACTCGGGCCCTACCACAATAACGGACCTGCCTGAGTAGTCCACCCTCTTACCGAGAAGGTTCTGTCTGAATCTGCCTTGTTTCCCTTTCAGCATATCGCTGAGAGATTTTAAGGGTCTGTTGCCTTTCCCCTTTACGGCACGTTTTCTTCTGCTGTTATCAAAAAGGGCATCTACCGATTCCTGAAGCATTCTCTTTTCGTTTCTTACAATGATCTCGGGAGCGCGGAGCATCATCAATCTTTTGAGCCTGTTATTCCTGTTAATCACCCGTCTGTAAAGGTCATTCAGGTCTGAAGTTGCAAAACGTCCTCCGTCAAGCTGCACCATAGGCCGCAGCTCGGGGGGGATCACAGGGATCACTTCAAGAACGAGCCATTCCGGCTTATTCCCCGATTCCTTGAATGATTCAATTATTTCCAGCCGTTTAATAAGCTTCTTTTCAATTTTAATACCTTTAACGGATTTTGCATGTATATCGGATCTCAGTTTTCGGGATTCATCGTCAAGATCAATATTTGTCAGCAGATCTTTAATTGCCGTTGCCCCCATACCGGCAGCAAATGTATCGCCATACTTTTCATATAACTGATAATATGTATCTTCATCCAGTATATCCCCGGTTTTTATATCCTCATCTGCCGCTTCACCGGGATCAACGACAATGTATTTTTCATAGTACAATACCGACTTCAAAGAGTTCACAGTGAGGTTCAAAAGGAGCCCCATTCTGGAAGGCACCGACCTGTAATACCAGATATGAGCCACCGGAGTGGCAAGCTCAATATGAGCGCCCCTTTCTCGTCTGACTTTATAATGGGTTACTTCAACGCCGCATCTGTCGCAAACAACGCCTTTATACCTGATGGATTTGAATTTTCCGCAGTAACATTCCCACTCCTTTGTTGTGCCGAAGATCCTTTCACAGAAGAGCCCTTCCCTTTCAGGCTTCAGAGTTCTGTAATTTATTGTCTCGGGTTTTTTGACTTCACCGTAGGACCATTCTCTGATCATATCGGATGATGCTAATTTTATCTGAATAGAACTGAAATCATTAAAGTCCCTCATAATTTTCTTAACCCTTCCAAAATTCTAAAATTATTTGATAATAATCAATAAAAATAAGACGCTGAAGCCTTATATTATAAACTTCGGCACCTTAACCGGTTTTCAGGTCAACTGAAATCATTTATTCTCAAGCCTGTCCAGTCTTATTCTTCTTTTGGATTTGCTCATGCCTTCGGTCCATTCGGAAAGACTGATCTCGGTCCCCTTTTCATCGTATATTTTCACATCAAGAGCCAGGCCTCTCAATTCCTGTATCAGAACATTAAAGGATTCAGGTATCCCCGGAGCCGTTGTATTAATTCCCTTTACAATAGCTTCATAGATCCGTGCTCTTCCCAGCATATCATCGGATTTAACGGTGAGCAATTCCTGAAGCGTATATGCCGCTCCATAGGCTTCCAGAGCCCATACTTCCATTTCACCAAGACGCTGGCCGCCGAACTGAGCTTTCCCGCCAAGAGGCTGCTGAGTAACAAGAGAGTAGGGACCGGTTGATCTGGCATGTATCTTATCGTCAACCATATGCGCTAGTTTCAGCATATAGACATAGCCTACCATTACTTCTCCCTCAAAGGGCTGCCCTGTTCTTCCGTCGTAAAGTACGATTTTTGACGTTCTGGGCAGATCCGCCTTTTCCAGATATTCTTCAATCTCTTCAAGACTGGCGCCGTCAAAAATCGGCGTTTCAAAAACTATGCCCAATTCTTTTGCTGCCCATCCCAATTCTGTTTCAAGGAGCTGCCCGAGATTCATTCGGGAGGGCACTGAAAGAGGATTCAATATTATATCCACGGGAGTTCCGTCCGGAAGATAGGGCATATCGTATTTTGAAGCGATCCTGGAAATAACGCCCTTATTACCATGGCGGCCTGCCATTTTATCGCCCACAGATACTTTTCGTTTATCTGCTATATAAACCTTAACAAGTTCCTCAACACCGGGAGCAAGCTCGTCGCCATTTTCTCTTGAAAATCTTCTTACATCAATAACAATACCGGATACGCCGTTGGGAACTCTCAGCGAGGTATCCCTCACCTCTCTGGCTTTCTCTCCGAAGATGGAATGAAGAAGCTTATATTCCGGCGTAAGGTCCTGTTCCCCTTTTGGAGTAACCTTTCCTACAAGTATATCGTCGGAGTTGACCACTGCTCCTATGCGGACAATCCCGTCCGCATCAAGATCCCGAAAAGCCTTTTCACTGAGATTCGGAATATCTCTTGTTATCATCTCTCTTCCCAGTTTGGTCTCTCTTGCTTCAACTTCAAACTGTTCAATATGGATCGATGTAAATACATCTTCTTCAACAAGTCTTTCGGATATTAATATTGCATCCTCAAAATTATAACCCATCCAGGGCATAAAGGCCACAAGAATATTCTTGCCAAGACTTAATCTGCCCTCATCGGTTGCAGGGCCGTCGGCTATAATATCTCCGGTTTTAATTTTATCTCCCACTTTAACAAGAGGCCGCTGATTAAAACATGTACCCTGATTTGTTCTTTTGAATTTTCTCAGATAATATTCGTCAATTTCGTCCTTCTTTGTTCTGATTTTCACAAGTTTTGAGTCCGCGTATATAACCTCTCCCGACCTTCCGGCAATAACAAGCACGCCCGAATCATAAGCAGCCGGTTTTTCCATTCCGGTACCCACAAGAGGGCCTTCCTCGATAAGAAGAGGCACGGCCTGACGCTGCATATTGGACCCCATGAGAGCTCTGTTAGCGTCGTCATGCTCAAGAAAGGGAATAAGTCCGGTTGCAACGGAAAAAACCTGATTCGGCGACACATCCATATATTGGATCTCTTTCGGTTTTTTATAGGGGAAGTTGCCTCTGTTTCTGCATGGGATCAGACTTTTAACAAAATTGCCCGATTTATCAATCTGCGCATTGGCCTGTGCAATAAAATAATTATCCTCCCTGTTTGCCGTTAAGAATTCTATCTTATCGGTAACTTTGCCGTTCTCAACTTTTCTGTATGGAGTTTCAAGAAAACCGTATTCATTTATCTGCCCGTGAGCGCTTAGTGACACAATAAGTCCGATATTGGGGCCTTCAGGCGTCTCAATGGGACACATTCTTCCGTAATGCGACGGATGGACGTCCCTTACTTCAAAACCCGCTCTTTCTCTGGAAAGCCCTCCGGGACCCAGAGCATTCAATCTCCTCTTATGAGTTAACTCAGCCAAAGGATTGGTCTGATCCATAAACTGCGAAAGCTGGCTCGAACCAAAGAATTCATTAATTACCGCTGTAATGGGCTTTATGCTTATAAGAGCCTGGGGAGTGATCACATCAAGATCCTGAATTGTCATCCTCTCCTTGATAACCCTCTCCATCCTCTGGAATCCGATCTTTATCTGATTCATTACAAGCTCGCCAACAGACCTCACTCTTCTGTTTCCCAGGTGATCAATATCATCTACAATTGTTAAAACAAACTTTTTCTCTTTCTTGCCCTTTTCATTTTCATACTGGACTTCATAACCATCCGCTTCGGCAATGAGGTACAATATATACTTAACAGTTGCAATTATATCCTCCTTGCTCAATATCAGCGATTTGTTAGCATCGCTGAATCCGAATTTGGAATTTATCTTATATCTTCCCACATTTCCGAGGGAATAGGTCCTCGGGTTGAAGAACAATCTTGTCAATTCCGCATTGGCATTTTCAATATTCGTAGGCTCTCCGGGCCTCATTATCGCATGAATTGTCAGCAGCGCAAGTTCGGTACCGGTGTAAGTCGTTTCAGGATCAATTTTCAGATTTTTCTTAATAAAATCGGACTCAAAGTTAAATGTCTCGCTCAGAAAGGAATCGTCTTTATCATTGGGAAATTTAACTAACTCTGCCTGCTTGATCTTTTCTTCTTTAAGTCTGTCAATTATATCTATGAGGATCCTGTCGCCCACTTCGACCAGGACTTCTCCGGTCTCTTTACTGATTATATCCTTTGCCGTTCTCTTGCCGTTTAACGACGCATAATCCTCCTCATTTTTCAGTTTTACAGTATATGTATCATAGAATAATTTTACTATTTCTTCATTTGTTTCATAACCCAGAGCTTTGATCAATAGAGTTACAGGGAATTTTTTCTTTCTGTCTATCCTGGCAATTATATAACCCTTGGAATCTGTTTCAAACTCAAGCCAGGACCCTCTGTCCGGAATTACTCTGGATGCATAGACTCTTTCAGTCTCTTCATAAAAGAAAAATATACCGGGAGATCGGTGCAGTTGATTTACAACGACTCTTTCCGCTCCGTTGATCACAAAGGTACCTCTTCGAGTCATCAGAGGAATATCGCCCATATATACGCTCTGTTCCCTGACTTCCATGCTCTCTTTTCTTATCAGCCTGATCGTAGCTTTTAACGGAGCGGCGTACGTTACATCTCTCTCTTTACATTCATCTTCAGAATATTTAGGCTCACCCACTTCATAATCCAAAAATTCCAGAACCACATCCTCGTGAGGACTTTCAATGGGAAATATCTCTTCAAAAACAGCCTGAAGGCCCTGTGACTTCTTTTTGGTCAGACCTTCCTGTAAAAACCACTGATAAGATTTTAACTGGACTTCAATCAAATTAGGCAGGTTAATACTCGATTCAATCTTTCCAAAATTAACGATCTTCTTTGTTCCAACCATTAATGTATACCCTAATAAATAAATTTTTAGATGCAGGGAATAACCGGAATTCCGGATCATCGGAAACCGGCTTAAAATCGTAAATAAAAAATAATTACAGGACCAGAGATAACTATATTAAGCAAACAAACAGCATTAGCTCTGGCTGAAAATCAACCAAAGCTAATGTCCCATAATCATATTAAACAAATCTTCTCAAAATATTTAAACATTGAAAAGTCTATTTCAGTTCTATTGTTGCTCCGGCAGCTGCAAGTTTCTGTTTTATCTCCTCAGCTTCTTCTTTGGAAACTTTTTCTTTTACGGCTTTTCCGCCTGCTTCAACAAGCTCTTTCGCTTCTTTAAGACCAAGACCGGTTATTGCTCTGACTTCTTTAATAACCGCTACTTTTGAATCGCCAAAACCTGTTAATATTACATCAAATTCCGTTTGTTCTTCCGCTGCAGCTCCGCCCTCATCTGCCGGCGCTGCCGCTGCAATAGCTACGGGAGCTGCTGCCGAAATACCGAATTTTTCTTCCATTGCTTCTACAAGTTTTGCAGCTTCAAGCAGAGTAAGACTGCCTATTTCTTCTAAAAGTTCTTCTACTGATAATTTTGCCATTTTTTTATCCTTTATATTTAATGAATTTCTTCAAGTTAATACAGAATAACTGTAAAAACCTATAAAGGGTAAAAAAAGAAATTGAAACCACTTCAATGTGAACTCTTACATTTACTGGTACTAACAACCCCTTTTCAACCCTTGTTCTTTTGCAATTTAACCGTTATTTTTTTCTGCAACAGCATTAATTCCTCTGGCCAGCGACGCCATAACCTGATCTATTCCCATTGCAATTCCGGAGGCAGGTCCGTTTGCCAGCGACATAATTTGGCCAAGAATAACCTCTCTGGAAGGAAGTTTAGCGATCTTCTCAATATCTTCTTCGTTATATACTGTTTTATCAATTACTCCTACGGAATAACTGAATTTATTAACTTCGTCTTTAAATTCTTTTAAAACCTTAGCCGCTTCGCCAACTTCATCATTTGCAAAGGCTACGGCAATGGGGCCTTTTAAATACTCATCAAGACCGCTGTAACCGGCATTGTCAAGCGCCCTTTTAAATAATTTATTCTTTACTACTTTATAATCGGTATTTTTTTCTCTGAGCTTCCTTCTCAGATCAGAGAGATCTTTTACATTAATTCCGGAATAATTTGTGAATATTATATTCCCTTTTTCTGACAATTGAGATGTCAGTTTCTCTACTTCATCTATTTTATATTGCTTAACCATTATTTATCGATCCCCTTATGATTAATTTTTATTCCGGGCCCCATAGACGAACTGACATGAACCGACTTTATATAATTGCCCTTTGCTTCTGCAGGCTTATCCCTTACGATCTGATTGTAAAATGCCTTTATATTATCTATCAAAGAATTTTCATCAAAGGATATCTTTCCAACGGCAGTATGAATAACGCCTGTTTTATCGCATTTATACTCAATTCTTCCGCCCTTCAATTCCTTAACAATTCCCTTTATATCTTCCGTAACGGTTCCGGCTTTAGGCTTCGGCATCAATCCCTTTCTGCCAAGAACAGGTCCAAGTTTACCTACCATACTCATCATATCCGGAGTTGCAACAACAGCGTGAAAATCAATCCAGCCGCCTTTGATCTTCTCAATGATCTCTTCTGCGCCCACATAATCGGCTCCGGCATCCTGCGCTTCCTTCTGCTTGTCTCCCTTACATATAACAAGTACCTTTTTTTCCTTTCCTGTTCCCGCGGGCAATGTAGCGGTACCGCGAATATTCTGAAAACTTTTATGTACAATCTTAATGGAAAGATCAACCGTCTCGTCAAATTTTACGAATTTTAAATCCTTCATTAAGCTTACAGCTTCGTCAAGGTTATAAGATCTTGTTTTATCAACCCTTGATCTTGCCTCGGTTATCTTTTTTCCCCGTTTCATTATCAACCTCTTAAGTCAAAATTAGGCGCAAATATCTTATTTTTATGATCATATTTTAATTACAACATTATGATCGCAGCTATTATTATGCGTCTGCAGCCACTACTCCCATAGAATTGGCTGTTCCTGCAATAATTTTAACCGCAGCATCCATATCGTTTGCATTCAGATCGGGCATCTTTATATTTGCAATTTCTTCAAGCTGAGCTCTGGTGATCTGACCCACCTTCTCCTTCTGAGGTTCACCTGACCCCTTCTGCAAATTCAATGCCTTTAAGATCAAAACTGCCGCAGGCGGCGTCTTTATGATAAAAGAGTAGGTTCTGTCTTCATAAACTGTGATCACAACAGGCAGGATCGTACCCATCTGATCTTTCGTCCTGTCATTAAATGCCTTGCAGAAATCCATAATATTTAAGCCGTGCTGTCCCAGAGCAGGACCTACGGGCGGAGCAGGATTTGCCTGACCTCCCGGAATCTGCAATTTAATCTCAACAAGAACTTTCTTAACCTTTGCCATTTCTTCCTCAATTATTATACATAAGATTTCATAGTTTACATCTTGCCCACCTGCAGGAAGTCAAGCTCCACAGGAGTTCCCCTGCCGAATATTTCCACCTTAACTCTCAGCCTGCCCTTTTCGGGATAAACCTCTTCAACTATTCCGTTAAAATTGCTGAAGGGCCCGTCTATTACTTTTACCGGTTCCCCTACGGAAAAATCCATTGCAATTGTGGCCTTTTCGCGCGTCTTCTGCTCTCCCATCTGGTCAAAGAGAGAATTAACTTCTTCTCTTGAAAGAGGCTTTGGTTTATTAGTGCCGTGGGCTCCCACAAAATTGGTTACGCCCGGTATACTCTTGACAACACTCCAGGTATTATCATTCAGTTCAAGCTCCACAAGTACGTATCCCGGAAAGAACTTCTTGCTCTTTACCTTCTTCTTGCCGTCTTTAACTTCCGGAACTTCAATTGTGGGCACTTTTACCTGAAATATCTCACTCTCAAGCCCAAGATTTTCAATCTTTTTCTCAAGAGCTAATTTAACCTTATTCTCATGTCCGGAATAAGTATGTATTACATACCACTCTTTAGCCATATCTAATTCATAACATATTTTATTATAGTCATCAGCGCAGAATCGATCAGCCAAAGGAATACCGACACAAAAACAACGGTCACAACAACCACACCGGTAAACTTTGTCACTTCGTCCCTGTCAGGCCAGGTGACTTTTCTCAGTTCTTCTTTGGAATCATGAAGAAATTTTATAAATTCTTTCAAAACTACCTCAAAATATCAGCCGAAAATATTATGCTTTTGTTTCTTTATGGTCAGTATGCTTATTGCAGAACTTGCAATACTTCTTAACAGTGAGTTTCCCCGCCTGTTTTTTCTTGTTTTTTGTAACAGAGTAATTCCTCCTTTTACATTCACCACAGGCTAATAAAATAACATCACGCATTACAAAAATCCACCTTAATATCTTTTTTAAAACCGGCGCTTCAACGGCATAATTTTAATCAATCATCAAACCGGTAACTTCAAAATAAAAACAGTAAAAAAAATTACACGGCTCAGCACTGGTGCAAACTATTATCTTAATCTATTCAGTCAAGTATTTTTGAGATTTCCAATACCTGCAAATCAGCACATTTATATAAGCCCACGACCAGAATTGAACTGGTGACCTTTTGCTTACCATGCAAATGCTCTGCCGACTGAGCTACGTGGGCAAAAGGAATGTATAACCTTAGAAATGCACTCTTTTTTGTCAATATTATTTTTACTATATGACAAAAAACTGATTTTTTTTAACAATATCAAGAAAAAAAAATATTTTTTTAAAAAAATCTATAATTTGTACATACTTATCTTAACTTTTCCAAAGCCTCTGCGCTCTTTTTAATAATCCGGAGCTATATGAGATATCCCGCCTGTTTCGTTAATAAGATAAAAGGACCCTTTAAGGACAAGGATAAGCAACTCATTCATGATGCTGTAAAAGATTTTGAATGGGTACCCAATTGAAGATACTATCCGGAAGCCTGTTTGAAGCCCTTTCCTCTGAAGCGTTCCGGAATGATCCGAACATAAAAAAGGAACGGAAAAGTATCCGCCCCTTTGTATTCAAGGCTGTTTGAAAACCTGTTTAACCGGAGGTAGTGATACAGCTCTATTCTCTGTTTAATATATATGAGCTTATCTCTTCGCTCTTTAAAATTCTTTTCAATCTTTTGGCTTCCCTTCTGGTATAAAATCCGGTAATTCTCACCTTATAGAGGTCTCCCTCGTGTATTAAGATCACCGGATTTCTTGTTAATTCTTCTATTTTTTCTTTCAGTTTCAAAGCGTTTCTTTTGGAATAGAACGCTCCGGCCTGAACGGCAAAATTATCCGAATTTTCTTCCCCTCTTCTGTCATAATCTTCTTCTCTGCCTTCATAGTTATTTCCGCTGTATTCATTTCTTACAACAGGCTCAATATATTTTTTTCTTCCCCTGTAATTTTCATTATACCTATTCCTGCCGTATGACTCTTCGCTATTCTTCTTCATTATCTTAATGCCTACCACCGCTTTTCCTGCCGATATCATTCCGAGTTTCTTTGCAGCATAATAAGAGAGATCAATAATTCTGTTGCCGCGATAGGGACCTCTGTCATTTACTCTTACTTTTACGGTTCTGCCGTTATCAAGATTTTTTACAAGAAGTTCGGTCCCAAAGGGCAGCGATTTATGGGCAGCAGTCATCTGATACATATCAAACTTCTCACCTGAAGCCGTTACTTTACCATGAAATTCTCTGCCATACCATGAAGCCAGGCCAGTTTCATTGAATCTTTCCTTAAATGTCTCCCGGTTTTCATTATTGTATTCATCATTATTTCTGGCAGTGTATTCACTGTCTCTTCTGTTATATCTGCCGTAATCATTCCTTTCTGCCCGGCGTTCTGCAGCGCTGTCTCTGTACCCTGCTTTTCTATCCTCCATATCCCTGTTGCGGTAACCGCTCTTGCCGGACCCGTTATTTTCATCGAACTGCACTTCGTCGTATCTTTCGCCTGCATATTTGTCATTAGACAGACTATCGCCTCCATAATTACTTTTTGTCTGACCTCTGCCCGACGCGCAGCCCGCAATGAAGATCATTACTACGGCTATTTTTAATAAAATAACGCTCCTTTTAAAAACAAAATTCATCTCCAGTTACCTCCGGTATAGTTGTATTCATTTTATTATCGGAATATTTTTAAAATGCCTTTATTTTAAAAATTATTTAAAAATGTTGATGTTAATAAAAAACATTCTTGACCGCTTTGCCTCGACAAAATTAAACAGATATACTTATAATACTCAGTTGTTTTGAATCAGATCCCGGGGATAACAGATGAAAATTGTATTAAATAAACCGACAATTACAAGAGACGACCTTGAAGGCGTGCTTGACTGTCTGATAAAGGACGAACTTGTTGCGGGCTCAACAGTAAAAAACTTTGAAAGCGCCATTGCCAATTTAACGGAAGTAAAATACTCTCTCGCTGCAAATTCCTTAACATCGGCATACCACCTTGCTTTCACGGCTCTTCAGATCAACAACAACAGCGAAGTAATAATCCCTTCTTTTTTTAATCATGCTCCTCTGAGCGCATTACAGCTTTGCCGCGGCAATGCTGTTCTTGTTGATAACGATGAAAATTCGCTTTTCCCTTCGATCGATCGAATTAAGGAAAAAATTACCGAAAAAACAAAATGTATCGTAGCAGGTCATAGCTTCGGATTTCATTATGATATTGACAAACTTACGCAATTGAACATCCCGGTTATTGAAGACATTTCTCATTCCATCGGAACTGAAGTTAATGAAATACCTGCCGGCAAAAGGGGCGCCTTTGCAGTAGCCTCATTTGCTCCGGCTATGATCTTAACAACAGGCAATGGAGGAATGGTTTTAACAAACAACTCCAAACACTATTCTCTCATGAGAGACAAAAGAGGAATAAAAGAGGATACTCTGCATCTCGATTATACTATGACAGATTTTCAGGCAGCAATGGGCCTGACGCAGTTATCCAAATTAAAAAAATTTCTCAAAAGAAGAAGAGAAATAGCAAATATATATTACGGTTCCCTGCGTCATACTTCCCACAGACCATTAGCGCCATATAGCGACAGCTTTGCATATCAGTCATTCCCGGTTCTCTTTGATGCTTTTAACGATAAAATTCAAAAGTACTGGAAAAAAAACGGAGTTGAGGTTGTCAGGCCCGTACAAAATCCTCTTCACTCATTGCTGGGCAAAAGCGGTAAAGAGTATCCCAACAGCGACAGAATGTCGAAAAAACTTTTCACGCTGCCGGTTTATCCTACTCTGACCAAAAAGGAGATAGAAAAAATATCAAAATCACTTTCCAGCTTTATATAACTATGAAGCCTTTGAGGAGAGAATTTCGCGAATTTTTTCTTTCAGCTCGTCCGAATTCAGTGATTTTGTTATATATGCGTCAGCAGTCCACGTCATAAAATTACTTTTGTAATTGGAATATGCCGTATAAATAACTATAGGTATCTTTTTATCTCTTGATAAAATTTTCCCAAGTGCCTCTATACCGTCCATTTCGGGCATCCTGATATCCATAACCACAAGATCGTATTTATTCGCTTTCACCATCTCAACCGCTTCTTTCCCGTTTGACGCCTGGTCAACTTCATATCCCTCATCCTGAAGTTCCATTGTATACAGATCTCTCTGATGCTTCTCATCTTCAACAATTAATATTTTATGCATTATATCCTCCAGATAAGGCAAATTATTATATTAATATTACAATGAATCATGCATTATTTGCAACATTTTTTTAAATAAAAACAACACCGCCCGATCAAACCGGAACGGAAAGGCTTATTTTAAATTCAACTCCGCAGTACTCTCTGTTCCTTACACTGATGGTTCCATTATGGTCTTTAATTATTTTTTTTACATTGGCAAGCCCCAGCCCCACACCGGATATCTTTTTTGTAAAAAAGGGTTCAAACACAATATCCGGATCTTCCTCGTCAATGCCGGAGCCGGTGTCCTTTACCTTTATTATAACGTTTTTGCCGTCATATTCCGTAATTATTTCTACAATTCCTCCTGCTTCCGTAACTTCAATGGAATTTTGCAGAAGATTGAGCATTACCTGTTTCATCTGATTAAAATCGGACTTCACAAGGGGGATCTCATCGTCCAACTTTGTTATTATTTCAATTCGCCTTTCCAGGAAAAGATTTTTCAATAGATCCAGCGTATCCTTAACTATCTCGTTTATATCGTTAAATTCTTTTATAAACTTTGAAGGTTTGGTAAAATCCATAACATTTGAGAGAATCCCCTCAAGCCTTTTGGATTCATTTAAAATTATTGTCCCGAACTTCTCAATATTGCTGATATCCTTGCCTGTATCCTTGGGCATCTGCACGATCCGCCTGGCATAACCGCCCATTGTTACAAGGGGGTTCCGTATTTCATGAGCTATATGAGTTGCAATTCTGCCAACAGCGGCCATCTTCTCAGACTCAATAATAGCCTCCTGCCTTTTTTCTATCTTATCCATCTCCTTTCTGGCTTTCAAAAGATTGCGGTGGCTTTCGATGGAAAGAGCTGCCTGTGATGCAAATATGGTAATAAGTTCGATACTGTCTTTCCCGATGGGGATATTATTAAATTTATTGTCCACTACAAGCACTCCGAGAGGATTATTTACCGTAAAGATCGGCACTATTAAAAATTCATTTACCTCCATAAGTTCCTTTGTCACCTTGTCAACCGCGCTGTTGTTCCGGCTGTCTTTTATATGCATTATCTCTTTTTTATTCAGAGTCTTTGCAAAGATATTATCCGATTTAACCTTAAATCTCGTATTAATTACTTTTATATGGAGCTCTCTTATTTCATTTTTGCTGAAGGCCCCGTCAATATGACTGAAAAGAATATCCGTATCATTAATCGAACTCCATATCTCAATTGCCTCTTCAAAAGAATCGGGACCCACTGCCATCTTCCCCTCAAGATATTCATTCCTCTCGTCAACCAGAAAGAGCATGGCCCTGTTGAACCCAAGCCCCGACCCCGAAGTTACAGCCGTCAGAATGGAATGAAGCACTCTGTCAATCTCCATCTCATTTCTGAGAGATCCTGAAATATGGCTCATCAAAGATATCTGATAGTCCTTTCTTAAACTGCTTGTTACATCGTCAAGTATAAGAATTATCTGGTTTATCCCCTTTACAACAATTTTCGATACCTTGATATCTGCGATAATTGTGATCTTATTTAAAGAGAGGAGATTGATCCTTTCAAGAACAACAGGGTCTCCCTTTTTGCGTACCTTATTGATCGCTCCTTTAATTCTTGCATTAACAAAGTAAAAAATATCCTCAATTCTTTTGCCTATTATCTCATCTCTTTCAATACTGAATTTACTGCAAAAACCGTCATTTGCATAGACTATTGTATCGTCATCTTTCAATACAATAAAAAACGAGCTTATGGAAAAGACAACGCTGTCATAAAATTCATGGAATTTGTCTATTTCCTCTCTCTGCGCTGCAACCATTTCGTCCAGATGCTTTCCGGCAATTACAAGTTCCTTTAAAATTCTTGCAAAGAGATCGGTTCCCGTTATATCGCCGGGATTGGTGATAAATCTTCCCTTCTTGAATTCCAGGATCATGCCGCTGATTATTTTAAGCCTGTCATAATAGAAATGCTTTCCCACCAAATAAAATATCAGAAACCTGATAAGAATAAAGGCAAAAACTCCGCTAAAAAAATTATTAACCGTGTGTTGGGAAAAACCTTCGGAGTCAAATATAATAAAATAGAGGTATATGATAAAAGAAATATCCGGAATATAGAGCAGTATTATTCCAAGCAGCGAATCCTTACTTATCTTCATATATCAATTTCCATGAAATTCAGATTTTAACAGGTATTTGTAAAACAGATACCCGGAAAAGTTTTTTAAGATACTTCTGTTAGTTTTAAAATATAAAGATTCAGCCGCGGAATCAATACCTTTTTTATTACAAAAAAAATATTGTACTAATAATAATGATGAATA
This sequence comes from Spirochaetota bacterium, assembly GCA_024276015.1. GTDB lineage: Bacteria > Spirochaetota > UBA4802 > UBA4802 > UBA5550 > JAJRXZ01. The sequence continues at coordinate 28,708 of JAJRXZ010000080.1, read as the reverse complement.
AAAATATCATTCTTTTGATCTTAACAATAATTACTCGACACAGGCATTTTTTATATAATATAATGAGATAGATAACAATATACTGTAAAAAGGACGACCAAATATGAAATTACTCATTGCATCAAACAATAAAAATAAAATTTTAGAAATTGAGAATAAATTTTCCGATATTGAGGAAATTGAATTAATATCCTTAAACTCTATTAAAGATGCGCCCCATGTTGAAGAAACCGGATCAACATTTGAAGAGAATGCCCTCTTAAAAGCAAAAATAATTTCCGAGCATACGGGAATGGCTGTAATGTCCGACGATTCGGGACTTGAAATTAAAGCTCTCAAGGGTAAACCGGGAGTCTATTCGGCACGTTACGGCGGAGAAAACTTAAGCGACCATGAAAAAAATCTCCTTATCCTAAAGGAGATGAAAAAGTTTACAACGAAAAGAAAAGCAAGATTTGTCTGTGTTATTGCCCTTTACATACCCGGAGATGCAGCTTACTTTGCAGAGGCTATATGTGAAGGTGAAATATCCGCAGAACCGGCTGGGAACATGGGATTCGGCTATGATCCTATTTTTTATCTGCCCCCCTTAAAAAAAACCATGGCTCAGCTTACAATGGATGAAAAGAACAGAATAAGCCACAGAGCAATAGCTCTGGAGAAGGCAAAGAAGATATTAAAAGGGATCGTCAATGGACAAAGCAATTTCAAAAAAGATCATTAAATTACTTTCACAGCGCTACGGCAGCATAAATCCCGACCTGAAATATATTGATTTGTACCAATTAACAATTGCAGTTGTGCTGTCGGCTCAGACAACCGACAAACAGGTGAACTCAGTCACTCCCATACTATTCGGCAAATATCCGGATTTTAAAAGCCTTTCCGGAGCAAAAATAAAAGAGATAACAAAAATTATCAGAAGCACCGGTTTTTACAGAAACAAATCAAAGAACATAATAGAGCTGTCAAAGATAATAACGAAACAGCATAAGGGGATAGTACCTGACAACATGAAAGAACTTATAAAACTTCCCGGAATCGGAAGAAAATCCGCTAATGTAATTCTTTCAATCGGATTCAAAAAACCTGCACTCGCTGTGGACACACACGTTGCCAGAATTACAAAAAGGCTGGGCTATACGCTATCCCATAATCCCGTTGAAGTTGAGAGGGATGTAACTGCAATAATTCCCAGAACCGACTGGATCAAAGCTCACCTCCTGTTCATTAAACACGGAAGAGAGATCTGCAAGGCAAGAAAACCTCTCTGCAGGGAATGCGCCGTTAATTCCTTATGCCCGGATACGCATAATATTCCCTATAGGCCTTAATTAATAAGGGGCTGTTAATTCTGAGTCTATTTTTTCCCCTCAGATCCAAGCCGGTAATACTCTTTATTGCAAGGAAAGCGCTTTGCGACACTCTGTCATCTATTGCAGTGAGGTTGTTGATCAAAAAAGGTATGGAATCCCAGTCCCCTGAATTGCCTATTACCTTTAAAGTCCATATTTTATAATAGACATTTTCTCTGTGATAGAGGGAGAGGAGCTCTTTTTTATGATCTTTATAGAACAGAGAAACATATCTGATAAACTCTTTTGCTTCCATCAATCTGCTGCCCCATTTGATAGACCTGTTAACTGCCGCGGAAAGTATTTTTTTAAAGGGCAGCATAATTTTATTCTCGATCAAATAGAGTGAAATTATTTCAATTCTGTCAAGGGAACTGCTGCTGACGAGTTCTTCCCATTCTCCGGCAGTGAATGTTATTTTCTTATTATAAGTCCGCGAGTAGAAAATATATTTCTTAAGGAGATCCGAAGCATGTTTTGCTGCAATATAACGCTCCAGCTCTTTAAGAGGAAATGAATACCCCATTCTCAATAAAACCAAAGAGGACCTGATCTTTGGAAAAGACTGAGGAGAAGAAAAATTATAGACTCCCATTATTATGCTGAAAACTGCAAAATACAGAAACGTTGAAAGCATAAGAACCGATAATATTATTTTCTTAATATTTTTCTTATTATAAAAGAATTCATATATCAGGAAAAAACTTACTATTGCGAAATTTGCCCACTTCAGCAGCGAGGTAGGCACTCCTGTGGGCGAATAATAATAGACAAACCTGTACAATATATAATATAGGATCGATAAAAGTATAAAAAGAGGAACTGTAACTCTGGGGCTTCGTCTTATCTTCAGTATTACCAGAAGAATTAATGAATATACAACCGTATTGGAAAATCTCCCGTCAAGAAGCGCCAGAAGGGGTCTCATGGGCCAATCTCCGCTTCCAAGATAGTATACCATCGTAAAGATTATAACTGTGACGTAAATTATAATAAAAGGAGATATCCTCGTAATAAAAAAAAGAAAAAACTCTCCTTTGCTGCCATATCTCTCAAAATACTCTTTTTTCAGCGTATCAATATCGATCTCGGAAAAATTAAAGATCACATAAAAAGAGAAGAGAAAAATATATACTCTTACTATTACCCGTATTCCTTCCCATCTGAAATTCAGGTTGGAAATAACAGCCACAATCAAAAGGAATAAAAGAATATAAGTAAATGTTGATAACTTTTTTAACTGTATCTTTAATATATCCATTATTGATCCTGAAAAATTGGTGCAATTTTCATCAATGTTATTTTTTTAAAACTGCGACTCTTGGAAGACCTGAATAGTCATTCATTACAGATACCGAATAATTATTATCCTCGCCTCTTTCCAATACAAATCTTTTTAAATCCGCCCCGATCTCCATTATCAAAATACCCTCTTCATTGAGATAATTTCGGGACTCCGCTATTATTTTATCTATGACCGCTTTACCTTCATCTTCCGAATAGAGAGCGATTTTAGGTTCATGTTCCAGATCCCTTTGCAGTTCTGCCCTGTCGGAAGGATCAATATAAGGAGGATTCGACACTATTACATCAAAAGTCATGGAATCAAAGGGCTCAAAAATATCCCCCTGAAAAAATTGTATAACGCGCGGACCTAAAATGTTACTCGAATTCTTTCTGGCAACTTTAAGGGCCTTTCCGGAAATATCCGAGGCAAAAACATGAAGATCTCGGCGGTTATATTTTACCGCGATCGCAACAGCTCCGGAGCCTGTACAGAGGTCCAGCACTGTGCCGTCAAATTTTGCATAATAGATCGCCAGATCCACAAGAAGTTCCGTTTCAGGACGGGGGATAAGCACATCTTTATTTACTTTCAGCTCAATAGAATAGAATTCCTTTTTACCGATAATATATGCGACCGGTTCGAAATTCAGTCTTCTGCGCACAAGCCTTTTTATTCTTTTGATCTCATCATCTTTTAGGATCCTGTTATGCTCAATATTTACCGAGTATGTTTCAATATGGAGTACATGAGAAATGATCATCTGCGTATCCAGTACCGCATTATCCAGCCCCATTTCTTTGAAATCGGCGATAATCTCTTTTTGCAGATCAGATATTTTCATTGTGATTTCTATTAATTAAAAAGTTTGTTTAACAGAGTCGTTTTTTATCCGCCGTTTTCAGATAATTTAAGTAAATTCTCCACTTCATGTTTTTTCAACGCTTCTATTATTTCATCCATATTGCCGTCAAGAACGCTCTCCAGAGAATAAAGAGTAAGATTGATCCTGTGGTCAGTTACTCTCGATTGAGGATAATTATAAGTCCTTATTCTCTCGCTTCTGTCGCCGGAACCGATCTGCGATCTGCGCAGACGGGATTCCTTTGCCATCCTTTCCTGTTGGACCCGTTCATATAATCTTGCCCTTAATACTCTCATGGCCTTTGCTTTATTTTTGTGCTGGGATTTTTCATCCTGGCAGGTAACAATGAGACCCGTAGGAATATGGGTGATCCTTACTGCGGAATCCGTAGTATTTACAGACTGCCCCCCATGCCCGGAAGCCCGGTAAACATCAATCCTGAGATCAGCAGGATCGATCTCTATATCGCTCTCCTCAGCTTCGGATAAAACGGCTACGGTAACTGCCGAGGTATGTATCCTCCCTCCCGATTCTGTTGTTGGGACACGCTGCACTCTGTGCACCCCCGATTCAAATTTCAAATGATCATACGCTTCCGGGCTTCTTACGGAGAATATCACCTCCTTGTATCCGCCGATTTCCGTATAATTGGCGTCGATAAATTCCAGTTTCCATCCCTTTGCATCGGAATATCTGCTGTACATTCTGAAAAGATCGGCAACAAAAAGCGCTGCTTCCTCGCCGCCCGTACCGGCTCTTATTTCCATTAATATATCCTTTCCCGAATTAGGATCCTTTGGGAGCAGCATAATGAGCAATTTTTTTTCAATGTCTTCAATTTTCCCCCGGAGTTCATCAATTTCCGATTGAAGCATCTCCCTCATCTCTTCATCATCTTCATTTCTAATTAATTCGGAAGAATCATTAAGTTCCCTTTTCAGCTTAAGATATTCGTTGTAATTCTGCACCACCGGAGCAAGACGGGATCTCTCTTTATTTAACGAACGAAATAGATTTTGGTCGGATAAAATTTCAGGTTTACTCATCTTCTCTTCCAGTTCCTGAAATTTTTCACTGATCTCCTTAAGCCTGGCTTCCATAACAATATCCCTAATAGAAAAAAAATAGCGGTATTAACCGCTTTTCATTAATGCGCTCCCGAAAGGACTCGAACCTCTGACACATAGTTTAGGAAACTACTGCTCTATCCACCTGAGCTACGGGAGCGGATTAAGTATACATATTTTTGCGTCTTGAGGCTATTACCCGCTGAAAATCGCGAATATTACGGACAACGATCTTATCTCCGTATAGTTCAATTTTGTTAAGCTTATTCAAATGTGTCAATACTTTTTGAGCTTCCGATTCGGCCATACCTGCCCAGCTTGCAACGCTCTCCGCAGTTACAGGAAGATGAATTTCGTCCTGCAGATCAAGCTGAGGATCCTGTTCCGCAAGCATATTCAGTACATCCATGACTTTCAGCTGCGGGTCATCAAGAAGAAGTATCATGAGCCTCCTCTTTGCATCGTAAATTCTTTTTGAAAAGATCAGAAGCAGTTTATATGCAAGCTGAGGATTTCCCTGTAAAAGAGCGTCAAAATTGTCCCTGTGAAATTTCAGCAGCTTTACATGGGTCATTGCAATTGCGGTAGCGGACCTGGGCTCCTGTTCAAGAATAGCCATCTCCCCGAAAACATCGCCGTCTGTCATTACATCAATGGTTTTTTCCCTGTCATTTATCAATTTAACGATTTTGACGCTTCCTGACTGAATAAAATAGAACTCATAACCGGGCTCAAACTCGCAGAAAATAATCTCATTGGGAGAATACTCAACGCCGAATCTTTCAAAAAAACTATCATCAAGCAGCATTAATTTACACCTGTTCCGATTGCAGTTGTTTTAATTTTAAAGCAGCCTCTTTTCCAATACTGTCCTGCGGCTGCATAGACGCAATTTTTTTATAATATGAAACAGCCTTGCCGGGCTGTTTGGCCGACTCAAATACATTGGCTATATAAAATAAGGATCTCTTTATATTTCCCGATTTTGGAAATTTTTTAATAAACGAAGAAAACACATCAATTGCAGATTTGTTCTTTTTTAGTTTCATGTAACACCTGCCCATATCAAGATAGGCATTCTCATATATTTCAGCTTCTTCCCCTGCATGAGTCTCATCGCTGTCAACAATCTTCTTAAAAATTTCGAGAGCCGCTTCGTAATCTTCGTTTGAAAAATGTTCCGTTCCGTTATTGTACATAGTGCCGATCCCTGACTCTTGCCGGTCAGTTCCTTCTTCTTCAAAAAAATCATCGAGGCCGTCGGATAAGGAATCATCGGAGAGGAAATCGTCCATCTCACTTGTAAGATCAGATGAAGAACCGGTAGATGAAGAAGCAAAAAAATCGACAGGCTCTGACCCTGTATCCGCTGTATTATCGATCTCAAGGTCATCTCCTCCGGTAAAATCATCAAGCTAGTCCATTCCGGAACCGCTGTCCGGTCCCGCTTCCGCTGCAGCGGGCTTGGAAGCGGTTTTCGTTTCAATTGTAAACCCCGTATCACCGGGCTCGGCAATTCCCGAATCTATTGCTCTGATCCTTTCCATTGCAACCGAAGCATACTCTCCGTCAGGATAATATTCCATATATTTTTTAAAAGCATATTGAGACTGCTGAAAAACTCCGGCTTTATAATAGTGCTCGCCTATTCTGAAAAGTTCAACATCGGGATTCAGATTTTCTCCTTCACCCAGAACCGACCTTACCATTTTACCTATTCTTCTCAGTTGGTTGCTGAAAACCCTGAGCATCTTTCTAACAACATCCACATTTCTCAAAATAAGTCTCTCAAAATCCGCAAGACCCATAATAAGAACTACAGTCTCTCCTACGGTCTGAGCCGTCTCTTCCCTGGGATATTTGCCCAAAGCCGACTTTACGCCAAAAAATTCTCCCTTCCTAACCTCTTCTTTTACTTCAGCGCCCGTATCTAATTTTGTTGACGTAAGAACAACATGTCCCGACTTCAAAATATAAATATTCTCACTTCTGTCGCCGGCAAAATATATTATTGATCCGGATTTATAAACCCTTGTAATAATTCCGCTCGTTTTTGGTGAACCGCTTGTCATTACTTTACTCCAGGTTTTAAAGCTCAAATTCTACCGGTAAAAAGGGGAATTCCTTCTTAAAACCGACCGCTCTGCTGATCCTTCTTAACAGACCCAGAAGATCTCCAATTACAATTTTCTTCACTCCGTCAAGAATAACTTCCTGATACTTGATATTAAAATAATCGAATAATTCTGCAAACTCCGCCGCCCCATAGGCGGGCCTGCCGTCAATAACAACCAGCATCACATCTTTCAATTCGGCAGTCACTACCGATTTATAAGCCAACCTGTGCTTATCTCTGAAAATTACAAAATCGGCAATAAATCCTTACTTTATGTGTCCATTGCGGCTCAGCCTGAAAGCTCGTGCCGGATTTTCAGTAACCATTCTGAATATAGTCTCGTCCGGAAGTTCCTCTCCATATATCTCTTCATATAATTCTTTATCGAATTTCATTTCATAGAGGAGATTCTCCCCGCCGGACATAGGAGAATCGGTCCCTATGCATACGTTTACGCCTTTATCAAGAAGCATCTTAATATTTGTTGTTTCCCTGAACATAAACCAGTTGGAATCGCCGCACCATACTACTGAGGCGCCTCTCTCTTTTATAAGATCAATATCCGATTCGGAAAAGGCGATGCCGTGAATAAACACCGAATGGGAACCTACGGCGCCCAGTTTATCGATAGTCTTAATATTGTTAACGGTTTCGTCATCAAATCCTTCGGAGATATGCGTAATAAAAGGGATATCTTCCCGAAGAGCCTTCTGATATTCCGCTTCAATTCCGTCTCCCCATGCAAGGGCAAATGAACCAACGGAATGCGCAAGAGCGAAATCCTTAATCGCCTTCATAGGGAGAATATCGTAAAAAGGGTCTCCCACAAAATGAGGAATATGATCGGATACGGTTGTTACGCCGGATACAAGATTTCTGTATCCCCCCAAGAGATAGAGGTCTCTGTTCTCGATCTGCTGTCTTTCCTGATAAACAGGTGCGCTCTTCAGATCGTTATCCCAGGGAAGCCAGTTTTCATAAGGGCCCTTTCCTACTTTCGGGAAATAGGTACCCAGCAGATGATCATGACTATTGATCAACCCGGGAACAAGTATGCCATTATCAATATCTATTGATACGGATCCGCTTAACTCTTTCTTTGATATTTTTTCAATTTTATTATTGCCGATTAAAATACTGCCTTTATCTATTATTTTACCCGAAGTTAATATTGTCGCTCCTGAAACTGACCATTTTTTCATTCTCAATTCCTTTTGAAAAAATTCCTGCCCCTATTTAAATATATTTTATACAATTATGTCCTAACTAAGAATATTACAATTGAAATAGTTTGCGTCAAGCAAAATATAGACAAATCAGCTAAAACCTAACCATACAAAAATGTGTTCTTTATGTATATTCAGCCCGATTCAACAGGTCAATTGATTCCGGCAAAATAATACATACCCTGTTAATTATAAACATACCATTCATTATTATTTTATCGGGGTATGAATTGCAAAAATTCAGCAAGTTTTTTAACAAATAATTATCATTTATTTATATTCAAGAAACCGTTGAATTATTGGAAGACTAATTCCCCTTAAGACGAGCATAAACGCTCTGCTATTTTCAAAGCTTTTCTTTTTAATACAGGCAGCCCGAAAGTAAACATTGACAGGAATAAATATACTTCTCTTATCTCATTCAACTTGCTGCTGCGAATAGATCTTGCAAAGTCTCCAACAGGCAAACCATATCTTTCCGGTTTCTCTTTCAATAACGTTATAACTCTCAAACCTCCGTATTCAAATATACCGTAAATTGAAGTTTCAGGATATCTTTTTCTTAATTTTTTTGATCTTAAATTTGCTTCCTTTAGAACCACAAGACGATAATTATACGTTAATGCTCCTGTGGGACAGTTTTTTACACAGGCAGGATCTGTTCTTCCCTTTGCAGTGCAGGCATTGCACTTATACGATTTTCCCTTTTCTATTATTACAGCGCCTTTACTGTTATAATAGCTTTCAGTACTTACGCGGGGAACTTTGTAAAGGCACGCTTCGGTACATTTCCCGCAGCCGATACATTTTGTTCGGTTGATGATCTTCCACCCGTCAATATTTTCAACAGCGTCTGTGGGACATACTGCAGCGCAGTTGGCGTCTTTACAGTGATTACACTTTTTATGAATGATACTCCACAAAAATTCATTTCCGCTTCTTCTGTTTACCTTTCTAAAATCCACGTAATTCCATGTTAATGCGGAAAGCCCCGAGGGATCCGTATACTCATAGCCGGGGAAAAAATTCGTTTTTTCCGCGGGAAGTTCATTCCACTGTTTACATGCGGTCTGGCATGATCTGCATCCGATACACCTTGTTGTATCAACAAGAAACGCTCTGTCCGGCATTATATATCCTCCCTGACTCTGTTACTGGATTTTTCTATACCGGCAATAAATGCCTTTATCTCAGGCGCAGAAGATATGGGATCTCTGAAATCATTTGCAAGAGTATTTATCGGATTGAACTTTCCATCCCCTTTGATTATTATTATGGGCTCAACCGCTCTATTGTTTATTCTCAAGGGATAAATTCTCTCTGACACAAGAGCAGTGCATTGCAGACTGCCCCTCTTGGATTTGATGACTACTTTATCGCCGCTGATTATATCCTTCTCTCCAGCCAGTGAGGGGCTGATCTCGCAGAACATAACAGGCATAAGTTCTTTGAGCCAGGGAAGATTTCTCCCGTTTATACCCCATGGCTGATATTCCCCAAAACTGCAAATAGACGCAACTAAGGGTAATTCGGCAATTCTATCATCAAGATCCTCTTCCTGTATATCAGTTATGAGAGGATTTACTCTTATTCTGCTTATTCCGTTATAAAAATGGCTTTCCGCAGGCTCATAGTATTCGGGAATGGGGCCGTCGGACATATTCATGTCAAAGAGTCTGGCAAAACCTTCTTCATTCATAAAAAAAGGATATTTTGAACCGGGCATCCAGTTCCCGCCGGTAATGTCGCCGTCCCATTTCTTTCCGTCCCATTTAATAACAGCCCTTTTGCTGTTCCAGGGGCTGCCTTTTGTATCAACACTTGCCATATTGTAGAGAATACGCATATTCAGAGGCCAGCTCCAGGCCCATCCGCTGAAGAGACCCGCATCTTCTCCGCTGCGGCTGGAAAGATCTCTCCTCTCCATTTTATTGATGCCGTTAACATAACACCCGCTGTAGACCCAGTTGCCGCATGCGGTTGTACCGTCATCCCTTAAATCGAAAAAGCTTTTTACCGATTGTTTCCCTTTACTCAAATATCCGCTGATCTCACCAGCGATCAAAGCAGCAGACACATTCCCGCGGATGTTATCTTTTCCATATTTCCAATTGCAGTTTAAGATGGCATCCGGAAACTTCCCTGTGTCATTCCGGTATAGACCCGCGATCTCATGGTAAAGCATATCAGCAAGGTTTAAGAGAGACAGTCTGTTTCTTTCCGTCGGTACGGCGCTATTGCACCACTGAACCCATCTCGATGAATTTGTTGCGCTTCCTTCCTTTTCAAGTACCGATGCAGCAGGCAGCAGAAAAACTTCAGTATTGATCTTGTCAGCTTCGGCACCCATCTCTTCCCAGAAACGGGATGTTAAGTCTTCACCTGTGTTATAACTGACTATCCAGTCAAGATCTTTCAGCAAATTGATGTTATTATTATAGCCGGGCAGAGAAGCAAGAGGATCCGTATTCAAAAGAAAAAGCCCCTTTACCCTCTGTTCCGCAACAGCATTAAAAATATCATTGTAAAAATACGAACCTGACCTTTTGGGCAGCCAGTCGTAACAGTAGTCATTTTTTTCCTGAGCAGAGGGCCCAAACCATGCTTTTAAAAGGCTCACTATAAACTTTCCCGTATTGCCCTTCTCCTTTTTAGCGCCGTCAGTTCCGAGCATATTAATGCTCATAGGATCATTGGTCTTTGGAGTATGATTGCTTATGTATAAATTAAAATTGCCGTCTCTCTCCGAAGAGGGAATATTAAGAAATCCCGGAAGAAGATCCCATGAAAAACCGTTATCAATTGCTCCCCTCAAATTAAATCCTTTGGAAATCGAATTGATGCCTCCCCCTGCAATTCCGATATTGCCCATAAGCAATTGAAGTATTGCGAATGCGCGGAATACCTGCGTACCCGTTGTGTGCTGTTCGGAACCTCCGGAACATATTATCGAAGCGGCTATATCAGGCTTATAAGACCGCGTGAATATTTCAGCTGCTCTGACAAAGACATCTGCAGGACAACCCGTGATCTCAGAGACCTTTGCGGGGGTATATCTGACCATATGTTTCTTCAGCAGCTGAAAAACAGTATTGGCATCCTTCAGGCTTTTGTCCCTCTTTGGCATACCTTTGGCGTCAATTTGATAACTCCATGTTATATTATCATATTTTTTCTCATCTTCATTATATCCTGAAAAAATACCTTCGTTGAATTGAAAATCGCGATTGATCAAGACAGCCGCATTTGTATACTTTAAAAGATAATCTTTATGATATTTCCCGTTTTGCAGCGCATAGTGAATAATTCCATTAATAAACGCAATATCAGTGCCGGGTCTGATGGCTATATAATGATCCGCCAGCGCCGATGATCTGGTGATCCTTGGATCAACACATATTAATTGCGCTCCTCTGTCTCTGGCTGCCTGAATGTGCCTGAAAAGCACCGGATTATTTTCCGCGGGATTACTGCCTGCTATCATGATGATATCCGAATTTCTGATATCGGTCCACTGATTTGTCATTGCGCCGAAACCGAGCGTGCTTTTTAATGAATAGAATGACGAATATGAACTCAGCCTGGCCTCATTATCAATGTACGATATCCCCAGTATCCTGGCAAATTTTGACATAAGATAATACTCTTCATTGAACAACCCGTCACCTGCGAGCAGGGCAATGCCGTCGGTTCTGTTTACAACAGTATCATTTTCTTTTTCGATAAATGTTGCATTTCTTGTTTCAGCAATTCTCTTTGCGATTTTTCCAACCGCTTCATCAATGGATATCTCTTCCCAAACCTTAGCGCCGGCTTTTCTGTATTTTACTTTATTTCCACTGCGGGCCCTCCCTGACTCAGGGTTTAAAGTTTGGATCAGAGCGCTTCCTTTGGGACAGAGAACTCCGTTATTGATCGGATTTTCAGGATCACCTTCAATGTTTACTATTCTTCCGGCCCTGACTGAAAGTATCAGCCCGCAGCCCATGCTGCAGAAAGGACAAATCCCGGTTATTTCTTTTGTGCCGTGAAGTTTTGCAGTCTCCTTAGCGCATCCTTCTAATAAAGAAAGTCCTCCTGCAAAAGTTCCTGCAGCGGTTATACCGGAAAATTTTAAAAAACCTCTCCTTGTAACATTCATAAGGAAGAACCTCCGGCAAAAAATGAAAATCTTAAATCATTATACAGGATCATTTTCCCCCCCACATATTATACTCATCAAAGACTTTATATATTTCCCAGAAAGAATAGAAGAGAGTTAACAGCAAGGGCCCTATAATAACTCCTGGAAGGCTGAAAGCCTGAATACTGCCCAGCAGCAGGAAAAAAAACACAAGGGGATGAAAGTTAAGTTTTCTGCCGAAAAGCTTCGGCTTTAACAGGTTCTCGAGAAGCAGGTACCACGACATAGACCATGTGCCTAAAAAAATTGCCATCCCGTATGATGCAGTCAATAGAAGGTAGATAACAGCGGGCAGCCATATCAGAGTTGTACCCACCACAGGAATTAATGAGAGAATAGCTCCCACACTCCCCCAGAGAATAGGCATACTGATACCCGATATGTAAAATCCAAGCCCCAGCGTAAAACCCTGAAGAAGCATCACAAACAAGTTTCCGGCAAGAAGCACTTTTATTACTTCTTTAAGACGGTTTATAACATTTTTTTCAATATCGTCCGGGAATGGAAGCGTTTTATATACCGACCTGTCCAGTTTATAACCGTCTTTAAATAGAAAAAAGAGCATTAAAATCATAAAAAAATAATTAATTGAAAAACTGATGGGAAAAGAAATTATTTTTGTAATGCTTGTAAAAGCTGCAACAGAAGTCTTCTCAATTATTTCGCTGAGCCTGGAAATAATATCTTCAACCCCGATGTTAAAATAATCTAAAAATTCATTTATTATCTCGATCTTTTTTATATAGTATAAAGAACCCGAATGGATTTCCGTCTGCACCTGCAGGTATAACTGATATGTTTCATCAGCCAGCGTAATAAAAAGATAAAACAATGGAAACAAAATTAACAAAAATAGTATGACAATCACTATAACCGAACTTAAAGTCCTGCTGCGGACAAAAAGAACAAGTTTCTCATGAAAAGGACGCAAAGCCATATAGAGAATAACCGCAAAAAGAAAGGGCCAGAAATAATACCGAAATATTACAATAAGCGAAACTATTATAAGCGTAAAAATAATCAGGAAAAGAGATTTAAGCTTTTTATTTTCCTGTAATCTGGAATATGAATCATTCTTTTCCATTATTTTTTGTCCTGTTAACGAATTTACAGACGGATAATTATTTAAAGTTTCTCTGAGAAAAATATTATGTCAACTTTAATTTGTTAATGACCTTTGTATTGAAATATTTTATTGATCCTGCAGGTATTTTAAGGCTTTTATAATAATTTGCCTCTTTTCAAAAAATTGATAAAGAGGCAAATTAGATCCGAGGAATTCAAAAAATCAATACTTGTTGCAATATTGATCACTCTGATAATACCATTACTTTTTACTTGGTTAGATAGTGCGATAAATCGGCGGCAATTTTAGATATGGCATGATCCAGATACGAATCATCGGAGATCCTTTTTCTGTATTCACGGATCTTTTCAGGATCATATTTAACATTACCAGGCCCTATCTCACGATCCTCCTTTTTCATGAGATTATCCATACAAAACCTCCAAGGTTAATCTGTTCCTCCATGAACAGATTTATATAACCTAAAGAATATTTCGGTGACTTTATTAAATTTATAAAGTCTTTTTATTCACAGGAAATCTTAAATAAAGTGAAAACCGCTCTTATTTCCGGATATTATTGCTTAAATTTTTATGCCGTAGGGTTTTTTATTGATCTAATGCTTCAAATATAACGATAATTCTAAAAAGAAGTTCTTCATTATTTATTTAAGATAATCCGTTTATAATATAACAGGTATTATGCTATGACTGATAAAAACGAAAAAGAACTTAACGATTTTCAACTGCGGAATATTAAGATATTAACCCATCTGCTTGAGAATAACGCGATCAGCGACGATATTGTTGAATACCTTCGCAAGTCGGAACTCGATTACTTTTCGCTCATTGATAAATACGAACTTCTTGAGCAAAAAGTGAATATAGACGAAAAAACAAACCTTTTGAAATATAAAAATGACTACCTTACAAATATTATTAAAACTGCTTCGAGGATATATTTCGGTACGGAACAGTCCAGATATTATATCTCTTTCGTCAGATTCGATATAGATAATTTTTCGCATTTTAACAATAAATACGGGCACGAACTTGGAGACAAAGTACTGGTGCTTATCGCAGATATCCTTCGCAAAAATTCCAGGCCAACGGATTATGCGATCCGCTTCGGCGGCGAAGAATTTGACGTGATACTCCCTTCCACGGATTTAGAGGGTACGAAAAAATATATCAAAACAATTTTTGACGCCATAAGAAAACTTGAACTGAACTATAACAATGAAATTATAAAGATCACCGTGAGCGCAGGTATTTCAATCTTGGAATATCATTTTGAAAATAACAAAAAAATTGTCGATTCTGAAATTGAAAAATATTTTAAGCGGCTGCAGAATGAAGCGGACAATGCACTTTACGAAGCCAAATATCTTGGCAAAGACAGATATTGTATTTACTCAAAGAGCAAAGAAAAAGAATATATTGATATCCGGCGGAAGTATTCAAAAAAATAGCTTATTTGGGAAGGCCGCTCTTAAAACAATTCCTTAACCCCTTTGCCTGCCGGATTTTCGATAACACCTTTTTCGGTTATTATTGCGGAAATAAATTCAGCAGGAGTCACGTCAAAAGCAGGATGACGCACGGAAATTCCTTCCGGAGCGATCTGTTCTGATCTTATATAAACAACTTCATCAATACTTCTCTCTTCAATATCTATCCCCTCTCCCGAAGCCAGAGAGGTGTCAATTGTCGACAGAGGCGCGGCAACATAAAATGGGATATTATTCGTTTTTGCCGCAACGGAATGCATATAAGTTCCTATTTTATTTGCAGTATCGCCATTGGAGGCAATTCTGTCGGCTCCCACAATAACTTTCCGTATAACTCCTTCCTTCATAAAATGACCTGACATATTATCGGTTATAAGAGTTACCGGGATTTTATCCTTTTGCAGCTCCCAGGCCGTCAATCTGGCCCCCTGAAGATAGGGTCTTGTTTCACATGCAAATACTTCGATTTTTTTTCCTTCTTCTATAGCGGCCCTTATGACTCCCAGCGCAGTGCCGTATCCGGCAGTAGCCAGCGAACCTGCATTGCAGTGCGTCATCACGATATCTCCGTCGCTTAAGAACCGGCTGCCGTTTCTGCCTATCTTTTTATTGGTCTCAATATCCTCACTATACATTTTAACGGCTTCGTTTTCCAGCATTTTTCTCATCTCATTGATATCCTTAACGCTGTTTATTATTTTCTTCATCCTCTTAATTGCCCAGAAAAGGTTATTTGCCGTGGGCCTTGCAGAAGCGAAGAGTCCGCATATTTCATTCATATCGGCTCTGAAATCGTTTATATTATTCTCTCTGATACTCTTTGCGGCAAGGGCAATTCCCATTGCCGCGGCAATTCCGATTGCCGGAGCCCCTCTGATCTCCATCTCCTTTATGGAATTGACTATATCATAATAATTTCTATAAGTATTATACACCTCGTCAAGAGGCAGTCTTCGCTGATCCAATATGATAACAGAATCTTTATTCCATTTTATTGCATTCATATTAACCTCCTAATTCAGATCGTTTCTCTTTACCCTGTATTTCCTAAGACGGATGATATTGCCTCTTTCATTCCATTCCACTTCATCCATATGAATTCTGATTATTAAGAGCCCCCTGCCGCTCGCCTTAAAAAAATTTTCAGGATCCCGCGGATCGGGAAGAATAGTATAATCGAAACCGGGTCCTTCATCTTCAATAACATATTCCACATGATCTTTTGTCAATTCATAATGAATTGTAACGATCCTGTCTTTGAAACGCTCATCCTTCTTTCTCTTCTCCGCTTCCTCGTTAAATCTTTTTATACCGCCCTCTTTTTTTATTTCCGATGATATTTCAAGATTTCCGTGATAAACAGCATTGCTGATAGCTTCGATCAGCGCAATTGTGATGTTCTCGGCTGTTGTACTGTTGCACAGACCGGAAGCATTGAGATTACGCGTAAGCTTATAAGAAATCGCATTAATAATTGAAGTATCAAGAGGGATTTTAAAGATCGATTTTTCATAGAAAGTATATTGAATGAAATTATCGGCTAACTGTTGTTCATGTTTATGACGCAGTATGGACCTTACTGATAATGCAATATCGTTTATATCAAAAGGTTTTCTGATAAAATCGCTGGCGCCGTAACGGAGAGCCCTGATGGCGTCTTCAACATTCCCATGACCCGTTATTATTAATACGGGGATAGGATCATCCAGACTTTTAATTCGGCGCATTAATTCTATGCCGTCCATCTTTCTTAATTTAATGTCGGTAATGATCAGATCAATTTTTACATTATCGTTTTTTATAAGATACAGAACATCTTCCGCCTTCTCCAGTGAAATTACATTGTATCCGATCCTTGTAAGCTTTTTCCGGAGGGCAAATCTGATCACATCTTCATCGTCAACGACAAGGATTGTGGGACTTTTATCGTTCATCAGGAATTGCTTTTATTATCTAATATTAGATGGCCCAGCTTATCTCTTTTAGTCTTTAAATAGTTAAGATTTTCATTTCTGGGCTCAATTTCCAAGGGAACTCTCTCTACGATCTCAAGACCGTATCCTTCAAGGCCGATTATCTTTTTAGGATTGTTGGTCAGCAGTTTTATTTTATGGAGGCCAAGATCGACAAGTATCTGAGCGCCTATTCCGTAGTCTCTCAGATCATCCGGAAAACCCAGTTCGATATTTGCTTCAACAGTATCCATACCTTTTTCCTGAAGATGATAGGCCTTTATTTTATTCCCAAGGCCTATACCTCTGCCTTCCTGTTTCATATAGAGCAATACCCCTCTGCCCGCTTTCTGGATCATCTCCATAGCCGCATGGAGCTGGCTGCCGCAGTCACACCGCCTTGAAGAAAAAACATCACCTGTGAGGCACTCCGAATGAACTCTCACAAGAACATCTTCCATGCCTGTTACATCGCCCTTCACAACTGCAGCATGGGTTTCGTCGCTTATCTCAGTTTCATAAACAATTATATTAAACTCGCCGTAATCGGTGGGGAGTTTTGCAGAGGATATCCTCTTTACAAGCCTCTCCTTATGCTGCCTGTATTTTATTAAATCGGAAATTGTTGCAACTTTCAGATCATGTTTCTTTGCAAAAATATCGAGGTCGGGCCTTCGCGCCATTGTGCCGTCATCATTGAGAATTTCGCAGATCACTCCGGCAGGTTTTAATCCCGCGAGCTTCGCAAGATCAACAGCGCCCTCGGAATGACCGGCCCTGACAAGAACGCCTCCGTTTTTGGCAGCAAGCGGAAATATATGCCCCGGTTTTCTCAAGTCTTCGGGGCCGGTATTGTCATCAATCATGACCTGAACGGTTTTTGCCCTGTCATGCGCCGAAATGCCCGTAGTTGTTCCCTCTCTCGCATCAACAGTCACAGTAAAAGCGGTGCCGAATTTGTCCGTATTGTCCATTACCATAAGGGAAAGGCCCAGCTTTTTTACCCGGTCCTGGGTTATGGGCATGCAGATCAATCCTTTGCCGTAAGTTGCCATAAAGTTTATCACATCAGGAGTACAAAATTCCGCAGCAATTACAAGGTCGCCTTCATTCTCCCTGTCTTCATTGTCAACAAGGATGATCATCCTTCCGTTTCTGATCTCATCAATTGCTTCCTGAATAGAACAAGATTTCATTTTGTACTCCAATCATCGAAATAATGATATACTGGCATTAAATTTTTTAATTGCATATAGTCAAGGTTTTTTGATTTTATTTGTTCAACGGGTCTTTTCCTGCTGCATATCATTTCAGCATCATATTAAGAATTCCAAAGATATCTTCTTTTGAATCTGACACAACAAGTTTCTGTCTCACTTTAGAAGCATTCTTAATGCCATGGATATACTTTACAAGGTGTTTCCGCATCAGAACAATACCTTTTTCGCCGTAAAAATCAATCATCATTTCCAGATGTTCTTTTATCTGTTCAATTATTTCTTGTACAGTGGGTTTATATCCGGCAAAGATCCATGGATTGCCCAGCGCAGCCCGGCCGATCATTACGGCATCACAGCCCGATTCTTTAAGTTTTTTTACAGCATCATTATATGAAATAATATCTCCGTTCCCAATAACAGGGACTTCTGCCAGCTCCTTTATTTCTTTTATAATGCTCCAGTCGGCAAAACCGGAATATTTCTGCGCGACAGTTCTTCCATGAACGGTTATAAAAGAGATGCCGCCCTGGTGAAGAGCCCTGATTACTTGGGGATAGATCTTTTTGCTGTTATCCCAGCCCCTTCTGATCTTCGCGCTTACAGGCCTCTCCGTGTTCTTAACAACAGATTCTACAATGCGGAATACTCTTTCAGGATCGAGCAGCAGAGCGCCTCCGGCTCCCATACCTCCCTTTGAAACTTTTCTTGAAGGACAGCCAAGATTTATATCGATGAAATCGGGCGAATACTCGCTTACTATGGCAGCCGCCTCTCCCATAACCTGAGGCGACCTGCCGAACAACTGGATCCCAATGGGCCTTTCTTCTTCATGGAACCGTATCATCTTTAACGTCTTTTCCTTTCTCCTTATTACAGCCTCGGAGCTGATAAGCTCTGAGATCACCGGGCCTGCGCCATGCTTTCTGGCAATACGTCTGAAAGGCGAATCGGTAAATCCCGCGATGGGAGCAAGAAAAAACCTGTTCTTTCGGATAAAACTATCTATACTCATTGCTTCGAAATTTTTGCAAAAAATATCCTAACTCTCTTTATAGACCCTTTTTATCTATTCTGACCCTCCAGTAAATCCATAAAAAATTAAAAAGGATAAAAACCAAGGCGAGCAGCCATCCGAAAAGGGGTTCCTTTCGCGGTTCCTGCACCAGTGAAATAATTATACCGGCTATTGCCGACAGGGACCAGATGATCTTTAAATTTAACATGTTCCTGAACGCACTTAGGGTGGAATTACGGCACAAGAAAGATTCAATGCCGATCCCGAACAGAGCTGCTGCCACCAGTCTGGATGCAAAGGGGTCAACAGTCTCCCAGCCCATCAATTTCAAGGTAAAAACAGGAGCGATGAATATTGGAATTGCAAAAAGAATATCCGCAACAAAGTGAACAAAAAACCAGTTCTTTAATCCAACAGGTACTTCTTCGTTTATATTACTCATAATCTTGTCTCCCGAAAATCAAATTATATCAAAAAGCATCGATTTTGTCCATTGACAAATGGCAAAATCCCGATTCAATCATATACCGATTCATTTAATATGGAAATTTTCAGCGATCATCGGTATATTTTGAAAAAAATTGTAGACGTTTTTCCTATTAATAAATATTTAATATGGATCGACAAGTCAACAGAATATTTATATTAGTATATCCGATTTTACAAAAAGCTCATAGTCTTAAGGAAAAGTAATAAATCAAACAGCCGGCTAAAGCATATACTTATTGCGAGGATCAAATTGAATATAAATCATATAAACGATATAAAAGACCGCCTTGACGGTGAATCGAGGAAAAAGATCAACGCTCTGATCAACAGACTCAAAGAGCTGGGAAGCCTTGTTATTGCATATTCGGGCGGCGCAGACAGCACATTTCTTCTTAAAATTGCTTTCGATATATTAAAGGATAATGTTCTGGCAGTTATTGGAAAATCGGACACATACTTGGATTCTGAGATCCGGGACGCAATTGACGCTGCGAATTTAATAGGAGTTAAAATAGAAACAACTGAAACATGCGAGCTTGACAATGATAAATTTGCGTCTAATCCGACAAACAGATGTTATTATTGCAAGAACGAACTTTTTTCCAAACTGAACGCCATTGCCGGAAAACACAATATTAAATACACGGCAGACGGATCAAACTTCGACGACCTAAAGGACTACAGGCCGGGAATGCAGGCAGCATCGGATCTGAAGGTTTTAAGCCCGCTCATTGATGCCGAAATAACAAAAAATGACATAGTAAAAATATCAAAACTGCTGGGACTCCCCACCTGGAACAAACCTCCCCAGCCGTGCCTATCGTCAAGATTTCCATACGGAACTGAAATTACCAGAGAACGGCTGAAAAAAGTCGCCCAAGCCGAGAACTATATATCAAAATTCGGAATAAAACAGTTCCGAGTGAGATATCACAATGAGACAGCGCGAATTGAATTGCTCAGGGAGGATATGCCCATACTAATTGACGAAACAAACTCCAAAAAAATTTATGAAAAATTTCGAACGATCGGTTTTGCATACGTAACGATCGATATTCTGGGATACAGAATGGGCAGTATGAATGAAAATCTGCGCACAGAATAGTTTAATGCCGCATCTTGGAATTATCTGTCCAGAACGCTGCGTATCTTTGCTGTTAAAGCTGACGGGGTTATCGGTTTTGGGATATAGTTAACATTTTGCTCGAGAACTCCATGATGGGCTACCGAATTCTCAGTATAACCGGACATAAATATAACTCCCGCATTCGGATATTTTTCCGAAAAAACTTTTGCCAGCTCTTTGCCGCTCATACCGGGCATTATAACATCAGTCAGCAAAAGATGAATGTCTTCATCGTAAGAATTTACAATATGTGCTGCCTCTGCGCCGCGGGACGCTTCCAGACATTTATATCCCAAAGGCTCTAAAATATCCACAATCAGCCCGCGTATTGACTGCTCATCGTCCACAACAAGTATGGTCTCTCCGCCTGGAGACAAAGGAGCCTGCATCTTCACACTCTCTTCTATACTCTTATCACTGGCCGGCAGATATATCTTAAAAGTGGTCCCTTTGCCTAGCTCACTGTACACATATATCTGCCCCTTATGCTGTCGAATTATGCCGTGCACAGTGGCAAGGCCGAGCCCCGTGCCTTTACCCTTCTCCTTTGTTGTAAAAAAGGGATCAAACAGATGTTCCATAACTTCCTCGGTCATTCCTTCACCGAAATCGGTAATGGCGATCATAACATAAGAACCGGGCTCAACTCCGAGATGCACTCTGGAGTACTCCTTGTCCAGTACAATATCCCTTGTTTCTATGATAAGGCGCCCGCCATAGGGCATGGCATCTCTGGCATTTACCGCAAGATTCATAAAAACCTGTTCTATTTGACTCTGGTCAGCCTCAATGATCCCTCTTTCCGCGTCCAGACACACCTCAATTTCAATATCTTCGCCCAGCATCTTTTCAAGGATACTTAAAAGATCCTTCACTATTCTGTTGATACTTACAGGTTTTGTCTCAAGTATCTGTTTGCGGCTGAAAGCAAGAAGCTGACGGATCAGAGCGCTCGCCTTTTTGCCGGCGCTTAGAATAACCTCCACCTTAGATCTGAGAGGATCTTCCGGAGGCATTTTATTAAGCAGCAGCTGACTGTAACCAAGAACAACCGACAGAACATTGTTGAAATCATGAGCTATTCCGCCGGCAAGCCTGCCTATGGATTCCATTTTCTGAGCATGCCTCAGCTGCTCCTCTAAGAGTTTTTTTTCGGACATATTAATGCCAACCCCTATGAGAAACTTCTTCTCATTTACGGTAAGCATGGTTCCGGTCAAATAATAGGGCACTTCCTCCTTCCTAAAAGTAACATTTGCTTCTACCGAGAGTTCCCCCTTCTCAAAGAGGTCTTTTAATTTTTCCCTGATCTTCTCTTTTTCTCTGTTCTCAAACCAGTAAAGGGGGTGTATGTTCAGCAATTCGGAATCAGTCATTCCCGCTTCCTGCTGAAGATTCTCATTCCACCTTATTAAGCGCTCTCCGTGTTCATAAACATAAAAAATTCCGGGCAGACTCTTAATAACCGCATCTGTAAACATCTTTTCTTCATATAGCTGCCGCGTACTCTTCTTAACCTCTTTATCCAGTTTGCGGTTGAAAAAAAACAAAACAACAGCTCCAAAAGATATCAGAACCAAACCGGACAGCAGCAGCCATACGATCTTCATTATCTCTTCATAACTGCCGGACGAATCCGGATCATAAATAAATCCCTTGAGAGAATAGTCCGGCTTTAACATCCCAAGCTGTACAAAGGTATCGGCAATACGCTTCCATCTGCCCGGATTTATATGGCCGATCTCAACAAGCTCGGGAAGCATAAGCTTTTCCATTGTTTTTGCTTCATATAGAAGAGCTTCTTTTGAAAGATCGGGGTCGTATTTGTTCACAATTAAATCCGCGATCTCCTCCTGATGCGCCATCGCATATTCCCAGCCTTTAATACTGGCTTTCAGAAAAGCCCTCACTCGTTTGGGATGCCGCAGGATCTCTCCTTCAGTTGTAATAAGACAGTCGCCGTAAAAATCGATGCCGTAGGATATGGGGCGGATCATTGAATAAGGGACGCCTGATTTTTTCATGGCAAAGGGCCGATCAGTTATATAAGCAGACATTGCATCAATTCTTCTTTTGATGAGATCTTTCAAATCCCATGTATGGGTAACGATGTTAAGGCGTCTGATATCAACACCTTCGCTTAACAGCATGGCCCTGATGGTATAGTTGCCGCGGTGTCTCAACATAACGATCTTGTTCGTCAGATCCTGAGGATTGGTAATACCGGAATCCTTGCGGGCAATCAAAATTTCAGGTGAATGCTGAAAAATTGCCGCAAGCAGTACAATGGGCTTACCCTTCTGCCTTTCCAGCAGAATACCGGGCATATCAATACCGTAATCCGCACGGCCTTCAACAACTTCATCAACGATCTTTATTCCCGGCACTATCTCCTTTAACCTGACTTCCAGACCCGCATCAGAGTAATAGCCTTTTTCAATGGCAGCATAATATCCTGCAAACTGGAACTGGTGTTTCCATTTTAATTGAAGCGTTACTCTTTCCACAGGTTTGCCGAATAGAGGATCAACAGTGCCGAGTATGTTAAAAGAAAAACAGACCAGCAGTATCGATGACAGGTAAATTTTACGGGAAATATTCATACTCTCCATGCTTATTTGAGCCATCTGTTAATTTATAAACATAATGGTACCCCACATTATCCGACTAAATTTTATAACTAACTTAAAAAACACTTTTTGTCAACAAAACTTTTGCGGAAGTTGGAGGGAATTAGAAGAGTGCTAACTCTATTTCAATATCCTTAATAAAATAGAGAAGGTATCTCCTCTTCACCTTAAGTTTTATTTTATCTCCGAATTTATGGTTAAGAAGAATCAGCTTAAGATCGGTTATGCTTTTTATTTCTTTACCGTTTATTGACAAAATAATATCTCCCTTCTGCAGCCCGGCTTTATGTGCAGGCCCGTTCTTTATAACCCTCGTTACGGATAGACCCTTATTGCCGCTTCTTAAATATACTTTTAATTTCGGGCTTGCAGGAGTTTTTTCCTTTGAAGGATATAAAACAAAATCGGCAGCTTCCTTATTAATGCCGCTGTCCCCTCCGTTTAAAACAACCGCACAATCCGCGCCTGAAAGACGTTTAACTCTGCCCGGAATACCCCATGAATATTGAAGATGCCCGTTCCCGGCAAGAACAACCAGAGTAGCTTTTGGAAATTTTTTTAAAGCCTTTACCGAGTTATGCGCCATTGTTTCATCCCATAAAACCTGCGCCTGCAAAAAATTATCGAAGTTTAACTTCAAGCCCTTTGAATGCTTTCCCAGTACATTTAACATGCTTTCTCTATACTCTGAATTTGTCATATCAATATCCTGCGGTATTTCGGCATATTCCTCGGGAGTCAGGGCGTCTATTCCCTTCTTTGAAACCTTTTTTATAATCTCGCTTCTTAAATTCAGAGCAAAAACAGGAATTTTATTAGCCCTGGCAAAATGCAAAATATCTCTGTATAGATTATAATCATATCCCCATCTTGTAAAATATTCCGTTTTTCTTATAAGCTCATTTTCATCAATCTCTTTTTTTATATATTGATCCAGATATTTTTGAAAAGGCTGCTGGAACATTTCCATGCCGATAATAATATTCCCTTTTTTTTCATATAACCTCTTAATAATTTCATATTGAACAATGTGATGAGAATATTCCGTATGAACCTCGCCAATGAATACCACCTTTTTGTTTTTTATTTTTTCAACAACATCGTCAATAGTGAGGTTCTTTTTTGTTTCAACAGCGTCAACATTGAAACTGAGATCTTTTATTATTCCATTGTCAGTTTCTGCAGCAGTTTTCTTTATATTTTTCCCCTTATCAAATAAAAGGTAAGAATAATTGCCATACCTTACTAATTTTCTTAAAGCCCTTTTCAGCTCCTTTTCGTTCTTTGCATCAATCAGCATAACAGTTTTATCAGGATTTATCGGATTCTTATCAACTTTAATTAAAAGCCCTGCCCGGGGCAGATCATGATCGGCAAATAACCTTCTGTAAATTCTGTTTTTTAATGATAAAATAACAACCGAATTACTCTTCAGGTCGTTATTGCCTGCGCTGCTTTCGCTCTTTATTCTGTAACCTGATCTTTTAAAATACTTTTCAGCATATTCATACTTCTCCTTATTATCAGGTACAATTACAATAGACTTTTTATCACCCGTTATGGAAGATATTACAGGAGGTTTCTCAGAAACGGCAAGGTTTCTCATAATATCATAATTGCCGTCAATGCGGACCTTAGCGGGCCTCTCATTAAAGGGCTTCTCAAAATTTATTTTTTCTCTGTCAATTCTGATAAAAAATTCTTCAACTCCGCGCTCTGTATATACTTTAACGGGAAGGTAAAATTTATATATATCCCCCTCCTGAATAACTCGAAACGATAAAACATATTTGCCGTTCCTGAAAACAACATTAAAATTTTCCGCCTTCAGTTTTATAATAGAATTTCTGTTTATCCAGTTGTTAAAAAATTCATCTGCATCATTCATGTAAGGTTCAAAGGATAACCTTAAATCATCCCATCCGGCATTTTTATATCTGTTTGATCGGATAAACTTTTTCAGGGCGTTAAAAAACTTTTCGCTTCCGATCTTTTTTCTGCACATGTGGAAAAACATTGCAGACTTCCCATAGCCTGTTGAACGCGATGCGTAATCAACAGAGCTGTGAAAATCTTTAAGGCTTTTTTTATAGTCTTTCGCATAATTGTCATAATCAATAAGTATCTTCTTTCTGTAAAAAGATCCTTCGCCTTTTAAATATTTATACCAGTGGTCTGCAAGATAGGTTGTTAAACCTTCAGACCAGTTCCCATTCTTATAATCAACATAAACATAATTACCGAACCACTGATGAAGGATTTCATGCCCCAGAGATGTTTCAGCAATAAATGGAAGCCTTATTACTCTTGAACCCAACAGGGTGTATGTGGGAAAAGAATATCCGGTCTGATATTTATTTTCCACAATATTAAAGCTTTTGTAGGGATATTCTCCCAGCATCTCAATATACATGTCAATATATTTCTTCGTATACTTGATATACGATTTTGAAATATTATCCATTTTTGAAAATAGATAAGTTTTTATGGAAATCCCTCTGTGATTATCTTCGTATATTGTATATCTGCCTGCGATCAGGGTTATTCTTTCAGCAGGATGAGGGAAGTTGAAATCGATTCTTTTTCTATTGCCCGAAACCGTTACCAGAGTTTTGTCGGATTCGGATATTGCTTCATATCCCGCGGGTATATTAACCGAAAGTTTATATCGGCAAAAAATATTTAACATGGGATACCAGTTTGAAAGCAGTGTTAGGGCCTGTGTATCCGGCGAAACTTTACGGTTTGCCCTAAGATCTAATGAGTAACGGATTTCAACAATCTTTTTTTCACCGCTCATATCAATTGTACGGACAATATCTTTCTGCGGTTTATATTTTTTACCGTTGATTTTAATATCTTTGATATGCAGATCCCCCGCTCTTAACCTAACTTTAAGCCCTTCAGGTATAACGATGCTTGCCCGTCCGGAGAGCATATTTTTTTCCGTATCTAATGTCACTTTCAGATCATATACCGGGAATTCCGAGGCTTTTAACATAGTATTAAAAATAATAAGTGCCCATGTAATTAAAACTATTAATCTGCATATTTTTTGCATTATCTGTTCCTCGTATAATTCTTATCCATAAAGATATAAGACAAATCAAATTCATATTTTTTCAAGACTGATAATATTTATTTTAATGTCAATGAATATACCTTTAACCTTTAATGTTCCGATGCGGATTAAGGAGTTAAGATTCTGATTTGATTAAATTGTAATTGTTACATAATATAAATTTTTTTAATCATTATAATAATATAGTTTTAATAAATGTTTTATAAAATAAATAACAGTATTTATTCCTTAAAATAAAAAAAAGAAAAGTTCTATTAATATTGAATAACCTCCCTAAAAAAGGCAATCAGCAAACAACCGGAATTAAAGAGGCTTAAAATGAATTTAAACGGAATATTACACAATGTACTTTTAAAAGAGTTGGATGAACAGATCAAGAAACGGAGTAATGATACAATTGTATTCAGCATTGTTCTCATATTTATTGGCAATGATTGCTCAATTAAAAAATATTCCAAATTACAAAATTACCCCTTCAGCAACTCTGAAATCTCATAAACAAAAAGTTTAAAATCATCGACATCTTCTTTAATAAATTTTAAAACCATATCAAGGTCTATTTCATGATAAATATGAACTATCCTGTTTCTGAATTTTACCATTTCTATGCATCTATCTCGGCATTGCCTGCCAATAATTTTGTTATTCTCTAAAATTCTAAATATATCTGAATAAATCTGAGGCGGTTCTAAATTTTTTCGTGATATTATATGGCTTCCCATATCAATAATTGATTCAATAGATATTTGAAGGAGCCTCAAAGCGCTCTGATAATTTCGAAAATCGCCTCTAAATTCTTCAATTGACATATTTGAAAAATCTTTCAGCTTTTCAATATTATCCTTAAGAATATATAAAATCTTTTCAATCTTATTATAATCCGGAGTCATTCGAAATAGGTTCCGTTTTTAATACTTTCTTTAAAATATCTGTCGTATTCATCAATATAATACTTAAAATCGAGATATTCTCTTATTACCATTTCCTTGATATCACAAAACTTTTCTTCATTTGAGAGGTATATGATCTTTCCGTTTACTAATATATCATATTTTGTTCTTATGGAAAGCTTCAAAAAGGAAACAAAATCCACTTCATCGGTTTTAAAAAATAAACATATCTCTTCAGCAATGCCGGATTCTATTGAATCATCCAATTCCGCTGTTGATAAATAACAGATATCAATATCACTTAAAGGAGTCTCTCTGCCGGCTGCATATGAACCGAAAAGAAAAACCGAATAAATATGGGGATACTTTTCAAAAATATAATTAATATCTTTAATTTTATTAATATTAAAATTATTTATTTTTTGCTTCCGGATCATTGTCTTATATCAAAAATGAAATAATAATTTCTTCTTTAGAAGAATTGTCAGGATAATATCCGGCTTTTATATATTTGTCAAGATTATTAAAGGTATGTTAATATTCAATATTACAGGGATTGCCGGTCTGCCTATCTTTAAAGGGTATGCCGGCAGATCTATCATCCCCGTAAATCCTTGTACCGAATGTACTGTTAAAATGCTGAGCAAATATTGAATAAACAGGGGTATTTAAAAAAATGTTATCAGTTCTTGCTGTCGAAATAGATATCCCACTGTGAATTGCTTCTGAAATCGCGCCATATAAAGATCCCCCCATAGGGAGCGCCGCCGTCATCATAGAATACGGAATTGATTGAGAGTTCGGCAGGGTCCCATACGGAAACAATGGCAATGAGGAATCCGTCATAATCGAATGCGGCACCCGAATCGGCATCCCATGACGCATAAGGACTGCCCGCGCCGTCAATGCCAAGAGCAAAGAGCGCGAAGCCTATCTGCGGATAGTACCTTTCATCGAACCAGCTTATTATAGCGCCGTCAGAGCCGTCACCTGTAATTGCTATGTTGGACTTATACTGTTCGGTTACGGAATCGGTAAAAGCGTACTGGCCAAGAGAATGCACAACAACTCCTGTGTAGATACCACTCCCTCCTGTATCATATTTGTTAACAAGAATATTGCCTGTTACAGTAGCATAGGCCACCATAGGCCGGTTTGATGAATCCAAGGCAAGAACGGGGTCTCTGCCTGCAAAACTCCGAGTCCATGTTACGCCCAGTGCACTGTTTAATCTTCTTAAATACACAGTCCCGCTATCTATATAAAGAATATAAGCACCGTTATTATTGTCGTATTTAACGTCAAGGAGATAGGCATCCGTTGCGGCCCCCGAAATACTTATACCAAGATTACCGGTTGCATACCCATCAATATCAGTGCCGTATCCGGTATAACGCTTACCGTATATCCTGTTGTTGTTGGAATTATCCTCATATATAACAAAAACACCGCCTGTTCCATTCTGCACAGCTTTTGCATTTTGAGCAGTATTGCCTCCATTGTAAACTATCACTGAAGCATATGCAGAAGCGTCTCTAAGCCTGAAAAGCTCTGCATAAATATTGCCGCCATTCTCAAATGTAAAGAAAACCCGGGGCTGGAGAACAATATAATTATCACCAACACTCATT